>JAYWII010000018.1:0-66652 GCA_043788995.1 Chitinophagaceae bacterium | reverse complement strand
ACTGGTTTGCTTACTCCTGTAACTTTACCAAGGGTTGCTTCAACAACCTTTAAGGCATTAGATTTTGTTTTTAGCATACAAAGGTCTAATGCCTTTGTGCTTTTTATCCCAATTTAGTTTTACACTTTTCCACATCTAAATGTTACCGGAGTATTGATTTTAAAAATGGCAAAAAAAGAAAAGAAGAATTTTATACCGGTAATTCTTATTTATCTCAATCATCATCTTTTATAACCACCAACCCAACAATCACCAGTATTGAAATAATCACAAAAACCGGAGAGAAAAGAAGAATTCAATAACCAAATTCAGGATGTACTGTCTGTTATTTTTACACTTCATTGGAATTTAGCTGCAGCTCGGAAACAAAAAGGAGACAATTTTAGAACAAATGAAAACTTTCAGTGATCTCTAAAACTGAAACTTTTGATCAAAAAAAGATATTTGAGAATTAGCTCATGTTTTGACAACATATATCTTGTAATGGATTTCAATGAAATTTTCAATAGCAGACTTAGGAGTTAAACAACAAAAAGAGTCAGTCATTTATCCGTCAATAACAATCACTACCTGTCACCAAATAGTAAATTGAACAAAGTGAATATTTTTGTTTCAATTTAAGCCACATTGCTTCAATAGGTATCGAGGCGAAAAAAGAATGCAGGAGTGCTTGCGGTTGTTCATTGGGGTGGACCGAAAATATTTTGCAGCCGACATTCGTTCTACCTGCTTCCAGATTTTTACCAGGCCAGCACCTCTGCCTAATACAGGATCGGTGCCAGGGAATGGTGCCAGGGCTATGCTGATATCAGTTACAGGCCGCTCCCGAGGTTTTCCATACTGAACATCACACTCAATACCTTCTGTATAACCTGCTACACAGGTAACATTGTTTTCCTGCCCCAAATTCTTATATGCCACACCTGCCGGAATGATCAGCACATCTCCTTTAATGATGTTTATATGAATACCATTTTCTCCACCCAATTGCAAGATTGTTTTACCACTGCAAACTCCTAATACCTTATGTGTATTGCTGTGATACCGGTGAGACACAGCAATACCACTTTTGTGATTATTGGGCCAGTCATTTTCAAAAAAAATAAATTTAAACCAGGCATAATTAAAGCATGCTGGCAAAGGAATACTGATTACCTTTTTATAGTGCAAAACAGGGAGCATATTATTCGGGAAAATTCCATCATCGCTTAAAAAATATTGAATGGACGTATGTTTCATTATTGATTTTTTTGATGATTGTTTAATAATAATAATCAGGCGGCATGGTACGCAATACAACCGCCTTCTTATTAAACAGTATGGGTCTGTTACTTTTTAAAATCATCACTTCAGCAGGAACAGATTCCAGTACAAATATTTCAATAATAAAACGCTTTAAAGAAAAAGGAACATTAAGTTTTGATTAAATGTAGTGAGCCGGAGATGACCTGTATTTTTTATGCTGCACAAGTATGGTGTAGCTGTTGAAGATTTATTTATACCTTCCTGTGATTGAGTTAAAAGAATGTTCTATATCTCTAAAAATATTTCAGATGCTTTATGGGGACGGTTTATTCAAAAAAGCTTCGGCAATACTTAATGACCGAAACGTAAATCTTTTCTTGATGTGATGCCCGCCGGTACGATGCAAAATATCCTTTAGTGTTTCAATTACTTCGATGGTATGATCTCCTTTGTTGATCATTACACATTCAGCCATTGCGGCGTGGGATGCATCTGTAATTTCTGAACGGGTGGCAATGCCTGATTTATTAAGTGTTTCCAATACCTGTGTGGCCCATATCACGGGAACATGCGCCGATTCACATATCCAAAGAATTTCTTCCTGTATCTCTCCCAGCCTTTCAAATCCAATTTCAACCGCCAGGTCACCACGGGCTATCATTACTCCAAATACATTTTGTTTCATGCCGGCAAGCAGGAGATCGGGAAGGTTTTTAACTGCCTCAGGAGTTTCTATTTTAATTACAATATGTGGTGGATGTAAAGAAAGTTTTTTTATCGTCTGTTGCAAGGTCTCAACATCAGCTGGGAAACGTACAAAAGAATAACCCACCATATCCGCATGCCCGCAAATAAAGGGCAAACATGATTTATCGAATTCTGTAAGGGGAGAAATTACAATCTCCGAATCGGGAAAATTAATTCCTTTTCCTGATTTGATTTGCTGCTTGCTAGATGAAATCCGTACAATACGCATAGCCACCTTATTCTTCTTTATGGCTTCCACAACACCTTTGATTATTCCATCATCAACATATACACGTTCCCCTTTTCTTAACATTGAAATAATACCCGGTTCATTGGGGCTTATTACGATTTCATCATTTTTAAAACCTGAAACATCATCAGCCAGCCATATCAATTCACCCTCTTTTACTTTTACTTTCCCACTATCTTTTCCTTTATTAATCAGTTTAGTTCTGATTTTTGGCCCCGCCAAATCCATATAGATTTTACACTGAAGTCCTGTATACTTGCAGGCCCTTCTCAAATGATGGATCATTCTCGACCAGATGGTTTCATTATCGTGTGCACAATTGATACGGGCTACATTCATTCCATTTTGAAGCAGGTTTTTTATTAATGCATAATTGTCTGCAAAGGATACATCAAATGTTACCATGATATAAGGCGCTAAGGCATCGTTCTTTTCGCCAAATAAAGTCTTACTCTTTTCCGAAATCTGTTTTAGATTGTATTCATAAGTGCAGGTATCCAGTTCCCTTGCAGTGTAGCTTTTACCCAATCTTTGTAAAATTGATTGTACCTGCCTGTGAATATGACTTTCTGAACTGGCCAATGAGGAAAGGCCATGAACATGTAACGAATCCTGCAACTCACGGACATCCTGATTTCTTAAGGTGAGATAGTGAATCATATTTTTTGCTGCCAATTGCTGCTGCACATGAATCTCTTTTAGAATATCCCGTCTTTTCTTGGTTTCAGCTAACATTCGCTTTTCCAGTTCTGACAATTGTTCTGTTATCGTTTGTATTAGCGCTAGATTCATTGTAAAAGTAATGAGCGGTTAAAATGCTTTAAGTAAAATTATCAGCAAAAACCATTTTGAATAATGATGAATATCATTAACAGATATGATTGAATGGCAATTCTCCCTACTTGATTAGCAGGAAAAAGCAGCTGATAATAAAAAACTTAACATTGCCAATGTTAAGTTTATATTAATTTTATCATCTTAAATTAAAAAAATGGCTATAAAAAAAATTGACACCCCGGCAAAAAAAATTACTAAAAAAACCATTAGTAAAGAACTACAATCAAAAATTTCTGATGCCTTATCTGGCTATAAATCCTTATTTGAGCTGAAGGATTTTGAAAGCAAAGTTAAAAAAGCAAGTAAGCTATTTGCAACAGATGTATTGAAAGAAAAGAAAATTAAAGTGAAAAAAGTTATTGTAAAAAAGAAGGTTGCGGTAAAAAAAACGGTGAAATAAACTCCTTCTATTCTTAACTAAATAGTTATTATATAAGACTGGACCAATAATATTTTATAAAACAAAAAGTGGGTGTCTCAATTGCGACATTCACTTTTTACTTTAGTTCCGGTTATAATCAACTAATTTATTTTAAAAGTATAAAGCTGAATGTAAATTATACCGAAATTTTGTACCCAATTCCTTTAATTGTCTTAATACAATTACCTCCTAATTTTTGCCGCAATTTACACACATGCACATCAACAGTCCTGATATCTACCTGGTTATTCCATACCAGGTTTAGTATCTCATGGCGAAGAAAAACTTTTCCCGTTTTGGATATTAGCAAGGCCAGAAGTTCAAACTCCTTTCTTGGCAGACTGATTGGTATTTTATTATACATTACCAAATAACTTTCCCTGTCAATAACAATATCGCCAAGTTGGGAAGCCGTTTTTGCCTCACCACGAAACCTTCGGTTAATGGCATTGATTTTACTTAGTAACAATATTGGGCTTACCGGCTTGATAATATAAAAATCGGCTCCTGTTTCCAGGCATCGTACAATCACTTCTTCCTCAGTACAACAAGAGAGAAAAATAATAGCTATTTGATTAAATTGCTGATGCAATCTTAAACTTCTGCATATTTCAACTAATTTACTTTCTAACACTTCCATATTGATAATAACTGCAAAGGGAAGATGCATTTTAACAGTTTCCACAATATTACTTAACTCCGCTTCCTGCACATCATAGCCCTCTTTTATTAGCTTATTGGTGATATGCTCCAAATCATTTTCTCTACCAGCAACTACCAATAACTTTCCCTTTGATAAATTCATTTTACCCATCAGTACAAATCTAAATGTATTAAAAGCATGTAAACATGCTATAGCTATTAGTTTACAATTTTATAATAGTTACATAACATACGGGCCAGGCATTTGCTTTTATTGAATTGGCTTTTTACTATAAATTAAGGTTAGTTTAATGCATTGCTATTTTAAATTTTGTGTGAATAAATGAATAAAGCGAAAAGCAAATTCAAAGGCATTTCACATTTAAACAGCAACGATTAAAACTGATTTCTAATTATCCTTTTTTTAGTAAATTAAAATATACGCTGAACAACTACGGTTTAATTTCATAGTTATTAATGAACGATTGCCTGATTAATGCAATCCGCTCTTTCGGAAGTTTTTTTAAATAACTCACAACGTTGTCTATTCCACCAACAAAAGGGAATACCACTAAACTATAAAAAAAATTAATCCAGTTTTTTTTCCGAAAACTATTAAAGATTTTTATTTTAAAATACCGGGCCCGGTATTTTTTTCTCCAATATTTTGAATCCGGTGATTTATAATTCAAATTATTCAAACGTCTTAAACAGGCCTCTTCCACAATAGCATAATGGCTTTTAATCGCTTCCCCTTCACGGCCAGCATTAGAAATTGCTCCTTTGTGTATACGGTAATAATATAATGGTTGATCAATAAATAATATGTCCCCTGTTTCCTCCAGTTTATAATAAAGATCCTGATCTACCGCCTTTTTATTAACAGCAGAAATACCTTCTGTTTTGTCATAACATGATTTTTTAAAAGATGCAAAGTGATGAATCCTGCCGTCGCCTACAAGTAAATAGGGAACGCCTGTTGGCAATGGCCCTGGATATTCTGCTATTCTTTTTTTTTGAAGATTTTCATCACAAATAAAATGGGTAGAAGAAATTAAACTGCATGTGGGATTCTTTAAGTGAGCCTCCGCCATTATTTTTAAGGCATCAATATCCAACGCATCATCAGGATCAAGAAACCCCATTAATACACCATTAGCTCTTTGTGCACACATTCGTTTAGTATATCCGCATCCTGAATTTTTATCATTGCAGTAAATAACTATTTTCGGATTGGATATATATGGTTTTATAGCTTCTTCAAAATTATCTTCAGAGCCATCATCCACCAGTATTACTTCCCAGTTAGTATATGTTTGCTTTAAAACACTCTGCAGTGCTGTTTCCAGGTAACGGGAATTATTATAATTTGCTATCAGTACTGAAAAAAGCATCGTTACCTAATTGTTAAAATTTTTTAGTACAGCCTCAGCAGAATGATTTTGTATCAACTGGTTGTATGCCTCGGTATTAACTGTTTCCAGCAAAGATTTATTCGCTATGAAATCATTTAAAATCTCACTATCCTTTCTCAGATTACCGGATAAATAAAATCCGTTCTTTCTGTCATCAATAATTTCCGGAATGGTGTTTACTTTATTAGTCAGTACAATTTTTCCTTTCTTTAAACTATAAAGAATACTACCACTTAACGGCCAAAAAAAACGATAATTCCTGAACATGTGAATTGCAAAAGTTGCATTACCAAAAACATCGTTCAGTTCATTTTCTGGCACATAACCTAAATAATGAACATTTTTGAAATACTTTGCTTTCAACGATTTATAGAATGCTCTTTCCTTGCCCAAAGCCTTGCCCACTACATAAAAATTAATCTCCGGCCGCTGAATCTGCAATTGCTGATGCAATTGCAATGAATATTCAATTCCCTTATTCCTGCCAATAAAACCGAAATAGATAAAATTGTTATTATTGATCTCACCTTTTTGTACTTCATCAGTATCAACTATATGAGGCAGAAAGAAAACATTATCTATCCTGTACTTTTTTTTAATCACCTCCACCCCTTTGTGGGATAATACATAAATAGCTTTTAGTTTTTTCAGAAACGGAAGTACTGTTCTGAATCTATTGATATACTTATCATAAAATTTAGATACCTTATTCAAAAAAGAATTTTCAAATTCATGAAAAGGATATTTTACCAGTGGCGCATCATGTAGTGTTACTGAAACATTACCATAGCCAGCGTTCAGCATGGTGAATAGAATATTTATTTCATCTTTTTGAAATACACCAATCTCAATATGAATATGATCTCTTGAAGAAACAGCAGACATGATAGTAGTAAGGTTCTGCTTACTATCCATGAAAATATATCCCTTATCTTTTAAAATCAATTCATAAAAGTCTTTGGAATATTTACAAATTCCAGAGAGTCCGTTTATTGAACTTATGTAGAAATATTTCATTGAAGATTAAGTAGAACGTTAGTTATTTCATTAGATATTTTTATACCAATAAGCCTGTTGCAGCATTTGTCTGCAAACTAAATTCTTTAATTCTGTAAATATCACTTTGCATCTCAGCATAACTATTTCTTAAAGCAAACAGAGATTTAATGTAAGCTTTACTCCAGTTAAAGTAAATAACCCTCCCTCCCTTTTTTGGGGGAATAATAACATATTTAACCAACCGGAATAAGCTTAATAAAAAATGAAAACCCCAGTTTCTCACTTGCCTGTGAAAGAACCGGTTACTGATATTTGCATAGTACAGATTTCTAACTGGACCATCGTTACCAAATGCAATAAAAAGTTTTTTTAAATAAGAAAACTGTAAACGTTCTTTAGGCAGGTAGTGATAAAATTTTAACTCACTTGAAAAATGGAGTGTTTGTCCAATTAAAACCAGTGCGTAAGTTAACTCCGTATCCTCAGATGAGCTTAGTTTATTTCCAACCCTCCCAACCATAAAAGGATTAAATTTTGCTAACGCTAATTGATCAAGACTGCTCTTCGTTATACCAATTCCGGCACCATATAAATTTAATAATTTCCCTTCTTCGGTATTAATTTCCTGAGAGCCTGTAGCGAAGGCCTCTGCATATTCGTCAAACCAGGATGGCTTGGCTGTTTCAAATACGGGAATTCCAATTCCGCCGCATGCAGCTACAACAGGATTGGATTGTAAAATATTATAAACTCCCTGGAGGTAGTCAGGGAAGAGCCAATTATCATCATCGCAAAAAACCAAGTATTCATACCTGGATTCTTGTATACCCCTGGCACGGGCATTGGCCAACCCCGGTAATGTTTCATAAGTGATTCTAAAATCAATACCTGCATTTAATGATTTCCATATTGACAGGGCAATGGAAGAAGTATTATCTGTTGAAGCATTATCCACCAGCACAATCTCCCAAAGAATTGGCGAATTAAATTTTTGTTCAACCAAAGCCTGTAAAACTTCAGGTATCCGTTTACTGCTGTTGTAACAACAAATTATTACTGATATGCCAATATTTTTATTCTTATCCATCATCAAACTACTGCAAGCAGATTTTGTTCCTGTACTTGCATCTCTTTTTGTGTTCTTAATTTAGGAGTATATGAGTTGTTTAAAACAGAATAATTAATTGCTTCCCGTTTTGCATCTTTAAACCATCCCCATTTATTAAAATATTGAACTGAAGACCTTAAATGAAATTTCATTAATTTAAAACTTTTATAGGATGCTTTACTATAACCATGAATAATACTTACCGTTGGAAAATATACGGTTCTGTAGTCTTCGTTAATTCTTCTGCAGAGATCAGTATCTTCCAGGTACAAAAAGTAACGTTCATCAAACAAACCAACATTTGAAAAAACTTCAGTCCTTATAAACATGAAACAACCAGATAAGTTAGGCACTTCCATAATGCTGTTATAATCCCTATGTTTTAATTCATATTCTTCCAGGTACTTTTTAAAAACAGATTGTAACGAGGCTGGCAGAAATCTTCTCAGTATAAGATCAGCTGGAGAGGGAATCTTCTTGCATAGATGTTGAATTTGGCCATTTTTATAATAAACTTTTGGCATGGTCAATCCAACTTCTTTATTTAATTCCATAAAATTAAAAAGTGAATTCAATATGCCGGGATTGAACTCCACATCAGGATTTAATACAAGGTGATACTTCGATTTACCCATTACTTTTTGAATCGCAAGGTTGTGAGCAGCTCCATACCCAAGGTTCCTGCCATTAAATATATATTCTATCTGCGGCGATATAAACTGATAACGCAGCATGTCATTTGAAGAATTATCTACCAGGTACAATTTTACATTCCTGTTACTGTTTAAAAAACTTTCAATTGCTTTTCTAACCTCTTCTGCAGGGTTATGAAATAAAACAATGGAGCATGTGATATCTATCATGACTTAACTATTTTTAATGAATAATATTTTCGATTAAAGATTTTAGATTTTGAGCTGTTTGCTGCCAGGAGAATTTTTTTGATTGCAGCAGGCCTTTTTCCCTTATTTCATTCCATAATTCCCCGTCATCTGTTAGCTTCACAATTGCATCCTTTAAAGCTTCTTTATCCAAAGGGTCAAAATATATTGCCGCATTGCCGCATACCTCTGGCATAGAAGAAGTATTTGATGTTATTACAGGGCAGCCACATGCCATTGCCTCTAAAAGAGGGATCCCAAATCCTTCATACAAGCTGGGAAAAACCAATGCATGCGCTTCCCTGTATAAAGAAGGCATTAATTCTACAGGAACATATCCGATAAAATGAACACTGATTTCAAGATCAAGTTGTTTAACAAGTTTTTTTAAAGAATTCACATACGGGCTTTTCCCTCCGGCAATAACAAGAGGATATTCTATCCTCACCGTATCATTTAATTCTTTGTAAGCCTGTATAAGAGTTTCAAAATTTTTATGAGGGTAGGTAGGCCCAATAGCGAGTAAATATTTTTTTACTCCATAAGCGCTCTCAATAAGATGTTGATTTCCCTCGATAGTAAAATAATTAGTATGATCATAACCGTTGTATACAACTTTAACTTTTTCTGCAGGACATTTCAAAAGGCTGACAATATCCTTTTTGGTAGTTTCTGAAACTGTAATGATGAGCTTTGCCTTTGATATTAGAAAAGGCAGTAAATATTTAAAATAAAAACGCTGATGAACACTAATATTTTTATAGCGGAGAGAAATCAGATCATGAATGGTGATGATCTGGTTACCTGATACAAAACTGCCGTGTGTGGTGGGACTTATCAGCAAATCAAAATTTCTCACCTGGTAAGGGTAATAAAAAGTATTCCATATAAACCTGCTGAAAGCTGCCAGTTTTCCATACCTGGACGATTTAACCAATGAAGGAACTTTAATTGTTTGCACATACTTATTCAAAAAAGAATTAGTAGGTGTAAATACAGTTAATTTTTGCAATTGGTCATTTAGATATAACTGAGAAAGGTTATTGATCAAATTAATTGAATATACTCCCACACCGGTTGGATGCTCATCCAGCATCGAGCCATTCATTGCTATTGAAAATTTTCCTGTTGCCATTTTTATTTAAGCGTATTGTTGAAACCAGCTGTTGTTTTTACAATGACGTCATTGGATTTATGTCAAAAAATACCTATTAAAAATTTGCCTGGTTCGGGAGGGTAAATTGGAATTCAAATTGTAAATCAGTTTTACCTCATAAAAAAGAAGGGTATTGCACTAGATTAAAAGAGGTATAAGCTGATATTTAATTCAGGGTGCAAAGTGAAGCATTCAGTTTAACTAATTGTTAACCTATCGTTACCATTTTATTTTAAACAGTTAAAGGATAAAAACTTGAAAAGAAAAGTCATTTATTTGTATGTGCGGTTGCATGAGGCGACCAGGAAGAACCATAAAAGAACGGTTTTATTTTATGCATAAATACATATTTAATTGGTGGTTTTTTCAATTTAGAAAACGTAATATTCTTTCATGCTGATAAAAAAAACAAGCGGTATCCTTTCCGCTATCTTACTCATACTTACTACCTGCAAACCTTTACTGGCACAAGATTCAGGCTTAAAAAAAGAGAAAGATTTTATTATTAAAGGAGGTATTACCTTAAACAGGATAAATGCAAGAGATGAAATTTTCAGTTCAATTCCATATTCCGGATGGACACCTGGTTTTTTATTGTCTTTAATGATCAGGAATCAAACTGCTTTGCAGGAGCTCACCGTAAACTATAACAATGGAAAATTATCAATGCCCGGTTTTTCTGAGCAAACTTTACAGCAATTATTTCTTAATGTTGATTACAGCAGGCTTTATAAAATCAGCAGGAACGAAACGGCTTCTTTTCAAAGCATGATTGGAGGAAATCTTGATGTGTTGTATGCAAAAAGAGATTACAAAGCTTTTGTTAACCGCAACAGCAGTTTTGAATTTGCCGCCTCACTTGGTGCTTCATTTGAAGCTGCCTATACTTTTCAAAATGGTATTCTTTCCGGCTTCATAATAATAGACCGGATCAATATTCCCGTGATTTCTTTACTGGATCAACCAACATTTGGAAGTGAACAGCCTGCTGAAAATTTAAACGGTGAAGGATATTCAGTTAAATCTTTTTTTAAAAGTAGCCGGGTTGCCAGCTTCTCCTCCTATATGAGAATTAAAAATTTGCTGGTGCTTCAAAAAAATATAACTGACCGTCAGTCGCTCTCTTTTCAATATAGTTGGGATTATTACCAGGTACCGGGAAACCGTAATGTAAAACAGGCAATACACTCAGCGGGCATTGCATATCAAATAATACTTTAAACATGGCAGAAATTAAACTTCTCAGAAGAAACATTTTAATAGCCGTCTGCCTGGTGTCTTTTTTATTTTGCAGTTGTGAAAAAGTGCTGCAATTAAAATCACCTGAACCCAGTCACAGTGCTGTTTTTGAAGAGTTGTGGCACGTGATGGATGAACGGTATGCATTGTTTTCTGTAAAAGGTATTGATTGGCAGGAAAGTTACCAGCATTTTCATCCGCAGGTAACTGATAACATGACAGCTGATGATTTTTTTTCTGTATTAAGCAATATGCTTGATTCACTGAAAGATGGTCATATCACATTAACATCTCCTTCAGACAGATTTACCTACGATGGATTTTATACGCTTCACCCGGCCAATTTTAATTACGATAATATCCTTAATAACTACCTGCACAATGATTATAAAACCAGCGGCCCCCTGATATACAAGATAACAGATGGCGTTGGATATATCTACTACAGCTCGTTTGCAGATGATCTTTCTGATGAACAAATAGACAATGTTATTAACGAAATGAAAGATACCAAGGGCCTGATGATTGATGTACGGAATAATACAGGTGGCAACACCGTAAATGCGGACAAAATATTCTCCCGCTTTATCAATTCGGCAACACTGGTTAAATATGAAAAAATAAAAAAAGCATCAGGACATGATGATTTCTATGATGCCCAGCCACACTACATTTCACCAGCTGGCAATACTTACAGCAAACCCGTTGCAGTTTTAACAAACCGAAAGTGTTTTAGTGCTTGTAATGATTTTGTGCTATACATGTCTCAATTGCCCAATGTTAAACTTTTTGGAGATCAGACAGGAGGTGGTGGGAGCATTCCGCATCAATACATTCTGGCAAATGGGTGGAATATTCAGTATTCTGCTACACTTACTCAGTCAGCAAATAAGGCATCAATTGAAAATGGGATAATGCCTGATGAAAGTATTATCATAACACCGATACAGGAAAGTAATGGGAAAGATATTATCATTGAAACCGCTTTTCAATACCTGCACTAAACAAAGGTGGTCAGCTTTCTTTCACTCAATTATTGTGTTACAAAGTAAATGTAACAGTAAGTTAATGCTGTCTTAACATACAATTTTATTCTCTGGCATAGGTTTGCCAACCAAAATTATCTACTTCAGAACAAGTTGGTTATTTAAGTAAAACAAATTTTTACAGGAGTTTTAAATTTAACAGCTACAAAAAATGATGCTGTGGATGGGGTTAATTTTTATTACAGCTTATTTCAACGGAAAATAATCATATTTCTTTATTATGTCCATATTCAAGATCCACAGCAATACAATTAAGTTTTCATTGCTGCTATATATTTTCTGTACCTGTACCATTCATGTTTTTTCTCAATCAGCAAAAGGGCTATTAAAAGGCAGGATTGTGGATGGCAGCACATACCAGCCACTGTTTGGGGTGGAAGTAAAAGAAGAATTGTCCGCAAAGTTTGCTACTTCTTCTCCGGATGGGAGCTATCTTTTTAAAATAAATAAAGGTTCAAAAAAAGTAAGTTTTAAAATAAAAGGATTTCAAACCAAAGTAATCACCGACATTAAAATCAATAACGAGACTGCCACTTATCTTAATATTATTTTATTCCCGGTCGCAGAAAATCCATCCGCTAAAATAAATGGTAAGTCAAACACGCCTGATTCAATTAACAATGCTGACACATTGCTAATAAGGAATTTTACACAAGAAGTAAAATCAATTATTTATTTCCCATTTGAAAACAAATCCGGTTCAGAAAATACTATTTCATCAAAAAATATTCAACCGGGCACAGATAAAGATGCAGCCACTCTTATAAAAAGATTAAATGGCGTGGTTGTAAAAGAAAGTAATGCTTTAGGTAATCCATCTGCATTAATCATTAATGGGCTGGGTGAAAGATATAACCAGGTAATGCTGAATGGTGCAATACTGAATAGTGTAGATCCGGTAAGCAGGACCTATGCATTTAATCTCTTTCCAATAGAAATGATTGAAAAAGTTAGTGTACAAAAAATTTCAGATGCTGCCGTACCTGCTGATTTTGCAGGAGGCTCCATTTCAATAAAAACCACTGACTTCCCTGACCGTAATTTTCTGTATATACAGGCAGGTGGTGGATTTAACAGTGCAACTGCCGGAAAAGATTTCCTTGCGGATAAAGGCAACAATGGCCAATTTTTTAGTTTCCCCGGATCATTAAGAGATCTGCCTGCTTCATTTCCGACAACGAGATCAATGTATGCATTAAAAGAAAAAAATATCCAGGACCAAATTTATCACTCCCAACAATTGAAAAATAACCTGGCTCCTGTTAATAATGGCAGATCAAAACCAAATGATAAATTGTTGTTTGGATTTGGGAGAGCAATTAAATTTAAACACGGAGAAAGGATTGGCATCACAGGTTTTTTCAGCCAGCAAAAAACAGAACGGATAGATGAATCAACCGTACAGGTTTCACCCAATGTTTCAGCAAATCCATTTCCATTTGATGACCCCTCTAAAATACTGATCAGGTCGCAATCCGAAAATATCTCCTACACGTATTCTTCTCAAATGAGTGCTGCCATCAATGGCACGATCCTTTTTGGCAAAAATAAAATATCACTAAAAACTTTGTATGGAAGCCAGTTTATTAATGCGCTTACCCAGCGATCAAAAGTTTTAAAGCTGGATGAAGATCAAACAGCCCGTGTGGGCATTAACTACAAAACTGAGCAACGCAAATTTATAAATGTTCAGCTTTCCGGAGAGCATTCACTGGGTGCAAACAGTAAACTGAAAATGGATTGGTTTGCTTCCTACTTTTATTACCGTCAGCAAAATCCGGATGAACGTAATTTTTTATTAAGACAGGATTCTGTGGATGATAAGAAATACGAAATTGGCCACCAGGCTGGCGTGGCAAATGACATTACCAACTCCGGCAGGCTCTGGAGAGATTATACCGATCATAATTTTACTGGCGCATTTAATCTTACTTTTCCTTTCGACATGTATAACAGGCCGCAGCTGTTATCAGGAGGTATCAGCATACAAACAAAATACCGGGTATTTTTTAGCGACCTTCTTTTAATGAAAGGTACAGGCTACCATTCATTAGAAAATATCCTTGCACCCGAACGTTATTATCCCGGCCCCGGCGGATTATCTGCAGTAAACTATTTTACTAACCACCCCTTTTACCAGGATTTAAATGACAGGGGAAATTATACCGGAACTGCCAACCTCGGTGCTGCTTATATCAGGTTAGAAAATAAGATCACCAACCAGTTGGATTTAAACTGGGGAATTCGTGTTGAATCCAACAGCCAGTTGATATCCTCCTTTCAATATAACTATTTTGAAGGATACCGGTATCCACAAATCTCCACCATCGATCAAAATATAACCGTTAATACTTTCAATGTTTTACCAACCGTAAAATTAAAATATGAGCTGTTGAAAAATCTTGATCTGCATGCCGCCTGGTTTAGAACAGTTAACAGGCCTCAATTGCAGGAACAATCTTTATACCGGTATTATGATGCCAACGCATTCATGATAAAAACCGGCAATCAACTTCTTAAAAGTACTTACATTGAAAATATTGACATCGGCTTCAACTGGATCGCCAATGCAAAATCGAATATTTCAATTACTGGTTTTTACAAAAAGATAGATCAGCCAATTGAAAATATTCTCTCCAACTACTCAGCTTCCACCATCATCAGCACTCCATACAATACGCCTCCGGCAACGGCTAAAGGCATCACTGCTTCTTTCAATTTAAAGATGGATGCGCTGGCCCATTCATCAGTGCTTTCAGGGATTAATTTGTTTGCCAGTGGTACCTGGTGTGAAACAAAGGCGGAAGCCGGTCCGCTAAAAAGCACTTCCATTCCAAATACTGCAGAACATACCTTAAGTGGCAGTCCTGCTTATTCTTTCAATGGAGGTTTTTTGTTTGATTATGCAAAATTGCCTCAGCTAACAATTCTTTACAATTATACCAGCGACTATATTACGGCAGTGGGTTCAGGTGCGGCCATTTCTTTAAGCAATGGAAATAAAATTTCAGCAGTGCCAGATTACCGTGTGAAAGCTTTTGGGCAAATGGATATACAGCTATCACAAAAATTATTTCATTCTAACTTTCAAATAATAGCCGGCGTTAATAACCTGTTGAATAATTACTATACAGAATACCAGGATCTGAATGGAAATAAAAAATTCGATGAAGCGCTTTCAGTAACCAATCAAAATGTGAGTTCAGGTTACTATAGAAGTGGCGTGGATAACAGAACCATTCAAACAAAAACCCAGCGGAATTTCTACTTAACAATATCTTATTTATTTAAGTAAGTCATGAGAAAAAAATTAAGATCAATAATAGAATACAGTGGCTATGGCATCATATCGGTGTGCTATTTATTAGGTTGTCAAAAAGATGAAAATGTAAAAACATCTGCCGTAAAACCAGAAAGAATTTTATTGGATACCCGGGCTTCAGTGGTAAATCTTTTCCAGGACACTGTGTATATTTTACAGGGAATGTTTGAACGCAGAGAAAATGAAGAATTGAATATTGAGGAAGGCACGCTGATCAAAGTTGCGGCCCAGCGTTTTGGTGATTTGGCGGGTGTGTCAATAGCTCCGGGAGGAATTATCAGGTCAAACGGCACCCGTAAAAATCCGGTGATATTTACCAGCAGTGATTATACCGGCAATCAAAGCCTGAACTGGAATGGAATCACCATAACCGGAAAAGCAAAAAATAATTCAAGAAGCCCGGATGGAGATACAGCGGATATATCGGGTTCATTAACTTATACACGTATTGAATTTGCTTCACTTACTCTGGATGCTGTAGGCAGCAATACCAGGCTGGAAAATATCATGGTAAGTTATACCAGCAATATCAGGCAGGATGAGCCTAAAAGTGCTTTCAATTTTTTGGGTGGCAGTGTGAATGCAAAAAATTTAATCTCTTATGCATGCGGGGGCCCTGTTGATTTTTATTTAACCAATGGCTACAATGGAAAAATGCAGAACATACTGGCATACCGTCATCCATTTTTTGGTAATACGGGCAGTGGCCCTTATGATGCGCTGGCTGGAATATTTATTCAAAACAATGATGCTGGTGATTTGAATGCAACTCCTAATACAAACCCTGTCATTTCAAATTTAACAGTGCTTGGCCCCAATGCCATCAATGGTTCTGCTGCGGTATATGGAGACTTTAATAATACAACGGTACATGCGGCTGCGTTAGTAGTTAATTCAAATGCCTTGTTCCAGTTAAGAAATTCTTTATTGCTTGGCTTCCCACGTGGAGGGATATACGTGAATGATGGTATGTCTGCAGAGAATATACATTTCAACAGGGCTGAAATTTCTTATTCTGTTTTACATGCCAATGATTCTTCCCGGATATTTTATTTACAAACAGATGTGTACCCACCTTATAACAGTTACAACCTCCAGAATTTTGTACTGGAGCCAGAGTTAAAAAATCGTAAGACACTGGCTACGGCAGAATATGTTTTCAAAGATCCTTTTAATTATGAAAATCCTGACCTGACACCAGTTGCTAATTCTCTTATTTTAACCGGGGCTGATTTTACAAGTACCTACTTCGCTAACGATTTTTTTACCAGGGTAAATTATATAGGCGCTTCAGGTACGGATAACTGGCTGGAAGGCTGGACGAATTTTATTCCGCTAAGAACCAACTATAATTTCCCTCAATAAAATAATCAACAAGAAAAGCGGATCCCTTTTAATAAAAGACAAGATATGTTCAACAAGATAAAATTGAAATACAATCAAAGTAAATTTCTTAAAAGAAAATGTTTCTTATCCATTTTCTTTTTGTTGTTGGCATATTTATCTTCAGCACAATCAGGTATTGGAAAATTAACTGGTAAAGTAACTGATGCCTCCACCAATGAACCGCTTGCAGGTGTAAGTATAACAGCAACGGGTAAAACAGGCGGTGTTACTTCCATCACAGACGGAACGTATATTTTTTCGTTATCTGCCGGCACTTATACCATTACATTTAGTTATCTCGGCTATCAAAAAAAAGAAATAACCGGTGTATTAATTAAAGCACAGCAAAGTACTTTCCTGGATATCATCTTACAAAAATCGGGTAATAAATTACAGGACGTTGTAGTTACTACCAGTGTAAAAAAAGAATCGCAATCAGCTGTTTATTCTGCTCAAAAACGCAGTGCGGCAGCTTCTGACGGTATTTCTTTGGAGTCCATCCGTAAAACGCCGGATAATAATGCAGGACAAATTTTAAAAAGAGTTACTGGTGTAAGTGTGCAGGATAATCGTTTTGTAGTAGTAAGGGGATTGGGCGAACAATATAACCAGACTATGATGAATGGTGTGCCAATGACAAGCACCGAAACCAATAAAAATGCGTTTGCATTTGATTTAATTCCTGCTGCTGTAATAGATAATATAACCATCAATAAAACTGCCACACCAGATATGCCGGGAAATTTTGCCGGTGGCATTGTGCAAATCAATACAAAAGATTTTCCTGCGAGGGATTTCTTTTCTATCGCTATACAGGGAGGATACTCTGATGGAACTTTTGGTAAGGATTTTTATAATGATAAACGTGGAAGCTTAGAAGCGTTGGCTTTTAGTGGAAACAGCAGGGATCTGCCAAAAGATTTTCCAACCAGCAATAGCAGAGTTCAATTTACATCTCTAAATCTGCAGGAGCAGTATCGGTTTTTAAGAAAATTAAAAAATAATTTAGCCCCTGTAAATTACGGTCCTTCGGGGCTAAATGAAAACATACAGTTGGGATTTGGTAAAACTATTGGTTTTAAAAATGGATCTCAGTTGGGTATTGTAGCCGCAATAAACCAGCGAAAAACAGAATTGATTGAAAAAGAATCCCAGTCAAGAGATCCTTCGATTTCATTTAACAGCCAGGATATACCCAGAAACAGGATCGATACTTTACAAGGATTAGGTACAGTATTTAATAACACCAGATACAGATACTCTGCAGATTTTGGTGGAGTGCTAAACATTGCCTACCGTTTTGGAAATAATAAAATAACCTTAAAAAATCTTTACACAAGGGTTTTCAATAACATTTTTGTAGACAGAGATTTTATTGTTTTTGATAATGATGCTTTTAATAATTTTAATAAAGGTGTTACTCATTTTGCTGAACAGAGAAGTATCTTAAATAACACCTTATCCGGCGAGCACAGAACTGGTAAAAATAATGAATCAAGATTAGACTGGAATTTCAATGTTACTTCTAACAGAATTTATACACCAGATTTAAGAAATTATATTTTATTTGGCGATCCGAAATTGTATTATACAAGTGCTAACGTAAATCTTGAACAGTCACTGATAGGCGCAAGCAGGGTTTGGGCAGATAACAGGGATAATATTTATGGTGGCGCCTTTAACTTAACCACTCCTTTTGAGTTGTTTAAAAACAAACAATTATTTAAAACAGGAATACTTTTTCAAAACAGAACACGTAAATCTACAGGTGTAGTACTACCTATTACTGGTGCTCAAGGCACATTGGAAACAATGATGTCTCCCGAATATTATAATCCCGAAAGAAATACTATTAATATCGCTTCTATCAGTCTTGCCGGAGGAGCAGGGAACTATGATGGAGGGAGCAGTTTACTAGCCACTTATTTCAGCCTGGAAAATAAAATTGGAAAAAAAACAAGAGTCATATGGGGTGTTCGTGGCGAAAATTATTTACAGACCGTGAATGTTTACAAAACTCAATTCTTTGAAAATATTGCTGAGCCCGAACATGTAATAATTAAGTTTGCTTCCAGAAGTACCTTTAATTTTTTACCTTCCTTAAACTTTGTTTACAGCCCAATACAAAGTATTAATATAAGAGCCGCATATTCAAATACTGTAATCAGACCTGAATTAAAAGACCTTGCGGCATTTCAACGTTTTGACCTGGTATCCTTCGCCTTGACTACGGGAAATTCTGATCTCAAAAGCAGTTCTATTACTAATTATGATTTGAAGTTTGAATGGTTCCCTTCTTCTGGTGAAATAATTTCCTTTGCTGCCTTTTATAAAAAAATACTGGACCCAATAGAATACGCTTTTACCGAGGCTGAGACAGTGACCAGTAAAATTGCCCTCAATACTGGAAATGCTTATGTAAAAGGTTTAGAAGCAGAGGTGCGTAAAAAAATTGATTTTCTAAAATTTGCCCCATGGCTCAATCATCTTACGCTCTTTGGTAATGGTGCTATCCTCAGATCAAAAGTTGCCAGAAAAGAATTTAATACAACATTATTAAGAACGTTTAATGAACATGCCTTAACGGGACAGCCTAGGTATATATTTAATGCGGGGCTTAGTATTTTACTGATGAAAGAAACTTTTGAAGCAACACTTTCTTTCAATAAAACTGGTGATCATATTTACGAACTGGGTACCGGAGACCTGGATGTGAGACTTGCAGACGGAACCAAAGTGCCAAGTAGGCCTCACACCTATCTGCAGGCAAGAAATATGATGGATCTGGTAGTGAGTAAATCAATATTAAACAATAAAGGAAAATTTAAATTTAATATTACTAATCTTTTGAATCAACGGTTCTTATTATATCAGGATCTTAATGGTAATGCTCATTTTGATACCCCTGTTACAGTAAAAGAAGCCGGGGGAGACAGAACTAATAATTATCTAGCCGGAATTGATAATGTTCCTCTAAATATTACTCCGCAAAGAACTTATTCTCTATCCTTCACTTACACCTTCTAAACCATACAGCAATAAATATGACAACATATATATTTTACAGAATGCCCTGCATTATTGGTTTAATTACAATCTGTACGCTATTATCATGTAAAAAGGAAGTCTCTATCATTACAAAATCAAAACCGGAAGTAATCATTGCGGCTAGAGACAGCAGGATGCAATCTGACAATATTCATTTTGTGAAAGATACGGTATACATTTTAGCAACTACCTTGGTAAGAAATAGCGGTCAGGTGCTAACAGTTGATGCAGGCACATTAATAAAAGTGAAAGACAACGTTTCAATTTATATTAATACAGGTGGACGAATAGAAGCAAACGGCACACAGAATGAACCAATTATTTTTACTAGTGCAGCTAATAAAGGAGAGCCTGGGAGAAAAACCATTGGTAGTAATAATTTAGGGGAAAATTTTTGGTATGGCATCAGTATTAATGGCCTTGCCGGGGTTTCATCAGGTAACCTTAATTTTATAAGAATAGAATTTGCAGGAGGATACCAGGGAATACCAGGAGAAGCTTCTCTTACATTAACTAACATAGATAAGTTAACCATTATTCAAAATATACAGGTAAGCTACTCTTATGAAAATCCTTCCTTTGGTATTTCCGGAGGTAATTTTAATACTAATAACCTTATTTCTTTTGCTTCCTATAATTCTGATTTTGTTATTGAAAATGGTTATACGGGGTTGATGCAAAATTTGTTAGCTTACCGGCATCCATTTTTTTCTTCGCTCTGTCCTTCCGGATGTAATGGACTAGATCTTTCGGGGCTAATAATTAAAGACAATACAACATTTCCAGCAATTTCAAATTTGACAGTTATTGGACCAGATGTTCAGGTTGGGACTGGCAAAAAATATTTTGATACCACTTTTATTTCCGGATCTACGGGAAGGGTTTCAGCTTTATTGATCAAAGGAGGGAAATTTCATATCAGAAATAGTGTAATTGCTGGTTTTCCTAAAACAGGATTACACATAGACAATAAAGCTTCTGCATTGTCTCTTAATTTTGATGAATCAGAATATTCCTATTCAATAACAGAATCCAATGACAGCAACAGAGCTTTTTACCTTACTCCCAAAATTTACCCACCTTATACATCAAAAGACTTTAAAGACTTTATATTACGCCCAGCATACCACAATCAGCAATTTTACAGTTTCAACGATTTGGGTTTTACAGATCCATTTAATTATGATGTAAATCCAAACCCGGTTCCGAAGGCAGGCTCACCACTTTTATCAGGTGCCAATTTTGATGGCGCAGATAGTTTTTTTAAAAAAGTTGAATACAGAGGTGCGGTAGGTACTGGCACAGATAACTGGTTGCAGGGCTGGGTTAATTTTATTCCACTGCAAACAGATTATAATAACTAATCAACATCATCAAAAATATTTTATTTTCCTAAAATCTCTACCCTGTCAATCATAATTCCTGAGCGTTGACAAAATTATCATGGCCAGTTTTAAAATAAAATAAACCTCCACCAGTATTAACACCTGGTACATTTTCAAAATTTCCCATTAAACGCAATACAGTCCTGTATTTAAGGACACTACTGCATGGTATAATTCTCCGGAACTGATCCCCGAAACCTTCTTTATTTTCTTCATTTTTTCCAATAAATAGAAACCTAATCGCCAAATAAATTTTTAAATAAAAAATGCTGTTGGGTTTGTTAATGTTTATATAATTATTAGTTAATGAAGCCGTAATTATTAGGTAACCTACGGGTGGTTATTTTACATGCTTATTCGAATGGCACTAATTAATTCCAAGTAAAAAAATTTTCACCAAACAGTCAGTATTTATTTCAGGGGATCACACATTATTTAAAATTTATCAAAAAAAACAAAAAATGAAAAAAATCATTTATCTGGCATTGGGCGCAACTGCTATTTTCGTTGCCTCATGTAAAAAAGACAATTTCAACCAGGAAAAAGAATTAGTACTTAGCGGTACTGCTGCTCCTGATACGTTAAAAGGAGAAGTTACAGTAAACACTACTGTAACAAAAACTACTATTTTAAAAGGATTTGTTTATGTAAAGAATGGTGTTACATTAACAATTAATCCAGGTGTTACTATTATCGGAAGTGCTGGTGGTGCAATTCCTGATACTTTTAATTTTGAGAACAACAAAGGTTCTTTAATGATTGAAAAAGGTGGTAAACTAATTGCTAACGGTACAGCAACACAACCAATTATCTGGACTTCAAGCAAACCAGTTGGTACACGTGCTTTTGGAGACTGGGGTGGCCTTGTAATTTACGGTAAGGCTCCTATGCACTCAAGAACAGGCGCAGCAACAGGTTTTTATGAAGCATTTGATTTTGATCCAACCGATACGAGAAATACTTTCGGTGGTACTAATGCATTGGATAACTCTGGTTCTATCACTTACAACCGTTTTGAATTTGGTGGTGGTGTGGTATTTACTGCAAACAAAGAGATCAACGGCGTTACACTTTGCGGTGTAGGTTCTGGTACTGTTATGAACCACATTGAAGTATTGAAATCTGGTGATGATGGTTTTGAATTCTTTGGTGGAACTGTAAATCTTAGCCATTTACTTTCTTTCGATTCAAAAGATGATCAATTTGATTTTGATGAAGGTTATCAAGGTAAATTGCAATACATCATTGGTTATAATGCAGGAACTGCAGATAACTCAGGTTCAGAATTAATTGAATCCGACAATGATGCATTGTCAACAAACTTTACTCCTGTAACTAATGCATTTATTGCAAACGCTACATTAGTTGGTCCTACTACAGCCATCAACACTCCTACTACACTTTATTACAATGGTGGCGCACATATCAGGAGAAATACAAGATTGACTTTAGTTAACTCGATCTTTGCAGCTCAAAAACATCCTTTCTTATTTGTGACTACTCCTACTACATTGCCAAGGGTAGCAGCTATTCCAAGCCTGAGTGATTCAATTGTAATTTCTTACAACTTGATCCAGGCTGATGATTTAGCCAGAGCAGCAGTATCTCATACAGCTGAAGGAAGCCCAATTCCATTAAGTTCAGTAAACAATGCAACATTGGTTAGCAGATTAGGTTCTGCTCAAAATGCAAACACTGTACTGACTACTTTTGCTGATTTTAAATTAGGTGCTGCTCTGGAACCATTAGCAGGTTCCCCAGCTTTAACCGGTGGTCAAAATCTTGCTGCTCTTGGTGTGCCTTTCTTTACTGGTACTACTCAACGTGGTGCTGTAAGAACTACAGATATCTGGACAGCAGGTGCATGGCTTTCTATCGCATCTAACTAATCATTACAATGAACGTTGTTTCCGAATAAGCAATAGTTTAAAAATTAATTATCTAAAGCAATAGTCAACCACACAGGTTGGCTATTGCTTTTTTATACAAGCACTACTTTGCGTTAATTGTAAAGTAACGACATTGGTTCGTGAATGGTGAATCAATATCGTTGACTTAAAATGCGGAAAAACATAATGCTCAATATTCAATGCTCAACAAAAAATTTCCAATGAAAACACACCTGCCTTTTATAGAAAATTGAGCATTGAACATTTGTTCTTAAGTAAACGGTATTGAATGGTCAATAGTGAATTATTCACCTGGCAGCAAAATATCTTTTGCAACAGCCAGAAACTCCCTACGGTCTATTTATTTGGATAATAGCAAACAACAGCTACGATAATGTTTATGAGAAGAAGAGCGAACAACATAGACTATACCTCAGGAATCTTTTTTGATGAACTCACTACACAAATAAAAAAGGGTGTGATAAACACACCCTTTTAAAAAATAAAATTAAACAGATACCGGTTACAAACACAGCCAGCCTGCTTTCACAATCATAATACTGGTTTCAGAAAATAGGCTTTTTCGTATTTCAAGTATGAGGATACGGCTATTTAATTTTACTAATTATGATATTAGCATTTTAAGGTATTAATATTTCATCTCTCTTAATTTCTCCAGTTTTTCTTCACCACCTGCATCAAAGCGTTCCATTTCTTTTCCATCTGAATCATACTTTACCCAGGGGCCTACATTATCATTGTTAAAGTGAAATCCGATTTCTTTATTATCACTTCCGCAATCGGTATATTCCACCATGCCAAAACTGTTGTTTTTGTAAGCCACTGTTTCGAAGCGCCTGGAAACCTTATTTACACAAGGATTTATTACAAACTGATAATCCTGTCCTTTACTAAAAAATACAATCAATACCGTATCATAGATCTTTGGTCCAATTGGGCCATCCCCTTCATGCTCCCTGTCTGCAAAATAATACTGCTTCAGTTTTAAATTATCCTTATACAAAGTAATAATACGCTTTACGCTGTCAACAGTGGTTTTGTCCGGCACCTGGTCAGATTCTTCCAGTATTTTAGTCTTTAACTCTTTTGTCCATTTTTTTGCAAATTTTACGGATGAATTTTCCTGCTTGCAGGATGGAGTTGTTAAAATAAAAAGAGATGAAACAACAACGGTAATATATCCTGTTGCCTTCCTTTTGTACATGATGTTCATATTTGTATTGATGTTTTAATGTATCAGCATTTTTATAAATGGCGAAACTACGCTGTTTATTAAAAATTACCCTGTTGCCAATTATAACAAATTGTAAAGCTTTTCTATAACCAGGTGATCTTAGCATAAGCAACCGGGTTGAATGTTTCCTTTGAAGAATGATAATACAATTGTCCAATCACTTTTTATACCTGAACAAATGAGGATTACAAATGAGGGGGCGATTCCTGCGAAGCAGATAGTATCCTGCTTTGTCTTATTTTACTTAACGAAAAAAATATTTTCTTTGCCATTGCAGCGTTATAAGTCACTTCTGACCAATTGAATAAAACCAGGTTTTTAAATAACAGCAATTGGTGTCTCGCCAATCTTTTAATGCTGAATTTTAAGTACCCGGAGTAATTAATATTACAGGCTCTGTCTAAAAAATGCACCCATTCACTTTTAATTTTTGATTCAGTATTTACATTTGCTTTTGAGATCCGCACTTCTCTATCATGATAAATTTTGGCACCAGAATAAATACCAGTTTTAAAACCCCAATATTTTGTCCGCTGCAAATAGTGCCTGTCTTCGCCGTAATGAAAAAATATTGGATCAAACCCACCTGTTTTCTTTAAACAGGTCATGCTGATCAGCCATGCAGCTGCATTTACAAAAGCTGTATTGATGACCAAACTTTCTTTTCCCTGGTGAAAATTTTTGAAAATACAGCCAGGCTTCACATCAGATTCAAGCAGGTACTTATAAAAATAGCTATCCATTTTATCCCCTGCACCGTTAAGATGAACGGGACTTATTACGCCATACTCTGGATTGCGAACCTGAACTTTTATCAGTTCAGCAATAGTATCTGGTTCCACCCATGCATCCTGGTTTAATAAAAAAACATAGTCTGCTTTATTATTAATTGCCAGTCGTAACCCAATATTATTCGCCTGGCCAAAACCTAAATTTTTTGTTGCTTCAAGCAAATGAACCGAAGGAAAATGGTTTTTGATGATTGAAACAGTGAGATCAGCAGATCCATTATCAATACAAATAATTTTTGATTTACAGTAATCTGCTACCAAACTGCTTAAACATTTTTCTATCCACTGCATTCCATTGTAAGTAACCACTATACAGTAAATATTTTTCAAGATTTGCCGGTATTGATATTTATTAAAATAAACTTTAAAAATCAGAGGCCATAAAATTAAGGCGGATGAATTGTTTATTTTTCTGTTTACTTAAAATCTATGAAAGGTTAATGATTTATTAACCGGCTTCGGTGCTAAACATTTTAACTTGGGCGCTCATTTAAATTTGTACAAACTGGCAAGATATGAAGCGAAAGTATATTCTTTATTTAACGACGAATACCTCCTGGGGAGGGAGTGAAATATTGTGGACACAATCAGCCAATAAATTTATTGACAAAGGCTTTTTTGTAAAGGCCGGAGCGTATTACGATTTTGAAAATTTAAAGCCATTTTTAAGCGGAAAGGAACAATACTTTGATCTGAGAAAACGATTTATTCCACCTGCTACTGTTCTAAGAGCTTTTGAAAAAATGAAAATTGGAAGTTATGCGCCGGTGGATAATTTATTAGAAGTGATAAAAAAACACAAGCCAGACATTGCAGTTATTTCCCAGGGTAACAACAAAGATGGATTAGGTTTAATGCAATTTTGTTATGAGAATGATATAGCATTTATAAATATTATTCAACTGGTGTCAGAGAGTTTATGGCCTGGATTAGATGATAAAAAAATTGACCAGCTCAATGTACTTTTTGATAAGGCTGTGGTAAACTATTTTGTTTCAAAGCATACACAGCACATGCATGAAAAAGTTTTAGGAAAAAAATTATGCAACGCCAAATGCATTTACAATCCCTTTACTAAAACATCCGCTGAAGGAGTAAAATATCCTGTTGTTAAAGACGGGGGATTTAAAGTGGGGCTAATTGGCCGGCTGGAATGTTTTCATAAAGGATATGATCTTTTAATTGATGTGGTAAAACAGGAAAAGTGGAGAGAAAGAAATATATCTTTTTCCATCTTTGGCAAAGGTCCTCACTTGCAGTTGCTAAAAAGAACCATCAAGCAACACAGGATAAAAAATATTGTTATCAAAGAACATATTGAAAACATTGCTGCCATCTGGAAAGATCACCATATCCTGATGATGCCTTCAAGGATGGAAGGGCAATCACTAACCCTTATTGAAGCAATGCGGTTTAAAAGAGCTGCGATTGTTACCAATGTTGGCGGCGTGGAAGAATTAATAGAAGATGGCAAGTCCGGTTTTATTGCAGAATATCCTGCAGAAAAATATATTGACATGGCAATGGAACGGGCCTGGGAAGCCCGGGAATATTGGGAGCAGATGGGCATTGCAGCTTATGAACAAATTCAGAAAAAACACCCAAAGGATGCGGTAGCTTATTTTAATGAGCAATTGGAAAAGATTTTATCGTAAGGTAGTAATGAGCACATTTATTTAAAAACTCCTGCCCATTTTGCTACTATTTAAAAAGTATCATCTTTCCTATACAGGATTGAAAATTTAAAACCAGTAATGAATATTAATTACAAAATACTGGCTCATAAAAACTAAACTCAATTTAAAGATTAGTAAAAACATTATCCAGCCCTTACTGCTTTTCTATATCCATATTGACAAGGATGCCATTTTTAAAAAAATTAAAAGACACTACAGTTTATATATGCCGAAGGAATTTTAAAAATACTATTGTTTAATTAATTTGATAACCTGCCTGAGGTTACCTTGTTTTATCGCTGCAAAATACATGCCTTTGCCAAATTTATTTCCGACCTGCAATAAGCCATTGGCAGCTACATTCACCCTGGTTTCCACTACTCTGCCCGTAATATCTGTAATGATTACTGAAAGCGGTTTATTATTACTGCTGCTGCAAATCAATGTAAAATAATTGGTGGATGGGTTTGGTAATACTGACACCTGCAAACTATTGACGTTATTATTTGTTGTTGAATTATTTAATAGGGCCGCATTAAAATTGCCGCTTCTAAATCCAGTAACAATAGCAGATGAATTGATCCATGGAGACAGTCTGTTACCGGGTATTGGCCCTTCAAATTCACCATTGGGCAATGTCCATGCCACGGCAAGATGATCGGGACCTAAATATTCTTTGTGTAATGTTTCAATGTAATACCGGGCTCCTTTCACAAGTTTTATTGGAGCTGATTTTTGTGTGCTAAATTTATTCCATTGTCTTGGCTCTGTCCATGATTCAGCATATGCAATCAATATTTTATTTACAGGATTATCATCAGTGCTCAACCAAAGCCCCACCTGGTCGTCTCCAGAAATATTGAAAGTATAATCACCTGTTAACGGCACACAAATAAAACCCCCTACCCTTGCCCCATAATTATCAGCTCCATAAGAAATGTCAGAGCTGGTTCCATATTCAAATAGATTGAGTAATTCTTTTACAGCAGGTTTAGCCGGAAAGGATGCATTGCTCAACAGGTCTGACACCAGAAGTCCGTTAATATTAGTAAAGCCTTCCGCAGAAATTTGACCGCTTCCTGTGCAGGCTGTTACGTTTACAATTACCGTATCCGAAATAGTAGAAGCGCCTGAGTTATCCGTAGCTTTTGCGGTAAGCACATAAATGCCTGCTTCTACATTTTCAGCAATAAAAGTGTAAGGAGCTGTATCAGCTTCTCCCAGTTTATTTCCTTTTTCAAAAAATTCTACTTTCGAAATGTTGCCATCTTCATCCCATGCCTGAACCTGGAAATTGATTCTTTTTCCTGCGTCATACAAATTTCCAACTACGGGATTAGTAATTGTAACAGCAGGCGGCTTATTGGTATAAGCAGGATTGTAAAACGCCAGTAATTGCCCACCTTCTACCACTTCAACGTCTGCAGCATAGTGGGCCTGGCTAGTTAGCAAAAACATGCCCTGTCCTAAAATATGCTGAACATCTATCACACCTGAGCTCTCTTCATCCTGGGTAAGAAAATTTGCCGCACCGGTTATAAAACGGCTGCTATCATGAAAAGCAACGATTTTTAACTCATCAGTCGCCATATCGTATTGCCATATTTTTCCAAGATGAGCATTGTTACCAACGTCTTCCTGTAATAAAATATGTCCGTTATTATCAATGGCCATATTATCCAGCATTTGCTGTCCTTCAGTACCGTCAAGTACAGCCGTAATGGTTCCGCCCTGGCTAATATCATTAAGATTAGCAAAATGTAATTTCCATAGCCTGCTGGGGCTACCATAACTGTTAGTGGTGTTAAAATAAAAATCTGCCGGGTTAGATGGGTCCCATGCCCCGTCCTCAGGCCGGAGGAACTGTGTTATACCGGCTGAATTGCTATTGATTTGTAAATTAGCACCGGATAAATTTTGTACTGCACCAAACGCTTTCATAGTAAAAGCAACTCCTGCCATAGGAATAGAAGTACTTGCTTCCTTTAATAAACCCGTAACAGCTATACCGTATAATTTCCCATTGCACAATCCTGCTTTTTCAATCTCAGTTCCTGTATTTTTTTTTATGCCCACATAAAAATATACCTGGCCTGGTGTAGCATCATCCATTGCAGCTACAACGGTTTTAGATCCACTGGCAGGATTAGCTACCACATTTTCAAAAGAAAACTTTCCCATCCATGGCAGTTCATAGGAAGTGCCTGCATTTGCCCCGGTAACAATATGGGCAAAAGCCCTGCCTTTACTGCCAGCCTCTTCACCATTTAAAAAAATCCGTTCTTTTGTTCCTAATGCGGATGTGCTGTCGTAAAATGCAGATACATTTGGTAAATCAGCCGAGCAAAATCTATTGAATGCTGTTAATGGTGACGGCTTTGTGAAATTGTACTCGTTGTAACAGGAAGTTGTATTGTTCCAAAGATTTATTTTTTTGATAAGATCTTGCCCGCTTATTACCGACAAGTCACTCTTTTTTATGATCCATTTAGAAATGAATGCGCCTTTTGATCCATGCAGCCTGGTAATTCCTGTAGTATTATTTAACTCATGGTTCATCAGCAAAGTAAAAGTTCCGTTGTTATTATCAAATGCACCCAAACCATCCGGAATTCCCACCATTTTATATCCGTTCACCACATCACCTGCTGTAATGACAGATGTAAAATTTGCTGAAGTATTATTAGAAAAAAGATAAGGAGGCTGAGAACTATTGGGGCCGGTTTTATTGCTCACCGTTTGAGATTCGCCAGCTACGGAACAGAGTAGGAGGATTGACAATAATGTTAGGTTAAATAATTGATTTGTCTTCATAATAAAAATTTCAAAATTATTACATATAAACCGTACTGTAATGCCTGTATCTCGTTAATCTTATTATGTTTTCATTAAATTAATCTTACCATTTTACTTCCTGTTCCCTAAATTTTTCAAAAACATGTTGTGACTTATTTTTTTTATTTCTTAGTTTAAGAAAAGGCAGTTCAATAAACTTATAGGATAAAATGGATAAAAACATTATAAAGCCCCAGTAAAGCAAATATTTTATTAAAATTGATGCAATATTATTTAAGTGTGGCAGGCTTATTTTCCTGATTATCCAATCCTGAACAATCTGTGCATGAACCAGGTAAATTGAATAAGAAATCAAACTGATGAAAGTGATCATTTCATAAAACACTCCCCGTCCGGTATTTAGTTGGTTTAAAAAGGAACTAATAATAATGTGGCTACTGCTTCTACTATAAATGAAATATTACAATAGTAGAATACCGAATTTCCAATAAATAAATTAGTAGTTACTTTTATTAATACATGTAAAAGTAAACCAGCTATAAAAAAAGTATTTTTATAGCTATTCCAGAACATCCGTTTATAATGGAAGAGATAAGCACCAAGAACACCAAACATTATACTGTCCAACCTTGTCATTACTGTCCTTCTGAACATGATATCAAATGTATCAACGCTAGTAACGGCTATTGTTGAATATCTGTAGTACCGGTAAGCAATTGTGCAAAATATAATGGCGACAGCAGTTGACAACACAGCTATCCTGGGGCTTACCCCAAAAAGATTAGCCAGCGTAAAAATGAGAAAAGGGATGATTAAATAGAACCATTCTTCAATGCTTAAACTCCAGGACACACTAAAAAAAGATAAATCAGACTTGTAAAAGTTTTGGCAAAAAATAAAGAATTGCTTTGTTTGCCAGATGTTGAAACCATCTACAAAAAAATAAGACAGGAGTACTAACAGGATTAAAATAACATAATAAAGCGGCAAAGTTCTTAACCATCGCCGCATCCAAAAATTGGATAAGGTTTTAAAAGAGGCTGGTTGCTTTTCTAAAGTTTTAATCAGTATGCCTCCAATAAGAAAACCACTTAAAACAAAAAATACAGATACGCCATCTATCAGAAAGTAATTAATCTTTGTAACAGTATTGGCGGGTAAAAAACTGTTGCCATGTACTATTACTATAGCCAGTACTGCAAAAGCCCTTAAAATATCCAGTCCGTAAATCCTGTTGGTATCAAAATCAATTTTAAAAATCCGGTAAACCCTTTTCATTACTTTTTAACCTGATTTTATTGCTTCGAAAAACAAGATCAATAAATTATAAACTTTTAAAACTTAAGGCTATCCTATTTATTTTTTCAGAAATATTGACCCTGCTGCAAATCAATTCTTTTTATATACTCTCACATAGTCAACAATAAACTGATCTGGTAAATTTTTAACACTGAGTGGTCCGGCAGCCAGCTCACTAACACCCACACTTAATATCAGGAATTCCGGCACATGTGATATCAGTTGATTTCCGGTAAAAGTTTTTTTACCATCTACAAAAGTGGTGTAAGTTTTTTCGGTCCATTCAAAACCAATTGTATGAAAATCGTCTGCAGTATTTTCTAACTTCCCCCATACCGGCCCTTCCATCTTGTGTGAAGCACCATAACCACCCCAGTGCATAGCATGAGACACATGATCCTTATTTAAATGAGGATAATATTCAAAAATATCAATTTCAGCGCCATCCTTTTCAGGCGTACCATTCAATTTATTGATTGTTGGAGATTGCAACCAGAAGGACGGAAAAGTTCCGGGTGTATGAGTGAATTTTGCCCTGCATTCAAAATATCCATACGTTGTTTCAAAAATATTTACAGTTGAAACCATACTGGTAAAAACAGAATCGTTTCTTTTAAATACTTCCATTATTAAGTGCCCGTTGCCATCCAGTTTCACTGACTCCGCTGTAATATATGCGTCATCCCTTTTCCCTAATCCCCTGTGCCCCCATTTTGCTTTATTTAAAGACTTTCCATCAAACTCATCATTCCAGGTAAGCTTATAACCGTCAACAGGAATTGGGTATTGTTGTGAATACTTTGGGGATATACAGGATAGCAAAATAATGGAATAAATTAAGTTTAGCATAACCTTCATTTTTTCTTCAATAAAAATTAATCTCTTGTATTAACAACCGGCATTAGCCTCCAAACAATTGTTTTATCCTGCTTATTATTTTCTTAAACGGACTTGCAACCGTATACGGCTGCATGTGCCAGGCCACATCATGAACAGAGGTGCGTCTTTTTCTAAATACAATTGTTTTACCAGAAAAATCAGCCACCTGCAACCAACCCGTATCCACTTTCATAAAGTCAACTAAAATGGATACCGACCGCAATTCGGCATCGTCAATAATCATTAACCCGCCCTGCTTCAGTTTATCTGCAGTATAAAACCAATCCACAATTGGCCAGGGAAAAGCATGCTTACCATCCAGGAGGATCAAATCAAATTGATCTTCTTTACACCGTGGAAGAAAGTGATCCGATGATTCCTGTATAAATTTCACCTTATCCATGGAAATTTCATGAGCTACTGCATACTTCGTTATCAGGTTAATTTCAGAAAGAGAAGGCGTTACCGCTGTATGATCGGCTCCGCAAAATGCAAAGACCAATGTAGAACAACCGGCACCTGTTTCAAGTGTTTTAGTCCCCTTTTGAATATTATCCGCAATGAAAGACAGTACATCTTTGCCTATTCCATAACAGGTCAATTCAGCCTTTTCCAGTTTTTCAATTGTTGAGGTTGAAAGCAGGCTTTCACCTTTTACAAAGGGCCTGTCAATTTCAGTTTCACCACGGTGAAACATGGGGCGTTCATTAATAATTTCCTGTAGTTTATCCATTCTTTGGTTTGTAATTTCTTCCTGGCTTTTAAAATGAACTTCGTAAACCTGTTACTGTTCCTGAAATAATATCAGCCCGGTATTGTCTTATGTATTTCTGTAAAGATTAAAAAGAATTTGTCTATTTATTTATCATCCCGGATTATAAAATTGTTATTAAAATACCTGCCAATATGCTGAATAAAATTACTCCTGCATTATATCGTTGTAATCTAAATTCAATATCAAAAGATAACATTGTGTTTATATTGTACTCCTACCTTCGGCTGATAAATCAACAGGCTGAAACAACAGGTGTATTATGGATAATGTTATTAAAAATAACAGGCAATGGAAAGAAGTGATTACACCCAAAAGCAATATTTGGGGATTAAACCTGAAAGAATTAAATGAATACCGTGACCTGCTGGTGATCTGGATGAGAAGGGATATTTTAGCTATCTACAAACAAACCATACTTGGCCCCATTTGGTTTATACTACAGCCTGTGCTTACCACTGCCACTTATGTGCTTGTATTTTCAAGACTGGCAAAATTTTCAACACTGGAAATTACTCCTGTACTTTTTTACCTGAGTGGAATTATTTTATGGAGTTATTTTTCAGACTGCATTACAAAGACATCCACGTTTTTTAAAGATACCAGTGCCATTTTTTCGAAAGTATATTTTCCAAAATTGATCATACCCCTTTCCATTGTATTAACCAACCTGGTTAAATTCAGCATCCAGTTTATTTTGTTTATATCGATATATATTTATTTTTTAGCAACCGGTAAATCCATTCATCCAAACCTGTATATATTGCTGCTTCCTGTGTTAATATTATTAATTGCAGGGCTGGGTTTGGGCGCCGGCCTTGTAGTATCATCTTTAACAATTCGCTATAAAGATTTTGCTCACTTAATCACCTTCGGCATTCAGTTAATGATGTTTATATCTCCTGTATTTTTTCCTGTTTCGGGTATGGCAGACAGTGCTTACAAAAAAGTCATCCTGGCCAATCCGATGTCTGGAATCATTGAGGCATTCAGATATGGCTTTACAGGTAAAGGATATTTTAGCTGGGAGCTGTTAAGCTATGATGCAGCCTGTGTTGTATTCTTATTATTTACAGGGATCATCATTTTTAATGTAACAGAGAAAAGCTTTGTGGATGTTATTTGATCATCCTTTTTTATTCATTTGTTTTTTATGATATCAATTATTATTTGTTCTGCAAACAACTTCTTGCTCAGCCAGGTAAAATTGAATATTCAGGAAACTATTGGAGTGCCGCATGAAATTATTGCAATAGATAATAGTGTTAATAAAGATGGTATTTGCGCTGTATACAACAGAGGTGGCGCTGAAGCTTTGTATCCCTTACTATGTTTTGTACATGAAGATATTTTATTTGAAACTAACAACTGGGGGCTGTTAATTGAACAGCATTTTAAAAATAGTGATATTGGTTTATTAGGATTTGCCGGCGGAGATACTAAAAGTATTGTTCCTTCATCCTGGTCTTCCTCATTCAGATCAAACGAGATCAGTATTATTCAGCATTATAAATCTGTAAATGCCTTTTCAAAGCGTACCATTAGTGCTGAAAAATCTAAGCCTGAAGTTCAAAAAAATGTAGCGGCATTAGACGGTGTTTTTTTATGTACCAGGAAGGAAATATTCAACCTGCATAAATTTGACGAGGCTAATTTTAAAGGATTTCACGGCTATGATATTGATTACTCTTTACAAATATTAAAACATCACAGCGTAGTTGTAGTTTTTAACATATTGGTGCATCATTATTCAGAAGGCAGGCCGGATAAAAAATGGGCAGCAAGTGCCATTATGCTTAGTAAAAAATGGAAGGATATTCTTCCGGTTTCTGTTTATCCATTAACCAACAAAGAATTTAATGAACATCACTGGAAAACACTGCAGGTATTCATGTCGCATCTGTTCCGCTTAAACTTCAGATTTGACCAGGTTATTTTTTATTACCTGAAATATTCCTTTACCAGGTTTTTCAATTTAAGAAGGTTTCTTTCGATGGGTAAATATGTGCTGCTCTCTGCTTATAAAAAAACATTCCCGGAAAATAACATCAGATTCAAAGATAGTTTCAGCAACATAGCAATAGAAACAGGACATCACAAAAAAAGATCATGATAAACGTTACAAAACCCTTTTTACCACCCATTGAAGAATACCAGGCATACATAAAACAAATCTGGGATAGAAACTGGTTAACCAATAATGGGCCTTTGGTAAATGAAATAGAATTAAGATTAAAGGAATATTTAGATGTCAATCACCTGTTGTTTCTTAATAATGGAACAATCGCATTACAAATCGCTATCAAAGCATTGAATTTAAAAAGCGAGATCATTACCACTCCGTTCAGTTATGTGGCCACCACTTCTTCCATCGTTTGGGAAGGCTGCAAACCGGTGTTTATAGATATTGATCCGTACACATTAAATATTGATCATACAAAAATTGAGGCTGCCATTAATGAAAATACCTCTGCCATCATTGCTACACACACTTATGGCAATCCCTGCAATATTGATGCGATACAGGCCATTGCAGATAAGCATCAGTTAAAAGTAATTTATGATGCGGCACATTGCTTTGGTACAAAGTATAAAGGAAAAAGTGTTTTTGAATATGGTGACATCAGCACCACCAGTTTTCATGCCACCAAAATTTTTCATACGATAGAAGGCGGAGCAGTATTTACGGCTGACCCGGAGTTGTTAAAAAAAATGGCCTACATGAGAAATTTTGGCCACAATGGTCCGGTGGATTTTGCAGAGATCGGCATCAACGGAAAAAATTCTGAGTTTCATGCTGCCATGGGGCTTACCAATTTAAAATACATTGATACCATCTTTGAAAACAGGAAACAGCAGCACACCAGGTATGATAACTGGATGAAGTATCTAAAAGTTAAAAACTTAAAATTTACACCAGACAGCGATTACAATTATTCTTATTACCCAATCATTTTTGATAAGGAAGAAGATCTTTTAAAAGCAGTTGAAATGCTGAATGGACACTGGATATATCCAAGAAGATACTTTTTTCCCACGCTGAATAATTTGAAGTATGTAGAAGATTGCAATACACCTGTAGGAGATGAAATCAGCGCTAAAGTTCTTTGTCTTCCGTCATACTATAATCTTAGCATGGAAGAGATAGATTTTATTTGCAGGTTGTTACTGAGGGCGCAAAATAATTAAAATGAATACTTTAAAAATTGAATTATGATAATTGCAGGTGCAGGAGGTTTAGCGGCACAACTATTTGACGACCTGGTAGCCATCAATGCACAGGATGTTGTTTTCTGGAGTGAGACCAAAACAAAGTATGGGTTTATTGAAGAAAGATTTCCGATAATAAAATCGGATGAAGAGATCATTGATTACTTTAATAAGGAATCAAAATCTTTTTTGTTATGTGTCAGCAGTATTGAAAACAGAAAAATTCTCTCCGAAAAATTTAAGCATCTTGGAGGGAAAGCAATTTCTTTTATCAGTCCAAATTCAATAATTAGCAAATACATAACTGTTGGCCAGGGAACGCTCATTATGAGCAGGGTGGAAATAGAAGCCGGTGTAATTATTGGTGAACAATGTTTAATTAATAAAACTGCCAACATAGGTCATGGTTGTGTGATTGGCTCTAACTGCGAAGTTGCTCCCGGTGTTATACTAACGGGTGAAGTTGAATTGGGTGAAAACACCTATATAGGCACGAGGGCAATCGTTCTGCCAAAAATAAAAATTGGTAAAAATGCCGTGGTAGCAGCAGGGTCGGTAGTAAAGAAAAATGTACCGGATTACGCAGTGGTAGCCGGAGAATTTGCAAGCATTAAATTTTATAAAAAACCATGAAGCTAACTGTTTGCATGATCACTTATAATCATGAAAATTATATAAGTGAAGCTATACAAAGTGTATTAAACCAGCATGCCAATTTCCAGGTGCAACTGGTTATTGGTGAGGATTGCAGTAAAGATAACACCAGAACCATCTGCGAAGATTTTGTAAAAAGATATCCTGATAAAATACTGCTGTTACCGGCAACTTCCAACCTTGGTATGGCAAAAAATTTTTTACGAACACTGCAGGTATGCGATGGGGATTACATTGCATTTCTGGAAGGAGATGATTACTGGACAGATAATTTAAAACTGCAAAAACAAGTCAATTTTTTAAAAACAAATCCAGATTACAGTCTCTGCTTTCATAATACACAAATGAAGATGGACAGGGATATGGAGAAGAAAGAATGGATATTGCATACAAGCCTGGAGAAAGATACTTTTACAACAGAAGATGTTTTAGGTCCTTGGTTTGTACCCTCCTGTTCCTGTGTCTTTACCAATTACCCTGACTTTGTATTGCCAGCCTGGTTTTACAATTGTAAATATGGAGACCTTCCTTTTATGTTGCTTTTATCTTTAAAGGGTAAATTTAAATACATCGATGAAGTGATGTCTGTTTACCGGTTGCATGACACAGGGCTTTCTGCAGTACATAAGAATTATGATAAAATTACCGTGATGATATACATTTATGAAAGTTTCAATATTCATACGAATTATAAATTCCAGGAAACTATCCGGCAGTCAATTAAATATGAGATAGACCGGCATATACCAAAAGCTGAAGTAAAAACATTACCTGTGGAACAGCCAACTATATTTACACGGTTGTATAAAAAACTAAAAAGTATTACTTAATTATTTCAGGCAGGTTAAAGATAAAATTATCTCAGGGTGATGAGAGATGTCAACGGATAACGAAGATTTTTATAACCGTACATATCCACTTTAATACTTCCTACAGCAATAGGGCTTTCTACTCTTAAAATTAAATGATTGGGATCATCACTCACCCACACAGTCATTTTTTCTCCTCCCTCAAAAATGGTTCCTTTAATAAGGAGTGGTTTTAATTTTATCGCTTTAAATTTTCCATAACGGGTTTTCACAATTTCTTTTCCAAGATAGCGGATGTAGAGTTGGTATACCTCGTCATCCAGAAACATATTGAAAGGTATTTTATCACCAACTTTATATCTGTCAAAATTTATATTACGGGTATAATACATGGCACTCACTACATCCTGGATACAGCCCGGTGTTTTAAAAATTCCATTTGTACTTACAGTAGTACCTGCACCATGATTAAAGGTTACATTATTATATATCTTATAACCACCCTCGTCAACATTGCGGATAAACTTTATTGGAAGCATGCTGGATGTATCGATGTAGCTTTCATAACGATCCCTTACTTTAAAAAAATTATCAAAGAAGGAGTATGTTTTTCCTTCTCCAAGGCAATGGTAAGTTGGTTTTCCATTGAATCTTTCCAGGGTGGTGGTAAAGGTGGCTTCTCCGGCTCCAACATACATACCTGCAGCATTATAGAACACCCTCATGGTAATGATTTCACCCGCCTGGAAGGCGCTGTTCCTTATTCCGCAAAACTCATCTTTGTATTCACTTTTATTAAAAGATGAAAATGCAAGGACTAATATGAATGCAATAATAATCTTAGTCATTTTCCTTTATAAACTTTTACTTATTACCTGGTAACAATCAATAATTATTCCACTAATAAAAGTGAATAGCCTTTCGTTACAGTAAATGCTGCTTACAAAGCTAATACTGTGCTGTTCCCTTAGTTAATTCAGTCTTTTATTAAAAAGTTATGGTTTGATTAACTAAATCTTACCTGGCCTGGAATGGAGAGATAATAAAAACGCCTCAATTGATTTGAGGCGTTTTCTTTTTATTAAAGTTCACATTCAAACTTTTAAAGACTTACTGTTTTAAAAATTTCAACCTTTCCTTCTTATCCCCCTGTATAACTTCTAAAAAATAAATACCGGAAGATAACTGATTGCCTAATTGTAAAGTTCCATTGGCCGGCAGATTCGATTTCTTTTCTACCACCCTTCCTCTTGCGTCGCTAATAGTTATTGTTAGTGGTTTTACATCACTGCTCCTGGTATTTAAATTAATATAGTTTTGAAAAGGATTTGGAAAAGCTGTGAGGCTTAATTTTTCATTTGTGTTGTTCTCAACATTCCGTTCTTCCATTGCACTGCTGAAGTTGCTGCTGCTTCTGGCTCCTGAATTTACCGGGTTTATCCATGGTGCTAAATGGCTTCCCTTTACCGGCGATTCAAATACGCCACCCGGCAAAGTCCATGCTACAGACAAATGATTATAGGTGTTGTATTGCTTATGCAGTGTTTCTATATAATACCGTACTCCTTTAACCAATCTTACAGGTACAGATTTTTGAGATGAAAATTTATCATATTGTTTTGGATTTGTCCATGATAAAATGGAGGCCCGTAAAACTTTATGAGCAGGATTGGCATCAGTACTTAGCCAAAGTTCTACCTGGTCATCCCCGGATATATAAAAGGTATATTCCCCGGTAAGCGGTGCACAAATATATCCTCTCACCCTTACGCCATAAGCATTACCAACATTTTCGTATTCAAACTGGTTTAATGATGCTGTTACAGAAGGACTGTTAGGAAATGCAGGACTGCTGGTAAGTTCTGCCACTGAAGCACCAGGTATGTTAGTATAGCCTTCGGCAGCAATATTCCCGCTGCATGTGCATCCTGCAACAGTAACTTTTACTGTACAAGAAACCGTTGATTCACCGCTATTATCAGTAGCTTTTGCCGTAAGCACATAGTTACCGGCCTCTACCGTTGTTGCTGTAAATCTGTAGGGTGCTGTAGAATCTGTACCAATTTTATTTCCGTTATTAAAAAACTCAACCTTTGTAATACTGCCATCTGCATCAGATGCCGCCACATCAAAATTAATATTACTGCCAGCATTGTATGGATTACCAGCTACGGGATTAGTAATGTTTACCACAGGTGGTTTATTAGGATGAGCACATCTGTTAGTGTCTGCTGCTGCCTGTGCGAAAGCTGTAACGGCAACCGATGACAGTATTAATATCAAAAATGCGTATTGTAAATGGCGTATAAAACTTTTCATAACATGGATTTAGAAATGAGTAACGTAGCTTTTTTCAGTTTATTTTCATTTCCATATTAATAAACAGTTATGATTACATTATCCAGGAGTGGCCGTAAGGAAAATCCATGAAAAATTCGTAGAATTTTATATCATAAAAACATAAACCAGACAGAAGTTATTTAATGGTTGCTGATTTATCGTTCTTTAAATAACTTAGAAAAATCAATTTAAAGAAATGAAGAAAATGCGGGAGATAAAAGAAACGGTTAAAGGAATACTGGCAATAATATTTGAGTATTTGTAGTAACGGATAATTTAACAGCCTAAGCTTTTCTAAAAATACGCTCATTGCTGTCCAGTGTTGGGCAACCCATTCTTTCTTTGATAAAGTTCTTACCGACAAGGGAAGGCTTCGCCCCCACTTCTTACTTACCATTACAGCGCTACTCATCCATGCCTTTCTGTAATTTCCTTCTGAGTAATGATGAAGCAGCACATCAAAAACCACACATACCTGGTAATGAGAAAATACCTGCAGCGAAAAGTCAATATCATATCCATGAAAGCCTTTAAAATAAACATTGTCAAATTGATATTTTTCAAAAACATCTTTTCTTGTACACATCCATACGCCATCAATACAAACTACATTTTTTATGGTGGCAGTATTTTGAGGATACCCGGTCTTTATTATTTTTCTTGGAGCAACAGCACTGTCCTTACTGTGTTGTATGATAGATATTTCGCTTTGAAAAACGGAAGAGGACCAGGATGATGGCACTAAACTTTTGGTATCCCCACCTGCCAGCCCAATCAGCCCCACCTGTTTGTTTGCCAAATGTGTTGCTACATTTTTCCCCCACCCCACTGTTTCAAACAAAACATCTTCATGCATAAAACACAAAATATCAAATGCTGCTTTAGAAGCGCCAGCATTGTAAGCTTCACAAATTCCCATTTTACCATTGCTGTTTTCTATGGAAATTATTTCAAAAGGAACACCTATTGTTACTTCAATATTTTTTGTTACTTCCTCAAGCAAAGCTTTTTTTTGAGAGGAAATAATTATAGAGATCATTTTAGAATATTAAAGTTGTGTAATGGAATAATTAAATTAGACCTGGGAGTCTATCGTACTTTTCAAAATTTGAATTATTTCATTCATGGCTTCCTTTTCATTGTGCCTTTCACTTAATTTTTTCCGGGCTTTCAAACCCATTTCATTTCTCAGCACAGAATTTTCTGACAACTCATTCAGGCGTTTTGCCATTTGCATAAGGTCGGCATATGGAACAGAATAACCTGCATCATTTTCTATAAACTCCGGACTGCCACCAGCATCTTTAAAACAAACAGTAGGTATCCCAAAAGAAGCCGCTTCCAGCACAACCAATGGATAGGGATCTTCCCTGGAAAGCAATAAATGAATATCGAAACTGGCAATCTGCTCCATGCTGTCATTTCCATGAGGTACCAACAACATCCGCTGCTGCATACCAGATCTTTTATAATCATACAAATCAAAAAATGAAGACATGTTCTCTTTTCTAAAACCCTTCCACACAAAATAAACATTGCTTTCAGGATATAAATTAAAATAGAGTACTACCAGCGGGGCAAATAAATCAAACCCTTTTCTCCATTCATTAGCAGCCGCCACTCCAATTATTACAGCATTCTCAGGAATACTATTACTCTTTTTAAATGTATTTATAAATGTTGTGTATTGGATTTTTTCTCTCCATACCTCAGCCATCGGAGAAGCAACTACTTTAATAATATTGCTGTTGACTTTATTTTTTGAAACTAAATTTTCTTTCACTGCATTTGATACTGCAATAAAAAGATTTGTATGATGCAATACCACGCCAAGGCTGTATTCATTTGTGAGCATGTGAATAGCAGCTTCCAGTTCATGTACGTAACAGATGTATTTACATTTTAGGAACAATAACTTTTTATGCATGTGACCATTTGTAATGGTATTGAAGAATACAAGAGAAGTATTCCGCACACGGAATAAAATATAAAATCCTTTTACAATAATAGCTATTCTTAAAAATAGAGAAATGGTAACACTATACAGGGATGCAGGATCAGTAACTTTTCTTTTGTTCCATACAAAAGTTTGCCCAACAGCTTTAAATTCTTTTACCAATTCGCCATCTTCCAACACCAATATCTGAATTGGCAAACCTGTTTTTCTTTTAAATTCCTTAATAATATTCAGCAGTAAAACAGGCGCCCCACTCCTGTTGGCTTTGTGACTTACAAATAATATTTTCTTTACCGAAGGCATTAAAACAGCAGGTTAATTAATTGTTCTAAATGAAGGTGCTGCAGGTATTTTATTTTCATGATCAACAGCAATTTCTTCTATAGAAAACAGGGTGGCAGGATTAATAACACCGGCATATATATTAGAGGTGTAGTTATCCAGTACTGTCAATTTTGTGGAAGAAGCCCAGGTATCTACAATTTTACCCAAACTTAAAAAAGTGGCTTCCATATTAAATTTGGCATCCCTTACCGGGAAGTCCATTTGAAATTTAAATTGATAATCGCCAGGCAGCACAGAAAAAGTTGATCCTAAATCTGCCATACTGCTGGCATGCAGGATCATGATCTGATCTTCATATTTGATCATGAACCTGGCCTCACAATTTTTGAGCGGTTCATTTGCATGAAAGCCAAAACAAAAAGAAATTGTATTCCCGGTATAGCAGCTATGCTTACCTGGTAAATTGTCGCCAGCCAATTCCCAGTTTAAAAAATAACCAGGTTGATTTTTTGGAATTTTTCCTCTTTGCCCATCGGTACTATCTGTTTCTTCTTCCTGGTAAATGGATAGTACGTCCTGTATGGTACCCACGGCTTTTTGCATGCCATGTTCCAGTAAAATTGCTTTGCTGCACAATTGTTTGATAGCTGCTATACTGTGACTGACAAACAAAACTGTTCTTCCATGGTTGGTGGAAATATCTTTCATTTTGCCCAGGCATTTTTGTTGAAATTCCCAGTCTCCAACAGACAACACTTCATCCACAATCAATATCTCTGGTTCCAGGTGTGCAGACACTGCAAATGCCAGCCGCACATACATGCCGGAGCTGTATCTTTTTACCGGCGTGTCAATGTATTTTTCCACTCCCGAAAAACTGACAATTTCATCGAAGTTTTTCCTGATGTCAGCAGTCTTCATTCCCAGTATGGCACCGTTCAAAAATATATTTTCTCTCCCGGTTAATTCAGGATGAAAGCCGGTGCCTACTTCCAATAGAGATGCTATTGTTCCATCTATTCTTATTTCACCGGTAGTGGGTTTGGTGATCTTGGAAAGTATTTTTAATAAGGTAGATTTGCCTGCGCCATTCTTACCAATGATCCCAAAAACTTCGCCTTGCTTTATTTCAAAATTGATATCTTTTAAAGACCATACATAACCAGAATTACTTTTTACAGTCCTGTCATTTTTTTCTCCAGCTTTTAAAGATGGATCTTCATTGTTGCGTAATTTTTGCCACCAGCGGTTTAAGTCATGCGACAATGTTCCCGTACCAATACTTCCTAGTTTGTATAGTTTGGAAACATTTTCAACTTCAATTATATTTTCTGGCATCCGGTTATTTTTTTGTTAGCCTGTTGATAAGGTTGTCAACCTTTTGCTGTTACGCCGTATAGTAAGTTTCAACTGCTTCCGGTTCTTCATCTCCTAAAATGTTTTTTATCACTCTTCTGATGAAAAAGAAAACGGTGGCAAGAAATGCACCAATGATAAAAAAGATGGTGAAAAATTTGATACCACTTGTACCGGATTGTTTTAATGGAAGGATCGGCATATCAAGATACTGGATCAAAGGTGTAACCCTTACCAGTGCAATCTTTGCAGCTTCCAGGCTTCTTGATAAATCAATATATGCAGCTTTTAAAATCTGAACATCGGTTTGTTGCTTTTCACTCGGCACTGTTGATATTTGCCTGACAGGGTTGGTATGTGCATCCATAAAAACAGCCCTTCCATACAATGAACTGTTGTAAGCAGGCCTTATAGAATCCATTCTTTTTTCAATGAATATAAGATTGGTTTTGGCACGCTGTGTTTTAATATCCGTGTAATAATTGGTTACTTCCTTTACCAATGATTCTAAAAAATATTTTGAAAAGGCTTCATTTTCTGTATTACAACTTACCGATACGATCGTTGTTTCTTTTCCCTTTCTGTCAACCTTTATATATTTTTTTAAGAGGGTTTCATATATCATTGCCAGTATCCTGTTTTGCGCCAGGCTGTCTTTTTTGGAATTAAAAACCAAATGATCGTAAGGAGCATCCAGCATCCACTCACTGCGATAATTCAGGGAGTCCACAAAAAAATCTGCAAAGATCAAAGGCTTACCATTTATCGCCACTGTACTCCTCAGTGTTTTCTCAATCAATAATCTAGACTGCATTAGTTCAACAATATTGGTCATTCGTCCAAACAACGCTCCGCTTGCATCTACTGAAGAAGATCCCAAACCCAATTCTTCTCCTAATTCAACAAAACCATTCTGTGCTTTTTGAGTTGCTTCCTCATCTAAAGCAAAGGTGATTTCAGCTGTATAAACAGCATCCTTTGTACTTACATAAATAGCTCCTGCAATACCAAACAGTAAAGCAATTAAACTTATCAGCAGCCATTTGGATAGCAGGTAGCTGCCCATACTTTGTATTTGCAGTATGAATTTTTTAGGTGAAAAATCGTCTGCTGCTTTTTGCGGTTCCGTTGTGTGATAAACTGTTTCCATTATTTTGCTAATATGCTGTAGGTAACAAGTAGTAGTGTGGTGATAGTGGCGCCAATTGAAATGATCTCTCCTGTTCTCAGTCTTTCTCTTTCTCTTTTTGTTGGAACATAGATCTCAGTGCCCGGAGTTATTTTTGGATAATTTCTGAAAAACAAAAAAGACTTTGTTCCTTTTATTGCTCCGTTAGGATAAACTGCATAAGACCTTTTCTTGAGTGATCTGTCGCTATAGCCACCTGCACCAATTACATAATCCTTGAACTTGTAGTCCTCATTAAATCTTACCAATGCCGGATACAGCACTTCTCCATTTACTCTTACCGTCTGCAATTGCTTTGGTATCCTTAAAGTATCTCCATCTTTTAAAAGAAGATCGTATTCAGACTTGGGATCTTCCATGATCTCTTCCAGTTCTATTCCAATACTTTCAGAAGTCTTATTGATCGTTCTTTCCAATTCAAATTGCAACAGCGCCTCAGAAGTTCCGTTTGTATAATTTTGTTTAAGCAGATTACTTAAGCCCTGGGCCTGGTTTGCCTGTTCCGTTTTTGTTAGTTTTTTTGCTCTTACTAAAACTGCACCTTTTAAATACGCTTCCGGAGTCATACCGCCGGAACGCTTTACCAGGTCAGAAATGCGGTCATTTTTTGCTTCCAGCGAATACTTACCTGCATACAACACCTCTCCTTCAATTACTACATTCTTTTGTTCAAAATATCCAGGTGCCCGGTACACAGATATTTCATCAAATGGTTTCAGCATAAAAGAATCTATACGGGCACTGTCTTTCAAATCCGGGCTGATATCTCTTTGATAAATGATCGCTGTTTTTACGTTGGGTGCAATGGCAGATGCACTGTCTTCATATTTTACTCTCCTCGATATTTCTATCCGTTTTACTGAAGCCGCCTCTTTAAACCCACCGGCCATCAGGATCATATCTTCTGCAGTAAGCCCCTCTTCATACAAAAAGATTCCTGGGTTAGCTACTTCACCTTCTACCTTGATATAATATCCTTCCCTCAAATCAAACTTAGAAAATATATTCACCCTGTCTTCCTTCTTTAATGGAATATCACTGAGTTGTCCGTTCATTAATTTCTCCAGGTCAAAAGAAATAATTTCAGGACTCAGGTCATCTTTTAACCGGTGAATATTACCACGGTTTACAAATGCATCTTCTCTCAGGCCGTCTGCTTCGTTGATCAGTTGCAGTAGGGTCATGCTGGTTTTTAATTCATACTCACCAGGACGGTTAACCGCTCCTTTTAAACTAATCCGGTTGGTAAACCTGTTGTTAATTTTTCCTATTACATAACTGTCACCTTTTTGAGGAACCACCGCTGCCGCTTCTGCTTCTGTCAAACTGCTTACCTGCCTGTCTTTGGAAGTATTTTTAAACACCAGGATCTTTGCTGTGTAAGCGTTGTCTGTTAATCCACCAGCATACTCCAGTATTTGCCCGAGTGTTTCCCCTTTTACCACATCGTATGATCCGGGTTTCTTTACTTCTCCCTTCAATTCAATCCTGGTGCTGTAGGTATTTATTTTTATCACATCCTGGTCCATCAGACGGATATCATTTTTCTTATCCCCGTTTAGTAAATAATCATATACATCTATGGTGGCTGCCACCTTGCTGTTCCTGATCACCTGTATATTTCTTAACGTACCATTATTATTAGCACCCCCGCATGCATACAATGCATTAAATGCAGAAGCAAGAGAAGGAAGCGTATAAGTGCCGGGAACAGCTGCTTCGCCTATGATGGTTACTTTGATGCTCCGGATAGTTCCCAGCGAAACATCTACAAAAGTGTTGCCGGTTTTAATGTTACCATACAAGGTTGCACCTAATTTTTTTGTTATCAGGCGGGATGCCTGTTCAATGGTTAATCCATTTACATTCACCGCTCCAGCCAGTGGTATGCGTATCAATCCTTCCGGTGAAACTTTTAATTTATAATTGGCTTCTGAATAACCTGACACATCAATTAATAATTCATCATCTGCAGCCAGTGTATAATTTTTAGGTGTAGGCAAACGCAGGTTGGGCTCAAATGTTATCCGTGGGTTATTAAATACATCAAAACCAAAATTGGTTGATTGTAATGTTCCAAATACGGAATTAAAATCCCTCACCGGGTTTTGTTCAACAGCACTGATAGAATCCTGCAACCTGTTGTTAGCAGCCGGTTTTCTTTGAGCTGCCCGTTGACTTTCACCGGCACTCATTGCCTTTCTGCCTGCCTGGATTCTTTCTTTTAAACGGGCCAGTTCCGCCATAGTCATTCCATTCTTCAAAGCCATTTGCTCTATTTGCTCGTTGTTGATTCCCAAACGATCCGATTCCAAAATAAATTTCCTTACCTGGTCATCGGTCAATTCTTCCACTCTTATATTGCCAAGGCTGCTGGTATTTTGTGAATACACATTTATTTGAAAAAAAATAAGAAATGAAAAAAATAACAAGCAGCACTTATTATAATTTATTTTTTTCAGAAATCTGGAAAACAGCGAAAAATTCATTTAAAATTAATTTTAGTTCAGGTAATTCAATACCGAAAAGCCTGTTGATGTGCCTGGTATAATTTTGGCAAAGATGAAGCATGTTGCCAGTTCTTAAGGTTACCATAATATTAACTTTTTTACATTTTTCTTCCTGCTTGAATATTTGTAATAAACTGCACCCTTATTCCAAAACATGTAAAACAGTTTTCGTAATTCAATTGCAAAAAAAATTTGAACAATACAAATATGTCATTAAAAGAGGTGACTTAGGTGTACTTGCGGGGAGAATAAAAAGATGAAAAAATATTACCTGATAGATCATAAGTGGCTGTTTCTTTTTGGCTTTATCTTTTATTTGTTTGTGCCTTACTCTGTAGGGATAAGTTCAATTTTCAAGGGCTTTCCGGGTATGGAGCTGTACCGTGGTTTTTTTGATAAAATACCAAAAGATAAAATACAGGTATACGTTTTGATCAGTCTTTCCTGGTTAATTGCATTTTATCTTGGTCACTTTTGTTTTAAATTAATTCAACCCAAAAAAGCAAGCCTTCAATTATTCCCCACTAATTCAGCAGACTATGGTATACCAGCCGTTGGTATATTGCTACTTTTTGTTTTATTGGTGTTTACCTACCTGGCAAGAAATTCTGTTTTTGGCGGGTATGCATCTTATGATATTGCAGCAAGAGGAAAAATGTCTACACTGTTGGTAGTCTTCAATTTCTTTTTATTGTACCAGTTAGTCAGTGTGCAGAAAGTATCTTGGTTTTTAATAAGCGGCATTGTCCTCACCTGCATCTTACTGCTTTCCATGGGCGGAAGAATGTATGTGTTCCAAACCTTGATCATTGTGCTGATTTATAAAACATCTTTTGCCCCAAAGAGATGGAAGATCTACCAGATTTTGCTGGTGGCAACTGCCGGATTTTTTATTGGCAGTATCTCTGGCATCTGGCGTCTGGGCGGATCTTACAATTTAGCCAAAGCAGCTTACTCTTTTCTTGCAGAACCGGTATTCACCTGGATCAGCACCAGTACTTTTTTAATTGCCAATAAAATTCCGCTGATCAACTTCCCCTCCAATTTCTTCACTTCTTTTCTTAATTTGATTCCCAATACCGTTGTCAGTTTAAAGCCATACATTGTTTCCAGCCAGGGCATGGGATACAGTTACCTGAGCCCTTTAGGTGCAGACAGTATCTGGACTACTTACATTATTAATTTTGGCGTAATTGGTTCTTTCTTCTTTGTTTTCTTCACCGGATTTATGTTGAATTTATTAAGACACCTGTCTGAGAAAAATCGCTTTTGGGCAGTGTACTATATACTGGTTTGTGGCATGTTACCCTTTCAGTTTTTCAGGGATGGTTTTTATATCATCAACAAACAATTGTTTTTTAATTTTCTTTTTTTTCCTGGTGTGATATTGATTGTTTTAAAATTGATCAGGTATTTAAATAGGGAGTCACGGGCAGTTTATAAATACAGTGAGGCAAGTTAATTTGGTAAGCTGGCGCTGAGTCAAGTTGAAAAAAGGCTAATACTAATTTGCTTTTTTGTACAGTTCATACTAGCTGTATACCGCTTTGTTGGGATGTTAGAATTTCTCAGGTTTATTGTACTCTACTTCAGTCATATTAAATTTGGCAAAACTAAAATCACTGTTTGTTAATCGCCACAAAACTTCAAACATAGTGGGAACAACAACCGCATTTATCTCTTTATAATTAGCCAATTTAATAACCCAAATTCCCAATTTTTTTTCGTTCATATACCGCTTTGTTTCCATCTATGTTATCTCGCCAATAATACAAGGGCTTCCGGCATCTTTTTTTTAATGACGTATTGCATAAATAGCTCTATAGTTAAACAATAAATACCCTGCATAATAGTGCAGTTTTTATGACCTTACAAACCAATCCACAGGCCGCCTTAGCGAAACAGGTTGAGGATAATTTTTTACATAACCAGTCCGTAAAATAAATTGTACGTCGTCGCTAATGCCGATGGAGGAATGTAATGTTTGCCGGGTTGCCGGTTCTTCCAGAATTTGTGTCATAGGATGAATGGCAATATTTCGATCCCGTATTTTTAAAAGTAACCGTTGCAACCGTTTACCTGTTTCCAGCAATGTTGCTACCGAATTATCTTTGCTTGTAATGAGTAACCAGCAAGCCGATTCAGCAACCTGTTTTTTTGCGGCGTCAATACTTTTTTCTCTAAAGCTATTTTTCATCACATCGGTTTTCCCATAAAAATTTCTCAGGTACCATGCTGTAATGCCTTCTATTTCCATGCTTGCTATAGTAAGCCCATCGCAATGCGCTTTAGCATCTTTACTTGAAAAGCGTATCCAGTCTGCCAGTTCTTTTTCGGCATCATCCCGGTAAGCCTGCATCCTGTTGGCTTCAATGGTTTGCTCATTCAGCCATTGATTTTCTTTTGATGAATTTGGAATGTAGTGGATGAAATCAGGTTCATCGTTTGCCAAATAAGCAACATCTTCTTTCTTTAAAGCATCACTCAAATAGTTTGACCGTATTGTTTTTCGTTGATTAATTTTTTGAATATCATACTTCGTTGAATTGTTTGAGTTGGTCAATTTTACCTCCATTATATTTTCATCCTGATTGGAAGTTGCCAGCAAAGTAAATTGACAAGCATACCCTAAATTACTGGCGGCATATTCTAAATTTTGCAGAAAAGCACCTATGGACAACATTGTTTCCCGCTGGGTGGGGTCAACACCCGGCAACCATTTGCTTTTATCATTGCCAATAATCCAATGGTAAGGTTCAATATATTTTACAAACCAGGGCTGTGTATTATGTCCGCTTGGGGCAAGTGAGGCTAGGTACAAAATTACCCGTTCATCATCTTTAAGGGGAACTTTGCCGGATGAATCGTCTTTAATATCCGCTCTGACGAAATTGCGTTTGTCGCTTGATAAGTAATATACTCCCCCTGCTGCTACAATGGTAGCTCCTGCAATAGCAATGAAATTTTTTCTGTTCAAGATTATTATATAAATGTAACAGCGTTGTTACTTTACAAAGGTGAGTCTATTATTTTTAGCAAGTGTTACATAATTAACAACAAGCGTTGCTGCATTCACCCATTTTGAATTGTAAAAGGGGGATGGTATGAAATTTTAGAGTGTGTCAATGTGTGGCAGGATCTTCATGCGATTTCAGGTTAGTTCATAAATATACGTTTGTATCTGTTCCAATCTCCCATGAGTATCAAACTAAATCAGAACAAATTTTTAATCACTAATACTTTTTATCATCCTGAAATTTCCAGTTTCAATAAAACTAATCAGCTTACAACTTCACAAAAAAAATACCGCCGGTATTTCACCAGCGGTATTTCCATTGCTATACTATTTACAAACCTGTTATTGCTTAATCAGCTTAACTATTTTTTGCTGGTTACCCTGCAGCACTTCTGCAAAATAAATACCTGGTAACAATTTCGCTCCTATCTGAACAGTGCCGTTTGCACCGGCTCCTTTTACTGTTTCTACTACCCTGCCCTGTGCATCCATTACCCTGATGGTAAGAGCCAGGTCGCTATTACTCCGGGTAATGAGTGTAAATTCATTTTGAGATGGATTCGGTTGTACCCTTACGGTAAGTTCTTTTGCTAATTCAATTGCCTGCGGCATACTTCTCATCGCAGTAGTAAAGTCCGGTGCCGGACGACCACCCAAAGGAGCTGTATATGGTGATAACCTGCTGCCTGAAATCGGTGCTTCTAACACACCACCCGGTAATACCCATGCTACTGATAAATGATCTGCACCGGCAGATTCCTTCTGCAAGGTTTCAATATAATAACGGCCGCCTTTTACCAAATGGATCTTCACTGATTTCTGGCTGGCATTTTTATAATACTGCCTGAAGAAAGTAGCTGCTTCTGTATAAGCGATCAGCACTTTACTTGCCGGGTTATCTGTAGTGCCTAACCACAAACCAGCCTGGTCATCGCCGGAAATATAGAAGGTGTAATCTCCTGTTAACGGTGCACAGATATAACCTCTTACCCTGCCACCATAATTATCTGCCACATTCACATATTCCATACTGGCAAGTGATGCAGTGATGGATGGACTGTTTGGATAAGAAGCGTTTCCGGTAAGATCAGCTACCTGTGATCCGGTGATATTCGTGTATCCCTCACCGGTAATACTGCCAGTTGGTGTGCATGCTGTTACCGTGATCACTAAAGTATCAGTAACAGTAAATGCTCCAAAGTTATCGGTGGCTTTTGCTGTTACGTTGTAAACGCCTGCTTCTACCTTCATGCCTGTAAAGCTGTATGGAGCAATTGAATCTATCCCAAATAAATTTCCATTCACAAATATCTCTACCCTACTTACTGAGCCTTCTGTATCAGATGCAGCCACCGCCACTTCTATGGTACTGCCTGCGCCATAAGAGGCTGGGGATACCGGGCTGGTAATAGAAACCGATGGTGCAATATTTCCAAGCATCAACCCAATCAATACCGGATCATGATCTGAAGAACGGAATGCATCCGCACTGTACACATACGGAGGGTTAAATTGCTGATCGTAAGACTTAGCTGTTGGTTCATCTGCATTAATATGCCATTTAGCTGCACCGCTTACATTGCTAACCAAAGATGAAGTAACCAGTGCATGATCCAGTGAACCGGATTGCCCGTCGAAAACATAAGAGTACGTTCCGGTAAGAATATTAACCAAACCGCCTGCCTGTAAAATATCCATTGGATCTTCCTGTTCATAAGCATTGTAATCACCTACTGTGATAACATCTGCATCACTGGTGTTTGATTGTAAACTGTCAATAAAAACAAGCAGCGCCTGCGCCTGCAACTTACGGGAAGCATTGTAACAACCCTGCCCATCCAACTGGTCAGTGTTTGCTCCTGAAGCGCCGGTGCAGCTTTTAGATTTAAAATGGTTTACGATGAATGTAAATTTCTCATTGTTCGTATTTACTATAAAAGTTTGTGCCACTGGCGGACGGTTGTGTACTGCATTAATATCGGCTTTAGATGCGCCAACAGGAGTTAAAATGGATGGCTTATAAATGATCGCCATTTTAATTGCATCACTGCCGGTATTGCCATTTACTCCAGTAGGGTCTGCAATATAACTGTAAGTATTTGCACCCATTACTGCATTCAATCCGTTAACCAAATCAGCAATGGCTGACTGTGGTCCATCCCCATCATTTTCTATTTCAATCAATCCTACAGCATCTGCATTTAGGGAACTGATTGCAGTAATGATCTTTGTGCGCTGGCGGGTAAATTCAGAAAAGCTGTCTGCGCCCCTTGCAGTTGGGAAACCACCACCCAATCCATCACCATTAAAATAATTCAGCACATTAAAAACTGCCATTTTCACATTACTGTTGCCAACAGCCGGAACTGCGGGGCGTGGGGCATAATTAAATGAAGGGGTAACGGTTGGCTGTAAACGATAATTGCTAAATGCAAAATCAAGCACACCGGTAAGATTATTGATGGTGCTTCCAATTCTAAGGGTGGTATCAGCCGGGTTTAAAAACGGGACAATTGAAGGATTTTGCACACTGCTTCCGTCGTCTAACAATATGCGGCTCCTGTTATTCAGATCCTGCTGTGCAGTTACGGCAGCCACATTGCTTGTTCCGCTGCTGCTGGTGCCGAATGCAGGATTATCATTCGGATCAATGCTATTTGTTGGATTGAAAATACGACCACCAACGGATAAGGATACTTCGCCAAAACGGCCCAGTGTGAAAGTTTCTGTTGCGGTAAGTGTTTGAGGAAATTTAACCAACATGCCTTCATAGTTTTCCAAATCCGTGATGGCAGCTACAGGCAGATTGATATTAACTGGTTGCATTAAATTATTACCGCTGCTTAATACCGTTAATGCAGTAACTGTTTTTAATTCTGTAAGATTAAAAAATTCATCTACGGTTCCTGTTAACCTTACATAGTCACCCACATTAACATTAAAGCTGGTATTGAATACGAAAATACCATCAGAGGTATTGCTGTTTGCATCACCTGTGGTATCCTGAATATAAAAACCATTTAGTTGTGTGGTTCCCTGAAAATCACCTGTGACAATACCTTCCGTAGTTACTACCGTTCCGGTAAGTATACTTGCACTGCCACTTCCCTGGATGTTGTAAACAGATGTAATACCTCCTGCTGCCTGTGCGATTCCCTGAACGGCGAGGTTGGCAGATATGGTATCGCTTACATGGGTAATGTTTCCACTCTGTGTTCCTCCTGCCGCAGGAGAAAATACTACATATACTGTTACCTGACCTGCGTTGGCGGTTGCCGCAGCAATCGTAATGCTTGAATTATATGGACCGCCTGATACTAATGAAAGCCCAAAATTAGAGAGTACCGGGATAGTAATTGTAATGTCATTGCTCAAAGCATTGCCCTGAACGGTGTAAGATTGTTGTGCTGATTGCGATCCTGCTGTAGTGGTAAAATTTAAAGCAGCAGGGTTTATTGTAATGGGCGAAGCACTAACAGAACAGGAAGAAGTATGGCTGCCCAAACCGGTAAAATCATCTGTAGCAAATCCATCAAATTTTACAGAAGGATCAAAAACATTGGATGCATCTGTATCTCCTGTACAGTCGGATGTTTTACGCCTTAAAGTATTGTCCTGGGTTGATAAAAGCCCGGTCCCCCATTCGGTTCCGGGATCAAAACCAACCTGGCCAATGGCATCAACGATTGTTCCGGAAGCCCCACCTTTTCGCAACACCACTGCATCATCACCATTATACCAGCTTGCTGAACTGGTTTGATTAGCAACCGCCAATATGGTAGCATTGGCTGCAGATTGTGCCAATACAAAAGTGCTGTTATTAGCAATGGTTCCCGTAAGAATGATAGTGGTAGCTGATGTAACAGCACCATTAAAATAATACTGTATCACATAATTTCCGGCGGCAAGATCAATAGGGCTGCCGGTGCCGTTATACAGCTCAATGGCTTTGTTATTACTGCTGCCTTCTACGTATTCAGAGATAAATATATCTCCGGGTGCTTGTGCATAAGATTTGAATGAAAAAAATAAAAGCAGCAAGCATATAATTTGGGGGTATTTTTTTATCATAAAGAAATTTTAAAATAATGAAGTGTAAAATTAAAATGCCGATGTAACAGAACCGTTAAAACGAGGTTACCAGTTTATCATTAAAACATGAACAAATCATTGATTTATTAAATCATATTTTTCTGAATGCTTATTATCATAAGGACAAAAAAATCATCCCGTAAAACGGGATGATTTTATAATAATTATGTTTCTATTTCTTTTACATCATTACTGTTTTACCAGTTTCAATATTTCTCTTTGTGTTCCCTGTACCACTTCTACAAAGTAAACACCTGCTGTTAATTTAGACCCTATCTGCATGGTTCCGTTGGCTGCTATATTCTGTTTGCTTTCCATCATTCTTCCTGCTGCGTCCATCACTTTTACAGAAACTGTTTTGCTACTGTTACTTTTGATCGTAACTGTAAAGTAACTGCTGGAAGGATTTGGTATCGCCGTTACCGTTAGTTTTTTTGCAGCGTCAATTGATTGTTGCATACTCCTCATGGCTACCGTAAATTCCTGCGCTGGACGGCCACCCATTGGAACAACGTATGGTGATAACCTGCTACCAGATATTGGCGCTTCCAGCACTCCGCCTGGTAATACCCACGCTACTGAAACATGGTCCCCGTTAGTTGCCTCTTTGTGCAATGTCTCAATATAATAACGTCCGCCTTTTACCAAGTGGATCGCCACTGATTTTTGGGTTGCGTTTTTGTAATACTGCCTGAAGAAGGTAGCTGATTCTGTGTAAGCTATCAGTACTTTGTCCGCAGGATTATCGTTAGTGCTTAACCATAAACCTGCCTGGTCATCGCCGGAAATATAGAAGGTATAATTACCTGTTACCGGTGCACAGATATATCCCCTTACCCTGCCTCCATAATTATCTGCCACGTTCACATACTCAAAGCTGTTAAGCGTAGCGCTGATGATAGATGGATTATTTGGATAATCAGGGCTGCTGGTAAGGTCTGCTACCTGTGATCCCGGAATATTCGTGTACCCGTCACCGGTAATCGTTCCGCTACCGTTACATTCCGTTACAGTGATCACTAAAGTATCCGTAATGGTAAACGCTCCGAGATTATCTATTGCTTTTGCTGTCACCTTGTAAATACCGGCTTCTACCTTCATGCCATTAAAACTGTATGGCGCAATAGAATCTATACCGTACAACGCCCCGTTTACTAACAATTCTACCTTGGTTACCGTTCCATCAATATCTGATGCAGCTACCTGTGCTTCAATGGTACTGCCTGCACCATAAGTAGCTGGTGATGTTGGGCTGGTGATGCTAACCAAAGGTTTTTGATTGAACACACTGTCTGATCGCTGCGCCACGTTCTGTATCCTGAAATCCCGTGTTATCGGCGTTTCCGCCTTAGCATAAGGATTTACTGTGTAAAGGCTTTTCATAAACTCTGCAAAAGCATCCTGCTCAGAACCTGCATTTGTAAATGATGCTACGCCTGGTACGCCTGAAGGTACCGGTACTGTGTTAATATCCACTCTTCCTCTACTTACAGCAGGGAATGGATAGCTATCTCCCCCACCTGCAAGGAAATTAAGTGTTACCACACGAATAGTTCTTGATGTATCTCCATAAGTAACTCCGTTTAATACAAGCGTATCAAGTATTAAGGTTCCGTCTTCATTGGTAATTGCTGCATTGAGCAACCTGCCGGAACCTGGTACCGAAGTACTGAATACTGGCAACGCAGGGTTATAACTAAACCTTACACCGGCTATTTGTGGAAACTGGCCTGGTGTAGCACCTGCGGCAGTAGCTGCAACGCCGTGCTCCAGCAGTCTCCTTAAGCCTTGTGCACTAACAGTTACCAATGAAAGCTGGTTATTAAACCGAAGTGAATTTTCTATATCAAGTTGAGATATATCACCCAGTTGTTTTCCAACCGAAGGGTTTGCCAAAGGTGGCGATAAAGTAACCACACTTCCAACTGCTTCCACATTACCTATTAATGAACGGATTCCACCGCCATTTTTGATAGATACTGTTGTGGCCGGATCGTAGAACTTAGCCATCCAAAGATTGGCTTCGGCTGAAACGTTACCAAGGTTCGTTTCTTCCGTGCGTACAAAGTTGCGGCGACCCTCTAAGAAAACCGATGTTTTGCCAAACAGGTTACCATCTTTTGCCTGGATTGCTGAGCCAATGGAATCACACAGCTCTTTTACCCTTTTACCACGGGTACCTGCTGCAAAAGCCAACGCTGCATTTGTTCCCCATGCATCATTCACTCCCTGGTCGTCAGCGGCATAAGCACCAGATACAGCCGGATCAACTGAGGATGGAATGATTTTACCTGATGGATCAAAATCAATTACCAGTCTTCCCACATATTTATAGTTGCCGTCTGTATTAACGATCGCTATAGGATTTGCGTCCAAACCTGTGGTAAAAAATGGATACGTTTCTTCTGCCACATCTCCTGCCCGAAGGCGGTCAGTTGCATCTGCAAACAAGGTATTAGAACCTCCTCCAATAATAATATCCACCCCATTCAGTTTGGTTGCCAGTTCTTTTTCAAAAGCAATTTGCTGCAGGTGAGATAATAAAATGATCTTGTTGCAACCCTCTACGTTTATCATTGAATCAATGTATGGCTGAACAATGGTAGCCAATAAAGTCATATTCTCCGTTCCGGCTCCAGGTCCTTTTACGGTTGTAGCTCCCGGAGATGAAATGGCAGCTAGTATTGGTGTAGTAACACCTACAATACCAATTTTTTCACCATTCTTTACAATTATGCAGGATGGTGCCAGTTTAGGCGTGGCAACAATTTGTGCCGGTGTTTTTGCCGGGCTTGATGTAAAGGCTGTATTCAACAAACGGTTAGCTGTAAATACCGGGGCAAGGTTCACATCGCCTGTAAAGTTTAAGTTTGAACTTAAATAAGGGAACTGGGCACCAAACCAGCGCACATTGCTACCGGAAATATTGCCACCGATTATATTCCTAAGTTCACTGGTACCAAAATCGAAATCATGGTTACCCAATACAGATGCTTCTATTCCAATAAAATTCAGGATAGAAATATCAGCACGACCGATGCCAGCACGCAGGTCATACGGTGCGATACTTACATTGGTGTTATAATAACTTGAGTAAGTATTCCTATAGGCCGGTACCAGTCTTGGATCTTCTCCTGAATAAGAGAATGGACTCGGGATAAAATTATCACCTGAAGACAAGGTGATAGAATTTGGATACGTATGTTCCAGGGTATCAACTATTGCTGCAAACCTTGGTGCATCATTTACTGCATCAACCGACGCTTCAAAATCTGAAGCATGTAAAATCTGCAGGGTATAAGTATTTTCAACTGCTAATGTAATGGCATCCGAAGTATCCACACAGCCATTTGAATTGAATGCAACCAATTTATAATCGCCGCTTTGTTTAGCAAAATAAACTGAATCGGTAGCATTGGCTATGATTGAATCATTCTTAAGCCACTGATAAATGTAGGATGCGTTGCTGTTTACATTGTATAATTTAACGCTATCCCCCGAATAGATTGAAGTACTGCCGGTATTGGCAATGTCTGCAATACCAGGAGCTAAACAAGGTGCGATTTCATACACTGAAATGGTACTGCTTACTTCGTTGGAAAGGATTACCAGGTTCTTGCCATTAGGGCTTTCGGATGCTGGTATATAGATGATCCCTTCTGAACCACGGTCACCAGTAGTAGCGGTACGGTTATTTGCGTAGCCAACATAAGCAGGCGAAGCCGGGTTAGTAACGTCGTAGGCTATTACACCACCAATTCTTTCCAACGCTACAAACGCATAATCTTTACCGCCAATTTTTGCAATGGTCACACCTTCAGGTTCAGGACCTTTATCATCGCTTCTGTTCTTGATAGTAGAGGCTGCCACAGTGTTGGACATATTGAAGAACTGGCCAAAAGCAGGGTCATTAGCTGTAATTCTTTCCAGTTCATTTTTACTATCATATACCTGCGAGGAAGTAGCTGGGTTCCAGATGCTGAATGAACGGGAACCATAAACATAAATCTCATCAATATCCCCGTCATTGTCTATATCGCCTGTTTTATTGGTTGCATTTAATCTTCCCAGCACCCTGTTGTCTTTTAATTCCGATGCATTGGGGAAAACAGTGGGATCTAAATTTAAAGCACCCACCCTTGATTCTTCATTGAATCCTGAATAGCCCCTTGCATCCCCTTCATTAGCAGTTATCAAAAAAACATTGCCACCTGAAGTGTAGCTGGCTATAGCATCAGGCATATACATTCCTTTGAATGGAAAGTTTGAAAGGTTGATGCCAAAGGTTTGGTCAGAGGCATCAAGCGAATTGTTGGTTAAACTATGGTCTTTGTAACCTAACGGAATTAATTTTACAATTGAATTATTGGTTAAGTCCAATTCAGCCAATGCATTGTTTTCCTGGAGTGTAACCCACGCCTTGGTATCATCATCAGAAATGGTGATGTACTCCGGTTCAAAATCCTGTGCTGCAGTTGCGTTTAAGCCAAAAATCCTGATCCCCTGGGAACGAAGTGCGGCTTCCTGTCCATTATAAGCTGTGAAACCAATGGTAGCAACAGTTGGGCTACCTACTCCCCCGCTAATATCCACCACAGTAATAGAGCCTACAGGATCATTTGTATAAGCAGCATTCGGCTCCCCTTCATTGGCTGTGTACACTTTGGTACCTGCATGGTTAAAGGTGATCATATCGGGCATTGCGCCGGTAGCTACTTCGCTGATGAAAACACCATTGGTATCAACAAATACGATCTTACCATTCGCCTGCTTATCAGTTAGGCCTTCCAATGCAAGCGCAACAACCCCATTCCGTACATCCACACTATTGATAGCAGCGCTGAATGGGGCAACTCCCAAACTAATAGAAGCAATTAAAACCGGGGCAGAAGGGTTTGCCAAATTCACAATATCCAGTTTGTTGGCAATGCTGTTGGCAATGAACAAACGTTTGCTGCCGGCATCGTATGCACTGATTTCAGCGGAGTTAGACCCGGATGCACCATTGCTGAAACTGGTGACAAAATTTATACCCAACTGATTGGTTGCAACCGGTGTTGGTGTATCGTTGTCTTTTATATACAGTGTTGATTGTGCTGTACTGCTTACCGTTACATTGGATGCATTGATAAGTTTGCATATCACATATTCATCTGCCTCTGAACTTGCATCATCACTGATTGTAAAATCAAAACTGATCAATTGATTTAGTACCAGGTTAGCAGGCACATTCAATGTAGTTACCACAGTATAATCAGTATTATTAGTTGCTGTACTGTAATTTGAAAGAGCAAGATCAACTGTACCTCCACTGTTTCCGGCAGCGGTTACTCTTAACCATACACGGGCTATTCCAACACCTTCCACTACTGTGGTATCAGTACGGACAAAAGCAAGTGTATGTGGTGTAGCTATGTCATTATCAGTGATTGAAATATTTTGTGTAAGCGTTGATCCTAGTGTGATACCAGCTGAAGGGTTGCTGATAGTTAACGTAGCTGTTTCAGTTCCTTCCACGTCTGCATCATCCACAATAGTAAAGGTTACAGACCCACTGGTTGCACCACCTGGAATAGTAATGGTTGCATCAGAAAGAGTATAGTCACCGGCTGTAATTCCTGTACCGCTTGCTCCAACGGTAACAGTTTGGTTTCCGCTTACTGCTGACGAAACAGTAGCAGTAACTGTAACAACTGTTGCCGGAGATTCAGATGCTGTGTTGGTACTTACAGAAAGGTTAACAGATGGAACCGATGCTGGCGATACGATAAATGACCAATCGGCTGAAGTAATAGAAGTTGCACCGGTTGTAACCCAGTTAGCTGCAGTATTACCTATGGCGGATAATAATGCAGAAACAGTGCCTGAATAAACAGCTCCCGTTGTTGCATACCTGAGCGCTGTTCCGGCAGGACTAATAGCCGTAGTGCCGGTAGTTAAACCTGCAGGTACAGAACTTGCGCTGGTACCGATTTTTGCAAAATAGATAAATGCTGTGGGAGTGGTTGCAGAGATAGCAGATGCCGTATAGACATAAATTTCTTCATTATTATTTCCCAAACCAAAAGATGAAGTAGCACTATAGTCATATGTGGTTGCTGAAACTGCAGCACCACCCCACGGTAATACAATTACTGTACCTGCAGGTATAGACTGCCCACTTTTAACAGTGAAAGAAGCTTCACCTTCGGCAAGATCTGTAAATGCAGTACCGCCTGCTGCTGATACTTCATTGTCATTTACATAAAATACAGTACCGGCACTTAAGTCCTTTAATACCAGGATGGCAAAGTTATCAGGAGCCCCACTGGTATTATAACCAACAACTGCAATATCACCTGCGGTTAACGTTGTTTGTGCAATACTTTTACCCGTGCTGAATAAAAGTAAAAAAAATGAAAGAAAAGCCAGTGAAGCTTTTTTGGATGGGTAACCCCATGGAATAGTTAATGGAAGATAAATTTTACTCATTGTGAATTAGGTTTATGAAATGAAATACTGCGGAATCAAGGGAGTGGATAATGTGGATGCAAGGTATCTTTTGAAATTTTTTTGAGCGTTAACAAAAGATGAAACTGTCATTAACAAATGATAACGGGAATGTTACCGGTATAATAAGAAAATGTTACCTGCATATTGATTTAGTTTGAAGAAAAGTTCTTTATAATGGTGAAAGAATTTATTAATGTTAAGATAATCCGGCGTTACTGCTGTTCTATATTTCATCGTTTATTTTTGATACTCATCTCAACGTTCTGAATTGACAGTCCATGAAAAAAACAAGTATCTTGTTTTCAATTGTTATCCTCTTAGCATTGATCTCTATTTCATTCAGAAAGGAAGACAATGCAGGAATCTATTCTGAATACTATCATAATGGAATTACATTTTTCAACAGTGCTCAGCAACTTCTGCTGGATACGATAATGCAAGCCGATATTGAGACGACGGCAGGAATAGAAAAAGTAAAAGAACAACTGCACATCACCCGAACCAGTTTAAAAAGTATGGATTTTTGGTTTCGTTACCTGGAGCCTGTGATGTATAAAAAGATGAACGGCCCTTTGCCGGTAGAATGGGAAACGGAAGTGTTTGAAAAATTTGAAAAGCCTTACAAAAGAGAAGGTGCCGGGCTTACGCTGGCAGAATTATATCTTGAAGAACAAACGGTAAGAAAAGATTCACTCATTCAATTGATTACTGCATCTATTGAAGCATCCGCAACGTATAGTGCAGACAGTATCACTAAAAATTTAAAAACCTTTTCCACCTTTTTTTTATGCAACCGACTATACCTGCTTAATCTTGCAGCCATTTATACCACAGGCTTTGAATGCCCGGATACCAGTGCAGTAATACCCGAACTTTCTTCTATGATGATGAGTGTAGAGAATATTTACAGCACATTTAATCAGAGCTTTTCCAGTACTCCTTTAACAGACAACTATCGATTGCTGTACAAACAGGCAATTGATTTTGTAAATGAACAGCCCCATGAGTACAGCAATTTTGATCATTTTACTTTCATCAGTAATTATGTAAACCCACTTTTCACCATTAACCAGCAGCTCATTAATCAATACAAAGTGGTAAGCAGCAGTTCAATGGATTATTCCTTGAATAAATCAGCCACTTCTATCTTCAGCAAACAACTGTATAATGGTCAAAATGGAAAAGGTATTTTTTTAAGAGTGAAGAACGAAGCAGCACTGGCTGAACTGGATGCAACAGGAAAGTTACTTTTTTATGACCCAATATTATCAGGCAATAACAAACGCAGTTGTATCTCCTGCCACAAATCCACAGAATATTTTACAGACACCAGTACCGCTGCGTCCTTAAAATACAATTGCATAGATCGCCTGCCAAGAAATACTCCCTCACTGATCAATGCAAATTACAATCACCTGCTGATGGCGGATGGCAAACATATTAGTTTGCAAAACCAGTTAAAGGATGTAATTACCAGCCATGATGAACTCAACTGCAACCAGCAACAGCTGTTGCAAAAAATATTAAGCTGCCCGGATTATAAAAAGAGGTTTGAATTTCTTTTAAAATATACACCGCAGGAAACCGAAATCACTTTTGATCATGTCTTGTCAGCACTTACTTTTTATTATACAAAATTCAGCAACTATAGTGCACCATTTGATAAAGCTGTAAATGGCCAGGGGGAAATAACTGTTGGTGAAAAAAGGGGATTCAATTTATTTATGAGTAAAGCACAGTGTGCAACCTGCCACTTTGTACCACAGTTCAACGGAGTAAAACCTCCATACATAGGGTCTGAATTTGAAGTACTCGGTGTTCCGAAAGATACCAATTATACAGCGCTGAGTAAAGATATGGGCAGGTATTTGATTAATCCTGCAACAGAAACCAGCAATGCATTTCGTACAGGTTCCATCCGCAATGCAGATCACACAAAACCCTATATGCACAACGGCATTTTTACCAGCCTGCAGCAGGTGATTGATTTTTATGATGCCGGCGGAGGTGCCGGAAAAGGGCTTACTGTTTCCAATCAAACGCTTTCATCAGATTCGCTGCATTTAACTCCACTGGAAAAAAAAGATTTGCTGCTGTTTATTTCTTCTCTTAATGAACAAATACAATTTGAAAATCCTCCGCTTTCTTTACCATCATCAACAAATAAAAAATTGAATAAAAGAAAAGTGGGTGGCAATTATTAATTTATAAAACAGCTCAATGAAATATATTGTAACTATCAGCATCTTTTCTTTCATTCTTTTTTTTAATAAAATACCATCCCAAAAAAAATATCTAACTGCCATTATAACACAGGATAGCACACCTTCAAAAAAAAATAAAAAAGAATTAAATTTTGATTATCCTGATGAAGTAACTACGGATACAGGGAGAGTTTCATTTTTGAAAAGATTTAAAAAAGGCAAAGCTATTTATATTGAAACCTGTGCCAAATGTCATGACTCTGCCAAAAATGGGAAGATTTATTATCCCGATTTTTCTCTGCCCCAACTGATGGATTATGAAATGCGGTTTCAATATCCTGCACACAATGAAGATTTAAATGAAACAAATATTACCATTGCTGAATTAGACGATGTGGTTGATTTTTTACGCTACAAGAAAAAAAATCTTGCCCGGTAACATCAGCTTTTTTAAATACCCTGTGAAAACTGAAAGCGATCAACATTTAATGACCTAATAAAATTCAGGGCAAATCATGATGACATTATATGAATACAATCTGCTAACTGAAAAAGAAAAGCTGACTATCATTAATACTTATGGAATAAATATTAATGAGTGGTATGATATATTTCACAGCTATAAACTGTACCAGCTATTTTCTTTTTATGCTGAAGTGAGTTTCGCTAAAGGCACCGCTGTTGAAAGCAGCTGCTCATTTTCTGCTGAAAAACTCCCGGAAATGTATTTAGATAAAATTGACATTTCATCACTGATGCAATAGCCGGCATCAGTATAAAAGTAAAATGTTTAAGGCGCGGTAAATTATTACCTGTATCGCCTTGCTACTGCAAATAAAACTGTTTCTTCTCCATAAATAGTAGCATGCGATAAGTAGAAGCAGTACCCAAGTTCCAGCTCATGAATAAATCGGGGAATGCGGTCAAAATCTTCTGTACTGTGGTATAGTGCGATGGCCAGTTTCGGTTTATAGGCCGTTATTGTTTTTCTTGCGCCTTCCAGCGCTTTTATTTCCGCTCCTTCGATATCCATTTTTATAAAATCAACTTTGTCCAGCTTACTCTCTTCACAATAATCATCAATGGATAAAGTTTTTGTCTGGCCCGTATATCCTTTAAATTCTTCCATATCCACTTTGCTGCCCGGCCCGTCTGATAAATAAAATACATCCTTACCTGATTCGGACCACATAGGGTTGGGCACCAAATGAATTGTACTTTCCAGTTCTTTGTTGATACTTACATTCTTTCTAAATATCTTAATATTATCAGGTATAAATTCAAATACATGTACCGCTCCGGCTGCCCCTGTTTTATTGGCAAAATATAATGCGGTATCACCAAAACATCCTCCGCCATCAATCACCACATCACCAGGCACCACTTCTATATTTACCGCCTGCCGGTGAAATTCATATTGCTTAATGATAAAGTTTGTATTGATGCCCAGGGAAGAATAATAAATTTTTAAAGGCACACCTAAAAATTGAAGATCTGTTAACGGCAACCGGGCATTCATAAAACTAATGTCAACAAAATCATCCTTGCTTTGTTTTGATTCTATTAACTCCATGTTCTGCCAGAATGCAGCGGTGTTAAGTGGCAGCTTCACCTTTTTATGACCCAGCAACCGGTAGGCCACAATTTTCACCAGCAAGTCCTTTGAGGCCTGGTCTGTCAGGATATTGTACAGGTAAATAAAATCAGTAAGCGGATAGTTGATGTTTTTAATTTTTTTCCCCAGGTCATAGCTGCTGCTGTCATGATAATAACCCTTCTTATTTAAAAATGAAATAACAGCATGCTTTAGCGAACCTTTCTTTTTAACTTCTGGCAATTTGCCAAACCGGTAGTGATCATAGTTATCTTCATAATTATTATTTACAGCACTCACCATTTCCCCTGCAAGCTGCATCATAAATTTATCGGCATTCATTTTAATTAGCATTTAAGTTTTGTAAAAAATAAATGTACCGTTAATATGCAATCCCGTAAAGTGTTTCAGTTTATATTACTGTTATCAAAATAACGGGCAGTTGGTAAGCTATGGTAAAGAATATTGGAATACGGTGAGGAAAATAACATCATGAGCAAACAAAATTGTTATCCTGTAACATAACTTTTACTTAATCATCCCTTCATATAAAGTTTATACAAGGTTCGTTGCTTTGTAAAACCTTTCTACATGAAACTACTATTTCTGCTCCTCTTATCCGTCTGCATGGTTAACAAACATTCTGTTGCCCAATCGCCTGCAAAAAATGTATTCATCATCACACTCGACGGCACCAGGTGGCAGGAAATATTCAAGGGAGCAGATGCCGGTCTGCTCGCCAATACCAGTTATGTAAAAGATACCAGCCTGATGCTGCAGCAATACTGGAACGATGACCCGGAAGAAAGAAGGCGGAGACTGATGCCATTTTTCTGGCAGGTGATTGCTAAGCGGGGGCAATTGCTTGGCAACCGGGACTTGGGCAATCAGGTGAATGTTGCCAACCTTTATAAAATTTCTTACCCCGGATACAGCGAAATATTTACTGGTTTTGCTGATAAATTATTTATACCCAACCTAACAGTAAACAATCCACGCAGTAATATTTTACAATGGCTCAACAATCAGCCTGGCTACTATGGTAAAGTGGCGGCCTTCTGTTCCTGGCGGGTATTTCCTTTTATACTGGATGAAAAGAACGGCCAGCTTCCGGTGAATGCAGGTTATGAAGCGCTGAATGATGACACCCCTTCCAGTGCATTGATCAATGATGTGCAACAAAATATGGATGATAAAAACAATACCCGCCATGATCTGCTCACGTATGAATGTGCAAAGAATTATTTACAGCAACATCATCCCCGGGTAATGTACCTGGGCCTGGGAGAAACAGATGAATTTGCTCATCACGGTGAGTACGATACCTACCTGCAAAAGATGCACCAGGCAGACGCCATGATCGCTGAACTTTGGTATTATGTACAAACAGATCCGTTTTACAAAAACAATACAACCTTTATTATTACTACCGACCATGGCCGTGGCAGTAAAGCCGGCAACTGGAAATCTCACGGCTTCTGGATAAATGGTTCCGGTCAAACGTGGTTGGCGATGCTGGGTCCTGGCATTGGCGCAGCAGGGGAAAGCAAAGAAAACCAGCAGGTATATCAAAAGCAGGTAGCCGCCACTGTTTCCCTGTTGCTAGGCATGCAGTTTACTGCAAATCACCGTATCGGGCAACCACTTACAGTATTGCCCCCTACACAAAAAGAAGAAGTGGGTGAAGCAACATCTGCCATCATAAGCAGGTAACTAATAAAAGCCGATCTACTGTAAACATGCAAACTTTTATTAAGACACAGGCAGCACTGATAGCCGGTTCAATAGCAGATTTCCTGCTCACCTGGTTACTGGTGGATGTTTTTAATTGTTGGTATGTAAGCAGCAATGCGGCAGGCAATATCAGTGGTGCAGTTGCACAGTTCCTGTTGTCAAGGTATTGGGTGTTTATAAAAGCCACACAAAAGCCAACTGCCCAAATTTATAAATTTATAGTGATGTGGGTCGGCAATATACTCCTCAGTGCCCTCGGTGTTTACCTGCTTACCAACTATGCTCACCAGCATTACCTGTTTTCCAAACTGCTTGTTTCGGTATTGCTCGGTGTTAGTTATACTTATTGGGTGAGTAAAAAATTTGTGTTTACTTAGTTTGAAGGAAAATGGATTGGAAAATTAATGTATATAGTTGCATTCTGGTTAATTGGCCTTAACCGCCGGGAAGCCTCATGGTTGCACTTCATTTTTCTCAATCTCTGTCCCCTAATTAAACGTTTACATAAACTATAAATAATTAAAACCAATAATGCGCAGGATTGCAGCTGTTAGTATTATTCCCGTACTTGATTGTTTAAAAAGATATGCCACAATTAACCACAAGGAAAGAGATTTGAAAAAAATGGAAAAATCCGAAAATTCGTCCGGTAATATTATTATAAATATAAAACCCACTACCAGAGCGGGCTAAATATTACCAAAGTGAACCGGATTGGATTATTAT
>JAYWII010000017.1:0-17674 GCA_043788995.1 Chitinophagaceae bacterium | reverse complement strand
GATCGTTTCCAGGCCGGCCAGCCTGTCAAAGAAAACAGACAGCCATACTCATGATAAAAAGAAAAACCGGATCATCAAAGTTGATAACAATACCTATTTAAAAGAACTCGGCCTGTTAACTGCAGATGGGCTGGTAAAAAAAGACATGCAGGATAAATACAAACAGATTAACCGGTATGTAGAAATTATTGAAGGCATCATCAAAGAGGTAAAGCTGCCGGATAATTTTTCCGTGGCAGATATGGGCAGCGGCAAAGGCTATTTAACTTTTGCATTGTATGATTACCTGCATAACAAAATGAACAAACAGGCAACCGTTACCGGTATTGAATTAAGAAAAGAACTGGTGGATAAATGCAATGGCATTGCTGCAAAATCTGGCTTTACTGATCTGCATTTTAAAGAAGGTTCTATTGAAGCATCATCATTGCCAACTGTTGATATGCTGATTGCCTTGCACGCCTGTGATACTGCTACAGATGAAGCTATTTATAAAGGCATTCAGGCTGATGCTTCCGTTATTATTTGTGCCCCCTGCTGTCATAAACAAATACGCAAACAGATAGATCCCGATAATGCGTTGCAATCCATTACCAAACATGGCATTTTATTGGAGCGCCAGGCAGAGATGGTTACAGATGCCATCAGGGCATTGATACTGGGAGCTTTTGGCTATAAAACAAAGGTGTTTGATTTTATCTCCACAGAACATACCCCGAAAAATGTACTGATCGTGGGCACTAAAAGAACGAATGACAAAAAAGAGAAAGATAAAAATTTAGAGAAAGTAACAGCACTGAAAGCAATGTTCAATATTGAACAGCATTATTTGGAGAAATTAATGGGAATTTAAAAGGCAAGGCTGTCTCAAAAGAATTTTTTGCAAGAATATTGGCACGCAGAGGAGCAGAGGTTACAGAGGTTGAAAATCAACGCTCTTATTCCCTGCGATCTCTTTAGCTCAGCATGCAAAAATTCTTTTGAGACAGCCTCATCCTGTAGTTCACTTTAAAGAAGCTGCAATAAACTCCACCACATCTTTTTTAAATGCAGCAGCAGATGCATTGTGTATGTACATCATGTGGCCTGCTTCGTAATACTTCATGGTGATATTACCTTTTAGTTTTTTATTCAATCCCAAGTGATCAAAAGAATATTCAGTACCGCCAAAAGGTGTTGCCAAGTCATAGATACCATTCATCACCAGCACTTTTAATCTTGGATTATTACTCATTACATTCAGCAGATCGGGCCCGGTATTGGGTGTGGCTGCATCACCAAACAAACCCTGGCTACGGGCATGTTTCCAGTCCCATTTAAAATCAGTAGCTGCATATGCACTTACATTGTAATTTTTCTCTTTGCTAACTTTTAGTTCAGTGGTATAATATCCCATAAAAGCAGCAGTAAATGCAGGACTGATATCGGATGATTGCGGATCATAAAAAGCATACTCACCTAACAGGTCTTGGGAAACACCTTTATAACGGGAATCCAAACGGCCGGCAACCTCTTGTGAATTCCGTAACAGTTCTTGTGAATATTGAGGCTGGTTAACCCGGAGATTTGCTTTTTCCCAATAGTCTTTACTCAGCCCTGTATAAGCAACTAATTTATTCAGAATCTTTTCTCTTTCATCAGCAGCCAGTTGATCGCCTTTCAATAAAGCAGCTGCATATTCACCAAAAGAAAATGTTCTTACATCTTTTAAAAACGCATCCAAACTGGCAGGCTTATTAGCCACTTTATTGTGATACCAGGATGTGGCTGCATAGGTAGGCAGATTTACAACAAACGGCAGATCATCTCCCGGTTGAAAAGAAAGTGTGCGAATGTCCAGTACATTTGACACCAGTACAATCCCATTCACTGCTATGCCAAATGACTCCTGCAGAAAATCGGCTACACCTGCAGACCGAAATGTACCATAACTTTCGCCCAGTAAATATTTAGGAGAATTCCATCTTTCATTTTCGTTAATATAATTTTTAATAAACTGGCTTACTGATTTGATATCCTGGTCCACTCCCCAGAAATCTGTATTCTTGCCTTTACCAACCGCCCGACTCAGACCGGTACCAACGGGATCAATCATTACAATGTCTGACACATCCAGGATAGTATAATTATTATCTTCCATTTTGTAAGGAGCCGGTCCATTGGGTGAAGGATCATTTACTACCACCCTTCTTGGCCCCATTACACCTATGTGTAGCCAGATGGAAGAAGAGCCCGGGCCTCCATTGTAAGAAAAAGTAACCGGACGTTTACCCATATCTGTTTCTGCATCTTTAGTGTATGCAGTATACCCAACAGAAGCAACGGGTTCATCCTTCTCATTTTTTAAGATCAGCGTACCCACCGTAGCTGTATAGCTGATCAGCTTGTTGTCAACTTTAATGCTGTGTTTGGTTACAAATTTTTCAGGCCTGGTGGCAGCAGCGCTGTCGGTTTGTGCCATCGTTGAAAACGAAAGTAAGAGGAATACTATCAGCAAACTGACAGCCGTAAGGTATCTGTTCATAAACAATTAGTTTAAGGTTTAGTTAGATTGATGAAGATACGTTTTTATTAAATCCACAAAAACTGCTGCTTTGGCAAATAAGTTATTAATTTTTTCCATGGCAAAAATTTAATGAACAGGAACAGATGAATCCAGTTATTAAAGATTTATCTGCTGATCATTTAAAATACAACCATATTAATGCTAACGCTGCAAAAGACATCACTAAAAATGTGATCACTCCTGAGATATTTGACCACCTGCTATTTGTATATTCTCCCATTATTTTTTTGTTATTACAGATATGCAGGATGAGGGCAATTAAAACTGGTGCAATAATTCCATACAACACTGCTGTATAGATCAATGCCTGGATAGGACTGATACCAATAAATAAAATACCCAGCGCAATAATAAGCGATGCAATGAGGGTAATATAAAATCCACGGGCTTCATGAAATTTTTTATTCATGCCTTCTTCCCAGTTAAAGGTTTCAGCCAGCATGTAACTTAAAGAACCACCCAATACTGGTATGGCAAGAAACCCAGTACCCAATACACCAATGGCAAAAAGTACGTAAGACATATTACCGGCTAATGGCTGAAGTGCTTTAGCAGCCTGCTCCACGGTATCTATTTTATGTATACCGGCATTGAACAAAACGGTACCGGTAGTTAGGATAATAAAATAAAAAACAATATTGGTCAACAGTAAACCTCCCTTTACATCTGTTTGCATATCTTCTATAATTATTTTATCCACTACAATATGCTGTTCATTCTCTTCTTCCACTTCCATGGCTGCCTGCCAAAAGAATAAATACGGAGAAATAGTTGTGCCTAATATTCCAACCAATGCCAGCAGGTAATTGGTATTCCATTCCAGTGAAGGAATAAAAGTATTTTTTATAACAGACCGCCATTGAGTATGTGTAAAAAAGGGGATAAGAATGTAACAGAATAAACTGATGCATAACCATTTTAAAACAGTTGCAATTTTTCGGTAATTCCAAACGACGATAGCATTGATCAGCAACACCGTAAATACAATTGAAAAAACAAAAGCCGGAACCTTGGGAAACAACAAATTACCAACTGCTCCCATACCTGCTATATCAGCTCCTATATTCAAAATAATTGATGGAAAACAAACCAACAGGATGGTATACAATACATATTTAGGATAGTATTTTTTGATAGTCCCCATCAAGCCGGTATTGGTAACAAGGCCTATACGGGCACACATTTCCTGGATAGAAATAATTAGCGGATAAGTAGCAATGGCAGTCCACAATAACTTAGAACCAAACTGTGCACCCGCCTGTGAGTAAGTGGCAATGCCGGATGGATCATCATCACTGGCGCCGGTAATAAGACCGGGGCCGAGTTTTTTCCAGAAGCTTTTACGTTTTACAGCAACAACTTTTAATTCCTTCATTTGAATAATCCTGTTTGGCTACAGCGAAATATTTTAATACCGTGATGAACAAACGCTTTAGTTAAAGATACAATACTTAAAGAAACAATTATTAAGCCCGGTATTTCAATAACCAATTGTTTGCAATTGAAATAAAGAAGGTAATCTGTAAATTTGAACGTTCAATTTAAAGCAACTGATCACAACAAATGAGCGATTCAAAAAAAAGATTAATAGTAGATATGGATGGAGTAATGGCAGATATTTACAGCCAGTTTACAGCATACGATGAAAAGGAATTTGGTTACCGGCAGCCAATAGAAAATATGCTGGGCAAAAGAGAAAATGAAGTTTTTAAAAATGCCAGGCAATACATTTTTGAAAATGGTTTTTTTAGAAATGCCCCGGTAATGCAAGGCAGTATAGATGCAGTAAAAAAATTGAATGAAAAATATGAGTTATTCATTGTGTCTGCAGCGATGGAGTTTCCTAAAAGCCTGCCTGAAAAATATGAATGGCTTGCAGAACATTTTCCTTTTTTAACCTGGCATCAACTTGTTTTTTGCGGCTCCAAAACAGTGGTACAGGGAGATATTATGATAGATGACTATTTTAGAAACTTAGATCCTTTTAATGGACAAACGCTGTTATTTACACAACCGCATAATTTCGGTATGGATAACAACAGGCACACCAGAGTTGAAAACTGGAATGATATTTTAAGATTGCTCTAATATATTCACCTTAACTGCCCCGAAGCCCACAGCAATGCCTGCCGGGTTTTATAAAATTTTGTTTTGAGTTCCACTAATTTTTGCAATGCTTCTAACTGTTTATTTTCCCGGCTGTTTAATAAAAAAAGACTACTCTCCCCTGCTTTAAAACGGGTATCTTCTCCCCTGAAAAGCGCCTGGTAGTTTTTATATGCAGCATCATAGATCTTTACCTGTTGCTGCAATCCTGTCAATTCATTGTAGTAGTTTTTTACTTTATTCTCTATCTCCTGCTGCTTCATTAACAAGTCATAATTAGTTTCCTGTATTTTCAGTTTTGCTAATTTGTATCCTCCCCTTCCCTCACTTAATCTCAACGGCAAACCAATGTCAATACCAAACTTATTATTGTTTTCATAGAAGCCTGATTTACCAATACCATTGAACATATCATAACCTTTGTTCAACAGGTTTGCTTTCAGGTTGATGGTGGGCAATAAGCTTTGAAACTTCAACCTTCGTTCCACATCCAGTATCTGCAATTTGTAATTGTACAATTGCAGTTTTGGATGATTGAGCCGGGCCGTATACAACAATTCATCCAGTATAAATAACGGAAGAGCAGTGACGTCCTGTTCATTCCATTTGCTTTCCGGCACCACATCATCACCCAATTGGTAGTAAGTATTGTTTTGCAGCCACAAATAATTGGATAAATCAATACTTGCATTTTTTAACCTTACCAAACTTTCACTTTGCAGGTATTGAAAACTTTGTAACTGTGTCAGCGCTTCAATGGTATCTATGGCTGGCCTGTCGCCCTGGCGATACCCAATCTTTATCAGCTCAAACCTTGCCTCATTTATTTTTACTGCATTGCTGATGATAGTATACAACTGTTGTTCTTTTACCCAGTTCCAATAAGCAGTATATGCTTCATACAACAGGTCGTTGATCATATTGAGCCGTTCAGCTTCTGATTGGTTTCTGAATATTTTTGCCTGTTTTAAAACAGCCCTGCGTTTATCCATCAGCAAATTTTTACCTAACGGCAAGGATAAACCGATATAACTGGTTTTACCATCAGAAGCTTCGCTGTTTAAATATTGTCCGCCATTATTTTCAAGACCCGCTTTTATTTCAATGCCATACCAGGTGGGTATTTTCAGTTCTGGATTGATATAGCTGTAATAATTTTTCCCATCAAAAGTTTTCTGATCGGTATTCAGATAAAAAGACGGATCAAAGCCGCTCCTGGATAGCGTTAATTCTGCATTCGCTTTTTGAACTGCGATATCTGCCTGCTTAATAACCGGGTGATATTTTTTTACGATCGAAATAAATGCTTCTTCAGACAATACTTTATTGAGGGCACTACTATCCTGGCTGAAGGAAAGTTGTATTTGAATGATGATTAGAATAAGTGTAAGCAAAATTTTCATTGGTCTGTATTACTGCGATTTTACTGTCCTTGATTTATATGTTTGTTGATAAAGGATTATATCTATGCCCTATGCATTATTAACTTCCGGGCTGCGACACAATCCTTCATTTATTCTTTTTCTCTTTACTAACTTCTGCTGATGCCTTATAATACTCTGGTGGAAATCCATTGATATTCCGCCATAGTTCATACCAAACTGGTACATCTTTCAGCAGGGCCATACCCTGTGCACCTGCTCCCATCCTTAACTGGGTGGGCCATTTCCTATCGGCTTTGTCTTCGGCAACCAGTACACGAAAATTGCCATTATCACTCACCGAACTTTCAATTGCTGTAACCACACCGCTAAAAGTACCATATGAAGCCTGCGGCCATCCACTGAATACAATGGCAGGAAAACCATCAAACATAAACCTTACTTTCTGCCCCGTATCCAGCAGCGGCAAGTCAAAGGGCCTTACAAAAATTTCCACGGCATATTGTATATTGTCTGGTACTATTTCCACAATCATTTCCCCGTCTTTTACAATCTCTCCAATACCTGCCTTTTTTGCTTTTACTATCTGACCACTTTGGGGAGCAGTGATATAATATAATTTGCTGCGTACATCATAATTGATATATTGATTTTGCAGCTTTGCAATATCCCCTTTGCCAGTGGCAATCTGTGATAAGGATTGATATTTGTCACCTGATGCTTTGGATATTTTTTCGTTGTAATCTTGTATGGCACCATTTAGTTCCAGTTGCAAAACGCCCAGTTCCTGCCTGGCATTCAGGTATTTTATTTCAGCGCTTGTTTTTTTAGCCATTGCATTTTGAAAACCCATGTTGCGTTGCTCCAGTTGTGTTAGGGAAACCAAACCGCTGTCGTACATGTTTTTTTGACGGGCAAATTGTTTGGTTGCAATAGCTAGGTCGTTATTGGCAGCCAGCATATCCACACTGTCGCTTTGCACTTTCATTTTTTGCTGCCGCATTTTATTTTCAATTTGGGAAATTTTAAATGCCCTTGCCTGTGATAAAGCCGCCATCTGTACATCAGCCGTACCTGCTTTTCCTTTATAACTCTCTACTGACATTTCTTTGGCTGTTAACTGCTCCTTTGTACGGCTTAGTAAATTGGGGTCTAAGTAATCATCCTTAATTTCTGACAACTGCATAATGGTATCACCAGCCTTTACATAGTCACCTTCCTTTACATGCCACTTTGCCACTTTACCGGGGATAATAGTGTTGATCTGCTGGGGGCGTTGTTCCTGCCGCAGGGTGGTAATAGATCCCTTTGCCCTGATGTTTTGTGTCCAGGGGATGAAAAGAATAACGAGGAGCAGTGCCAATATACCAAAAAGCCAATACCTTACCCTGCTCTTTTTTTCTATTCGGTAAATATGGCCGAAAGACTTGATACTACTGCCTTTAAATTCATCCTCTATTTTTGTTTCAATAAAATTCATGATTGGCCTTTTATACTATTTTTAATGTCATCCCACTTACCTGCTACCTTTACAGACCCATTATCTAAAAAGATTACTTTATCACATTGTGATGCAAAATTCTCATCATTGCAGCTTACCAATATAGTTTGCCCTGCGGTTTGAGTAAGAAGATATTTCATCAATGACTGCCTTGCAGTTTCACTGATGCTATCAAAAGGTTCTTCCATCAGTACCAGCCTCGGATTATTCACCATTGCCCTCAACAGTAAAATTTTTTGAATGATGTTTTTGGATAATTTTTTTCCTATCGGATCAAGATGTGTGTTAAGCCCATCCTCCAATTCTGATACCACTTTTTTAAGCCCTGTTTTTTCTGCCAGTTTTAAAATATGGTGAGGCGATATTTCCTGATTGCCCATAGTGATATTCTCCAGTAAGGTTCCCTGGAAAATATCCTGCTGGCTAAGTAAGATGCCGGTTTGCTTTCGCAATGAATCCAAATGATAATTGGAAAGTGGGATATTATCAATAAATATATTGCCGCTAAAATGATTGTAGGCACCACTCAATAGCCTCAGCAAGGTAGATTTGCCAGAACCAGTACTGCCCATAATGCACACTCTTTCATTACTGTGAATGGTAAAATTGATATTGTTCAACACACTTTTTCCATCATTGCCATCATAGGAAAAATAAACATTGTTCATTTCTATACCCAAGCCTTTATCTTCCGGTGCAAGCTCCAAATTGCCGTTTACTTCCAGCGGTTTATCTGTAATCTTACCTAATTTTTCAACCGAAGTCAATACATCGTACACCGTATCCAGGTTAACCATTAATTTTTCGACAGAGTTGATCACGGTTAGAATAATAATTTCTGCAGCAATAAACTGCCCGATATTTAATTGCTGGTTCACCAGTAAAATGCTGCCAACAATCAGCATGGAAGCAGTGATCAATACTTTAAAAATGACCAGGCTCCAGTACTGTAACAGCAACACGTTAAAATGAATGGTACGATGAGTAAGATAACCGGTAACGAGTATGTCTGTACGCTGAATGTTCAGTGAAGTATTTCTTGAGAATTTAAATGACTTGATAACCCTTGCCATTTCTTCCAACCAGCCGCCGACAGCGTATTTAAAATCGCTTTCCCTAAGGCTGCTCTCCATGCCTTTTGCACTGGTAAAACGCAGGATCAGAAAAATCAGCAGCACCAGCACCAGGCCAAAGAAAATAAATACCGGATGATAAAATGAAAGCAGCAATAAACCAAATATGATTTGAATGGTGGCACCGGGAATGTCCAGCAGTAATTTTGAAATACCCTTTTGCAGCGTAACCGTATCAAAAAAACGGTTCAGTAATTCAGGCAGGTAATAACTGTCTACCGATTGCAGGTTCAGTTTGGGAATGCGTTCAGCAAATTCAAACGAGTAACGTACAAAAATTTTTTGCTGGACTTTTTCTATCAGGCGCATTTGGTTTACCTGTAGCAATCCACCCAGAAAAACACCTGTAACTACCAGAATGATCATCACAACAAGAGAAGTGGAAATGGCACCGCCCAACACAAAACTGATGATGGACTGGATACCCAGGGGCAATGAAAGTTGTATCAACCCATTGAGTATGGCATAAAAATAAACAGAAGAAATTTCATTCTTCTCTAACTTAATTACCTGCAGTACACGACGTACAGGATTTGCAAAAATATTTTGCGTAGCATCAGCTGCCATAATCAATTTGGTTTTAATCAACTTTCAAAGAGAGTTCCAATATTGCAACACTAGCTGTTGCATTTTTTACCGCCTTATAACAAAGCTTTGTAAAAAGTGTTGCGAAAATAGAGCAGAATTTTAGAAACATTTTAAACAGATCATTATTAGGATTTCTTTAAGAAAGCTATGACAAAGGTATGACATTAAAAGAAGCAACACTTATGCGTTGCCCCTTTTAATAAAATCATCTTTATATATTATTCAAATAATTCTCCCTGCGGATTCTCCTCATCCTTCTTCCGTTCCCATTCCATCTCCACGCTCTTATTGTATTCTGTAAGTTTGGCTCCTACAGCTTTCCACCCCATAACTTCCACCAACTTCACTACTTTAAATTTAGCACTTCTTACCATCTGTCCACGGCCACTTTGCACCACCAATACCGGCTCTTCATCTGTAGTTACCATTTCAAGGCGGTTGTCTTTTCCTTCTTTGATAAAGAAAAATTTGTTGTGCAATGTGGTGGTCTCTACCTTAAACCGCTTGATATTGTACTGCAGTTTTTCATAGTCTAAATAAACTGCTGTTACAATTTTATCCGGGTTAAATTTTTCTATCAGCAGCATTTTTTCTGCATCAAAGCGTTGAGTCAGTTCCTGATCAGTTATTTCATAATTACCATCATTGTAAATTACCAGCAACCTGTCTTCAGCCTCAAACTTCCCAAGGTAGTCACCTTTTTCTTCTGTATTCAGCCTGCCGAATTTATTATCAAACCACAATTTCTTTGCATCCAGTGTTGATTTGCCAGCTTCTTTAAAACGAACAGATTTGATGGGATACTTTGTTGCGATATTACCAATACTGCCCCTTCCTTTTATTTCCAGTTCTTCAAAATAAAAATCAAGTTCTTTTATTCTTGCACTGCAGTTAGGGCTTAAAATAATTTTCACCACTTCTGCCTCACCATTAGGGTTAGCCGTAAAATAATGCACCTTACTCTTCTCTTCGCCTTTTGTAAGATCGTATTCCTTATCCCTGGTAATACCAGTTACATTAAAACGCTTGGCATAGCTCACACCGCTTTTTCCATCCACATAAATCATGTTATAAGTAGTGCGTTCATCATTCTTTTGAAACACGGCCACATACAAAATATCCTTACCAATAAAAGCTTTATCAGAAACCTTTACTACTTTCATGATACCAGCTTTGGTAAAAGCGATGATGTCATCAAAGTCTGAAACCTCTGCAATCAACTCATCTTTTTTAAGACCGGTGCCTACAAAACCATCTGCATAATTTACATACAGTTTGATGTTGGCAATGGCCACATTTTTTGCCTGGATGGTGTCAAATAACCTGATCTCAGTTTTACGCTCCCTGCCTTTGCCAAATTTCTTCAACAGGTTCTCATAATAGGCAACAGCAAATTCTGTGAGGTGTTCCAAATCGTACCTCACCTGTTTGATGTCATCTTCCAATCCTTTGATCTGTTCATTCAGTTCATCAATATCTAATTTATAGATCCGGCGAACAGGTTTCTCTGTGAGCTTAACAATATCCTCTCTTGTAATGTCTCTTTTTAATAATTTTTTGTAAGGCCCAAATGCAGTATCAATTGCCTGCAATACTTTATCCCAGGTTTCATGTTTCTTCTCTAACTCCTTATAAATTTTTTCTTCAAAGAATATTTTCTCTAAAGAAGTATAATGCCATTTCTCCTGCAGTTCCCCCAATTTTATTTCCAGCTCCTTTCTTAACAGCTCTCTTGTATTATCCGTTGCGATCTTCAGCAATTCCTGCACACCTAAAAACTGCGGTTTGTTTTTTACAATCACACAGGCATTGGGAGAAATGCTTACTTCACAATCCGTAAAAGCATACAATGCATCAATGGTAATGTCAGGAGAAATACCTGCTGCCAGTTCAATGATAATTTCAACTGCGGCGGCTGTATGATCGGTTACTTTTTTAATTTTTATTTTACCCTGGTCATTTGCTTTTACAATGCTTTCCATCAACTGGGTAGTAGTAACACCATAGGGCACACTCCTTATCACCAAAGTCTTTTTATCCACTTCTTCAATGATTGCTCTTACCCTTATTTTCCCTCCCCGTTTGCCTTCGTTGTAATTAGATATATCTACAGTACCTCCGGTTTGAAAATCAGGATAAATTTCAAACTTTCTTCCTTTTAAATATTTGATGGATGCATCAATGAGTTCACAGAAATTATGAGGTAATATTTTTGTTGCCAAACCTACTGCAATACCTTCTGCACCCTGCGCCAGCAACAATGGAAATTTCATCGGCAGTGTTACCGGTTCATTTTTTCTCCCATCATAACTCAACGACCATTCGGTAGTCTTTGCATTAAAAGCCACTTCCAGTGCAAACTTGCTCAGCCTGGCTTCAATATACCTGGATGCCGCAGCATCATCACCGGTACGGACATCGCCCCAGTTTCCTTGTGTTTCCACCAGCAGGTCTTTTTGCCCAAGATTTACCAATGCATCTCCAATACTCATATCTCCATGCGGATGATACTGCATGGTTTGTCCAATGATGTTTGCTACCTTATTAAAACGGCCATCATCCATTTCTTTCATGGCATGCAGGATGCGGCGCTGCACCGGTTTCAATCCATCTTCAATGGCTGGCACGGCACGTTCCAATATTACATAACTGGCATAATCTAAAAACCATGTTTTGTATTGCCCGCCTACGCCTGAGTCGGTGTGCTGGTATTCTTCTTTGTTTGCTTTTGCCATTTATTTAATTGATAATAGATAATTGATAATGCTTCTGATTTCAATATCCAATGTTTATTTCTATCTCTTCAATTCTAAACATCATAGCTCTAGAGGAGCGAAATGTCAGTAGCAATTGTAATGAATATTTTAATGAATCCCAGCTCCGGAGGAGCGTCATGTTAAACCAGCTTTCAAAGAAAGCTCACCACATCAATCATCATAAAATTCAAACAAATATTTCTCTTCGTATTCAATCTCAAACTTTTCTAAAAATTCAATGTGTTCCTGCCGGAATGTTTTCTTTTTATGATGTGCCGGCTGATTCAAAATATAATTCACCACCTTTTTTGCCTGCGACTTTGAATAAGAAAATGCTCCAAAACCATATTGCTATGCGAAATCATTTACAAATTTCTTATCCTTAATAAAGGACGATGAATTCGATTTGATATCCCTGGTCAAATCTGAAATCGAAATATCAGGGTTGATGCTGACGAAAATATGTGTATGATCCGGCATACAATAAATAGCATACAATTTTTGCTTTTGTCCGGTAATAATGCCGCTGATATATTGCTGTAGTTCTTCCCGGAAAGATTCTTTTATAAAGCTCTTTCTGCCTTTTACTGCAAACACAATCTGGATATACAATTGATGATAGGTATTTGCCATGATGATAAACTTATCCGGTTAAAATATTTTATACAACCATTTTCATTATTCAGAAACTGCATCACATTTCTAACATATCGCTCCTACGGAGCTCGGTTTTATCTGTTACTATTTTTTCTACTGACATGGCGCTCCTACGGAGCTAAATTATATCTCATACAATTCCAGCGGCTGCCCATTGGGATCGTAAAAAAAACAAAATTGTTTGTTGGTTATTTCATCTGTTCTTACCCCTTGGACCTCTACTCCATTTGCTCTTAATTCGCTTGCAGCAGCATCCACATTCTCCACTGCAAAAGCCAGGTGCCGCAAACCTTTTGCTTCAGGAAAAGAAGCCCGTTCCAGGTGATCAGGGAAAGAAAATAATTCTATTTGATACAGACCATTAATAGCAAGATCCAGTTTGTAAGAGTTACGCTCTTTCCTGAATGTTTCTTTGATGATGGTAAACCCTAAAATTTCTGTATAAAAACGTTTGCTGCGTTCATAATCACCGGTAATAATGGCGATGTGATGAACTCCTTTTATATCCATTTTACAAAATATTATTTTACCTTTTTTATTTTAACCATACTCATAAAAAAAATCTTTGCCTGCGAAAACGCCAGTTGCGCCTTTATGGGGCGGAGGGGGTTTTCACTTCAAAATCTTTCATATTAGCAACCTTTCCCTGCACATCAAACATGTCCTGTGCTATCATCACTTTTAAGCGCCACAGTAAGTATGCATCTCCCGTAGTATGTTTTGATTTGCTTAAGAAATGATGAATGACTTTTGATCCCCTTTGCCAGTCTGGGGTAACCTGCTTTATCAATTCAGCATCATAAAAATCATACTCATTCTGCGACAGTTTCTTACCACCTTCCAGCAGCCTTACTCCTTTATCTTCACTGCAAATTTTAGTCCATTCATCCGGGTCCACTTCAAACTCACTTAGCGTAATTTCTCTTGCCAGTTTCTTTGCTTTTAAAAATTCTTTCGCCGGAATTTCATGCAGCCAGTTGGGGTAAAAAATATTTCCTTTTTCATTGATGAAGGGAAGATTATTTAAATACAGGATGAATACACGTCCCTGGAATTCTTTCATGTAATTCAACAGCCAATAATAGCCACTTACATCATGTTTATTTTGTGCTGCCCATATCCAGATTGTTGAATCTTCATTCCTCCGCATAGTACCCACCAGTTCCGCCGCTGTTTTATAATCATCTACTTCTCCGGTTTCCACCTTACCGTCATAATCACCACCCGCTAACACCTCCTTCCACCACTGGCGCCTTGCTTCAATGCCTTCACCAACATAGATATTACCCAATGGTCCCACTGCGTAATCATCTTTTATTTGTATCACTTCCCCGGCCAATGTTTCGTCCAGTTCAATGGCCTGCTTTAATACTTTTACATCTGCTTCGTTAAAAACTATATGGATCATTTGTTTTATTTACCGGAAAGGCAGGAAGACGGTAAGAAAAAATCCCCGTCTCACAGCCTTCCCGGCTATTTTATTTTGGCGTTATTAAATAATATACACAAGTAGTAAAGAAATTTCTTACCCACGGTATAGCACTGATGATACCTAACTGCGGTTTTGGTTTCCAGCCAAACTTATATGTATAGATCGGGTTGATAAAATAATGTGTTTTGTTGGCCACTTTATAGCCTGTGTTGTCAACAATCTTTTCAAACCGTTCTATCGAAATCCCTGTTTCCTTTATCTCTTCAAAAGCTGGCACATCCTGTTTGCCTATTTTCAATATCCATTTATACAGGCCCATCGGCAGCAAATGAAAATAAGGCAGCTTGCTCAGCAGTTTATTGCTCATGATCTGCTGGTGACCACCGAAAGGCATTTGCCATGGTGGAAAGCCAAAGAAGATCACTCCGCCCGGATTTAAAAAACTTTTCATCCAGGCAATCAATTTTTCCTGGTTGTGGATGTGTTCAATTACATCTTTTAAAATGATGATGTCAAACTTACCATTCAACTCTGTTTCAATATCCACTTTATAAATATCTTTTGATACAAAACTGATCTGTCCTTTCTCCAATTCTTCTTTCATAAATTCCCTCGCCAACACCAGCCTTGGTTCATCCAGCTCTACTCCTACGGAGATGCAACCTTTCTCCGTAAATGCTTTCAATACGCCTGCTTCTGCACAGCCAATTTCCAGCACCCTCATACCCGGCTTCACAGGCAAGTATTGCTCCACAAAAGGCACAATGTAACTCCGTGAGTTTTGCGCCTGCATTTCAAAGTATCTTTTTTTATCGGTGTGAAAATCAAACATAGTAGCCTCACCCTCCTTCTCCCTCTCCTATAGAGAGGGAGCGGTGCTTTAAATCTTTAATAAATATTTTATCTTCCAAATCAGCGTTGAGTCATTACTCAACAATAACTCTAACCCTCTGTCTCTTTAGCAACCATTTCAAATTTTTGAGGTCTTGTCTTAAAGTCCCCCTTGGGGGGATTTAGGGGGCCGGGGCTTCCACCAAATCCAATTCCACCTTCAAATTTTCAATAATAAAATCCTGCCTGCTCGGAGTGTTCTTGCCCATATAATATTCCAGCAACTGCTGTATATGTGTTTCGGGCAACATCATTACCGGTTGTAATTTCATTTCAGGGCCAATGAACCTTGCAAACTCATCCGGGCTAATTTCTCCCAATCCTTTAAACCTGGTGATCTCAGGTTTGCTTCCTAACTTTTTTATTGCATTTTGTTTCTCTGTTTCATCATAGCAGTAAATAGTTTCCTGTTTGTTTCTTACCCGGAACAAGGGAGTTTCCAAAATGTACACATGGCCGTTCTTTACCAGGTCTGGAAAAAATTGTAAAAAGAAAGTCATCAGCAGCAAACGGATATGCATGCCATCCACATCGGCATCAGTGGCAAACACAATATTGTTATATCGCAGGCCTTCGTATCCTTCTTCAATATTCAGCGCATGTTGTAATAAGTTGAACTCCTCATTCTCATACACCACTTTTTTGGTAAGGCCAAAACAGTTGAGGGGTTTACCCCGAAGACTAAATACCGCCTGCGTTTCCACACGCCTTGCCTTGGTAATACTTCCGCTGGCACTGTCGCCTTCGGTGATGAAAATGGTACTCTCTTTTTGTTTTTCTACAATGTTGTCTTTATCTTTTCCGGTAGCCTCATCATTGTAATGAAACTTGCAGTCTCTTAATTTTTTGTTGTGCAGGTTGGCTTTCTTGGCCCTTTCATTTGCCAGCTTTCGGATGCCACTTAATTCTTTTCTTTCCCTTTCATTTTGCTCAATGCGTTTCTTGAGTGCATCAGCAGTTATTGGGTTGCGGTGCAGAAAATTATTTAATTCTTTACCCAAAAAATCTCCGATAAAATTCTTCATCGAAGGGCCGTTTTCATACACCGTTTGAGAACCCAGTTTTGTTTTGGTCTGGCTTTCAAATACCGGTTCCTGAACCCGTACAGAAATGGCGGCGCAAATACTTCCACGGATGTCAGATGCATCAAAGTCCTTTTTGAAAAACTCCCGGATGGTTTTAATATAACCTTCCCTGAAAGCTGCCAGGTGAGTACCGCCCTGTGTGGTAAACTGGCCGTTTACAAAACTGTAATACTCCTCGCCGTAAGCACTCTCATGCGTAACGGCTACTTCAATGTCTTCGCCTTTTAAATGAATGATGGGATAACGGATCTCATCTGCGTTGGTCTTGCGTTGCAGTAAATCGAGCAGTCCATTTTTGCTTACATACCGCTTGCCATTCAGGTTCATTACCAGGCCGGCATTCAGGTAACAATAGTTCCAGAACTGGTTGTCTAAATATTCCTGTACAAAATGAAAGTTCTTAAAAATTGTTTCATCCGGAATAAAGGTTACAAACGTACCGTTCTCCTGGGTGGTAGCAATTTCTTTATGCTCTTTTGTAAGATTACCTTTTGCAAACTCAGCCGATTTTTCTTTGCCCTCCCGGTAACTGCTTACTTTAAAATAATCGCTCAGTGCATTCACCGCCTTGGTACCCACACCGTTCAGTCCCACACTTTTTTGAAAGGCCTTGCTGTCGTACTTGGCGCCGGTGTTGATCTTGCTCACCACATCCACCACTTTACCCAGCGGAATACCCCGGCCATAATCCCTCACTGTAATTTCTTTACCGCTGATGTTTACATCCACATGCTTGCCATAGCCCATCGTGTGTTCATCAATGCAGTTGTCAATCGTTTCTTTCAGCAGCACATAAATGCCATCATCCGGGCTGCTGCCATCGCCCAGTTTACCGATGTACATGCCCGGCCGCAGGCGGATGTGTTCTTTCCAGTCCAGGCTCCGTATGGAGTCTTCGTCGTACTTGTTTAGTTCTTTATCTGCCATAGCGCCGTTCCTTTTTCAATGGCGGCAAATATAATGAAACGAGGATACAGAAAGCGACGGGGGTTATTCACATGAGGTGGATATGATTTTGAGTGATATTGGGAGTTGGGGCTATGAGCTGAGAAGCTTTGTTGGGCTTGTGTTCCGGCTATACGCTGCAAGTCCGGCACAGAAGCAATTGCACAAAACCTTCACCGGGCTTTCCGCTTCTATCCGGCAGCTATTGGGGCGGATAAAACTTTATTGGGCTGTTATGACACAACCAGTAAAATTTAATGGTTCTGAAAAATAATGCAAGCGGCAATACCAAGTTGACACCGAACGGTAGTGGGCTGATGGGAAAACTTTCGTTTTTTGTATTGTTGATGGTTTAATAATTTAGAATGCGAAAGTTCAGACTTTCGTATATAATATTGTTTTTTATATAACTAATTGAGAATAAAACAATGCCAAAGCCCAAAATTTTGAATGTGAAAAACTTTCGCATATATTTGAGTTGAACCAACATTGGGTTTTATGCAAGTTGGGCAAGACGTTGTAACATCAGCTATTTGTGTCTCGTCCTGAAATAGGTTGACTACAAAATCAACCAAAATGGAACTAAAAGACCAGATCATTCAGGAGTATTTAAACACCGGATGCGGCTACCG
>JAYWII010000016.1:0-17746 GCA_043788995.1 Chitinophagaceae bacterium | reverse complement strand
TAGGGGTTCCCTTTAATAATAATAACCACCATTCAATAAAATCAATACTTACAGAGTCAAATTTTTGAATGCTGCACTTTTACCGGACAGCAATGATTCAATTTATAAAATATCAATTTTTTACCGTGCAGTATAACCTCCATCAATAAGTAGTTGTGTGCCGGTAATCCATCTGCCTGCTGCCGATAAAAGATATATACATGCATATGCCACATCATCTGGTTGCCCCAGCCCTAAAGGATGCAGTTGTATTATACTATTCTTCATAGTTTCTGTCTGGCTATAATATGCATTTTGCGACATGGGCGTATCTACTACACCAGGTGCTATACAATTTACCCTAATTTTTTTTGTAGCCAGTTCAATGGCCAATGAACGTGATGCAGCAAGGAGCGCCCCTTTTGTCATACTGTATAATACCTTTGCCGACTCCCCTGCCTGAGACATAACAGATGTTAAAAAAACAATGCTTCCACCTTCTGTATTTATATGAGCGGGCTTTACCAATTGCTGTGTAAGATGCAATGCTGCAGCAACATTTACCTGAAAAAAATGCAGCATTTTTTCAGGAGAAATATTTCGAAACGGAAGTGTACCAGAAATACCTGCTGCATGAATAACACCATCTACAGGCCCTGTTTGTTTCAAAATACTTTTTATGGTCTCAGCTACTTCTTCAAACTGAGTAAGATCCATTTCAAAAATATTACAGGGATGAGGCTGCTTTAATGATGCTCTTGTTTTTTCCAATTCTGCTTTATTTCTACCAGTAAGTAAAAGTGATGCTCCCATTTCATTGCAGCAAATTGCACATGCCCTGCCGATACCCGAAGAGGCACCGGTAATTAAAATAAGTTTTTGCTGGAGTGAAAAAAAATTATTCAAAATAACTTAAATTTCTACTATTTCGCTGATGTGACAATTGCAAAAATCAATAAAAGCCGTAGCCCATGACATACCTACGCCAAAGCCGCAAAGCATTGCCTGTTTTTTTTGGAAAAGCTGATCCTTTAATTCACTTACAATAGTTAAAGGAATCGACACAGATGAAGTGTTGCCAAATTTGGCAATACTGGTGGGGACTTTTTCTTTAGGCAATTTTAATTTTTTTGTAAGATATCCATTCATGTAATTATTAGCCTGGTGAAAAATAACATAATCCATTTGATGCATAGATAGGCCTGAAAATAATTCCAGTCTCTTAATATCAGCAGGTATTTCTCTTAAAACAAAATTAAAAACGTCTGCGCCTTCCATATTTCCATGCTCATCAGAACGGATATTACCATGCTCATCCACTACTTTTTCTTTTACTGTTTCTGCAGAGCTTGGATAGCGGTAGCCACCTGCTTTAATTTTTATAAGATCTTCCCGACTGCCATCAGCGTTCAATGAAAAATAACTATTCCCAAAGGCATTATTTTTTTCAATAAGGGCTGCCACGCCTGCATCGCCAAATAAAAATGCCGTTTTTCTGTCTTTGGCGGAATATACTTTAGAACGTGTTTCTCCATCCAACAGCAACGCTTTTCTCAATCCGGATTTTTCCATTATAGCATATACTACAGACAGTGCGTATACAAAGGCAGAACATCCAAGTGTTAAATCAAAAGCCATCGTTTGCATTCCCAGGCCAAGGCGGTGCTGTAGCAATACAGCAGTGGCTGGCATTCGATAATCCGGAGTTTGAGAAACAAAAACAAGTAAATCAATGGTAGATCTGTCAATACTTAAATCTGCAAATAATTTTTCGGCAGCATTGAAACAAAGATCGGATGCAGTAACACCTTCTACTGTAAATCGCCTTTTTAAAATTCCGGTTTTATCTGTAATCTCTTTGGCATCCGCAGCGGAAAAATGTTGCGTATAATTATAATTATCAATCGTATTGGCAGGCACACAAGCTGCCAACCCGGCAATTCCTGTATTATTAAATTTTAAAAAAGCCATTTACTATTTCTTTGCATTTTCGGTATACTTTAATAAATCTTCCACTGTAATCAATTTTTCAAATTCATTGTTTTCAATCTGAATACCGAATGCTTCATCCAGTGCGGCAATTAACGAAAGCCTTCCCAATGAATCCCATTCCTCATAATTACGGAAAACATCTCCTGGCTCAATTGCTCTTCCTTCTATCTGAAGTGCTTCTGTAAAAACTGATATAAACTTTTCTTTCATAATTATTTCTTAATGGTTACCTGTAAAGGGTGAAATGGTGGCGCTGTCATTTGCAGTAATGCCTTCTCTTACTATTATTTTTTTCAAAGTCAATATAATTATTTTTAGGTCTAATAAAAAATTATAGTTTTTTACATACCACGTATCGTATTCAAATTTCTGTTTCCAGCCAATGGCATTTCTGCCGTTTACCTGTGCCCATCCAGTAATACCCGGCTTTACCTGGTGTCTTATTTTTTGCTCATTGCTGTACAATGGTAAATACTTTGGCAACAACGGACGGGGGCCAATTAAACTCATATCACCCAGTAAAACATTTACAAGCTGAGGCAGTTCGTCCATTGATGTAGCCCGTAAAAATTTTCCTACAGCAGTTAACCGGTCTTTATCAGGTAATAAATTTCCTGCTGCATCTATGCCATTGCTCATTGTTTTAAACTTGTATACACTAAATATTTTTTCATTTTTACCCGGGCGCTGCTGAACAAAAAAAACACTCCCCCTGTTGGAAACAAATAATAATACTCCCACTATTAACATTAGAGGAGAAAGCAATATCAAAGCAAACAAAGCGAAAAAAAAATCTACGCTTCTCTTTATAAACAGGCGATACATTTTTTACTCATTTATGGTATTGCAAATTTAAATGCATTTACTGGCTCAAAATCTTTTGAGGCATTTAGTGCATTGTGGTGCAACAGAGAGCGGTAATTTCTATCTGATTTTACCCGGTAAATAAAATCCGTCATTTGATCTGTTTGATGCGGATCGAAAATTTCGCCAGCATGGTATTTATTTACCAGTGCAGCCAATTCAGAGGAGGCGTCAGCAATACATAGCAATGGCGTACCTGCAGATAAAAGGTCGTAGGTTTTACTGGGTACACTTAGCATCGATGCTTCTTTTCCAATGCTTACAATGCCTACGTCTGCCGCTGATAAGGTATGTGGCAGCATATCAATATTTTGCCAGGGAAGTATTTTGCAATTGGTAAGTTTACTTTTTTCAATGAGTGATTGTAATAATTGCCGCTTTTCCCCGTCTCCTATAATAATAAAATCTATTGCCTCATCTTTTATTTTACGGGCCATTTCTATTATTACTTCAAGATGATGGGTACGTCCCATATTACCTGAATACATCACCAAGAATTTGTCGTGTAAACTATGTTGCTTTAAAAATAAATTACCAGCTCTGTTTACCGGCTTTACAAAATCATTGTGGCTCCAAAGAGGTATCACTTTTATTGTGTCCGCTGCTGCATAGGCGTTTAATTTTTTTTTCATTCCCTCACTGATGGTAAAAATATTTGCGGCTTTTTTAAAGACTTTTTTATTTGCTTTTCGCCACAGCGCAGTAAGCATTGAATGCTTACCAAAAAATTTATAATCTTCCAGCGCATCGGGATATACATCATAAATAAGCAGGGAAAACCGGTTGGTACACAGCAGTGGAAGCAAGCCTGCAAACGGAGGATTGGTTACAATAAATAAATCTGCTTTTCTATAACGGGTTTTTACCAACCAGCAGATTTGTATAAAACCGATTGCCCATGTAAATAACCGTTTTATGGTAGAAGACCTGTTATACAAAATGATTTTGTTGATTTTTACATTGTTGTCCAGCTTTACATTTCGTTCAGCTACTTTTCCTGTAATAAAATATCTATGCTCATATTTCAAATGAGCGTTTATGATATCAACCATTAAATACCCGGCATGTTGATTGATAAAAACAATTGCTTTTTTTTCTATCATTACTTTTGCAATTTTTTATCTGCAGCAATCATATCTCCCAATTCATCTGAACTGCAAAATTCTATTTCGGGCCATTGCTTTATAACACCTTCCAGTAAGCGGCTAAGATGCTCCAATCCTCTTTGCCTGTTGGCCGGATTTAAGGCACCAATATAATTTACCCTGTGAGAGCTTATGATAGCGGGCTTATGCCATCGGAAAGCGCTTGCAATATTTTGCAGGCAACTATTTACCCAGTCTTTACCTTGCTGGCTTGGTTCAAAAAAACAGTTCCTTGTAAGATACAATTGCCGGTGCTTATTTTTTTGACCCAGCCAGTGTAACACTTTTTTTGTTTTATTATAACCCAATGGCTCTGTTTGAATTTTAGCAGCACTTATATATTTTATTCCATTAGCAGCACACACTCCTTCCAGGCTGTTATTGAAAGGGCCATTGGGCGGTACAAAAAAAGCCGCCCGGTAGCCAAATAATTTTTCAAATAAATTAAGCCCATCTTTTATTGAATCAGCCTGATACGAAAGATCAGCAGGTTCATACAAATCAAAAGCAGCCTGAAAAAAAATGGATGAATTTGATATGGGTTTATTATTAAAGCCCCACAATTCATGATCAAAAGCCAACCTTGCTTCACGTTCGTTTTGCTGCAAAGCCCTCATCCATTCTGCTACATTTAAATGCTCCCGGCCATGAAACTGTGGTATAAAAAGCTTATGCTGTATTCCTTCTTTCCAAAGTTTAAAAGCGGCGTTATCTCCATAATACCTTTGCAGCGTTATATTAAAAGGTTCATGATAATAATGAGCAAAATTATTGTCGCTTATTTTTTTAAAATCCGGATTGGCCACCAGTGAAACTGCTGTGAAAACAGCAGGGCGGTTATTCTTGTCTTTGTGCTTTAAAAGCGTGTTGAACAATGCAGTAAGATCGGTACTGCTGGCCAGTGTATCATTGGTATTATATCTGAGCGAATCGCCTGCCAGCTCCAGCCCATCTCCAGTTAGTTTTTTATATGCAGCTAAGGAAGGCATTCTTATACTTCCCCAGTCGTCGGATTCAATGACCAAAATTTTCCTGTTGGTTTTCCAACCGGGTATATTAGAAAATTCCCTGCCTATCTTTGATTTTACTGAAGTTAAATTCATAAAGTATAAAAAGTAAAAAGGGCTGGATCTAAAAAATATAGAGCTCTATGGATAGTGAATGTTATTCGCTTTTGAAAATTTGTAAAACCTTTCCTGCAAATATTTTTACTCTTTCAGTATAATCCTGGTATATTGGCTGTGCTATATCAGGTGAAAAATTTTTCAATATATCTGCCAATTCATATTCATCTTCTCTTTTAAAAAATACGCCGGTATTTCCCAACTGCTCAATATTTACCGGTAAGTCTGAAGCAATAACTGGTACCTGTAAAGACTTGGCATCTTCTATTACAGTACTCCATCCTTCAAACAGGCTTGGCTGTATTACCGCCACAGCGTTTTTCATCAACCCTAATTGATCGTGACGGGGTATTACGCCTAAAAAACTTACGTGTTTCTCCAGCTTATTTTCAGCAACAATTTGCCTTATCTTTTTTATATATGCCTCATTACCCTTAAACTCCATCTTACCTGTAAAAACAATATGTATACCTATATTACTTTTTTTAAGCAGGATAAGTGCTTTTAAAATAACAACATGATTTTTATGATTGGTAAATGAATTGGAAACTATATAATATTGGTGAGGCACTTTATATCTTGCACTCAATACTTCCATTGAAGGGAAAGAAAAATTATCTATGATAGAAACAAATTTGAGGGTATGAATTCTTAAATCTTTTTTTATCCGGTAAAATGTGTAAAAATGGCTTTTTACATCATCACTGGAAACTACCAGGTCGTTCGTATTTTTTAAAATAAGTTTAAACCTCCAGTTTCTTAAAAATGTTCTTTTTTTTCCAAAAAAGTGAGGATAAAATTTATGCTGCACATCCGGAAGCCATGCAATGATTCTTACATTTTTTTTTATATTGCCTGCTACAGGCCTGTCATTTATTGGATAAATACCATTAAGATTGTATTGCTGAATGATGTCGTCCGCAAACACGTTTTTTCTGGTAAGCCAGGTGGTTAAATATCCTTTATAAAAATCCGGAAAGCGCCATTCAACAAAAGTGATGTGCGGATATTTCATATCTGCCAGGTATTCTTTTAATGACGTATTGTAAAAAACAAAAACATCCGGCTTATCTGCTTCATCCAAAAAATTAAGTGCGTTTATTACATTGATGATATAAATTATTCCGCCATGCCATCCTTTGCGAAAATTAAATACAATTCCAATTCTAAGTTTTTTTGAATGATTCATTCTGTATATTATGCAGTGTGGAGGGTAAAGTTATGAGGCTACTATTTTAAGTGAGTTTTCAAATTCCAGTAATTCTTTCAGGCCCTTTTGAATACTTGTTTGAGGCCGCCAGCCGGTAAGTGCATGCAGCAGTTCAATGTTGGCTACCTGCGTTTGTTTATCTACTTTACGTACCCGGCTATCATCGGCTGTTACTGAAACCACTCTTCCGGAAATTTCACTTATACGATCAATCATTTCTTTTACAGTATATCCATTACCGTGTGCTACGTTTACTGTTTTTACATCACTGCCGGTACAGGCTGCAAGTTTGATCATTGCAGTAGCGCAATCTTTTGTGTGGATATAATCTCTTGTAGTAGTGATATTGCCCAATTGTAAAGTATTGCCCATACTAAGCTGGTAAAGTACTTCAGGAATAATATGCATGTTAGTTTCCCGGGGGCCGTAATTATTAAAGAGCCGACAAATAACGGTAGGTGTTTTATTTACCTGAAAATTAAGGAGGCATAATTGCTCACCAAATAATTTACTCCATCCATAAATATCTACCGGCGAAATTTCAGATGATTCCGTCAACTTTTCTGCACTATCCGCATATACAGCACCTGATGATGCAAAAATAAATTTACCAACACCGGCAGCAGCAGCGGCATTCAACACACTTTCGGTGCCTTCTACATTTATTCTTAAAGTGCGTTCGGGATTGGCATTACACTCCGGTATATAATGTATAGCTGCTAAATGGTATACAGTATGCGGCTGTATGCTTATAAAAATTTCTTTTATTCTTTCTTTGTTGATAATATCCGCTTCATAAACTTCCACACCAGAAAGGTCCTCAATATGAGGAGCCACCCTGTTCCTGTTATCTATTACAGCCACTTTTTCTCCTGCCTGTATTAACTGACGTACCAGTTCGTTGCCTATAAAACCAAGTCCTCCTGTAACTACTATCATTTAATAATTTTTATTGTAGGTGATTTTTTTTGTCACGCTGTTTTATTTTCCAATATTTTTTTTATGACGGCAATGTTATAATCGGGCGTATAAACTTTTGCTGTTTGCAAGGCACTGTTTCCTATGCTATATATTTCAGCTTTATTGCTTACTGTTTTTGTTAATATTTCTGCCAGTTCTTCAGGATTATTTTTTTTGTAAATAAAACCATTTACACCATTAAAGATTCTATCCTTGCATGAAATAACACCTGAAGAACCTATCGTCATTTTTCCACATGCCATTGCATCCATAGGTGGTATGCCAAAAGGCTCATCTAAAGAAGCGTGTAAAAATATATCGCAGGCAGCTAAATGCTCGAGATAATTTTTATATTCTACCCATCCTGTAAAATGTATATTTTTTTTTACAGCTAAAAAAGCTTTTTTGTATAAATCCAAACCCGGCCCGGTACCTAAAATTGTAATTTCAAAACTTTCAAGAACCTGGGCAGGAAGCATTTTAACGGCATCCAGGATTATACTGTACCCTTTTCTATCTATAAACCGGTTTGATATTAACAATCGAATCATCCCTCCTTGTTTTATTGAGGCCATCCTTTGTTTATTTATTTGCGCTGTAATAGCCGGGTTAAATTCGGCAGTTAAATAAGGGAAGTCGCTCATTTTATTTACAGAAAGGCCGTAGCTCTCTTCAAGTATTTGGAACCCAACTTTGCCAGTGACAAAAAGAAAAGGCGCAGCATTTAAAATTATTTTGTTTCGTAATTTTTTTATCGCAGAAATTTTATCGGTGTGTATATCTATCCACAGCGCATATTTTTTTCGGGCAATCTTAGCATATACCATCAGCAACAGGTGTATATAAGTATGCCATCCTGTGATGATTAAAAAGTCAGCAGCCGCAGCATGCGCAAATACTTTTTTTACATCTTTATAATTATTTTTAAATACATGGTAAGGTGTTTTTTTTTGTAAAATTTTCCAGGGATACAATGGAGTTAAATCTTTGTAATACCAAAAATGAACAATAAAGCCTTCCTCCTCCAGCCGTTGTTGCAGCAATATTGAATGCGGCATGGGAACTGCGTTGTAGAAAAAAAGCGTTTTACCTGATGGAGACATAACTGCTGCAATGTGTTTCAATTAGCTTTAAATATTCAGCACCAATTTTTTCGGGGTGATGGAGGCTTCTCAACTTTAAGGCTTCACTCATAAAACGTTGCCGCAGGTTTTCATCCTGCATCAGCAATTGCAATTTTGCAGCATAATCAACCCTATTTCCCATGCTTATTAAAAACCCATTTTGGCCATCGTTAATCATATCCCGTGGGCCGGCATTACAATCAAAGCTAATGCACGCAAGCGGTGATGCCATTGCCTCCAGCAATACATTTGGGAAGCCTTCGGAGAGTGATGTAAAAGCAAAAATTTTACTTTTTAAATAATAGCCTGTAGTATCAGACTGTACACCGGGCAAAAAAATTTTATCAGATTGTTTTTTTTCTTCAATAAGTGCCTGTAAATTTTTTCTTTCTGGTCCCTCACCCAGTATTATAAGCCGCCAATCAGTAGGGTTAAGCTCAGCAAAAATATTTATCAGCAGATCAAAGCCCTTGCTTTTAATCAATCGGCCTGCTGATAAAATTATATTTTCCCGCACAGCAGTTTCATCACTTACTGTAGGCAACATATTGGGTATTACTTTTACAGGTACAGGATTAAATTGATTTTGCAAAATTTCTTTAGCATACTTTGTCTGTGCAATAATGAGGTTACTTTTTCGGTATAACCAGTGTCTTATTTTATGTGGAATATTAAACATTTCGATACGCCTTATTATGGTAGGATCGCATCGTACAGATAAATAAAAAGGTATGCCTATCCCTATTGTAAACAATAGTATATAGGCGGGGAAAGCTGTATTAAAAATAACACAAGGTTGAATGTTGGTCAATGTTTTACGCACAAATATACCAGTACGAAAAAAATATACCGCTTTTAAAAATCTTGTACTGCCTTCTTTAAAGGGAGGATAAATTAATTGTACAGCAGGATGTAGCGGATAAAAACTTTTTCCCTTTTTTAAAATAATTACAGATACGTCTATGTTTTTTTCTGCAAAATAATTGGCCAAAGAAACCGTATGTCTTTCGGCACCGCCGGCATTAAGTGTATAGTTTATTAAGCAAACCCTTTTGTTATTCATTACTCATATACACGTAAAAACAGTTGGTGTTTTTACTCATGATTTTATTAATTATTAAAGTAAAAAAATGGACCCAAAAGCTGAATTATAATTCAATCATTTTGCCAAACTTATAATCCAATTCTATTGGCTGCATACTGTCGAACCCTCCGCCATGGCACTGGGTTATTTCACCAAAATATAATTTGCCGTCAATATCATAAAAGTCTACCCGTACATATTTAAACTGTAACGCTATTTTTTCTGCTGTCTCCACCATTGTAGTATAAGTTAGCGGAGGGGCTATTTCTTCTCCTCTTATATTTTTTAAATCTTTCCCTTTGCGGTTCCAGGTAAAGTAAAGGGGCTTCCAGTCTCTGTCGTAAATGTTTCTTTTGTTTACACCTTCCCTGTCTACCGACACGTATACAAACTGTAGCCGCCCATTGATACAATGTAATTTATAATCATTGGGTATTCGCCCATTTTTATCAAGCAATAGTTGCTCTACAATTATCCGGGGTTGTATGTTTTTATATTGCCATTCACGCTCATTATAATAATAATTGGTAAGGAGCCATAGCCTGCAATCAGTTTGAATTCTTTTCCAGTCCATACGCTTTTTATCTCTTACAATAATATAAGCGCCGAATCCATGATTTGCTTTAATGATAAAAGGAATGTCTGGCAAATTATCGGGCCGGATATCTCTGTAATCAGTTGTATGAAACAACAATGGAATGAGATGATCTTTACCAAAATTATTTTCCATGTACCCCCTCACTGCATACTTGTCAGCAAGCAGTGTATATTCCGGCTTACGGTCGTATAATTTTAGCCATTGCAGTTTTTCATTAAGGGTAACGGGGCTATCCAGCCGCAATGGATATCCTTGTTCTTTCAAAAAATGTTTTGTAATAAATGCGCTGTCGCTATAGCGATTGCTGGTAAAAAAATATTTTATTTTATTAAAATAAAACAGCGTCAAAAAAGCAATTTCATTTTTATACCTTAATTCCCTAAAAAAGTTTTTCATCCTTTTATTGCAGTTACTTACTGTTTTGATTTCCAAATAATTTCCGAAAAACGTTGCTGCATTGCCCACGACTGTGTTTCATTTTTTGATACCACCACGGCAGTACCCGCCCATTTCAGCAAGGGTAAATCGGTTATGCTGTCAGAGTATACTATTACATTTTTTTTGTCCAAGTTTGCCGAAAAAAAATAATCTTCCACCCTGTTAATTTTATGTTGGTACATACAATCCTGCCCCTTTATTTTTCCGGTACAAATATTATTGTGATCAAATTCAATATCTGTGGCAATTATATGAGGTATGTTAAAAGCCCGGGCAAAATACTGTAAGTAAATACTGTATCCGCCAGAAACAATGGCCAGTTCGTAGCCTTCATTTTTACGATGGTTTATTTCAGTTACCAGTTCTGGAATTAAACAGGGAGCTATTTTATTTTCATAATATTCGGCTGCATATTGTTCAAGCATTTTTTTGGAACAACCTTTTAGCTGGTAAAGTTCAATCTTTTTTTCAATGTTTGAGTAAGGAAAAAATTTGTTCATTAGGGTGATTATCTTCAGTTTCTTTAGCTGCATGCGTATACGGTTTAGCTGCTGCATTTTTGCAGCAGCCGATTTTTTTCTTACAAAGTCTACATAAGCCCCTGCAGTTTGAAAAGATACCAATGTTTCACAAAAATCAAAAAGCGCTAACGGCTGCATGCTTTTTTATAAAATAATTGCTGATTGTTTTTGCCACATATTTCATTTGTTCCCCTGTACCCACGGTAATGCGTACACAATCTTTCAGTAAAATACTATGAGTAAGGTTTCTTATGAGGATATTGTGCGTTTCCAGAAACACAATAAATTCATCTCTCACCTTCGTTTCACAGAATTTAATTAATACAAAATTTCCTTCGCCGCCATATGGTTTTAAATAAGCATCGTAATTATTTAAGAATTCGATAAAAAATTGTTTGGCATTTTTTACTGAAGTCACATACTTGTTCATATAAGCCACATCACCCAATACAGCCATCGCTGCTTCCTGCGAAAAAGTGGTAAAGTTTTTTGGGTTTCTTACCCGGGAAATATTGTCAATATTTTCTTTGCATGAAATTAAATACCCTACCCTGAAATTGGCCAGAGCAAAGGCTTTTGATAAGGTTCGTGTAATAAGTATGTTGTCATATTTTAAAACCAGTTCTTTAGCAGATTTATTCGAAAATTCATAATAGGCCTCATCTATCATAAATAAACTTTCCGGAAATTTTTTTAGCAGATACTCTATATAATCTGCTTCGATAAAATTTCCGGTTGGGTTATTGGGATTGCAGATGTAAATAAGGGAAGGACAAACACGCTGTATATCCGCTTCAAATTTTTGCGGATCAAAAATAAACTGGGCTGATAAATTACTGTATTCAATTCTTGCCCCCTGCGATTCGCAGGTAAGCCTGAAGTTATCATAAGTTGGTCCCAATATTAAAACCGGATCTCCCACACTTACAAATACACGGGTAATGTATTCATGCAAAGCATCCGAACTGGCAAAATATTGAATGGCATATTCAGGTACGCCTGCATACTCAGCAAGTCGGCTATGCAACTCCGGGTAAAAAGTACTGGGGTATAAATGATAAAATTCAGGCGACTGTAGCAGGTTTATCAATTTTTCTTTAACGAGTGGTGATGGTGGTATAGTAGCTTCATTCCAGTCCAGCTTTAAAATATTTGGTCTTTCCTCAGCAGCCACATCCCATATTTTGTGCGATGCTACTTTGTAAGGCGCCAGGTTTCTTAAATATTTATTCAGGTATCTCATATTATTTTTTAAAATAAGCGTCCCAGTTTATCAGAAGTGGTAAACGCTACATCCTTCCAGGTAGCTGTAATTTTCTGTAACAACTGTTGTAAAAGGCGGTGGGTATTTTCTCTGTTATCTATAGAAAGCCTACCGGTAAAATTTATCCGGTGTGTGCCGATAATGGCAGGCTTGCCCCAAAAAAAAGCAGTGCGTATGCGTTGCATACAATCCTCCACCCAATTGATATTTTTATTTAATGCTGGTTCAAAAAAAGCATTTCTTACAAGATATCGCTGGCCACAGGCGTTGCGCTGGCCTTGTGTATGAAAAATTTTTTTGTACTTACTGGTGTAATATCCGGGTGCAAACTGATAATTGATGCCCTGTATATAATCAATACCATGCTTTTTTAAAATGGGTTCAAGTGCTGGATGCCATACATAACAGGGCGCAATAAATGATTGTGATTTTATACCATACAATTTCTCAAATTCATCAAGCCCTTCTTTTATAATACTTTCTTTGCTGGTAGCTTCTAGCTGTGTATCAAAATCAAAAGCAGCCATAAAATTATTGCGAATGGATCGGGTATGATTAAAATCAATGCCAAACACACCCTTATCAAAAGCCTGCATTATTTGTGCATCTCCATTTTGCAAAGCATACAGCCACTGATTTATATTTACATGCTCTCTTCCATGAAACTGTGGCCATATAAAGCCACTGCTCATTCCTTCTTTAAACAATTGCAGAGCCCCTGTGCTGTTGCTATATTTTGCATAAGTATCTGCTGCACTTTCCCAATAATAATTTTGAAAATTATTATTTTTTATTTTATCAAAATCAGGATTGGCAACAATGCAGTTAGCTGTTATTACAGGGTGATTGCCGTGATGATCTTTAAACCTGCATAACACCTCATAAAGTGAAGTAAGGTCTTCTTCACTCTCCAGTGCATCTAAATTATTAAATGGATTGGAATATACATTGATACCTGTGGCATATAATTCATCCACTGCTTTTTTAGAAGGCATTCTTATACTGCCCCAGTCGTCGGATTCAAATACTATGTTTTTTTTTCCGGTTCGATGACCTGGAATATTTAAAAGATTATGAACTATTTTTTGTTTTACTGTCAAGTGAAAAAAGCGAGGTAAAAAATTTATTTAAGCTGTATTAATTACTGCCTGCAAGTTCAATAAATTGTTTGGCTATAGTAGAAATATTGTATTGCTCTAAACCAGGCATAACAACCTGCTTGCTGTAATCAGCATTTAAAAATGCCTGTACATCTTCTTTATTGAGTTTACCAGTATCTACGGTAAGTACAGGTCTTTTTGTAAGGGCATAATCTATGAGTTTACTTGGTGTAGCTGTGGTAGTGCCATTGGTAAAGTTTACCAGGAAATCCATTTTACTGAGTTCAAAAATTAATTGCGGCCTGGGAATATAAGTTCGTATTTCAACCCTATTGGCGGATGCTTTTACATAAGCTTCTACCAAAGGCGTTTGCGCAGTATAAATAATAAACTTATATGGCTGGAGTATACTACAAAGAAATTCAAGCAATTCTTTTGGATCTCTTATGCCTGGAATAAACATGCCGGCATACGCAAATGTGGGTACTTGATTGTTTATTATACCCTCATATACCGGTGTATCATTAAAATTAAATCCCTGTGGTATTACTTTAATCTTGTTTTTAAATTCAGGATAATAAGCAGCCACTGATCCCTGGGTGGGAACTGTTAAATAATTTGCCTTTCGGCAAAACCATTTTTCTACATACTTAAAATAAAAAAACTTCTTAAAGCTATCTGCTTTATTACCCATATAAGGGTCTCCACAATCTGCCACCCAGGTTTGTGCCAACTGTTTATTTTTTTGTATAGCTTTTGCTACGCCCCAATGCACGGGGAAAGGATGAGCAACAGATATTAGCATATCATAACCATATTCATAACTCAGGCACTTAGCTACCAAAGGCATTAGTTGAATATCGGGGTATTCAAATAGCTGTAATAAAATTCGCCGCTTTGCCCTATTAAAAAATTGAAGGAATTTATTTGCTGAACCATCAGCAGACAAAGGGTTTTTTTTGAAACCGATATTTTTTATTGTTATGCCATATTCATTTTCAAACGGCGGATGAATGGTTTCATCCCTGAAAGTGTACAACGAAACATGGTGTCCCTGTTTTGAAAATTCTTTTACTAACTCTGTAGTGCGAAATGAGCGGGGAGAAATTTCAGGATAAACACTTATTGACACTACCAGGATTTTTTTTGATTGCATGTTTACGGTACGTATTTAAATAAGGCGCTGGTTTTATTTTTCATAGATAAAAACATCAGTCTTGTACACCATACTGTATAAAAAAGGTCGATTGAAATATTGTAGAGAAATCCATATTTATAATAAAACCAGGAACAGCCTCGGAGTTGGAGCTTTAAATGATTTTTTTGCAGCAGCGTTTGTTTTATTTTTTTGTATTTATAAAATAGTTTTCTGCCTGCTGTGGCCTGTATTGTTAGCAAGGTATATTTTACAATTGGCTGATTTACAAAATGCTGCTGTGCTTTACTAAGGGATGGCAAATTTTGAAAATTTTTGAGGCTATTGATGGCATTAAAAAAGCCGGTTATTGCTTTATCTGAAAAAAAAGTATCACCCTGAGTGGCAGACCCTGGCCGAATGGTACGAATGTAAAATGAATGTTGTGCTTCAAACATACATCGCTCTGCAAGGCAAAAAACACGGGATATAAATTCGCCATCTTCTAAATAAGGAATACCGGGGGTAAAACGAATGGCATTGTTTTCAATAAAAGATCTTTTATATAATATAGCACAAGAACTATCGGGGTCACCAGTATTGTATTTGCGTCGCTGGTGATAAACTTCAATGCCCGAAAATAATTTATTTTTTTCTTCAGCAAAATTCCAGGTGCTAATTGTTTCATTTTTTTTTACATCAGTAACCTTGTAACCCAGCATTAAAATATGTAATTGATTTTTTTCTGCTAAAGCCAATATATTACTAAAGCTGTTCTTTTCAATACAATCGTCTCCATCTACAAACAATATATATTTACCTTTTGCCTTATCCATCCCGGCATTTCGGGCGGCGGATACACCTTTATTTTCCTGATCTATTAAGAGGATGTTATTAAACTGATTTGCCAGTTCCAGTATACGTTCCCTGCTGTAGTCGGTAGACCCATCATTTACAGCAATAACTTCATAGTGCTGGTGTGGTATATCCTGCTGTTCAATACTTAAAACACATTTTTGTATATAATCTGCCACATTGTATACGGGTATAATGATGCTAAGCTTGATATTTCCCTCCATTCCCTAAAATTTGTTACGGCTTATTTAATTAAATCGTTTAGTGAAAAATTGTAGTCCGTAAAAAAAATAAGTATGGGATTCCCTATAATTGTATTGACACTTATAAAATAAAAACCAACTCTAAGTGCTACCAGCGAAAAAAATAAAAATGCAGGCGAAAGTAATTTTATCAACCTATCTATAGATGAACCTTCATTGGTTTTCTGTAAACAAAAAATTAAGAGTGGTGTGGCAGAAAGATAGGCTACATTCAGATATCTACCGCCAGATGGGAGTGAACTCATTATATTAGCAACCCCCCAAAATAATAGTGTAAATGAAAGGCTTGATATAAACCTGGGATCCATCAACTTTATTTTGCTTCTTTTAAAAAAAAGAAAAATAATACTAATCATTAAAGACACATGCAATGCCTGCGAATAAAAACGGGCATGCCAGCTTGATGCCGGCTGGTTTGTTTCAGAAGTGCCGCTTCTGTATTCTTCTACCCTGTCTTCATCTCTATAAGTAAGTGTTCTGTCTGCCAGAGATTGCGATACATTTTCTTCAACAGTGGCATTAAAAGTTTTCACATTGATGCCTGAAACAAAGATTGAACTTATAAAAAAAAGGAAGTAAATAATTGTTTTATTTTTTAATACTATAAAAACTCCCAGTATTAATAGGGGTAATATAAATGAGAAGTGTACAAATATAGAAGCTACGCACACCCACAATTTATTTTTTTTTCCTTCAAACAAAAATGGAAGTAAGCCATATATAAATATATGCACTGCAGTATAAAACCTAAAACCATTGATATTCCAAAATGGATTGATTAAAAAAAATACACACAATAAAATAATTCCTGCAGATTTCAATTTTGTTTTAATCCGATCCAGTACAAACCAAAAATTTCTTGAAAAAAAGAACCCGAAAATAAATCCATATGCAGCGTATAATATCTGTTCACTATCGGTAAATCTTGATATAACGATTGCCAGGGTTAGCCGGACTACATCAAAGTCATCATTGTTTTCATACAATTTTACTATATCGGTAAAGCTCAAACTCATCTTATTGTATACTTTCATTTCACCTGCATACCTGGTAATATCTGCGGTATCCTCACCGGTAGATAGTTCCTGTGCAAGCCCGAGTGTAAACCCAAAAAATACAATAAAAGCCCACAATATATTTCTGGCCCAGGGTGCCTTGTACCTTCGTATAGCAGTAATACATGCGATGAATGGAAATAAAAAAAAGAAAATCCAGTGATCTGTATTTTTTTGCGCTACCGGCATAAATTTTTGTAGTTATTGCCCATTAGTTTGAGCTAAATGGCTTGCCCTATTTTAGGCTTTTCTTCTATTCTTAAATCTAATGAGCGAATTTTTTCGACTATACGTTTAGCTGTATTACCATCCCACAAAGAAGGTATAGCTCCTTTCTTCCAGCCCCCCTTCATTAATTTATCTAACGCATTTTTGATGTTAACAGAATTGTTGCCCGCCAGTTCATTGGTTCCGATGGTACAGGTTTCAGGGCGCTCTGTATTATTTCTTAATGTAATACAGGGTACGCCAAAAACAGTAGCTTCTTCAGTAATTCCACCTGAATCGGTTATCACTGCTTTGGCCTGGCTTACCAGATAATTGAATTCAAGGTAACTCATAGGATCGGTGATGTACATATTAGGAGACTCAATGTTTAAATCAAAAAAAACTTTAGCCGTACGGGGATGAAGAGGAAAAATAACAGGCAGTTGTTCTACATTATTGAAAATAGTTTCCAGAATTAATTTTAATTGCCCCGGATTATCAACATTCGCTGGACGATGCATAGTAAGTACAAGGTACCTGCCGACCTGTAAGCTCAATTGATTGAAAATAGGGGGTGGTTTAAAACTCTTCCTATTTGCAAGAAGGGTATCAATCATAATGTTTCCTACAAAAAAAATTTGATCTTCATCTGCTCCATTCTTTATTAAATTGTTTCCGGCCAATTCTGTAGTGGTAAAAAAAAAGTCTGCAATGCTATCGGTAACCATCCGGTTAATTTCTTCAGGCATAGATAAATCGAAGGAACGTATGCCTGCTTCTATATGAGCTACTTTTGTGTTCATTTTTTTAGCTACAATGCTGCATGCC
>JAYWII010000015.1:0-68195 GCA_043788995.1 Chitinophagaceae bacterium | reverse complement strand
GTTTAGTTAAGGGGGTTGGTGAGGACACCAACCCCGGCGGTAAGCCGTGGCGGGTGTCCCCACCCGCCACTTGAAGTCTTAACTAAACGGCATTGAATGGGAATAGTCAATTGTTAATGGTGAACTGCTGCTTAACCTTCAACCATCAAGTTTCAAACTTATACATCTACCTCCCCTTTAAATACAAATTCTGCCGGACCACAGAGCCAGATATTTTCAAAATGCTGATCATCCAATTTGTCGAACTCCACACTTAAACGGCCACCCGGTACTTTCACATCTACCGTATTAAACCCATTATCATTGTGTGCTGAAATTAATGCAGCTGCAGTAACGCCGGTGCCGCAACTCAATGTTTCATCTTCCACTCCACGTTCATAAGTTCTTACATATATACTGTCTTCAGATAAGGTTTCCACAAAGTTTACATTAATACCTTCTTTTAAAAAAGCCTCACTGTTACGGATAGTTCTGCCTGAATCAAACACATCAATATTTTTTACATCTGCCGCAAACTTCACAAAATGAGGGGAACCTGTGTTAAGTACCGCATAGCCATTGCGGTATTCTACTGCTGTTACATCTTTCATTTTAAGACTTACAGTAGTATCCACCTCTATTTCAGCTTCATGTTCTCCGTCAATAGCATAAAAGTGATAGCTGCTTTTATGTATCCCAACCTGGTGGGCAAATTGTACAATACACCTGCCGCCATTACCACACATACTGCTTTGGTTGCCATCTGCATTGTAATAAGTCATTTCAAAATCATAACCAGCTTTTTTACTGAGCAGCATCAGTCCATCAGCTCCTATACCAAAGCGGCGGTCGCAAAAATGTTTGATCTGTTTAGTTGTCAATTCAGGCGCCTGCTTGTTATAATTATCAATGATGATAAAGTCATTACCGGTACCGTGGTATTTATAAAACTCAAGTTTCATTTTGTTAGTGGTGAATGGTTAATAATTAATGGGTTGTTATTGCAAGATTGGTCATCATTTTACTGAGCATCTTAAAAGTTGATTCAAGGTGTTTTTCTAATGCGGCGATATCTTCTTTTTTTAAATAATCCAATAGTAATGAAATTTCAAATTGTGTGTCTATTTCAACTAACGAACTTCTGGAAACTTCATAAAAGCGAATTTTTTCTTTTGCAGATTTTCGGGCTGCGCCTTCTGCTAAATTACTGCATACCGAAACAGCCGCCCGTCTTAACTGTGTTACCAATACAAACTGTTCTTCTTTGGGATATACTTTAGTAACACGATAAACTTCCTTTACCAACGCAAGCGAAATTTTATATACATCTAAATTTTTATGAGACAGGTTCAGCATAAATATTATTTTAAGGTAACGATGATTTTTCAATAACTGCTTCCCATTAACCATTCTCTACTCCCCATTAACCATTCTCTATTACCCATTAACCATTCTCCACTACCCATTAACCATTCTCCATTACCCATTAACCATTCTCTATTACCCATTAACCACTATCTACTCCCCGTTAACCAATCAACCCACTTCCCCCTCAATAATCTCCAGCGATTGCTTAATTAAATTTTCTACTGCCAGGTTACCATCTTTTGAAAATTCTTTCTGTATCCTGTTGGCAACAATGGCACTTAAACTAAGACACTGATGCCCCAATGCAGCGCTTAATGAATAAATAGCCGATGTCTCCATTTCGAAATTGCTGATGCGATGATTGCCCCATGAAAACGTGGTGAGGCTGTCAATTAAATTAGGATAAGCCAAGCCGATCCTCAGCACACGACCCTGCGGACCAAAGAATCCCGGGCAGGTAACAGTAATGCCCTGGTGATAATGCTGAGTAAAATGTTTTAGTAAAGAAGCGCTTGCCATATTGATGTAAGGCGATAAATTTCCTGATCCTAATTGCGTATGTGTGTTAAATGCATGCAGCAGCTGTGTCTCTTCATCATTGTGCTGAACCCTGTAAAAATGAATTAAATTGTCCAGGCCCAATCCATGGGTGCTGGCAACAAAATGATCTACCGGTATTTCTTTTTGTAATGAACCTGAAGTTCCAAGACGAATAATATTAAGTGTTGTTAAACACTCTTTTATTTGTCTTGTTCCAAAATCAATATTCGCCAATGCATCCAGTTCGTTCAGCACAATATCAATATTATCAGGGCCGATGCCGGTACTTACACAGGTGAGTCTTTTTTTACCAATGTACCCGGTATGCGTAACAAATTCCCGGTGCTGATTTTTATATTCAATGGAATCAAAATATTTACTTACTTCCTTCACCCTGTCCGGATCACCCACTGTAATAATGGTGGTTGCAATTTCTTCCGGCCTGCAATTCAGGTGATAAACAGCACCCCGGTTATTGATAATTAATTCTGATTCTGCAATCCGGTTCATGAAAACTTTATTTGAAAATCGAATTTCGTATTTAGAAATTACAATTTCGAATAAAAAAATCCCTTATTTTTGCCACCGCTAAAATAAATACCACTTTTATTCGTCTTACAGCTGAATAAATTATTTTAGCCGATTGGGTTCTGTGGCCGAGTGGCTAGGCAAAGCTCTGCAAAAGCTTCTACAGCAGTTCGAATCTGCTCGGAACCTCAACAAAAATTAATCCCTCTTCTGTTAAGAAGAGGGAAATTTTTTAATACTATGTTTCCAAAAATTTTACAACGGATTGGTATTATTGCCTGTGCTGTGCTGGTAGTGGCTTGTTTTATGCCCTTTACCTTTTATGCAGACATCAATGAAACGTTTACCGGATTTTATTCTTACCAAAATCAATATGGTAAACCAGGTAAATTTTTATGCCTGATTGCAATCATTGCTTTTGCATTAATGATGCTTCCAAAGATATGGGCTAAAAGAACCAACCTGTTTGTTTGTGCATTGGGTGTGGGATACGCCATCAAAACTTTTATCCTCTTCACCTCCTGCTACAATGCTTATTGCCCCGAAAAAAAAGCAGGTATTTATTTAATGCTCATCGCAACAGTGCTGATGTTATTATCCTCCGCTTTTCCAGATTTGAAAATAAAAAAAGAAAAAGTTCATTAATTTTTTCCAGCCCCTTTGCTCCAGGCATCTTTTAATGTTACCGTTCTGTTGAATACTAATTTTCCATTGGTACTTTCCTTGTCAACACAGAAATATCCTTTCCGGATAAATTGATAACGGTGAGCCACAGTGGCGTTTTGCAGGGAGGGTTCCACATAACCAGTGATCACCTGCAATGAATCTGGATTGATATATTCTTTAAAATCACCTTCCTCACTGGATAAATCTTCTGCTTTAAATAAACGGTCGTATAAATTTACCTGTGCAGGTATTGCATGTGGAATGCTTACCCAATGAATGGTTCCCTTTACACTCATACCACTGTTTTCTCCACCACTTTTGCTTTCAGGTAAATAAGTGCAATGTATTTCCGTGATGTTTCCATTGCTGTCTTTTACAAAGCTGTTACATTGTACAATGTAAGCGCTTTTCAATCTTACCAGTGCACCGGGTGCCAGCCTGAACCATTTTTTTGCAGGCACTTCCATAAAATCTTCTCTTTCTATCCATAGTGCAGCACTGAAAGGAATGCTACGGGTGCCAAAACTTTCATCCGGGCCGTTCTCACTAATCAGTTCTTCTGTTTGCCCATCGGGGTAGTTGGTAATGATTAATTTTACCGGGTCCAATACTGCCATTACTCTTACAGCAGTTTTGTTCAGATCTTCCCTTACACAAAACTCCAGCAGGCTGAAATCAATCAGGTTTTCTCTTTTAGCCACACCAATCCGCTCACAAAAATTACGGATGCTTTCAGCAGTAAAACCCCTGCGGCGCATACCACTGATGGTAGGCATGCGTGGGTCATCCCAGCCATTCACATATCCCTCTTCCACCAGTTGCAGTAGTTTGCGTTTACTCATTACCGTGTAGGTCATATTGAGCCTTGCAAATTCATATTGTTTGGAAGGGAATATCTCCAGTTTTTCTATCAACCAGTCATATAACTCTCTGTGCGGAATAAACTCCAGTGTGCAAATACTATGGGTGATTTTTTCAATGCTGTCGCTTTGCCCGTGTGCAAAATCATACATCGGGTAGATGCACCATTTGTCGCCGGTGCGGTGATGGTGTGCATGCTTGATACGGTAGATAATAGGATCTCTCATATGCATGTTAGCGGCTGCCATATCCACTTTTGCTCTCAGCACTTTTTCACCATCTTTATATTCACCTGCTTTCATTGCTGAAAACAACTGAAGATTTTCGTCTGTGTTCCTGCTTCTGTATGGGCTGTCAGTTCCGGGTTGGGTGGGTGTGCCTTTTAATACAGCAATTTCTTCAGCAGAGGAATCATCCACGTAAGCCAATCCTTTATGGATTAGCTGTACAGCTAATCCATATAACTGATCAAAATAATCACTAGCGTATAATTCATTGGCCCAGTTAAAGCCCAGCCATTGCACATCTTCTTTGATGCTGTCCACGTATTCGGTTTCTTCTTTGGTAGGATTGGTATCATCAAAACGCAGGTTGGTTTTGCCACCGTATTTAAGGCCCAGCCCAAAGTTCAGGCAGATGCTTTTGGCATGTCCGATATGTAAATATCCATTCGGTTCTGGTGGGAAACGGGTAAGGATGCTTTGGTATTTTCCGCTCTTTAGATCCTCTTCAATAATTTCTTCAATAAAATTCAGGCTCTTTTCTTCAGTCATTCTTTTTAGTTTGGGTGGCAAATTTACAAAATATAGGGTTGAAAGTTGAAAGTTTAAAGTTGATGGTTGATAGTTTAAAGTTGATGGTTGAAAGTTGATGGTTGAACGTTTTTTCAATTTGCTACTTTCTGATGATTATTTGTAACGGTTTAAAACTGGTTAAAAGTTGATGGTTAAGCAGCGGTTCACTATTGATCATTGACCATTCAATGTCGTTTACTTAAAGATCAACCGCCGTCAGGATTTGTCCCGTTTTTTTTTACGGGACTGACGGGGTTGGGCTAACCCCGACAGCGGCTATCAGCCCCGTCGGCGGTTGATCAGTGACTAACTAAAGCTTAACTAAACGACATTGATTGATCATTGATGTTTTATGAAGCATCCCGGAGGATTCCCGGTAGTGTATCAATTTGAAAATTATTTATATAAAAGACTGTCAGGTTGAGCTTGCCGAAACCGGTATGGCTTTAGTTTGCAGCCCGCCTTCGACAAGCTCAGGCTGACAGCTTTCAAAGTGAGACATTACTAAAAAAGCAGTAATAAATATTTTCGGCGTCACCTTATTGTAATGCTGTAAAGGATTGAAAAACTAAAATAATTTTCAATGGTATACCGGTAATTTTCAATGAAAGTGCAGCTGCGTTATATGCTCAGCTGATTTTATTGGATACAGATTCTTTCCAGCCCGTTTTTTTAGCTGACATAAATGTGAAAAATCACCCAATGGGTGATTGACATTGGCCAACCTGGGTAATACCTTAGCAGGAGAATTATTAATCAAAGCATGTATGCGTATGAAAAATATGCTGATTACAGCCAGGCGATCCTCCCGGCTTATTTTTTACAACTAAAAATATTTTTTATGAAACAAAGAATCATTCCTTTCCTGGCGGCACTCCTGATGATATTGCTGTTGCAGGGTTGTCAGAAACAACAGGTAAATCCTGAGGCTACTGCCACTTCCACCAAACAAGCAATAAAATTGCCAGCATCAAGGGTTGCACTTTCCCAAACGCAGGTATTCATTAGAAAGTGGACAGAATGGGTTTTAGCCAGGGATTACAGCGAAGCTCCATGGGATGATGCAACCGGAGCAAAGCAATATGCAGGACAACCCTATGCAACAGGAACCATGATGCTTGCAGGCGGATCATCACCGGACCTGGTTACCAGGGATATCACCATCAGCCTGAGCCAATACCAGCAGGTGTTTTTTCCGCTTGTTAATTTTTTAAGTTACTGGAATGACTGTTACCCCGGACATCCAGACAATGGGAATGTTCCCCCGGGAGCTGTCAGCAGTTTTATAACGGAAGCATTAAATGGTAAAAGAACCATCGTGTTGAACTGGGACGGACAATCCCTTATCACTGATAAGCTAAAGGATTTTAGAAGTAATTCTGAATATTGGCAGTTCTCCATTCATCCGTCCTGGGACAATGGATGTATCGCCACCGCCACCACGCTTTATGTGGATGGATTTTGGGCAAAAGTGCCCCTTAGCCTTGGAACACATACATTAGAAATTGCCGGCGATGCGGATATCCGGAGAATTAAAACACCCTTTTCCAACCATGTGATCTATCATATTACTGTAACCAATTAGCAACAACCAGCAAAACAAAAAACCTCCCGACAGCAATTGCCGGGAGGTTTCCTATCTGTAAGTACCCACTTTATATTCCATTGTAAATTCCCTATTCCCAATTCCTCTCTAACCATTTAGCTTCCCACTTCCCATTCCCCACCAGCCATTCCCCACCAGCCATTCCCACTAGCCATTCCCCACCAGCCATTAACCTATTTTATCACCACTTCCTTTATCACTTTTTCACCCAAAGCTTCATTCACTCTTTCGATGATCTTATCTTTTTGATAAAGCAATTCATTTTTCAGCGGCCCCACCTGGGTGCTGATGAAAAGGGTATTATTAATGATCTGGATTTTATCGGTGTACTTAGCAATGGTTTTGCCCATAATGTTTTCCCAGATATCTTCTATCTGCAATGCCTGCATGCCTGCTTTGAGGCGGCTTTGTTTTAAAAATTGCTGAATGGCATCCTGCATTGAAAATTCACCCATGATGGCGTAAAGGTATAAAACAAAAACCTGCCTCACAAAAGAGACAGGTTTTTCGTACTATATCAATTTGAAAATTATTTATATAAAAGACTGTCAGGTTGAGCTTGATAAAAGATTGTCAGGTTGAGCTTGATAAAAGACTGTCAGGTTGAGCTTGCCGAAACCGGTATGGCTTTAGTTTACAGCCCGCCTTCGACAAGCTCAGGCTGACAGTTTTCAAAGTGAGACATTACTCAGGCTTACAGTTTTCAAAGTGAGACATTACTCAGGGTTTGATCAATAAAAAGATAAAATAAAAAATTATTGCAGCATAAAACTCACCACATGCTCACCCCAGGATAATTTGGTGGTTCCATCATCACCAACGGTGATAGTGAATTTTTCTGTAGAAGGATTTCCTTTGGTTGCTTTTGCTTTGATACGCAGGGCATCATCTGCCACTTTGTAGTCGTAAGCACCCCACTGGTTCCATGTTTTATTAAAGATGATGGTCCATTCTCCTTCTTCAGCTATTGAAAATAATGCGTATTTACCTGCAGGTAAAGTGCTTCCGTTTACTTTGATCTCTTTACTGGTTTCAAAAACAGTGGCTTCGTTAGCACCTGTTCTCCAAACTTGCCCAGCTTTAGGTTCAAGTTCTTTTCCAATGGTACGTCCTTTTAAGGAAGGCTGGCTGTAATCGATGGTTATTGCCGCACCACTTTTAAGTGTTGCACTCACCTTTGCAGGCGGGCTGGGTCTTTTGCTTTTGTCCTCTTTATCCTGGGCACAGGCAGTGATGCCTGATAGCATAAATGCGGCAACCGTAAAGAGGGAAATCATTTTTTTCATTTTGTTATTTTTTTAGTTGATTTAAAATTACATTCATACGATATAAACAGCAACAATAATAATGCCTTAAAGTTTCTGGTGAATTCGAAAAAAGCAGCACCGGCATATAAAGCTGATAAAAGGTGTTACCGCATGCTTCCGCCTTTATTGAATAGTAAGCACTCCTTTATGACCAGGTTTTTACTGGCATTTATGTTAAAGCTTTATCCGGCAGATAAGCGTTGAGATAAATTTATAGATAAATATTCACTGTTGTCCGACTAAAGTCATGAAACCCTGATCAGGCTTGAAAGACCTCACCCCAACCCCTCTCCCAAGGAGAGGGGCTAAAACCCTTTACCACAAAGAGTCTGAAAAGTTTGTGAGAACTTTAGTCGGACAACAATGATAAATATTCATAAACAGGTTTTGCTAATTTATGTTTACGTGAATTCCGGTTGATTACAGTAAATCAGTTAAAAATGTCTCTTTGCAGCAAAGGAAATGAATTCAGCATTTCTATTTAACCATTGCATTGAACGGGAACAGCTAAAGCAAGCATATTAAATTGACCGAAAAGAAACCTCCGGTTCCAGGTAATGAACTACTCGTTTATCTTGTGTTTACCAAAAAAATTTCTTCCGGGAACACAGATTTTAAACAGTAGTTATCAGGAGTATAGGCTGATTAAATCTAATCGATAGGGGCACATAATTTTAAAAAGTATTATCCTGTAATTTAGCAAAACAATCCCTAAATTTGTTGATATTTGGTTCTGTTAATATTAAAATAGTTTACTGATGAAAAGAACGTGCAGGATATTGGCTGTTACTACCGTGTTACTGGTATCACTTAATTTATATCCACTGATTTGTTCCGCCCAGGGCGACCCGGGAGAAGATCCGGATGCGCCCATTGATGGTGGCGTTAGTTTACTGATTGCTGCAGGTGTGGGGTACGGTCTTAAAAAAGCACATGATAAAAGAAAGAAAGACAATACCGCCAACTTCCCGGAAAACAACAAGTAATTTAGTCCGGGTATGCATTCATCCGAAAAAGATTTTTTAGTTTAATTGTTTTGTACCTGCATTTTTAAAAACCTGTCAAAAAATTTTTCATGCCAACAAAGACGATTTTCTTATGCCCGGAATTTAAAAGCTGAACAGGTTATATAAAATGGATACTCAGCACAACTGATTTAAGTAAAGATTATTTTCAACCAGACTGGTAACAAACATGAAATTTTTTTCAATCACCAATTTCTCCATTTTTTTATTACTGCCGGTTTTCTTTTCCTGTTCTGTTTCCAAACCCACTTATTATTTTAAAGATATCAAGAGGGATACGGTCATTAATAATACGGCATTCAATTTTGAAGAATTAAAAATAAAAAAAACGGATATTCTCAATATCAGTATTTCCAGTTTAAGCAAGGAAGAAGATGCGATTTTTTCAAAGCAGGAAGTTGCTTCTGGTACTGCGGTTGCTTCAGCGGTGGCCGGCTTCCCTTTAGATAACAATGGGAATATTCACCTGCACAAACTGGGTAAACTAAAAGCGGAAGGGATGACGAGGAGTGAATTAAAAAACAGCCTGGAAAAACAATTAGAGCCCTATTTAAAAGATCCGGTAGTGAATATAAATTTTGCAAACCATTTTATTACGGTGATCGGAGAAGTGGGTACACCGCAAAAGCTTAATATGACGGAGGAAAGGATGTCAATTGTGGATGTGGTGGCACAAAGCGGAAACGTAGGTGCCAATGCTAAATTAAGCGATGTGATGTTAATAAGGGAGAAGGTCCCCGGCAGCAAAGAGTTTAAGCATGTGAGTCTGGAAGACAATACTATTTTCACATCACCCTGGTATTATTTACAGCCCAATGATGTAGTGGTGGTGAACCCTGATGTAAATAAAGTGATGCAACAAGAACGAAGACTAAGATACCAGCAGGTATCTTCTATTGTACTGCAGGCATTAAGCATTATCATCATCGTAACTAATATCTTTAAAAATTAACGGGCAGGGCAGCAGTTATGAACGAACAGGAATTTTTTAAAGAAAAGGCAGAAACCAATGTGTTTGTGCAGGTACTACAAAAATACCTGCCCTTCTGGCCCCTGTTTGCCCTTACCATTCCCATAGCTGTAAGTGTTGCTTATGTGTACTTAAATTCACAAATACCCATTTATGTAGCCAGTGCAAAAGTATTGCTGAAAGACCCTAACAGGGGCAGCGGTGATTCCAAGGTATTGGATGCCCTGAATATTTTCAGCGAAAAAAAGATCGTAGATAATGAAATACTGGTATTGCGTTCTTCCGGTTTAATGAAGGAAGTGGTTAGTGACCTGAATCTGTATGCCACGGTTTATAACCAGGGTAAGGTGAAGCTGGAAGAATTATATGGATCCAATTCACCAGTTCGCTTTGTGGCCATCCAAAAAGACAGCATTTTTACTTACGCTAAATATTATTTTAAAGTTGAATGGAAAGCCAGGATGGTTGAAATTAATAACCAGCAGGTAGCATTTGATTCTTTAGTGGTGCTGGACAGGGTTGCTTACCGGCTGGTAATGAATAATGGCTATAACCAGAATGTAATTGGCAAAAATTATTTTGTACTGATCCGGCCGGTGCAGGCTGCGGCGGGTGAGATCATTGGATCCATCAAAGCCAGCCCCCTGTCAAATGTATCTACTGTGCTGGATGTAAAATTAGAAAGCCCGGAACCTTATAAAGCAAAAGATATTCTCACCAAATTATTTGATATCTATAATGCCGAGGGCATTGAAGATAAAAACCAGATCGCAAAAAAAACGCTCAACTTTATTGACGACCGGCTCCGTTATGTAATAGATCAGTTAGACAGTGTGGAGCGGAATATTGAATCTTACAAAAGCAGGCAGTCATTATACGATCTCGGCACCCAGGGAGAATTATACTTTAAAAAAGTACAGGACCTGGATGTGAAGAATGGGGAAGTAGAGTTGCAACTGGATATTTTAAATGAGATCAGGAATTATACCCTGAACAAAGGAAAAAGACCCGGTACCGTTCCTTCCCTTTCTTTAGTAAATGATGGTATCCTGGCCAATTTGCTGAATGAACTGTATGAGGCAGAATTTGAACAGGATAAAGTAAAGGCGGTATCAGCGGACCAAAGTGAAGCAGTTATCCTGGCAAATGAAAAAGTAAGAAGGATTAAGTCAGACATACTGGAGAGTATGGCGAACATAAAAAATAACCTGTTAACCATTAAAAGTGATATTAACAATAATATAGCGCTCAATAATAACCTGCTCAAACAGATTCCTCAAAAGGAACGGGGTTTACTGGAGATCAGCCGCCAGCAGGCCATCAAGAATAATATCTATTCTTACCTGCTGCAAAAAAGAGAAGAAACGGCGCTGTCATCCGCCTCCACTTCTTCAGATCTCCGGGTGATAGAACAAGCCACCGCTTCGGGCCCCGTAAGGCCGGTACCAAAGGATTATTACCTGGCTGGGTTTATTATTGGTTTACTCTCGGCGGTATTTTTAGTATTGCTCAAGGAGCAGTTCAAGAGCAAAGTGTTGTTCAGGGCCTCGCTGGAGGAACATACCAATGTACCCATTGCAGGGGAAATTGTACAGGCAAAAGTTCAAAAGAACCCTATTGTTATTGGAGAAGGAAAAAGAACCGTAATTGCAGAACAATTCCGGTCGCTCAGAACCAACCTGGCCTTCCTGGGATTAAATGAAACGGAGAAAACCCTGCTGGTAACCTCCAGCATCTCTGGTGAAGGAAAAAGTTTTATTGCCATCAATCTTGCCATCAGTTTTTGTCTTACCGGCAAAAAAGTAGCCCTGTTGGAAATGGACCTGAGGAAGCCTAAATTAAGCAAACTGATGAATGTAGACCGGGAGCCGGGCATATCTAACTACCTTGTTGGCAAAGCCAGCCTGGAGGAGATCATTAAAGAAACTCATATTCCCAATTTGTTTGTGGTTTCTGCCGGGGCCATCCCGCCTAACCCTACTGAATTGATTGGCAAGCCCGGTTTTGCCGAAATGATGGAGCGTATTAAAGCTGATTTTGAATATGTGATCATTGATACAGCACCTGTGGGGCCCGTTACGGATGCGTTGCTGTTAAAAAACTTTGCTGATATTACTTTATATGTGGTTCGGCATGATAAAACACCCAAGGCATTTTTGAAAATGATCAACGAACTGAATAGTGAAAAGAAGTTCAAAAAAATGTGTATTGTATTTAATGGATTAAAGAAACGGGGCATCTCTTTTGGAAGCTTCAGCAATGGGTATGGCTATGGCTATGGATACGGATATGGATACGGGTACGGATATGGTTATGGCTATGCCATCGATGACAATAATCCAACCATTGTAAAAAAGTTAAAGCGGTTTTGGAATAGATTTAAAACCAACCTGCAGGAGTAATTTTTTATTGAACAGTATAATGGCACGGCTATTATAACAGGAGATATAAAAAGACACTTCTTTTTTATTTTTGTATTGTATGATGTCTGCTAAATGAAAAACACCACCTCGTTTCAAAATGAATGTGACTGAGGATCAGCGAAGCTATGTAATGATGGATAATAAATTAAACTGGTACGCTGTATATACCAAGCCCCGCTGGGAAAAAAAAGTGGCGAAACTGCTGGAAGAAAAAGGTATCGAAAATTATTGTCCGCTTAATAAAGTGATCAAACAATGGAGCGACCGTAAAAAAGTGGTGCTGGAACCCATCTTTAAATCTTACGTTTTTGTACGGGTGCCGGATGCTGATAAATGGGAGCTGAAAAAAGTAAACGGTATCCTCAACTTTGTTTACTGGCTGGGTAAACCTGCCGTTGTTAAAAATGAAGAAATTGATACCATCCGTAAATTTTTAAATGAATTCTCCAATGTAGAAGTGGTGGAAGCCACACAGCTTACGCTAAACGCCAAAGTACGGATCAGGCAGGGCGTAATGATGAACTACCACGGCATCCTGGTGGAAATAGCCGGTAACCGGGCCAAGGTAAAAATAGACAGTATGGGAATATCTTTGAGTGCTCATTTTGATAAGAAGAATTTAGAACTGTATTATGGAGGTTAACAATTGATTATTAATAATTGATAATTAATAATTGAAAATTGATAATTGAAAAACAAGCAGTTCACCTTTTCTCCATGTTTTTTTTGTAATGATCATTAGCGATTCAATTTCCTCTCAATTTTTATGTGGAGGTCAGGCTACTTTTGTCCCGGCGGTGGTTTTCACCTACTGCACTCATCAATTTAATAAAGTAACTGTGAAACCCCGACGTATAAGGGACTCTGAATATTTTGCTGTAACACATGCTATGGTTTAAGTTCATGGTATGGCAATAAAGCTAAAACATAGCAATACTTACTCCACCTGGTTTGTCACTTTTACCTGCGTTGAATGGATACCGCTGATTGAAATGACGAGAACCTACGACATGGTTTATAAGTGCCTGTCCGACCTGTCATCCGGGCGGAGTTTGAGGTTTTAAAAAATCAATATAATGCTGATATAGTAGCTTATGTCATTATGCCCAATCACCTGCATGTTATCCTGCATTTTCACAGCGAAGGCTTTGACCTGAATAAGATGATCGCAAATGGTAAAAGATTTATGCCCGTCCGAACGATTCATCCGGGCGGAGCTTATGAAATAGTCAACAGGTTGGAAGCTACAGGAAATTCAAACATGCTTGATCGTTTACAAAGTTTGGTTACAGAAAGGGAAAGGAAAAAAGGACAGCTACATAAAATATTTAAAGACTCCTTTGACGCCAAAGCTATTTTTACCCAACCATTTTTATTGCAGAAAATAAATTACATCCACAACAATCCTGTTACCGGGAAATGGATGCTGGCAAAAGACTTTGTGGAGTATGAACACAGCAGTGCCTCCTTTTATGAAATACAATTGGTGCGGCATTTTCAGCCTATGTATTATTTGGATTTGTAGCTTTCATTAATTAATAAGAGTGGTTGTATTATTTGCAAACTACATTATACGTCGGGGTTTCGCCGGACAGCCGTTTTTAATGCTGAAGATTTTTCTGGCGAAAACCCCGCCAGGACATATTGTATCATGGAGGTTAACAATTGACAATTAATAATTGATAATTGATAATTCAAAGTCGAAATGCAACAGTTTAATTTTTTTGGATTTCTTATCAACAAGAAGTAGTAATAAATTTAGAAAGTTTAAATAATTGTCAGGGTACACAAAATTGAAGTGGCCTCAACTTTCAACCTTCAACAAGAAATAAATAGCTGTTACAAATAATTTTCAGAAAGTAGCAGTTGAATTGGTTCAACTTTCAATTATCAATTATCAATTTTCCATTATAAAGGGATGTGCAGAATAGCAGGTATCATTAATCCATCCATACCCCACCAGGAAATACTGGCGATGGTAAAAGGCATGTGCAAAACACTGGAGCATGGCGGGCCCGATGATGAGGGGATCTATGAAAATGCGGATGAGAACCTGGCGCTTGGCCACCGCCGTTTATCCATCATTGATATTTCCAATGGCGGACACCAGCCCATGTTGTATGAGCAAGGCAGGTATGTGATCAGCTACAATGGGGAGTTATATAATTACAAAGAATTAAAAAAAGAACTGGCTGATGCCGGGGCTTTTTTCAAAACGCAAAGCGATACGGAAGTCATTGTGGCTGCTTATGCATTTTGGGGAACGGCTGCCTTGGAACGTTTCAGCGGCATGTTTGCTTTTGCTATATGGGATAACCTGCAAAAAGAATTAATGATTGCCCGGGATCCCGGGGGCATCAAGCCGGTGTACTATGCATTTACCAAAGAGGGCTTTGCATTTGCATCAGAGGTCCGGGCTTTTAATAATATTCCTTACCTGCAGGAGGTGAATCAAAACTGGCCCGTTTATTTTATGGCCTACGGACATTTGCCAGAGCCTGTTACCCTGTTAAAAAATGTGCAGCCCTTAGAAAAAGGAACGTATTTGATTTACCGTCCCGCTGCGGATACCATTAAAACCAATTCTTTTTCCAGGTATAAATATTTAGAAAAGACCGGTGGAAGAAAGGAAGCCATCCAGGTTGTAAAAGACAGTTTAGAAAAGGCCGTACAAGATCATTTGATCTCCGATGCACCCATCGGTGTGTTTTTAAGTGGGGGACTGGATTCAAGTGTGATTGCATTACTGGCCAACCGGCACCAGGCATCGCTTCAGGCCATCTCTATTTATTTTGATAACAACCAGTACTCCGAAAAAAAATACCAGGACCTGTTAAAAGAACAACTGGCCTCCTGCAACCATCACCAGTTTCTGATTGGTGAAAATGATTTTCATTCTTTTTTACCAGCTATTATACAATCTATGGACCTGCCCTGTTGTGATGGCATCAATACCTGGTTCATCAGCAAATATGCAAAGGAGAGTGGTTTAAAGGCCGTGCTTTCCGGCATTGGTGGCGATGAGTTATTTGGCGGGTATCCTTCTTTTAAAAGAATTAAAACCGTGCTGGCACTGGAAAAATTACCCGGAAGTGTATTAAGAGCAGGCAGGCATGCAAGGTCAAAAAAGCTGAGGCGGCTGGCATACCTGAGTATCGGCGGACCGGTGGGCAGGTATTTGTTTTTACGGGGTCAGCATATCCCGGGAGATATCGCCGCTTTTTTAAACGCCGATGAAGCAGAGGTATGGAACCTGCTGGAAGAGCAACCCCGGTTGCCAGACATTGATTATTTGTCTCCCCAAAACCAGGCAAGCTGGATGGAGATCAACTTATACATGCAGAACCAGTTACTGAGAGATGCAGATGTAATGAGCATGGCACATGGAGTGGAGATACGGGTACCTTTTTTAGACAACGCCTTTGTGCAGGCGGTGCTTAAAATAAAATCTGAAATAAAATACAGTGGTAGCCCCGGAAAAAAATTGCTGATCGATTCCTTCAAAGACATTATGCCCGAAGCCATCTGGAACCGGCCCAAAATGGGCTTCTCCTTTCCCTTTAAGGAATGGCTGGCAAATGACCGCTATGCAGCCGGCATGGGTGATACCAACCTGGGGGCATACCACCAGAAGCTGAAAGCAGGCGACCTGCACTGGTCTCAATTTTTTACATTAATGCTCATGAATAATTATTCCAATGCCGGCAGGTAAGGGCATATTATTTTTAACACTCAGAACATTTTCTGCTACCGGCGGCATAGAAAAAGTATCCCGGCAGGTGGGCAAGGCCCTCTATGAATTAACGTACGGACAAGGCAGCTTCTCCGTATTATCCATGTATGATCACAAGGAAGACATCAATGAAAAATATTTCCCCGCTGCCATATTTAAGGGATATGCAAAGCGGAAATCGCTGTTTATTTGCGATGCCGCCCGTAAGGGTATCAATAAAGACACGGTAATTTTAAGCCACATCAACCTGTTGCTGGCAGGGTTTTTAATTAAACTGTTTTCACCCAACACAAAACTGGTACTGCTGGCTCATGGTATAGAAGTGTGGGAGCCGCTGCCTGCATGGAAAAAACGCATGCTCAATAAATGCGACCTGGTGCTGGCGGTGAGTAATTTCACCAAAAATAAAATGATGGAAGTGCATGGATTTCCAGCGCATAAAATAAAGGTGCTCAATAATTGTCTTGATCCCTTCTTATCGCTGCCGGTGCCCGATGGAAAAGAAGCCCTGCTGATGGAGCGGTATCAGCTGCAGCAGGATGATATCATTTTGATGACACTTACCCGGTTATCTTCCAGGGAAAAATATAAGGGATACGACAGTGTACTCCATTCTATCCGGGAGTTAAAATCAACCTGGCCCAATATTAAATACCTGGTGGTGGGTTTATACGATGCAGCAGAAAAGCAACGGCTGGATGGCATCATCCGGCAACTGGGGCTTACCGGCGATATCATCTTTGCCGGCTTTATACCCGATGAAGAACTGGCTGCTCATTTTCAAATAGCCGACCTGTATATTATGCCCAGCAAAAAAGAAGGATTTGGCATTGTGTTTATTGAAGCAATGTATTATGGCAAACCGGTAATTGCCGGTAATAAAGATGGTTCTGCAGATGCTTTGTGCAATGGTAAATTTGGATTATTGGTAAACCCGGATGATCCTGCAGCCATTACCCATGCCATCGCTGAAGTACTGGCGAATAAAAATACGTATATCCCCAACCGGAAGGAAGTGGAAGACAAATTTAGCTTTGCGGTTTATAAAGAGCAGTTGGAAGCGTTGTTGTTGAAGGGGGAAAGTTGATGGTTGATGGTTAATGGTTAATGGTTAATGGTTAATGGTTGATGGTTGAAGGTTGATGGTTAATGGTTAATGGTTGAAGGTTGATGGTTGAAGGTTGAAAGTTGAAGGTTGATGGTTGAAAAGCCTCAACTATCGATAGTAAAAAATAAACTGTTAGAAATAATCATCAGACACAGTAGGTAATTATCTGCTTCTACCAATGTCATTAACGAAGGGTTATAAGGTTGTCAACCTTCCTTATACTATAACGAACCTGAAAAAGGTTGACGGGGTTATATTGAAACATGAAATTGCTCTCCGTACTTTAAATAGTATTTTAAGCAGGCACGAATAAAAAGTTAGGTGTAAGCATTCGGCAAACTATTAATACTTGACAATTTACCACAACCTGACCCAATATTTCTGCTGCCTTGGTTCGTGGCACACGAAACGGAAAGCAGGGGAAAACATAAAATTGTTTCGTGTGCCACGAACCAAGGCAGAGGATTTTTTTGCAGGCTTGCCAAAAGAGCATTTACAATTTGTTGAAGTAACTGAAGAAGCCTACGAACTTGCACAAAAATATTTAGACGAAAAAGTTGTAGGTCAAACAAGTGCCGATGACTGCAGGCACATTGCAACAGCGACAATTAACAAAGTTGACATTTTAGTAAGCTGGAACTTTAAACATATTGTAAATGTTTTTAGAATACGGGGTTATAATTCAATAAATTTACGTTGTGGTTATTCGCAACTTGACATTCGTTCACCAAAAGAAATTGTGTACAATGAAGAAGATAGTTAAAAAAGAAAAAACATTTGACACTGTTAAAGTGTTTAGGGAAATCAAAGAAAAAATCGCAAAAGAAACTGAGAAAATGACCTTTGCAGAGTTTAAAGAATACCTCAATAAAAACAAATTAACAACTGGTTGAAAGCCTGCCTACCGGACAGGCAGGTTGAAGGTTGATGGTTTAATCCTGCCACCTAAGGAATCATTACTAAATTTGCAAACAATGAAAGCTAATAAACAGGCAGATGAAATAAGGGAGCAATTTCGAAAAGGCCTTACCCTTAGTTTTAAAAAATTAGTTAAACAAAAAAGTTTAACCGGCGGCTTTATCGTATTGTCTAAGAATGGCAAAATTGTTAAAATAAAAGCGGCTGACCTCCTTTAGGTTCAATAAGTATTTTACAATTAGTTGTTTTTGCAATCAGTTAATTTTCCATTTAGCAGGAAGTCCATGATGGGTTGAAGGTTAATGGTTGAAAGCCTGCCTGCCGGACAGGCAGGTTCAAAGGCAAGCAGTTTACTTTTTCTTCAGTACCCTTTTCTGTGAAGCATTTTAATAAAGTCTTAATGATAGTTCCACCACTGGAAATTTGTTAGCTAAACCACATTGATTTAAGCATTATAATTCATTGTGCGATGCCCGGCAAAAAAGAAGTAAATTTGATAAAATCATAGTGTATGCAGCAATTAAGCGGAACATATTATCAGGGAAAGGTTCACTTGGAAAAGGTAATACCTACTGATCATCCAATAAAGGTAATCGTGATGTTTGAGGAAGACATCGAACCTGAAACAAAAGGATTAAAGCTGTCTGATTTTTCGTTTGCAAAAAGCAGGGAGCTGCTCAAAGATGTAAAAGGATCTTTTAGTGATACCGTTATAAATGAAAGAAGGGAATCTTTATGAAATTATATTTGGACACTTCCTCCTTATTTAAACTTTATCACCTGGAGCCAGGTACTGAAGAAATAGATAATTTTTTAACACAGAATGAAGTATCTGGTATTTTTCTTTCCGAAATTACAAATGTGGAATTTATTTCTGCTGTTTTTAAAAGGGTCCGAATGAAGGAATTGAGTAAGGATAATGCGGAGCAGCTTATTAAACTCTTTGATGATGATCTTGTAAAATATACAATTGTTCCTGTAAGCAGTAAAATTATTGAAGCGGCTAAACTGTTAATTTATAAATATGGGGAGGATGGCCTGAGAACATTGGATGCTTTACAGTTTGCTTCTGCTATTGAAGTGAAGAATGTGGTAAATAGATATTTTACAGCAGATAAATTATTGTTGACTCTTTTTGAAAAAGAATATTTGCCAACGTTGTAATAGTAAGGTTGAAAGTAGAAGGTTAATGGTTGATGGTTGATCATTCATCACTCAACAACATTTTCACCCTGTGCATAATTTGAATTGGTAGTTTTCACTAATTCTAAGAATGGTAGTATTATTTGCAAACTGCATCATACGTCGGGGTTTTGCCGGGCAACCGTTTTTAATGCTGACAATTTTTCTGGCCAAAACCCCGCCGGGTCATAAACGAAGGAATGTAATGCAGTGATGGAAACGAAGAGAGACTGTTGTGCGTAATACGACTGACCTGCAACAAGACTTGAACTTCTGAACATTTTTGTACATTTGAATAAACTGTAAAACTATGCGGACATTAAATGTTTCTATATCCGATATTGAATACAATAAATTTGGCTTGAAAGAAGAAAAATTGACTTTTACTGATTTTATCGACCTTGTTAGCAAAGAATTGACACGGCAAAACCTGAGCAAGTGCTTAGAACTTGCAGACAAATATGGCATTTCCAACATGACAATGGACGAAATTACAAATGAAGTAAAAGCTGTTAGAAAGAATGCAAAGAATCGTAATTGATACCAATGTAATTGTTTCGTCTCTTATTCAACGTGGTTATCCAAACCTAATTATAAAAGACCTTTTTATTGAGCAGAAATTTCAACTTTGTATTTCAGACGAATTATTGGCTGAATATTATGAAGTTTTAGCAAGACCAAAATTTTCAAAATTTCAAGATTTTTTTATTCGTGCAAAAAACGCTGCTCGTGGTGATAGAAGATAAAGCGATAAAATACCATCCTACCATAACGCTTGACCTTATTCCAGACGATGATGATAATATGATTTTGGAACTTGCAGATGAATGTTTAGCGAACTTTGTAATTACAGGCAACACTACAGACTTTACTTTTCCAACTTATAAGCAGACTAAAATTGTAACACCAAAAGAATATTGGGACAACTACCAACCGGACTAAAAATGCAATACACACAATATGTATGTTGGTATTGATACCCATAGTCGGGTTTTCGCCGGACAACCGTTTTTAATACTGACCATTTTTCTGGCGAAAACCGGGACATAAAGTAGGGTTATAAGGTTGTCAACCTTCCTTATAATGTAACAAACCTAAAAAAGGTTGACGACCTTTTCAAGGAACTTTCAACCATCAACGAGTTTAAAAACTGTTACAAATAATCATCAGAAAGTAGCAAAATTAAACTGCTTCAAACTTTGAACTTTGTCCCGGCGGTGGTTTTCACCTAATGCACTTATGAATTTAATAGGGTAACTGTGAAACCCCGCCGTATAAAAGCGCCTCCTTTAATGAAATTCAATTGATACAGCACTTTCAGCTTATGCATTATTTGGATTGGTAGCTTGCATTATAATTACAAGGGTGGTAGTATTATTTACAAACAGCATTATACGTCGGGGTTTCGTCGGACAACCGTTTTTAATGCTGAAGATTTTTCTGGCGAAAATCCCGCCGGAACATAAAAAGTATAAATAATAAAAAATAAACTGTTAGAAATAATCATCAGACAGTAAGTAGTTAGTTGCTTCCACCAATGTCATTAACGAAGGGTTATAAGGTTGTCAACCTTCCTTATACTATAACGAACCTGAAAAAGGTTGACAACCTTTTTAGGGAACTTTCAACCATCAACAAATTTTGAACCGTTACAAATAATTATCAGAAAGTAGCAAATTGAAAAAACCTTCAACCATCAACTTTCAACCATTAACTTTTTAATGACCGACAACGAACACTGGGATTTAGTAATAGAACCAAAAGCGCATCTCTTTGATTTGAAACTAAAAGAAGTATGGCATTACCGGGACCTGCTTTGGTTATTTGTAAAACGTGATTTCTCGGCACAGTACAAGCAAACCATCCTGGGGCCGTTGTGGCATTTTATTCAACCCATATTTACCAGCCTGCTGCCCCGGTTCGTGGCACACGAAACGGAAAGCAGGGGAAAATTGTTTCGTGTGCCACGAACCAAGGCAGAAAATAATTATCAGAAAGTAGCAAATTGAAAAAACCATCAACCATCAACTTTCAACTTTCAACCTTCCTATGACCGACAACGAACACTGGGACCTGGTAATAGAACCAAAAGCCCATCTCTTTGATCTGAAGCTGAAAGAAGTTTGGCATTACCGTGACCTGCTTTGGTTATTTGTAAAACGGGACTTTGCTGCACAGTACAAGCAAACCATCCTGGGGCCACTGTGGCATTTTATACAGCCCATATTTACCAGCCTGGTTTTTTTACTGGTGTTTGGTAAAATTGCCAACATCCCTACGGATGGTATTGAGCCGGTATTGTTTTATATGAGCGGCATAACCATCTGGAATTATTTCAGCAGTTGCCTTACTGCCACCAGCAATACGTTTGTGGCCAATGCCGGTATTTTTGGTAAAGTATATTTCCCCCGGCTGGTAATACCGCTCAGTACGGTGATGAGCAATATCATCAAATTTGGGATACAATTTTTATTGCTGCTGGCGCTGATGGTATGGTATGGATTTAAACAGCAGCATTTTCATTTTAGTGCCAGCTGGCTGCTGATACCGTTGCTGGTGCTGATGATGGCGGGGCTTGGTTTGGGTCTTGGCATTATCATTTCTTCCCTTACCACCAAGTACCGGGACTTTACCGTGCTGATAGGGTTTGCGGTGCAATTATTAATGTATGCCACACCGGTAGCTTACCCATTATCTTTTTTAAAAACTAAATCTTTTGCGTCCTGGATAGCCTGGAATCCGCTGACACCAATAGTGGAAGCATTCCGGTATGCACTGTTTGGTACCGGCTCGGTGGATACGTATGGCCTTTTGTATAGTGGCGGTTTTATTGTGCTGGTATTATTTTTTGGATTGCTGATTTTTAGCAAAGTGGAGCGGACTTTTATGGATACGGTGTAGGAGTTGATAATTGAAAATTGATAATTGATAATTGATAATTGAAGGTTGAAATTAAATTTGTGTATGCCAGGCTTAAATTGGATGTTTTACAATCAATTGATCTTAATTATTAGGAATGCCTGATTTGTTTATTATAGCGGGTTGCAATGGAGCAGGAAAAACAACTGCATCTTTCACTGTATTACCTGAAATGCTGCAATGCAGGGAGTTTGTAAATGCGGATGAAATTGCCAGGGGCCTTTCTCCGTTTCAACCTGAGAAAGTTGCCATACAAGCAGGCAGAATTATGCTTAACCGCATTGGTGAATTAATTGAACAACAGGTTGATTTTGCAATTGAAACCACGTTAACAACAAGATCATATATGCTCACAATTGAGTTAGCAAAAACCAGGGGGTATTTTGTTACCATCGTATTTTTTTGGTTAAATGATGTGGCCCTTGCTATTGAACGGGTAAATACAAGGGTATTAGAAGGAGGGCATTTTATTCCTGAAATGATAATTAGACGCAGGTATAAAAAAGGGATTGATAATTTTATTCATTTATTTAAAAAAACAGCACACTTCTGGCTATTGGTTAATAATTCTGAAAACCCTTTTACTTTCGTTGCCGAAGGTAAACAGGACGCTGACATTAAAATATATGATCCCGCTACTTGGGAAATCATTACTAAATTTGCAAACAATGAAAGCTAATAAACAGGCAGATGAAATAAGGGAGCAATTCCGAAAAGGCCTTACCCTTAGTTTTAAAAAATTAGTTAAACAAAAAAATTTAACAGGCGGCTTTATAGTATTATCAAAGAACGGCAAAATTGTTAAAGTAAAAGCGGCCGATCTTCTTGTAGATGAAAGTTGATGGTTGAAGATTGAAGGTCTTATTTAGTTAAAAGTTGAGTGGTCGATATTAGCCATTCACCATTCAATGTCGTTTACTTAAAGAACAACCGCCGTCAGGGTTTGTCCCGTTTTTTTTTACGGGACTGACGGGGTTGAGCTAACCCCGACGGCGGCTATCAGCCCCGTTGGCGGTTGATCAGGGACTAGCTAAAGCTTAAGTAAACGACATTGATTCCCCATTCACCACTCACCATTCCCCATTCACGAAACAATGCGTCACTTACCAGGCAACGCATCATTCATACTGAAGTTTAAAAAAAAGTTGCTTACTGGAGCAGCAACTTTTTTTATAGCACCATCAAGATACCAGTACAGCACCTGTATAAATGCTGCTGGCTACATTTTTACCATCTTCACTGATAAAACCCAGGTAGGTTTGTACCGTTTTGCCGCTGAAGGAAGCCAGGTTCAGGGTTTCCGTGATGGCATTGCGGTCAGCACCACTGGTGATGAAGATGGTTTGGTTCAGCTCAGGGCAATAAGCTGCCGGCATGGCTTTATCGGTGGCTTTGGCCACGCCCACGCCGGTGTTGTCCGTCCAGCTAAACACCAGCAGGCTGCCTGCACCCATCACAATAGACGGTGCCAGTACATTCGGCAGGTCGCCGCGGCTTACCAGTGCAGCGGCATAATCAATACTGAAAACAGGGTAAGTGCCGGTAACAGCATTTTTGAGTGTATAACTCAGGGCGCTGTTAACACCCGTTTTTTTAACGGCAAAATTGTTAAAGCTCAGTTCCAGCAATCCGCTCATGCTTTGCACAAACCGGATGCACATGCCAAATTTTAGCTGCTGTGCCAGTTGTGCTTCGCTGGGGTTCAGATTTTTAAAAGAACTTTTACTACGCATGTAGTCAATGCCTTTCCAGTTGCCGCCAACTACATTGCCTACTTTGCCGGAGAATCCGCCAAGGATTCCTTTTGAGAATGTTCCCATAGTTTTATTGGGTTTTAATTTTTAAAAAATACCGTATGCAGTTCATTGCAAAATTGCACGGTGCATGCAGTGTTTACCCAACTAAAACGGCTAAGGCAATCCTGTATTTTCGGGGTGAACCAATAAGAACAGTTTTAAACAAACTAATCACGGAAAGCACCTGGGTGAACAAAATTGAACAGTTTTGAACAACAACAGTAGCTGAATCATGCAGTAATTGTTTGTATCCTGCTTTATTATTGTTTTGTACCTGCTTCAAAACCGGTTCGATACCGGGAAAAAAATTCCCGAAGCATTCCCGAAGCATTCCAGAAGCAAACACGAAGGAGGGCAATACGGTAATTGAAACAAAAAAGAGCTGAACCGGAAATGATGATCCTGTGGTATAAAAAAATATTAAAAAAATCTAAAATATAATTTTTATCTTGTTGCATCCCGCCTTGTAACGCATAGTATGATTGCTGTTACATTGATCTGTTTTGTTATCCTATTCATAACATATCAATGCATTCACATGCCTAAAAAAAAACAATCCTCAGCGGGAAAAAAGCAACGGCCAGTAAAACAACGGACCCCATTTGAATTTAGATGGGTGGACGCCTTCGACCTGAAAAGGATCCTTAACATCAGCCGTACCACCCTGTATAAATGGGAGATACTGAAACTGGTAGTACCAGCCTTTATTGGTGGTAAAAAGTACTACGACCTGCTGGCGGTGGAAAAGCACCTGGAAGCAACGCAAAAAAAGCTGCGAAAGAAATCCTGACCGGCGGCCAGTTGAAATTGTTTGCTTTATTATATGTGCCCTGTACCGGGTACAGGCCCCTTGTTGCTAAACCTGTAGTGTTTTTTACTCCTGCCACTAACCAAGGCAGCGTAGTAGTTGAAGGTTAAAAGTTGAAAGTTGAAAAGGCAACGGTTTACTTTTTTCTTTGGCTTTTTTTTTGCGAAGGGTATTAATTAAGAATATATAAAAGTTGAATAGCCTCACATATCAGTAACAAAAAACAAACCGTTATAAATAATCATCAGAAAGTAGCAAAATGAAAAAGCTTTCAACTTTCAACCATCAACTTTAAATTGAGCACCGTAATAAAAGTAGAAGACCTCTCCAAACAATACCGCCTGGGAACAGTAGGCACGGGGTCATTGGCGCATGATGTAAACAGGGCATGGCACCGGATGATGGGTAATGAGGATCCTTATTTAAAAATAGGGGAAGCCAACGACCGTACCCAAAAAGGCAGCAGTGAATATGTGTGGGCTTTAAAGGATATTAATTTTGAAGTAAAGCAGGGAGAAGTGCTGGGCATTATTGGCCGAAATGGGGCAGGCAAAAGTACCTTGTTGAAAATACTTAGCCGTACCACATCACCCAGCACCGGTAGTGTAAAGATCAGGGGCAGGGTGGCCAGTTTGCTGGAAGTGGGTACCGGCTTTCATCCGGAATTAAGTGGGCGGGAGAATATTTTTTTAAACGGCGCCATCCTTGGGATGACCCGGAATGAAATAAAAAGCAAGTTTGATGAAATTGTGGATTTTGCCGGCGTGGAACGATACATTGATACACCGGTAAAGCGCTACTCCTCCGGCATGTATGTGCGGCTGGCTTTTGGGGTGGCTGCCCACCTGGAGCCGGAGATACTAATTGTGGATGAAGTGCTGGCAGTTGGTGATGCTGAGTTTCAGAAAAAAGCATTGGGTAAGATGAAGGATGTGAGTAATAAGCAGGGGCGAACGGTATTATTTGTAAGCCACAATATGGGAGCGATCCGTTCACTATGCAACAGTGCATTGCTTTTAAAAAATGGACGATCTTTTTTCCAGGGAGGAGTGGAGGAAGGAGTTTCTAAATACCTTACTGCAGAAGTAAATATATCCGGCAGCAATCTTGCAACCCGTACAGACAGGGAAGGAGATGGAAGGTTTCAATTTGTAAATATTGTTATCAGCAATGAAAAAGGAGAACAAACAGACAGTTTGTTTTGCAATGAAAAAATTACCGTGGACCTGGAGTTTAGGGCGAAGGATATTGATGTTTCAAAAATAATTCTTTCTGTAGGATTTAAAGATCAGAACAATGAGCTGATTGCTTTCTTTTCTTCTGATGAAATGGGATTTCATTTAAACGAAAGCACTAACCATTTCAGGTTAGATATACCGCATCTTGCTCTACGTGCAGGCAGCTATTCAATATGGCTTTTTGCTTCCTATCTCTCCACAGCCATATCAGACTTCTGTGATATTATTGATAACGCCGCCTCCATCAGTATTTTACCCATTGATTTTTGGGTGCCTGGAAAAATGATCCGGTCAAGGAATACCGCTTTTTTTAATGGTACGTACAGGCAGTAGCTATATGTTGGTTACAAAGAATTACAAAGCAATACCGTTTAGTTAAGGGTTGAAATTAAAGTTTACACCTTTTGAAAAGGTGTAAACTTTAAAAATAATGGCATTGAATTACTAAGATTAATTATCCGAATGATCAGAAAAATATTACCAGGCATGGTTAAAAATAAAATGAGAAATTTTGTAAAGGAGGTCTTTCATTTTAAAGATTATAAAGAACACATTCAGGATTTTTTGAAAGCACGAAAGTTAAACGAAGAAGCCATTCCAAAATATGATCTGGAAAACAAGCACATTCGAAATATACAAGTGCTGTTAAACAGGGAAGCATTACTTAATAACATGCCAAAGGATGCAGTGTGTGCCGAGATCGGCGTTAATGAAGGCGAATTTTCTGAGCAAATACTGCAAATTACAAATCCAATCAAACTGCACCTAATTGATGCATGGGGTAATCCTGAAAGATACCATGATGGCTTAAAGCTACAGGTACATGATAAATTTGAAAAAGAAATTAATCTTGGTAAAGTAGTCATTAATGTGGGATACTCCACGGATGTTTTAAAAAATATGCCTGATCATTATTTTGACTGGGTTTATTTGGATACCGACCACTCGTATGCAGTAACTGCTGCTGAATTAAATATCTTAAAAGATAAAGTAAAGCCTGGTGGCATCATAGCCGGGCATGACTACATTATAGGAAATTGGGCTGGAGACGTAAGGTATGGCGTTATTGAAGCAGTTCATGAATTGTGTGTAACTGCTGATTGGGAAATTGTTTTTGTTACCATTAATAAAAACGAAATGCCAAGTTTTGCTGTCAAAAGAATTCAGTAATATTTTAAGTGGTTCAATGATAAAAGAATACCTGGTTCACCTGGCTCATAAAGCGAAATTTTTTTTAAGAGACAAAAGTTTCTTCAGAGGTAAGGGGGTAATATTGAAGTTATCTGAGAAGATTATAGGACAGCCATCTCACAAGATGATCATCAAAACCCTGTATGGTTTTAAAATGATGATTGATCCGGTAAATGATAATGGTGTTGAAAGAGCTATTTATTATACAGGCACCTACGAAGCAGGCACCCTGCATGTATTTGATCATTTGCTGAAACCCGGTGATGTGTTTTTTGATATTGGTTCCAATATTGGATTGATGGCAATTTTTGCAGCAAAGAAAACAGGAGATACAGGTGTGGTTCATTCCTTTGAACCAGAACCCGAAACTTTCAAAATATTACAACAGAACTGCAGCCTCAATCATTTACGTAATATACAGTTAAATAACATTGCCCTGGGGTCAGAAGAAAGAGAAGGTATTATTTATCCTAATATGGATATCAACCGGGGAGCATCTTCATTGGTAAGGCAGGATAATTCAGCAGGAAAAACTGTTTGGATCAGCACACTGGATCAGTATCTTGAAAAAAATAAAGTTCATCCAATTAAATTAATGAAGATAGATATTGAAGGATATGAACTGGAAATGCTGAAGGGCGCTGCTCATTTATTACGGTCTACTGCTGCCCCAATATTATGTGTTGAGTATAGTGAAGTGGTGGTTCATTCCGGAGTGGTGCAAGACCTGTATGATTTTATTATCAGCATTAACCAATACCGCATTTTTAAATTGATGAAATCAAAAGAAGATGTGGGTAAATTACAGGAAGTTTTTACCAAACAGGAAATGCCGGTACATGATAATGTGTTTTGTTTTCTGCCGCAGCATCTCTCAGTGGTTGACCCTGCTATTTTTAATTGAACGCTTTTAATTAAAAACGATCATCTAATTCTGCAACATCTTTGAAAATAGCTTTTTTTGTTACTGCGTTTCCAACTTTATCGGAGACATTCATCGCCAACCAGGTAATTGCGCTGCAACAAAGCGGACATTTAGTACATATCTTTTCGCAGCAAAAACCTGTGACCGGCCCCGTGCATCAAATGATAACGGAAGCAGGGCTTTCAGGAGTTACATTTTACCTGGATGATATCCCCCAGTCCCGGATCAGCAAAGTTTTTACACTGGTAAGGAAGATATTACTGAATCCTTTCAACAAAAACATTCCTGGTCTTTTCAAAGCAGTGCTTAACAATCAGTCTGCATTGTCAGTGTACAATTTTATTCCATTTATAGATAAGCCCTGTTACAATGTATTGCATGCACACTTTGGGCAAAATGGAAACTATGTTATACAACTTCGCACACTTGGCTTGTATAAAAATGCCAGGTTCATTACTACTTTTCACGGTTACGACCTAGATCATACATTTGCCAAAAATGATTATTATACCAGCCTGTTTAATAACTGCCATCTATTTACTGTAAACTCGTTGTATAGTAAAAACCTGCTGCTGCAGTTGGGATGCAATGAAGACAAAGTACATTTATTACCAGTAGGATTAGACATAAAAAAATTTAAGCCTGTCTTAGGTATAAAAGAAGCCGCAGATGCTCCCCTGCAAATTTTATTTGCAGGAAGATTAATTGAATTTAAAGCGCCGGACAGAGTAATTGAAATTTGTAAATTGTTAAAAATTAATAACCGTACCAGGTTTAGGGCAGTTATCATTGGCGATGGTGTAATGTTACCAATACTTGAAAAGTTGCTGGATGAATACGATTTGAATGATGAAGTGAAAATTGAGGGCCCAAAAACCCAGGAAGAAATCATTTCAATAATGGAGCACAGCGATATTTTTCTTTATCCCGGTATCACTTATAATGGCAGGGCAGAAAACCAGGGCCTTGTAATACAGGAAGCGCAGGCTATGCAGCTTCCGGTACTTGTTTCGGATGCTGGAGGAATGTCCGAAGGAGTGATGGATGGTGTCACTGGTTTTGTATTACCTGAAAATGATTTGGCAGGTTTTGCAGAAAAAATTGAACTGCTGGCAGCCAATGCAGACCTCAGGGAAAAAATGGGTGAAGCCGGTAGAAGATTTGTTGAAAGTAAATATAATATTGAAATATTAAATAAGGAATTGCTCAGGTTATATCAAAATTAACCGTGAGCAAATAGTCGTACATACATAATCAGTTTTCATGTTGTTTTCAGTCCTGGTTGCAAATTATAATAACGGTCAATTTTTTAAAGACTGTTACAATGCTATCATTGCACAAACCTATACTAACTGGGAAGTAATTATTGTAGATGATTGTTCAACAGATGATTCTGTAAATATCATACAGGAATTAACTGGTAACGATAAAAGGTTCAGGTTATTTTTGAATGAAAAGAACTTTGGTTGCGGTTATACTAAAAGAAGATGTGCGGAACTTGCCAATGGGGAAATATCTGGATATGTAGATCCTGATGATACTTTAACACCAGAGGCCTTAGAATTAATGATGCAGGCGCATAAAGATAATCCAGCCGTTGCACTGGTCCATTCCAAGTTTTACTATTGCAATGAATTGCTGGAAAGGACTTCTATTTTTGAAAGGGCAAAAAATGTTCTGATAAATGACCATTTTGTAAACCTTGATGCCGGTGTTACCGCTTTAGCTACTTTTAAAATGGCTTTTTATAAATTAACATCCGGAATTGATCCAACTTTATTAAGAGCGGTGGATCAAGACCTGTATTTAAAACTCTCAGAAACCGGACAATTTTATTTTCTTGATAAACCGCTTTATAATTACAGGATTCACCATAAAGGAATCTCCACTTCAAAGGCTGATCATGCTCTTTACTGGTATTTAAAAGTGATTATGAAAACAGAGGAAAGAAGAAAGGTAAACCTCGAAGATGAAGTGGCTGTTTTGTTGAACAGAACCAATCCTGAGAACCTGGAAATAAATCTGGCTAATCCAAGATATTTAGTACTGGCCATGATAAAGACATTTAAAAAAAGGCCCGAAAGTTTCTTTAAAAAATTATTTGTAAACAGGTACTGATAATATTTGCTCCGCAACCATAATGGATATTAAAATCAGTGTGATAATTCCATGCTACAACCAGGCTCATTATTTAAAGGAAGCGGTTGATTCTGTGCTTGCGCAAACCTATACTAATTGGGAATGCATTATAATAAATGATGGCTCTATTGACCAAACTGATGCCGTTGCAAAAGAGCTGATAATAAATGATGATCGGTTTATTTATAAAAAGCAGTTGAACAAAGGGCTGCCGGGGGCAAGGAACGCCGGCCTGGCACTCTGTAAGGGTGATTATATACAGTTGCTGGATGCGGATGACTTATTGCATCCTCAAAAAATGGAAAAACACCTGGCATTAATAAAAAAAAGCGGGTTAAGTAAAGATGATACAATAGTGTCTTATTCAGAGCATTGCTATTGTGATCAGAATGATGTTCATAAAACTTATCCGACAACAGTCAATTGCCATTTTGTTACTGATGATCCGGTAAAGGAAATTGTATTAAACTGGGGGAATAAGTTGTCAATAGCAGCTAATGCCTATTTTTTTTCGGGCAACATTTTTTTTTCACAAGGCATCAGGTTTGATGAAACTATAAAAACCTGTGAAGATGTTGATTGCTGGATAAGAATTTTCCAACTGAAACCACATATTCTTTTCCTGGATGAAAAATTAGCATACTACCGGAACACACCGGGCTCTATGTCAAAAAATTTAGAAAAGGTTTGGAAAGGCCATGTACAGGTAATGGAAAAGCACATGGCTTTAGCAGGGAGAGGAACGCCGCTATATAAATGGGCACGATTTAAGAAAAATGAGGTGCTGCTTGGATCCAGGAAATTCGGAAAAATGGATTGGCCTTATAAATTCTATTTCGGTTCAGCATTACTTTCCTATTATCGTAAAAGGTTACTTACAAAATTGCAATTTAGTAAGTAAATAAATTATATCTAATAATGATGGATCGTTCGGAGGTTATTCAATACCTTATTAATAAAAAGAACTGCAAGCATTACCTGGAAATTGGTGTTTTCAACGGAGAAGTATTTTTTAAAATAAAAGCTCAGCATAAATATGCTGTAGATCCGGCATTTCGTTTTGCAAAAGAAACTAAGTACAAAATGATGTTGAAAAACAAATCAAATATAACTGCAAAATTTTTCACTAAAACAAGTGATGATTTTTTTAAAGAGAATGCACCTGCGCTTTTTTCAAAAAAGAAAATCGATCTGTGTTTTATAGATGGCATGCATGAATTTGATTTTGTACTCAGGGATACAATAAATGCACTCAACTACTTAGATGAAAAGGGCATCATCATTTTACACGATTGTAATCCTTTGACGGCAGAGGCTGAAATAAGTTTTGCTGATTGGAAAAACAGGGGCTTTACTGGAGAGTGGAATGGAGATGTATGGAAGATAATTGTGCATCTTAAAAGTGTACGGGATGATATTAATGTGTTTACATTAGATACAGATCAGGGGCTTGGGATCATTACCAAAGGAACTCCGCAGGCCAAACTGAATTTTACAGAAGAGCAAATACGTCAATTTACATTTAAGGATATTAATGAAAACCGGAATGAATGGCTGAGCCTGAAACCGGAAGGTTATTTATTTGAATACTTTCAGTAAGAGTATATCCTTTATCCCTGCTTTTTCATTCATTTACTTTTATAAAAGTGAGCAGGAACGCTCTCAGTTGCCAATTGAAAATTTCGGTAATTATACCTGTTAAAAATGGAGCGGCTACTTTAGAACGATGCCTGGATATTTTGTATAAGCAAACTTATAAAAACATTGAGGTAATTATTCTTGACTCCATATCAACTGACAACAGTGCGGCCATTGCAAAAAAATACGGAGCAACTGTTGTTGACATTGCCACAGGAACTTTTGATCATGGCCTCACAAGAAATATCGGGGTACAGCATGCTTCCGGCGAACTGCTTTTTTTTACGGTACAGGATGCCTGGATTGCAGAGCAGGATATGCTTGAACAAATGGCGGAGCATTTTAATGATGATGAGATAATGGCGGCGGTTGGTCACCAGGCGGTACCGCATGAGAAAGATAAAAACCCTGTGTTATGGTACAGGCCTTATTCAAAGCCGAAGGCAATTGTGCGGCAGATACAAGACGCAGCAGTATTTAAAAAATTACCTGTGCCGGAACAGCAATCATTAATAGCCTGGGATAATGTTGTTGCGTTATACAGAAAATCAGCTTTAATTCAGCAACCTTTTATATCAACAGCTTTTGCTGAAGATTGGGAGTGGAGCTACCGGGCTTTGTTAAAAGGATGGAAGTTGTTGTATGATCCGTCGCTGCTGGTATATCATTATCATCACCGCAATTATCAATATACTTTTAATGTTGCCTACACACTCAATTACCATTTCTATCAATATTTTCAATACCTCCCTTCTATACCTTCCTGTATAATGCCTGTGATTAAAAATTCATATCATTTAATAAGGAATAGAGAATTGTCCACCCGGGGAAAATTTTACTGGATACGGCATAATGCTGTTATTATATGTGCAAATTTTTTTTCTGTTATTAATTTTTTAACCCGTTTCAAAATAAAAGGTAAGCAAGGTATTGAAGCTGGGTACGGCAGATATTGTAATACTATTCCGCAGGGGAAACAAAAGTAAATTGGATGCCTTTAAATAATTGTAAATACAGCAACAATAATAACTTTTAAATGAATCAGGGAAATACAGGAATAGCATTAGCCATATATTGCACAAGCTTACAAGACTTTTTTAAAGAAAATATTCCCATTACTTTTTTATGTTGGATTGATATGATTTTTTAAATCCAATGATAAAAGCACAAATAATCAAAGCTTAATTTGAATTTTATTATCCTTAAGAAATTATACTGGCTATTGTAAAAAATAAGCAAAACACACAAAAAAGCATTAAGTCATCTCATGAAAAATATATTAAAGAAAATTTTTGGAATGTTCGGATTAAAAGTATTAGACTCTAAACATGCATATAAATTAAATTCTGAAAGAGATACCTATAAAGATGCCGTTGATCGTTTAATAACTGTAGTTTCTAAACAGTCTTCTGAATTATCACACGAATTTGGATTATCTAGCTTTTTAGAAAAATTTATTCATAAAATAACCAGTTCCAAATCTCAATTGTTTCAGGACCTATTTGTTTTATATTGTATGAATAATAAAGAAAATGGCTTCTTTGTAGAGTTTGGTGCAACTGATGGTTACAGTTTAAGCAATACTTACTTACTTGAGAAAGAATATGGATGGAAAGGTATACTAGCAGAACCCGCTAAAATTTGGAAACCAAAATTATTAAAAAACAGGAATTGCTTTATTGAGGATAAATGCGTATGGACAAAATCAGGAGAGATCATTCAATTTATTGAAACTGATACTGCAGAGTTGTCCACAATAGATTTATTTGTTGACGCAGATAGGCATAGTCAAAACAGAAAAGGTAGGAAGACTTACGAAGTGGAGACAATTTCTCTCAACGATCTTTTAAAAAAATATAATGCGCCAGCGGTGATAGACTATTTATCGATAGATACAGAAGGGTCAGAATTTGACATCTTAAATTCTTTTAATTTTTCCGGTTATAAAATCAATATCATTACCGTAGAACACAATGCTACAGAAAAAAGAGAAATGATATTTGATTTGCTAACCTCCAAAGGTTATAAAAGGGTTTTTCAGGAAATAACCAGATACGATGATTGGTATCTGGAAGAATCATTGTTCAACTTATTAACACATAAGTAATTCATAATACCTCTTAAGAATTGGCTTAAAATATTAATCCAAATAAAAGTATAAACAAAATATGTCTCTTTCAAACAAAGAAATTAAAGTAAACTTTACTGATTTTTATGATGGATTTGAAAAAAAGAATAACTATATCTATAAAATTCTTTCTGAAAAATATCGCATTACCATTGAAGAGAAAAATCCCGATTATCTAATCTATTCATGTTTTGGTCAAGAGTTTCTAAATTATGATTGCATAAAAATTTTTTATACCTCAGAAAATGTTATTCCTGATTTTAATCTATGTGATTATGCAACCGGATTTGCATATTTAGATTTTAAAGAACGGTATAAAAGATTTGCAAACTTTGTAGCATACGAAGACCAAGTAAAAGAACTCGGTTTAAAAAAAGAATTTTCAGAAAACGATCTAAAACTAAAAACTAAGTTCTGTAATTATATCTATAGTAATGGGAAAGCTGATCCAGTAAGAGATAATTTTTTTTATTTATTGTCAAAATATAAAAAGGTCACCTCAGCCGGTAAACATCTAAATAATTTTATTATGCCATTAACAGATCAGGAATGGCACGTAGACAAAGTTAATTTTATGAGACCGTTTAAATTTTCTATTGCATTCGAAAACTCTTCATTGCCAGGATATACTACAGAAAAATTAATGCATGCTTTTATATCAAACACAATCCCAATTTATTGGGGAGATCCACTAATTACCGAGAATTTTAATTCCAGAGCATTTGTCAATCTCCACGACTTTAAAAATGCTTCGGATGCAATTGACAAAATCATGGAATTGGATCAAGATGATAAAATGTATATAGCAATGATGAATCAAAAAGTATTTAATAAAGTTCCGGATTATTTTCAAAAGGATTTTTTATTAAATTTTTATGATACGATATTTGATCAACCTTTAGAAAAAGCTAAAAAAAGAACGTCATATGGATATGTTGGCACCTATGAGCATAGAACAATAAATCAACTAAACGAGCTTAAAAATTATAGAAAGTCTTTTAAAAGTACGCTGAAAAATTTTTTAACGAAGCATCTTCTAAAATTTAACTAAAAAGTATGGCACTTAATATTTACACTCCTAGCCGATACTCTTCCATGCTTCTAAAATACATAGTCAAAGTCTAAATTAAGAACTATTTATGCATAGCAGTGATAGATTGACTACTAAAGAATTTTGGACTTATGAAAATCCCAGATTCAAATTTGAACGACATAGCGACCATGCAATTTATGATTTGATACAAAAACATATCCCTCAAAATAACGAAGGCGGCTGCCTTGAAATTGGCAGTTTCCCAGGACCATTTCTTGCAGCGTTTGGGGATTTGGGTTATACATTAAATGGAATTGATTTTCATCCAAAAAATGAAAAGGAACTGCCGGACTGGTTAAGGATGCAGGGTTTTAAAACCGGGGAGTTTAAAACAGTGGATTTCTTTGAATATGCTCCTGATAAAAAGATGGATGTGGTGGCATCATTTGGCTTTATTGAGCATTTTGAGAATTATAAAGAAGTGATCCTGAAACATGCAGCGCTGGTAGATGAGAACGGCTACCTGGTTATTACCACACCTAATTTCAGGGGATGGATACAGCGCTGGCTTCATAAAACATTTGATAAGCAAAACCTGGCTTTGCATAACCTGGAAAGTATGCAGCCTGATATCTGGGCTGATCTTTTAGCTTCGAATGGTTTTGAAATAAAATACAAAGGTTTTTTTGGAGGTTTTTTGTTCTGGCGAAGTATTGAACCGATGAGTGTATTTAAACAAAAAATATTATGGTTTATTGTAAGGATTATTCCGAGGCTGAAAAAAATATTGTGGTTTGAATCGGCAGCCTTTTCAGGCTATTGCGGTGTGGTGGCAAAGAAAATATAAAAAAATATAATTAAGATCAGCAGCTATGGAGGTTAATCCTTTGGTTAGTGTTTTAATGACGGCATACAACCGTGAAAAATATATTGCAGAAGCTATTGAAAGTGTATTAGCATCCCACTATTCTAATTTTGAATTGATCATTGTGGATGATGGTTCCACAGATAAAACGGTTGCAATTGCAAATAGCTGGGCCACAAAAGACCCCCGGATAAGATTATATACAAATGAAAAAAATTTAGGTGACTATCCAAACCGGAATAAAGCAGCTTCCTATTCTAAAGGCAAATACATCAAGTACCTGGATTCAGATGACAGGATATATCCTTTTTCATTAAATATAATGGTGGATGCAATGGAGAAAAACCCTGATGCATTCCTGGGGCTTAGTCATTCTGTTATCCAGGATGATGCAAAGCCATTCCCCATTATTTTTCTTCCGGAAGCAGCATATTTGCAACACTTTTTTAAAGGCGGTTTATTATTCACCGGACCAAGTGGTTCCATTATCCGTACAGATTATTTTCACAAAATTGGAGGATTCAGCGGCAAGAGATATATAAGCGATACAGAGCTTTGGTTAAGGATTGTACAAAACACACCAGTACTGCTACTGCAACCAGCATTGATATGGTGGAGAAGGCATGAGGAACAGGAATTTAATTTGGGGCATGTGAATGAAGAATATGTGATGCTGAATTTTGAGCTCAACAGAACTTTTTTGGAAACTCAACATTGTCCTTTACAGGAAAAAGACAGGCTGGCTGCTGTAAGAAATTATAAGAACCGTTTTGCCAGGAAAGTCATTAAAAAAATAGCACAATTAAAATTTGCAGATGCCCGTAAAATGAAATCGTACTCAGGGATCAGTATTATAGATATCATAAAAAGTATCCTGCCTGCTAATAAAATTAAAAAAGTATTTGCTGCAAATGCAGGCAGATAAAGTTTAGAGGAAGCCTGCTACATGAAAATACTTTTATGCCTTCATCATTTTTTGCCGGAGTTTGTTGGCGGTACAGAAATTTATACACTGCAGCTTGCACTATATTTAAAACAGGCAGGTATAGAACCTGTTATTTTAATTCCACATTTTGATAATACCATTACCAGTGAATATGTATATGAAGGGATAAGGGTGATACGGTATGCAGAAGCCAGTGTGGAAGACCGTAACATGATAATGGGAAAAAAAAAGCCGGATGGGCTTAGTGCATTTGCGGATGTACTAAAAAAGGAACAACCGGCTATTATCCATTTTCATGAACTGGCACCGGGAAGGGGCATCAATATCTTTCATGTGGAAAAGGCACACGAACTGCATATTCCAATTGTGCTTACTTTTCATTTGTCGTATTATACCTGTATAAAAGGTTCGCTGATTTATAAAGATGAACAAAAATGTGATGGCGAAATAAAAATAAAGCGATGCACTGAATGTGTTTACCAGTCGAAAAATATTACCGGTATCAAAGCAAAGCTGCTCAACACTGCAGCGCTGGCGCTTTATAATGCTGGCATCAACCCCACGTCGCTCAACAGCAGTATGGGAACAGCGTTGGGTTTTCCTTTTGTTATCAGTAAAATTAAAAACGACCTGTTGAAGCTGTCAAAGCTGGCTGATAAAATTGTAGTATTAGCTGATTGGTATAAGGAGGTGTTACAAAAAAATAATGTGCCACCCGGAAAACTGGTTTCTATCAAACAGGCTTTGCCGGGTACCGTTCCTTCATTACCAGTTACTGCCCCCATTTCATTTCCTTTAAAGGTTGTTTACATTGGCCGTATCAGCAAATTAAAGGGATTGCATCTGCTGATCAATGCCATCTGCACTTTGCCGGAGAATATGATAACACTGCATATTTATGGCCCTGAAACGGAAGACAGTTATGTGACGGCATGCAAACAACAATCGGCTGCAAAAAATAATATCCACTGGATGGGAACGATCCCTTCTGAACAAGTGATTCAGGAATTATCAAATTATCATGTACTTTGTTTACCATCTGATTTTGAAATGAGCCCATTGGTTATCAGGGAAGCATTTGCCGCAGGTTTGCCGGTGCTTGCATCTGATGTATATGGCAATGCAGAACAAATAACAGATGGCGTGAATGGATGGTTGTTCCGGGTTAAAGAAAGTAATGATCTTGCTGAAAAGTTAAACTATTTAACTGCAGATTTAAGCAGGGTGGAAAAAGCAAGACTGCATTTGCCAGGTTCAGATAATTTTAAGGGTGTTGCTGATAAGCATGCAGAATTATATACATCCATAGTCAATAAACAAAAAGCAATTTCCTGAAGCTATTATTTTTAACAACGCACAATCTTGCCACCAACCCCCGGTTGTATAAAGAAATTGTTTTAGCCCTGCAATCAGGTCATGAGCCAGTAATCATCTGTTTTGAATTTGACAACTGGAGTAAAGCACTAAATGAAGAACTGAAGAGGAATTTAAGCGGAGCAATATTAATAACGATCCCGGCCGGACGAACACCCTTTTTTTCATGGGCAATGTCTGTTATTACAGAAACAGCCTTTCGTTTTTTAGGAAGGGTCATTTCATTACCGGCTCCTGTATTATCCCAGGCGGTATCCCGTAGAAGTGATTTATTGATACAGGCTCTCAGCAAAGTATCAAGACCGGATTGGGTGATTGGGCATAATCCGGGTGCTTTGTGGCCGGCTTATATAGCAGGGAAAAAATTTGTTTGTAAAACGGGCTTTGATGTGGAAGACTATCATCCTGGTGAAGGCAACAATCATTACCTGCAGCAGCTCAGCAAACAATTACTGAGGGAAGTATTACCATCTATGAATTATGTTTCCTTTGCTGCGCCATTGATACAGCAGGCTGTAGAAAGAGATTTTGATATGGCTCCTCCTAACTGGTTCACCCTGATGAATTATTTTCCTGCATTGGAGTTTACAGCACCACCGGCCATCAATGAAGGTCCGGTTAAAATGGTTTGGTTCTCTCAAAACGTCAGCTATGGCAGGGGACTGGAGCTGGTATTACCTGCTGTAAAAAAAATGACCGGCATAGTGGAACTTCATTTAATTGGAAACATGGATGAAACATTTTATCAGCAGGAATTAAAATCAGTGCCCAATATTATCATTCACTCACCAATGTCCCAAAAGGGGCTACACCAGAAATTAGTGAATTTTGATATTGGTTTGGCATTAGATATCCCTGTTGACATTAATAGAAATATTGCGTTGACAAATAAAATACTTGCATACCTGCAGTCGGGATTATTTGTGCTGGCAACTAATACGGATGCACAGCATGATCTGTTAACCGGTTTGCCAGGCCATGGTTACTGTTTTGATTTAAAGGAAAATAGTTCAACTGCTTTTATAGAAAGGGTGGTTGCGGAAATAAATTCGATCAGGGGTCAAAGATTGGAACGTTATAACAGTTTCAATAATCAAAATTGGGAAACAGCTTCAGCAGCATTATCAGGTAGATGGATTGAAGGTTGAAAGTTGAAGCAGCTGCGGTTTACTTTTTTACTGAACTTTTTTTCTGCAAAAGAGTATTAAGGTTATAAGGTTGTCAACCTTCTTTATACTATAACGAACCTGAAAAAGGTTGACAACCTTTTCAAGGAGCTTTCAACCTTCAATCATCAACAAGTGTTGAACCTTTATAAATAATCAGAAGAAAGTAGCAAACTAAAAAACCTTCAACCATCAACTTTCAACAAAAGAGGGAGTAGCAAATTAAAAAAAACTTCAACCTTAACAGTTCATCAATATCCTTGAAAAAAATACTCATCCTCTATCCGCATTTTCCACCATCTAACCTGGCAGGGGTTCACCGCCCAAGATTGTTTGCACAGCATCTGCCATCCTTTGGATGGGAGCCAACCATATTGACGGTGCATGAAAACTATTACGAGGAAAAACATGATTGGAACCTGGTGAAATTATTGCCGCAAAATTTGCGGATTGTAAAAGTGCATGCGCTTAAAGTGGGTAAATTCCGGCTGGTGGGGGATATTGGACTAAGGGCATTTTTCCAACTCTACAAAAAAGCAAAGCAGTTAATAAAAAGCGAAGGCTTTGATTTTTTATATATCCCCATTCCATCATTTTACTGTGCCTTGCTTGGCCGGATGCTGCATGGCAGTACGGGTATAAAATACGGCATTGATTATATTGATCCCTGGGTACATCATTTTCCCGGCAGTGAACAATTGTTTTCCCGTCACTGGTTCAGTACACAACTGGCGAAATTATTAGAGCCGGTTGCAGTGAAAAAAGCGGTTTTAATTACAGGGGTGGCAGCAGGATATTATAAAGCAGTGCTGGAAAGAAATTCTCATCTGCAGCAGCAGGCGGTTTGTGGAGCCATGCCTTATGGCGGGGAGGCGGCAGACCATGCAGTGATCAAACAATTGGATACAGCCCCCTACCTATTTCAAAAAAAGGAAGGCATACTGCAATTAGTATATGCAGGCGCCATGTTGCCCAAAGGCTATGCACCAATGGAGCAGGTGTTTAAAACAATAGCAGACCACCCAGGTATTTTTTCCGCAGTGGAATTTCATTTTATCGGCACCGGCAGCAGGGTAAATGACCCGGAAAGTTTCAACATCAAACCACTGGCAGCAAAATATGGATTATACAACAAAACGGTCTTTGAATATCCCGAAAGGATTACATACTTAGATGTGCTGGTACACCTTGAAATAGCGGGTGGTATTTTTGTGCTGGGCAGCACGGAACCGCATTATACGCCCAGTAAGATATACCAGGCTGTATTGAGCCAAAAACCTATACTTGCTGTACTGCATCGGGAGAGTACGGCTGTAAAAGTATTAAATGATTCAGCAGCTGGAATGGTATTGGCATTTAACGGCGAAGCGGAATTAGAAAAAATAGGAGAGCAGTTTATTGCTGTTTGGGAAGCGTACAGGAATTTTCATGGCCACTTTGATCCGGCTTCTGTTAACCAGCAGGTATTTGAACAATTTTCTGCCAGGGAAGTAACAAGGCAACTGGCTGGATATTTAAACACTGCAATACAATAGCGCATGCAAAAAGTGTATGTAAAATTTCCAAAAGCAGGGCTGGGAAATATGTTGCTGGTGTGGGCAAGGGCCAGTGTATTTGCACACCTGAATCATTTGCCATTGGTAACTTCTTCCTGGTGGTCATTTCGCCCCGGAGCCTGGAGAAGAAATGAAAATAAAAAAAGATTGTACTGGGGCTATTTTAAAGAAAGCAGTTTTTGGTCAAGGCTCGCAATTGCATTGAATAAATTTCAATATCCGGTAATTAAAGAACCAGCAGTAAAAAAAATAACTGGAGATGAAGCAGCAGGGAAAAAAATATACCAGTTTGACCAGGTAATTATTGCGGATGATCTGTTTGCTTCCATAAGAGATTACCGGGATCTTGTAAGAGACCGTATTTATAAAATATTAATGCCGTCTTTACTTACGCAATTAAACAGGTATGAGCCACCCATTATTTCAGTACATATAAGGAGAGGTGATTTTAAATTGGGCAACCCTGTCACCCCTCAGTCTTTTTTTATTGATTGTATCAAACAGGTAAGATCGGCAGCGAATGAAAATTGGGAAGTGACTGTTTTTACGGATGCAGATGCTAATGAGATCAATGAGGTACTTGCATTACCTGCCGTTAAGCTGGCACCTCCTAAACCCGACATACTTGATATTTTATTGATGAGTAAAAGTAAGGTGATCGTATTATCTCAAAGCAGCACTTTTAGTTATTGGGGGGCGTTTTTATCCGATGCGGTTGTTATAAAACCAAGTGCCGACTGGCAGCTAAAAATAAGAAGTGAAGAAATAAATAAAGTTGTGCCAGAAATAAGATGGAAAGAGGGGGATGAGAAATGTATAAAAATCTTTAAGTCGTTCATAAATAATAATAAACAAGATTTATGCATTTAAATGATCTTTTACTGGAGCCATTAAAAAAACTGAGTTACAAAACTAATTTTGCAAAAAAAAAGAAATGGTTTGATGCGAATGAGGTTGTGCTAACACCAGGAATTGACCCATATCAATTGATCATTGAAAGTATCAAGTCGCCAACACCCTTAATGGTGGCAAGATATGGTAGCACTGAATTAACCTGTGTGCTGGCTTATATTTTTTCTAATTCAGATTTGTCTTATTTCAAAAAGGTAATTGATTATATGAAAGGAGAAATCCCTGCTTTTTGGTTTGGCTATAAGAACAGAAATGAAATTTGCAGTAACTCAGGGTTTTTCCAAAATGATAAAAAATTAATTATTCGTTTTTGTAAAATGATGCAGGAAGATATAAAAGAACTGGACATTCTATTATCATGGATCAATGCAGAAAAATATGCCTCTCCTTTCTTGCCTGCAGCCTGCAAAAAAATTTCTTTGTGGGATATACAGCCGTGGTTTCAGGAAACTCCATGGACTATGAGCCTTGAAGGAAAAAAAGTCCTGATCATACATCCGTATGCCGAAACTATTGAAAAGCAGTATCAGAACAGAAAGAACATTTTTCCAAATAAGCAAATCCTGCCAGACATGGACCTTAAAACATTAAAGGCTGTTCAGACAATCAGAAACAATAAAGCCCCTTTCGAAACCTGGTTTCATGCTTTGGATTACATGAAAACAGCAATTGAAAAAATTGATTTTGATATAGCTTTGATTGGTGCCGGAGCTTATGGATTACCACTGGCAGCTCACATCAAACGGAAGGGGAAACAGTCAATACACATTGGGGGGAGCCTCCAATTATATTTTGGTATTATTGGTTCCAGGTGGGAGCAGGATCCTAATTTTAAAGCTCTTTTTAATGAACATTGGGTAAGGCCATCACCAGAAGAACACCCCAAAGATTATAAGAAGGGTGAAGGGGCAGTGTATTGGTAGTAATCAGGAAATTATTAAAGTATACAAAGTGATTCAGGATAAAATAGACTCTTTTCTTTCTTATATTAAAGCCATTGGTTTAATTGCTACTGTAAATTATATTATCCAGCGTTATATAACCAGAAAAGAAATGATAGTACTTTCTTTACCCGGCATAAGGGAAAAAATCCATTTGCGCAGAAAAACTAAAGATGTAAATGTCTTTCATCAAATTTTTATAAAAAGAGACCTTGTTTTTTTAACAGGGAAGGATTGTAAAATTTGTATTGATGCAGGCGCTAATATTGGGTTGTCAACAATTTTTATTAAGAATCTCTTTCCAGATGCACATATATATTCTATTGAACCAGAAGCCTCTAATATTGAAATGCTGATGCTTAACACAAAAGGATATAAAAATATTACTGTAATTGGGAAGGCAATGAGTGTGGATAGTAACGGGCTTTTTTTTGTTGATAGTGGCAATGGCTCAGATTCTTTTCAAACTGTTATTCATCCAATCCCAAAAAATGATCTTGTTAGAATTAATAGCATTAGTGTGAATGAGCTAATTCTACAATATGAACTGGAACAATTAGATTTTGTAAAAATTGATATTGAAGGTGCGGAAGATTTTTGTATTAACCAGGAAGCTATGAACTGGATCAACAGGTCGGAATTAATAGCAATAGAAATACATGAACATTTTGTGCCAGGCTGCACCAAACGAATAAGAAGTTTGTTAGGAGATTTTAAATTTTCACAAAATGGTGAATATTCCATTTTTGAAAAATTATTTTGAAAGTGGGACTATCTATTTTTTCCAATTCAGTAACCGGCAAATAATAATTTTGAAATGAGCTTTAAGCATAAACTGAATAAATATCTCCGGAGATTTAATGTAGAGTTGCATGGCCTTGGTTACCTGCAATCACTGGCGAAAGGGGAATTCAAAAAAAATGAATTGGATCTTTTTAAAAATGTATTTGGAGACAACAAGCTCCTGATATATGACGTAGGCGCCAACCGGGGCGCTACTATTGATCAGTTTGCACAGCTATTTCCCAACGCTTTTATTCACGCTTTTGAACCACATGAAGAACTGGCTGAAGAACTGAAAAAGAGATATCAAAGCAGTAGCAAAATATCAATTAATCAATGTGGTATTGCAGATAAAGAAAGCAGTATGCTGCTGAACATGAATTTTAGTGCAGATACCAGTTCCTTATTAGCTTCAAAAAAAACAGGACTCAATTCAGACAGGCAGGTGGAAACGATCCGCCAGGTAAAGGTACCGGTAACAACAATCGATCAATACGCCGCTGCAAATGGACATCAGCATATTCATATTTTAAAACTGGATATACAGGGGAGTGAGTTGAATGCATTAAAAGGAGCAGTGAGCCTGCTGGCCGCTAACAAGATCGATATGATCTTTAGTGAAACTTATTTTATTCAGCAATATGAAGGGCAGCCGTTGTTTCATGAGATAGCAGCTTTTCTTTTTGACTATGGTTATGAGCTGCAGGATATATATCATCCATTGTATGGTAAAGGAAAAATGGCCTGGTGTGATACCCTTTTTGTGAGAAAAGATCTGAAGCTGATTTAATTGAAAAAGAAACTTGCTATAATAACAACTCATCCCGTGCAGTACAATGCACCCATATTTGAGTTACTGCAGCAGCGAAATAAAATTGATATAAAAGTTTTTTATACATGGGGCAGCCAGGTGCTGAAAAAAAAGTATGATCCGGGTTTCAAAAAAAATATTGAATGGGATATACCCTTACTGGATGGATATGATGCTGTATTTGTAAATAACATTGCTGCCGATCCCGGGTCACATCATTTTAATGGAATTAATAATCCGGGGCTTGTTGAACAATTAAAAGAATGGGCACCTGCTGCGGTCCTGATATTTGGATGGAGTTTTAAAAGCCACCTGAAAGTATTGCGCCATTTCAAGGGTAAGGCTGCTGTTCTTTTCAGGGGCGATTCCACTTTACTGGATGAACCTGCCAGCTTTTCCGTTAAAAAAATACTGCGTCGTAATTTTTTAAAATGGGTGTACTCCCATGTGGATATAGCATTGTATGCCGGTACTGGCAATAAGCAATATTTTTTACAACACGGGTTGCAGTCTCACCAGTTGATCTTTGCACCGCATGCCATTGATAACAACCGTTTTTTTTTGAATGAAACAACGGTGAATAAAGCGGTTGATTTACGTATTCAAAAAGGGATTGCAGCAATGGATACAGTTTTTCTGTTTGCAGGAAAGTTGGAGCCCAAAAAAGATCCGGCCCTGCTGATGAATGCATTCAAAAAATTGAATAACCCGGCAGCTCATTTAATAATGGTGGGCAATGGAGAGCTGCAGGATACATTGGTTGCAATGAGTAATAAACTTACCAATATTCATTTTGTTGATTTTCAAAATCAGTTGCAGATGCCGCTGATGTATGCTATGGCAGATGTATTTGTATTGCCTTCAAAAGGCCCAGGTGAAACATGGGGGCTTGCGGTAAACGAAGCGATGGCAGGTGCAAAGGCTGTAATAGTAAGCGACCATTGCGGCTGTGCTGCAGACCTGGTGGAGGATGGGGTGAATGGCTATGTTTTTAAAAGTGGGGATGAAAGCAGCCTGTATGAAAAGATGAAGCTGCTGATGGATAAGGCGGTCACCAGGCAAATGGGTGAACAATCACTGCAAAAAGTTAAGCACTGGAATTATCAGTCGGTCTGTGAGGCTATTGAAAATTCAGTTATCTCATAAACTATAATGTATAAATAAACCTGTTGGCGGAGTTATTTTAAAATGGGTTATAAAAGACCCGGAGGATCGAAATGTTTGTAGAAAATAAATTTAATAGCGTTATTTAGCTCCGTAGGAGCGATATGTTTCTATATGCCGCTCCTACGGAGCTTAAAAAATAATAGGCACCTGATTTTTAGTAATATTTCGCTCCCATGGAGCTATAAAAATTTCACTCCGGCAACAGGTTAAATTACTTATTTAATTTAATAAATCTCATTGAAGTCTTTATTTAATACCGATTTTAACTGGCCATTTTTTGTTGGGTTGTGCTTAGTAATAAGGGTGATCTTCTTTGAAATGAGCTGGACCTCTTTTTTTGCCATCGTACTGTCCCTGCACCAGTTTATTTTATTGTTTAACTCCATAGGATATGTGATACCGGTAAGATATTTGTTTGGAGCTCTGATGTGTGTGCAATTCTTTATTGGTCCGGTACTGGCTTATAATGGGCTTGACCAGTACCAGTACATTCATTACAAAATGAAAATACCGGAAGCAGCTTATTTTGGTTATGCGATACCGGCTGTGTTGGCTTTTATCATTGGTCTGCATTTGAATGCAGGCAAACTGAAAGGTGAAATAGTGAACGAAAAAGGTATCTCCCTTTTTGTGGAAAGAAACCCTAAACTGCCTTATCTTTTTATAGTTCTTGGTTTCTTATCAAGTGTCTTTTCTGGCTTTTTTAGTTCGGAGTTAGCTTTTGTTTTTTACCTGATGGGCAGTGTTAAATTCATCGGTTTGTTTCTGCTGGTATTGGGAACGAAGGAATTGAAATTGCTTCCCATGATCGTGGTGATCGGGTCCATTATATCTTCTTCCTTAGGTGAAGGAATGTTTCATGACCTGCTGACCTGGATTATTTTTATAGGGGCAGTGTTTGCTATCAGGTACAAATTCGGGTTTAATACAAAACTAACCGGTAGTATTGCTTTTATATTAATTGCTGTTACTATCCAGGTGATGAAAGGCAGCTACCGTTCTGCAACCACATCAGGGCGGGAAGAAGCCGGTATTGAAACATTTTCAAAATTGTATGACCAGCAAAATGAACGCAGCAGTATTTTCAGTTTTGAAAGACTGGCACCTTCCACCGTGAGGATCAACCAGGGTTTTATTATTACCAATATAATGAATACAGTACCTGCCAAGGTGCCCTTTTCAAACGGAGCAGAAATGTACCAGGTATTTGAAGCAGCTATTATGCCCCGGATACTGGCGCCCAATAAATTAAGTGCAGGCGACAGGGCTTTATTTGTAAAATATTCCGGTATCAAACTTACTGTAGGCACTTCGATGGGATTGAGTTCGTTAGGCGATGCTTACCTTAATTTCGGCATTGTTGGTGGTTGTTTTTTTATGTTTTTACTCGGTCTTTTGTACAGTACGATTCTGAATATATTTCACAAGCATAGCCGTACTTACCCGGTATTGATTTTATTTACTGCATTGGTATTCTACTTTCCTATCCGTCCAGATTGTGAACTGCAAACTATACTGGGTCATTTGTTTAAATCCTGTTTTCTGATCTATGTAATGATTCTTTTTTTGAAAAGAACTTTTCGGGTAAATGCGGAAACGAACCGACTGTTGAAGGCTGCTTAATATGCTATGAAGAAAATAAAACAGCAGCTTTTTAAAATTCTTTTCTCCAATCGTTTTGGGAAATTGCTTTTAAATGCTGGGTTCAAACTGAAGTATGGAGATTCATCCGGTTATTGGCAGCAACGGTATCTGCACGATGGAACCTCGGGAACAGGTTCCTACGGGGCGCTTGCACAATACAAAGCCGATTTTATCAATCCTTTTGTGCAGGACCAGCAAATTCAATCGGTGATAGAGTTGGGATGTGGAGATGGTAACCAGTTGCAATATTTTATCTTTCCTTCTTATACAGGCCTGGATGTTTCGGCGGCAGCCTTACAAAAATGCATAGATCTGTTCAGAACAGACAGCAGCAAACAATTTTTCCCCTACAGTACAGTATCAAAATTTACTACTCCAGGTTGTAAAGCAGAGCTTGCTTTATCATTAGATGTGATCTATCATTTGTTGGAAGAGGAGGTGTACGAAAAATATATGCAGGATCTTTTTGCGGCTTCCTCCAGGTTTGTAATCATCTATGCATGGGATATCAAAAAGTACAAAAGCTTACACATCCGGCACCGGGAGTTTACCCCTTGGATTGCAACACATTTTAACAACTGGCAGCTAAAAGAAAAAATTGAATACAAAGGAAAACTGGAAGCCTGTGACTTTTTTGTGTATGAAAAAATAGCCTGATTTCTATTTGTGCCACCAATACACTAATGAGCACTAATGATTTCATTCAACAACTTTTTTATTTGTGCTAATTCGTGTATCCGTGGCAACTAAAAACATTTATGGCAAGTGCTGAAACTTTGTTTAAACAACTGTTGACAGACAAAAAATTCCTTGGATTCCTTGCGAAGTTCCTGCTCAGCTTTTGTATTCTTTATTACGGCACCATTGCCATCATCGGTATCACCTCTCCAGGGGGATATTACTCAGCCTTTGCAGATGAGTACCTGGATTATGTAGCGGCTTTGCGTTGGCTGTTGCTCCACAGTTCAAAAGGCCTGCTGGAGTTACTGGGTTTTGATATTTATTTAAAAGATATCTACACCATTAAATTACAAAACGGGTCAGGTGTACACGTGGGTTATGACTGCATAGGATATGGGGTGATGGCTTTTTGGGCAGCCTTTGTATTTGCCAATCCACTTTCTTTTAGAAGAAAATCAATATGGATGCTGGGCGGATTGTTACTGATATTTGTTATCAATGTTATCCGGATTTGCCTGATGCTGGTGGCAGTAAACCAGCATTGGAAATCACCCTTTAATTTAGACAATCATACCTGGTTTAACATTGCAGCCTACATTGCCATTTTTACCATGATGTGGTTTTTTGACAGGGCACAAAAAAGGAACCAATTGGAATCAGAAAATAAATCAGCCATTGTTTATTAATGGTTCAATGTCGTTTACTTAAAGAATAACCGCCGTCAGGGTTTGCAACCGCTGACGGGGTTGAGCTAACCCCGACGGCGGCTACCAGCCCCGTCGGCGGTTGATCAGGAACTAACTAATTCTTAAGTAAACGACATTGATTAATGGTTCAGTAATTATTTAGTTTAGAATGTTTAGAGGGTTTAGATCTTTAGGGCAATTCAAGGTTCGAAATTCCTTGTTCCCTGTTCATTATTTAAACTTCACTAAAATACATCGGGGTCAGCAGGTTTAGATATCAATAGCTGTGGCGAAGAAAAAAAAAATACTCATTCTCATTGATTGGTTCACTCCAGGCTATAAAGCCGGTGGCCCCATACAGTCCTGTGTAAATATTTGTAAGGCCCTGCATACACACTATGATATTTTTGTATTGACTACCGACACAGATCATGGCGAAACAGCACCTTACCCAGGTATCCTTTCCAATCAATGGATAGCTGATGCTGAGTTGGGGGTATCCATTTTTTATGCAGTAAAGAAAACATTAGGCAGAGAGCAAATAAAAACAGCAATATTGGCCATTAATGCAGATATCGTTTATCTCAATTTATTGTTTGCTCCCTTTTTTGCTGTGTATCCTTTGTGGCTTAAATTAACTGGCGTTATCACAAGTAAAGTAGTGATGTGCCCAAGGGGAACTTTGTATGAAAGCGCCCTGTGTGTAAAGCGGTACAAAAAAATGCCTTTGTTGTGGTTGTACAAGCGGATGGGTATTCATAAAAAAATTACGTTTCATGCAACCAATGAACGGGAGCAGGAAGCTATAGCGAAATATTTCCCCGGCAGCCAAATTGTTATTGCAGATAATTTACCGGATACAACGCAAAGTTTTTTTGAATCCTGTAAAAAAGATACCGGCAGCCTGAAATGTATTTTCATTGCCCGTATCGTACCCATCAAAAATCTGCTGTATGTGTTGCAGGTGTTAAAGAATATCACTGATACTATATCGTTGACAATAGCAGGGCCTGCAGAAAATGAAGCTTATTGGAACGAGTGTAAAAAGCTGATTGATCAGTTACCTCAACATATTTCGGTGCAGTATGCTGGTGCTAAAAATAAAAAGGAAATCAATGCATTGTTGCAGCAGCATCACCTGTTATTATTGCCAACCAAAGGGGAGAATTTTGGGCATGCTATATTTGAAGCGTTGCTTGCAGGAAGACCCGTGCTGATCAGCGACCAGACACCCTGGCTGCAATTGGAACAAACGAACGCCGGCTGGGATTATCCATTGAGCCAACCGGAATTATTTATAAAAAAAATAGCACAGCTTGCTGCTGCTGATCAGCAGGAATTTGATCAGTATGCAAAAGGCGCCTGGCAATATGCTCATGACTTTATCAATAATCCTGCATTGACTGAACCTTATAAAATGCTGTTTGAATGATACCACAAAAAAAAGTTGACAACGCCAGCTACAAAACCACTATCGAAATTAAAGCAGGTAGGCTAAAACAGGTATGCTGGTATTGTGTGAATATATTGTTTTTTAAAAATTCATTCATCATCAGCTCCCGGTTGAAAGTTTTTTTGCTGAAATGGTTTGGTGCTGTTGTGGGAAAGGGGGTTGTTATCAAACCATCAGTTAATATCAAATTTCCGTGGAAGCTAACTATCGGCAATCATAGCTGGATTGGTGAGCAGGTGTGGATTGATAACCTTACAGAGGTGGTGATAGGGGATCATGTTTGTATTTCGCAGGGAGCTTTCTTACTCACCGGTAATCATAATTATAAAAAAACAAGTTTTGATTTAATACTTGCCCCCATCACCATTGAAGAAGGTGTTTGGATTGGTGCTAAAGCCATTGTTTGTCCCGGGGTGGTTTGTGCATCTCACAGTATTTTATCTGTTGCTTCTGTTGCAGCTGCCAACCTGGAGCCCTATGGTATTTATAAAGGAAACCCTGCTGTAAAAATAAATGAAAGAGTGATTGAATAAGTAACGGATACATTACGGCCCCGCTTTTTTTAATCCCTGCAGCCAGCATCCGCTGGTTTTCTTATTTATACAAACTGTTGCGGATGCAACCCCAGGGTTAAGCAAAACCTGGTTTAAATAAATTGCTTAAATACAATTAGCCCTCATCAGCCACAACTCTGCCAAGCTGCTATTTATTACTGCAGCCTGCAAAACTTTTCAATCTCGCCAAAGGCGGGGACCGTAGAAAATGAGGCGGCTTATCCAGTTACTGGTAAGCGTAAAAAGACAATGCACCCATACACTAAACTTGTATTTTCGAATCAAGTGCTTAATCCTGAAAAATATAAGGATTGATGGTTGTCAACCCGGCAATATTCTTAAAATCGTCTGTATTTCTCGTAACAAGTATGAGGTCATTGATCAAAGCCGTAGCCGCAATAATAGCGTCGGGCAATTTTTATTTTATGCTGTTTGTATATTTCAATTTTTTTGTCAACAACAGCATCGTTAATGGTGAGGCTGTTACAGATATTTATGAAACTGCCTAATATGCTATATGCATTTTCAGTGGTATTAAACCGGAGTACTTCAATTTTTGTAATTACTGGTATGTTGGGGTTGGCATCAACTAACTCACTTACCATCTCCATGCCTTTTGATGGAATCTTGTTATCAAGGTAATCAATGATGATGTTGGAGTCTATTTGATATTCCTTTCCCATTCGTTACGCATGTGGGTTAATTGATGTTGAATATCATTGTACTCCTGGTCGGTAAGGTTAAGTGACCCCTTGAATTTATCAGACAATTTTTCTTTTGAAGAACCTTTGCTGAGTACTTTTATGATTTGTAAATCTTCCAAATCCTGTATTAGTTTTGCCGCTTTCTGGTTGGTCAATTGAATGAGTAACGTATCCATTAGCTGAAATTTATTAAGTAAATTTCGTAAAATTATTTAAGCATGCTGTTTTTATTTCTAACCGCATGTGGTTAAGCAAACCTGCTTTAATTCAGTTTTATGCAGGATAAGATAAAGTTATCTATTAAAAAATCTTACTATTTTGTTTCCCGGTAGTATATTGCAGCAGCATCAGCTATGAAAGTTTCCATCATTACCGTTACATATAATTCAGCAAAATATTTACAGGAATCTATTGATTCTGTTGTAAACCAAACGTACAGCAATATAGAACATATTGTAATTGACGGAGGCTCTGCAGATGGTACCATTGATATCATTAAGCGCTACGATAATCATATTGCTAAATGGATTTCTGAAGCAGATAACGGCATGTATGATGCCATCAATAAAGGAATGAAACTGGCCACCGGCGAAGTGATTGGTATTTTAAACAGTGATGATATACTGGCATCAAAAGATGTAGTGAACCAGATTGTACAATGTTTCCAGGAAAATAAGATCGATTCACTGTATGGAGACCTGGTATACGTGGATCAAAAAAATACCAAAAAAATAATCCGGTACTGGAAAGGGCTTTCTTACAGCAGGTTCAGGTTTAACTATGGATGGATGCCTGCTCACCCCACTTTTTATTTCAGGAGTGATTTGCTGAAAGATCTGGGTGGTTATGAATCTCATTATTTTACCGCAGCGGATTATGAATTTATGGCAAGGTATCTTTACCGCTACCGGATCAGTTCAAAATACCTGCCCCTGTTAATTGTTAAAATGAGGGTGGGGGGGCAGAGTAACCGCAATATTATGAGCCGCCTCCGGGCCAACAGGAGAGATTACCTGGCAATGAAGGTGAATAATATTCCTTTTCCGCACATTGCTTCTATCTTAAAACCGATCATCAAATTGCGGCAATACTATTATACCTTATTTAAAAAAGTGGACGATTAATTTATTATTGATTAAACAATGTTTGATTTTTTTAAAAAGAAAGATGCCAGCGGTACGGTGTTAAGCCAGCTGCCAGTGAGTACTGACATACATTCTCATATCTTACCCGGTATTGATGATGGAGCGCCGGATTTGGCAGCATCACTGCACCTGGTAAGAGGGCTTCAGCAATTAGGTATTAAAAAAACAATAGCAACCCCACACGTAATTGCAGATTTGTACAGAAACACGCCGGAAACAATTAACGCAGCCCTGGATAAATTAAGAAAAGCCTGTAAAAAGGAATCCATCAATATTGAAATAAATGCCGCTGCAGAATATATGCTGGATGATTATTTCATCAAATTATTAAGAGGCAGTCAGCAATTGCTCACTATACATAAAAATATTGTATTAACGGAGCAGTCTTATGCCACACCCACCCATAACTTAAATGAAATTGCTTTTGACCTGATCAGTGCTGGTTACCGGCCCATCATGGCACATCCTGAGCGGTATGGTTTTTACCATAACAACTATGAGGCCTACACGCATTTAAAAGATATGGGTTTTTTGCTCCAGGTAAATTTATTATCCTTAACCGGCTATTATGGAAAGCCGGTAACCAGGGCAGCCAAATACATTTTTGATAATGACCTGGCCGACCTGGTGGGTACCGATCTTCATCATGCCAGGCATTTACAAATGCTCCAGTCTCCCGAAAATCTTCGTCTGTTTAGCCAGTACCTCTCCAAACGCCAGTATAACGACCTCTCTTTCCTCTAGCACACTCCCTTTTTTGTTAATTTTTCTTTCTGAGATTTTATTTTTTTGAAGCAATAGTAAGTTTCAATAGCGATTGCTGTTAATTGTCATTTGTTAAAAAAAGAAAGGCATTTGTTTTTTTTCAACATTTAGTAGTTAGCTTTGCGACCGTTTAATACGCAACTGTTGACACTATGATTTGTAATGAAATGCCGGATACTTTAGGTTTTATGATTGTTCATACAGGCAAATTATTGCTTAAAACGATCAATGTCACCTTTGCAGGAATTAGTAAAGAGATTACTTTTGAGCAGATGGGAGTGCTGTATTTTATTTCCCGGAATGCTGGTAAAAAGGACATGATACAGCAGGATATCGCAGCCATTATGGACAAAAATAAGTCGGCAGTGCTGCGTTCTATCGATATACTGGAGCAAAAGGGGTTTGTGAAAAGGGTGCCGGCCCCGGGCGACAGGCGCAAGAATGTGATCGCATTAACAGATACCGGGAAAGCCGTAATAGATAAAATGCATGAGCTTTTTTTAGGACAGGATATCGTTTTAAAAGAAGGGATCAAAGAGGAGGAACTGAGAACATGTATGGGGGTGCTTTCTAAAATTCAACAAAAATGCAGATGATGGGAAAAAATAAATGTGGATAAGGGTATAATTAACTGGTACCCCCCTGTAACATTTTGATAACTTTACCTTAAATTTAAATTTATTTACCAAACTACAATAACACAAGATGACTAATAAAGCACTAAACAAAAAAATAGACGCTTTCACAACTGTAGATAAGTTAAAGGAAGCAGATATTTATCCGTTTTTCAGACCCTTACAATCAGATCAGGATACAGAAGTTATTATTGGATCTCAGCGGATTTTAATGTTTGGTTCTAATAGTTACCTGGGACTTACCACCCACCCTGAAGTAAAGGAAGCTGCAAAAAAAGCAATTGATAAATATGGCAGTGGTTGTGCAGGTTCAAGGTTTTTGAATGGTACATTGGATTTACATATTGAACTGGAAGATGCCCTGGCTCAGTTTGTTGGCAAAGAAGCAGCGCTGGTTTTCAGTACCGGCTACCAGGTAAACCTGGGTGTTATTTCTGCACTGGCCGGCCGCAACGATTATTTATTTTTAGATGAATGGGATCATGCCTGTATTATTGATGGCGGCAGGTTGTCTTTTGCCAAAACATATAAGTACAGTCACTCAGATATGTCTCACCTGGAGAAATTATTATCCAATGCTCCTATTGATGCTTTTAAACTGATTGCCACGGATGGTGTATTCAGTATGGAAGGGGATATTGCGAAACTGGATGAAATAGCCAATCTTGCTAAAAAATATAACGCTTCTGTTTTTGTAGATGACGCCCATTCACTTGGTGTGTTAGGCCCTGCCGGTCAGGGTACAGCGGCTCATTATAATATCACACATAAAGTGGACTTGATTATGGGAACCTTCAGCAAATCGCTGGCTTCCATCGGCGGGTTCATCGCTGCAGATAAAAAAGTAATTGAATACCTGAAACATCATGCCCGTTCACTCATGTTCAGCGCCAGTATTTCGCCGGCAGCTGCGGCGAGTGCTTTGGCCGCTTTAAAAGTATTGAAGAATGAGCCAGACCGCCTGGAAAAATTATGGCAGAATACCAACTATACATTAGAAGCATTTAAGGATGCAGGCTTTGATGTAGGCCCTACAGAATCTCCGATCATTCCTATTTATGTAAGAGATAACGAAAAGACATTCTTAATGGCTAAAATGCTGATGGATGAAGGTGTTTTTGTAAACCCAGTGGTATCCCCGGCCGTAAGCAGTGAGAGCAGCATGATACGTTTCTCTTTAATGGCCACTCACTCGTTCAAGCAAATTGATTACGCAGTAGAAAAATTAAAAAAAGTAGCTTACAAATTAAAAATACCGCAATTAAATACGGTTAAGGTATGAAGCAGATAAAGCTGGTAGCATCTAAGAAGGACCTGGCCGCTTTTATAGATTTTCCACATGATTTGTTTAAAGGAGATGTGAACTATGTGCCGGAATTGCACATAGCTCAGCGGGACTTATTGTCGCCGGGTAAACATCCCTTTCATGAACATTCGGAATTACAACTTTTTCTTGTGTACGAGGATGGTGAAATTAAAGGAAGGATCGCAGCTATTTTAAATAATAATCACAACCAGTTTAAAAATAAGCAAGATGGTTTTTTTGGTTTTTTTGATGTGATCAATAACCAGGAAATTGCCGGGATGTTACTGAACGAAGCAGCGCTGTGGTTAAAAGGGAAGGGCGCCAATACCATGATCGGTCCGGTGAATCCTTCTACCAATGAGCCTTGTGGCCTTTTAGTGGAGGGATTTGATCAACCACCTGTGGCGATGATGACGTACAATAATCCTTACTATGCAAACTTGCTGGAGACTGCAGGATTTACTAAACAAACAGATCTGCTGGCTTATCACTTAAATACCTCCACAGTAGATAAAAGGTCACTTCAATTAAAGGAAGCTTTGTTGAAGCGCTTAAAGAACAACGATATTAGTATTCGTAATATCAATATGAAGGATTTTAAAAATGAAGTGGAAAGGATTTTAACGGTTTACAATGAAGCGTGGGCGGAGAATACAGGGTTTGTTCCAATGACGGATAAAGAATTTAAATACCTGGCAAAAGACCTGAAGATGATACTGGACAAAGACTTTTGCCAGCTTGCAGAACATCAAGGCAAAGTGATCGGTTTTTCATTGGCTATACCGGATATCAACCAGGTTTTAATTAAGATCAAAAGAGGGCGGTTATTTCCAACAGGTATTTTTAAGTTGTTGCTGGGATTAAAGAAAATAAATTATGTGAGGGTACTGGCGCTGGGTGTAACACCGGCATACCGGAAAGCAGGAATTGAAGCATGTTTTTATTCAGAAATAATTGAGCAGGCAGCAGCTAAAAAAATGACTGGCGGGGAAGCATCCTGGATACTGGAAAATAATGAGCTGATGAACAATGGTTTGAAAAAGCTGAATGCGGTTGTGTATAAACGATACAGGATTTTTGAAAAAGCGTTATGAAAGAAAAAGTATTGATAACAGGGGCCAGTGGTTTTTTAGGCTTTCATATGATCAATGCAGCTATTGAAAATAACCTGGATGTATATGCTGCAGTAAGAGGTAAAAGCAATGTTCAGCATTTAAAAGAATTACCCATACAATTTGTTGAACTGAATTTTGCTGATACGCAAGCGTTGGATACTGTTTTTTGTAACAATGATTTTGATTATGTAATTCATGCTGCCGGCACTACCAAAGCCAATTCTCAGAAAGAGTACGACCTGGTAAACGACAGTTATACTCAAAACCTGGCGTTGGCGGCAGAAAAAAATAAAGGGCAGGTAAAACGTTTTGTTTTTATCAGCAGTTTGGCAGCAACAGGCCCGATAAAAAGCGATGAAGGCAAAATAAAGGAAGATAAAAATCCCAACCCTGTTACCGCTTATGGAAAAAGTAAACTCAGTGCAGAAAAGAACCTGGAAAAGGTGGACCTTCCCACTACCATACTGAGGCCTACAGCTATTTATGGACCCAGGGAGAAAGACATATTTCTCATTAATCAATACCTGAGTAAAGGGTTTGAACCATATATCGGCAGGGCACCGCAAAAGCTGAGTTTTGTATATGGAAAAGATGTGGCAGACCTGGCAGTAAAAGTATTGACAAACCAACATGCCAATGGCATTTATAATATAACAGATGGCAATGAATACAGCCGGTATGATTATGCAAACATTGTGAAACAGCTGCTGGGTAAAAAAACGGTGAAACTTCATTTACCAGTTCCAGTTGTAAAAGCATTGTTGTTTGCAGTGGAAAAGTTTAGCAGGTGTATGAACAAGGTACCGGCAGTAAGTAATGAAAAATTGAATGAACTGATGGCGGAGAATTGGATTTGTGATATCAAAAAAGCTGAAGAGGAATTAAATTATCAACCGGTTTATGATCTTGAAAAAGGATTGGCAGCATCTATCGAATGGTACAAAAAGAACAGCTGGATGTAAGAAGCTGTTTAAAAATGGCACCAGAAATTTCGTATGATGACGGTTTAAACCTATAAGGTTTTAGCAACGCCTGCTTAAAGTAATTTTTTTTTATAAACCTTATAGGTTTTTTACCAAGATGATTCGGAATTCTATTTTTAAACAGCTTCTAAGAGAAATAAAAATTAACGATCACCATAAATTTTTAAATCAAAAATAAAAAAAAGATGGAACAGAAAATAAAACCCGCCAAAGGAAAACTGGGCATATTAGTGCCAGGTTTGGGAGCGGTAGCCACCACCTTTATTGCAGGTGTGGAAGCAGTGAAAAAAGGAATTGCCCAGCCAATTGGGTCATTAACGCAGATGGGGAGTATCCGTATTGGAAAGAGAACGGAAAACTACAATCCTAAAATAAAGGAATTTGTGCCATTAGCAGATCTGAATCAAATTGTATTTGGAGGCTGGGATATTTATGAAGATAATGTGTACGAAGCGGCAGTGAATGCCAAAGTGCTGGAAGCGTCTTTGCTGCAGCAGATCAAACCAGAACTGGAAGCCATCAAGCCCATGAAAGCGGTGTTTGATAAATCTTATGTGGCTAACCTGGATGGTACCAATGTAAAAAAGGCTGCCACCAAATACCACCTGGCACAGGAATTAATCGATGATATCGAAAACTTCAAAATTGCCAATGATTGCGACCGTGTGGTAATGGTATGGTGCGGCAGTACAGAAAAATATATTGAACAGTCTGATATTCACAATACCATTCAGGCCTTTGAACAGGCGCTGAAAGATAATGATGACCGTATTGCACCGAGTATGATCTATGCCTATGCAGCTATTAAATCAGGCGTGCCTTTCGCTAACGGAGCCCCTAACTTAACCTGTGATATTCCGGCATTATTAGATCTTGCAAGAGAAACAGGTACACCAATTGGCGGTAAGGATTTTAAAACAGGACAAACCCTGATGAAAACAATTCTTGCTCCCGGTTTACATGCAAGGGCATTGGGGGTAAGAGGATGGTTTTCCACTAACATCCTTGGTAACAGGGACGGTTATGTGCTTGATAATCCTGAGAATTTCAAAACAAAAGAAGTATCTAAGCTGAGTGTGCTGGATGAGATATTTAAACCAGAATCTAATCCTGAATTATATGGTGAGTTGTATCATAAAGTAAGGATCAACTATTATCCTCCTCATGGCGATAATAAAGAAAGCTGGGACAACATCGACATCTTTGGATGGCTGGGTTACTCCATGCAGATCAAGATCAATTTCCTTTGTCGTGATTCAATATTAGCAGCTCCTATTGTACTGGATCTTGCATTATTCCTTGACCTGGCAAAACGTGCTGAAATGAGTGGCATACAAGAGTGGTTATCATTCTACTTCAAGTCGCCGCAAACATTACCGGGGTTAGCTCCTGAGCATGATATATTCAAGCAGCTGATCAAATTGCAAAACACCCTGCGTCATATGATGGGAGAAGATCTAATCACACATCTTGGCCTTGATTACTACCAGGACCTGGTAGAAGCAATGTAATGAAATGGCATAAACAAATAGCATCTGTTCTGGGCATTGGTTATATAAAAGGTGGCGGAACAGTTGCTTCAATATTATACTGTATTATTTGGTTCCTGTTACCTGCCGGTTATACTTATTCTTACTGGCAGGTAACAGTTACTCTACTGATCATTTTGATTGGCACCTGGAGCTCCGGGCAGGTTGAAAAAGACTGGGGAAAAGACAGTAGTAAAGTGGTGATGGATGAGGTGGCTGGTATGGCAATTACATTGTTTTATGCGCCGCACACTTTAATGTATTTATTTATCGGATTAGCAATGTTCAGGTTGTTTGATATATTGAAACCACTTGGCATCAGGCGTTTGGAAAAGTTACCGGGGGGAGTGGGTGTGATGGCAGATGATATACTGTCTGGTGTGTATGCTTTTATTGTGGTGCGGATAGTGATAATATGCCAGGCAAATTATTTTAATTAAGCGGCAATGAAACAATTCTTAAAAGCCAATGCAGCTTCTCTTATTGCCAGCTTTTGTGATTTTTTAATTACCATCATCATAAAAGAGTGGCTGGATGCCGATCCGGTTTTGGCAAGTGTTACCGGTACTGTTTCAGGAGGGATTATAAATTTTATTATAGGAAGGTACTGGGTATTTGAAGCCAGGCATTTAAATATCTATAACCAAAGCAGAAGGTACTTCATTATCTGGGCAGGTAACTTGCTGATAAATGCATTTGGTGTTTATATCCTCTTAAATTATGTTGGTTTAAATTATATCCTTGCCAAATTAATTACTTCGGTAATTGTGGCGGTAGGGTATAACTATCCATTGCAAAAAAGATATGTTTTTAAAAATAATTAAATACAATAATGAGCAGAAGAAAAGTAAATAAAAGTGTGTTGCTTTTGTTTACCTTGATGTTGGGGGTTATCGGTTTGCAGGCGCAAACTGTTGTAAAAGGTTTTGTAAAAGATGCCATTACAAAAAAAGGAATGTCTTTTGTGTCCGTAGTTTTTAAAGATGGCAAAGGCGTATCAACAGGAGATGACGGCAGCTATTCCATTGAAACAAAAAATCCAAAATATACCACCCTCATATTTTCCTATGCCGGTTATGTAAAAGTTACCAGGCAAATTAAATCCGGAATAGAGCAAACCCTGGATATAGAATTGGAAATGACTTCCTCCTTAAAAGAAGTGGTGGTGAAACGAGGCAGGGGTAAATACCGCAATAAGAACAATCCTGCAGTGGAGTTGATTGATAAAGTGCTGGAGAATAAAGAAAAGAACAGGGTAAAAAGCTATGATTATGTGCAATATCAGCAATATGAAAAATTGGGGCTTTCATTAGCAAACAAGCCGGAAAAGCTGAAGAAAAACCTGATTTTTAAAAAATATAAATTCATCATTGATAATGTAGATACCAGTATAATAGAGGGGAAATCTTTGCTGCCAATTTATATTGAAGAAAAATTAGCTTATAAATATTACCGAAAAAACCCCTATGCAGAAAAAACTTATTTACTGGGAGAAAAGAAAGTAAACTATGGCGATTTTTTAGATGCTGCTGGTATCAGCACTTACCTTAAATCGCTGTATGCAGATATTGATATTTACAATAATAATATTGCCTTATTAAACAACCAGTTTTTAAGCCCAATTGCAGATCTGGGACCTACCTTTTACCGCTACTACATCAGGGATACAACAGAGGTGGACAGCATAAAATTGATCCGGCTCTATTTTACCCCAAAAAATCCAAATGATCTTCTTTTCAGGGGTACCATGTTTATAACACTGGATGGTAATTATTCTATTCAGAAAATTGATATGACCATCAGTAAAAAAGCTAACCTTAACTGGACGAGGGAATTGAAAATTAAACAAGATTTTGAAAAAGGTTTTGACGGCAGGTATCACGTTATTAAAAGTGATATGCTAACCGAATTTTCATTATTGAATAATTCTTCCGGCAGTATGTTTGGAGAACGGTTGGTTTCTTATAAGAATTTTTTAATTAATGTTCCGGCAGATGACAGTATTTATAAAGGTAAAAATACGATTGACCTGTCTGCAGTAAACAATAATAACGACAGTTTCTGGCTAAGCCAGCGTCATCAGCCACTTTCTAATGTGGAAGCTCAGGCTTATTATAATATTGACAGCTTAAAAAATCTCAGGTCTTTTAAAACTTTCATGACGATTGCTACTGCGCTTTTCTCCGGTTATATTACATTAAACAAATACGAATTTGGAAATACAAATACGTTTTACAGTTTTAACCCCGTGGAGGGCTTCAAGTTAAGAGTAGGTGGAAGAACCACCCCAAAGTTTAGCAACAAATTTTATACAGAACATTATCTTTCCTATGGATTTGATGACCAGAAATTTAAATATGGTGTAAATGCAACCTGGTCTTTTAATGGCAGATCTATTTATGAGTATCCATTACATTATCTTAAGATAGGGTACCAGTATGATACGAAAATACCGGGGCAGGATCAGCTATTTGTGCAGGAAGACAATTTTTTACTTTCCTTTAAAAGGGGAGATAATAGTAAATGGTTGTACAATAGAAATTACAGGGCTGATTATGTAAGAGAATTTGGTAAGAATATAGCGTTAACATTCGGATTTAAAAGAACAAAACAGACACCGGCAGGATCGCTTGTATTTGAAAAACCTTCCAATGGTCCTCCACCAATTGAAAATTTAACCACTACCGAATTTTCTACTGAGTTAAGATGGGCTCCTAATGAACAATTCTACCAGGGTAAAAATGTACGGATACCAATTATTAATAAATACCCTATTTTTAAATTTAGATCAATTGTTGGTGTAAAAGATTTGTTAGGAGGAGAGTATAATTATGTAAACCTTAACTTTTTTTCTGAAAAAAGGTTTTATATGTCCCAACTGGGTTATACCGATGTTACCGTGGAGGGTGGGTATATTTTTGGACAGGTGCCTTATCCATTGTTAGACATTCACCGGGCCAACCAGTCTTATGGTTACCAGTTGTACGCTTATAACCTGATGAATTTTTTAGAGTTTGTAAGTGATAAATACGCATCCGCTAATTTTGATGTGCACTTTAATGGATTTTTCTTAAATAAAATACCATTAATAAAAAAGCTTAAATTAAGGGAAGTAGCCAGTGCTAAAATTTTGTATGGCAGCTTAAGGGAAAACAATGATCCGGCAAATAACACGGAATTGTATGAATTTCCAAAAAACGCTGCAGGGCAAACTACTACATTCACATTGAATAATGGCCCTTATATTGAAGTGAGCGTAGGGTTGGCAAATATTTTCAGGGTGGTAAGACTGGATGTTGTTAAAAGGCTTACTTACCTGGATAATCCGGAAATAAGTAAAATTGGACTCAGGGTAAGATTTAAATTTGACTTCTAACTAAAATTAAGGATTGAATGGCACAAGAATTATTGAGAGACCGCTTGCAAAAATTAATTTATGTTGTAATCAACCCTGTTGTAAAAGGATTGATTAAAATTGGGTTTACTCCTAACCTGGTAACCATTACGGGGTTGGTATTAAATATCGGCGTCGCTATCGTTTTTATTATTGGCGCAGAGGAAGGCAATCGTGGAGAGTTGTCTTATGTGGGCTGGGGCGGAGTGCTGATACTGGTGGCCGGTTTGTTTGACATGCTGGATGGGCAGGTGGCACGCCTGGGAAACATGAGTTCTAAGTTCGGCGCCCTGTTCGATTCTGTGCTGGACAGGTATAGTGAATTGATTATGTTTTTAGGTATTTGTTATTACCTGATATCGCATCATTATTTTTTAAGCTCTTTATTTGCATTCATTGCAATGATTGGCTCCATGATGGTAAGCTATACCAGGGCAAGAAGTGAAGGACTGGGTATTGAAAATAAGGGTGGCATTATGCAACGGCCGGAGAGAGTGGTACTGATGGGTATATCTGCCATTGCATGTGGTGTTGCTGGTCATTATATCGGCGGAGATTTTAAATACTTTGTTCCTTTTTTCAGATTTCATATTTTTGAAACCATGACGATATTCACACTGCCCATTGCGATTATGGCGGTGCTTACAAATATTACTGCCCTGAAAAGATTATTTCATGCAAAAAAGGAACTGGAGGGAAAATAAGCAGCGTTTATGAAACTTAGAAATATTTTTACTTTAATAATAATTGTATTTGCACCCCTAACGGACGCTCATTCACAGCCAGCAGGTTTTCCTAATCCACCTTTAACACCCAACCACCTGTTTTACCTGCAGCGTACACCTAATAAAAATACGGTGATGTATGAGTTGAATTATAACGGCGGTAAACCAGATGAGGATGAACCAGTGCATGTTTACTGGATACGCTACACAGAACAGGGGCAAAAGGCGGAATTAAATTACATACAGCGTAAGTTTGCTTATGGAATCAAGTCGAAAAAGATTACAGATGGAAAGTATGAGATTTACTTTGTTTCTTATAAAAAATTTAAAATACTGCTGAAGCCCGGTGCAGACAGAAAGTATCATGCTTTTGCTACTATCAACAATAAGGAATCTATATTAACAAGGCTCTATCTTCACATTAACGGAGGATCATTCTGGTCTCCCAATGTTGAATATGTAGAGGTAACGGGAGTTGATCCTGTTTCTGGGCAGGTGGTAAAAGAAAGAAAGAAAATTTGATTCTGTAACTTTACTGCAGAATTATAAAATGAGTGAACAATCTTTTACCGGCAGATTAAAATAAAAAATGGTAAAAAAATAAAGCGATGAAAAAGAATTATGTATCAAACAGCGAAGATTCTATAAGGATGTTTAAAAGCAGTTTGTTCGAAAACTTATCAAAAGTTCATTTTTCGGTTCCATTATTTATTTATATCCCGGTAATTATTTTTTTTAGTTACCTGTCATTTGCAAATGATATTGGAGTGCCGGCTTTTTTGTTATTCTTTTTAATAGGCCTGGCTGTGTGGAGTGTAACAGAGTATATGCTGCACCGTTTTATTTTTCATTATCATCCCACCTCTGAATTTGGCCAACGCATTCATTTTATTTTTCATGGTGTGCACCACGATTATCCAAGGGATAAAATGCGATTGGTAATGCCGCCATCAGCAAGTATACCCTTAGCTGCATTATTCTATTTTTTGTTTTCACTCCTGTTTACGAACATACATTTATATGCTTTCTTTCCCGGATTTTTGTTAGGCTATTTGGTATATGATATGCTGCATTATGCTATGCATCATCATAATTTCAAATCAGGGATTATGAAAAAGATCAAACAACATCACATGCTTCATCATTACCAGGACCCCACTAAAGGATACGGCGTAAGCTCTTCCGTTTGGGATACCATCCTGCAGTCAGATTTTGAAAAAAGTGCAAGCAGCAAAATTGATGAATAGCAAAGTTTCTTATTTATATTCCCCCGGGAGTATCTTACCTGCTGCAGGGTTCACTATACTTTACCTTGCTTTATCCTTTTTATTGATCGGGTTTAAAACCGACCAGTTATGGCTCGCTATTTTCTTTAATGTTTTTTACTTTCTGTCATCTGGCACCAGGAAATTTATTATTGGCTTTTCAATCTTCATCGTATACTGGATCATCTTCGATTATATGAAGGCTGTTCCCAATTATAAAGTAAACAATGTACACATCCAGGATTTGTACAACGCTGAAAAATCATTGTTTGGCATTTATATAAATGGTAATGAGATTACACCAAATGAATACTGGAAGGCCAATCACAATGCTTTTTTAGATGTACTCACAGGCATCTTTTATTTATGCTGGATACCGGTACCGCTTGCTTTTGCTGCGTATCTATTTTTCAAAAATAAAATATTGTTTCTTCAGTTCTCTCTCTCATTTGTATTTATCAACCTCATTGGGTTTGTAATTTATTATATCTATCCGGCAGCTCCGCCCTGGTACATGCAGCAATATGGAACAGATTTTTTGCCCGGCACACCCGGCAATACAGCAGGCCTCAGCAGGTTTGATGCTTACTTTAATGTTTCTATATTTAAAAATCTGTATGCCAAGAGTTCTAATGTGTTTGCAGCCATGCCATCGCTGCATTCATCTTATCCGCTGCTGGTTTTGTACTATGGTATTAAAAATAAAACAGGGTGGGTCAATATTATTTTTACAATTGTAATGGTGGGTATTTGGTTTTCAGCGGTGTACACAAGCCATCATTATATACTGGATGTGCTGGCAGGTATGGCTTGTGCGGTGCTGGGTATTTTATTATTTAATAAAGTATTAATGCAATCAAAATGGTTTGTAAATTTTCTTAATAAATACCTGGAAAAAATTTCTGGTTAAAACGTGGTAAGATGAATAATGTAAATGCTTTTATATTGGATATGAATGGTACTATGATCGATGACATGCCTTATCACATCAGGGCATGGCATGATATTGTAACCAGGCTGGGAGCCAGTCTCACCTTGCAGCAAGTGAAGGAGCAGTGCTATGGTAAAAATGAAGAGTTATTAGAAAGGATATTTCCCGGAAGGTTTTCAATGGAAGAGAAAAAGCAAATAGAACATGAAAAAGAAACGTATTACCAAAGGGTATATAAGGATGATATGAAAGTTATTGATGGATTGCAGGAATTCCTGGCAAAAGCATGGAGCCACGATATTCACATTGCCATCGGCTCCGCAGCCATCATGTTCAATATTGATTTTATATTGGATGGTTTAGATCTCCGCCCATATTTTAAAGCGATTGTTTCTGCAGATCATGTGGAAGTAAGCAAACCTGACCCGGAAACATTTTTAAAAGCAGCCGCCAATTTGGGCGTACCTCCAGCTCAATGTATTGTATTTGAAGATGCACCAAAAGGTGTGGAAACGGCCTTTAACGCAGGCATGCAGTGTGTGGTGCTTACCACGATGCACACAAAAGAAGAATTTGGAAACTATCCTAATATTATTTGTTTTATTAAGGATTATACCGACCCGGTATTGAATCAATTGTTCCTGAGTTGATTAATTTTATTTCGTTTGCTGAAGCTTTAATTTTTTCGCCAGCCAGCTTTCTTTAATGGGAACGATCCAGTTTTGTTCCAGCTCTTTTTTATTCAGCACTACATTGTTGAAATAGAGGCTGTCTTCATTAATGAAGTTATTCTCCACCGCATAATTTAGCTGGGAGAGGGGAAGCAGTTGTATTTTATCTTTGATGACAAAGGCCAGCATTTGCCGGTCGAACAACTGAACATTAAAACGGCTTTCAATTTCCTTTATCACTCTCACGGAACTGTCGGTGCTGCATCCGCTAACGCCTGCTGCAGACTCATCCGCTATCAGCACAATGAATTGCCCAAAAAATAAATTGGCATAACCCTTTACCGGATCGCCATGCGTTTGCCAGTTGGCAACAAAGTCATTCAGCATGTCTTCAATTTCCAATGCTTCACTTAAAGCAAATAACCGGTTACTCTGGTAGATCCACACACGGGAGTCTTGATGAAAGTCTGCAGGCAATAATTCTTGATAATTCAGATTCATGGTGCAAAATTAAAATGAAATAGTTAAAGAAGGGTTGTAAACTTTGGCTATTTATCTATCGCATCTTTGTTCTGACTGTAGTAACAGCCAGGCAAAGAAAAGCCACGCTGCTTACCCATGCCTCATTCCTGCGCCAAACAGCTTTTTGTTTTCGTAGCACTCCTGCACCTGATGACGCCTAACAGCTTTTATTTGCCGACACTCTGCACCTGTGTGGGATATCATTGACAATTTTTCAATTATGCTTTAGTTTATGCAACTATCAAAAAGTCCATTTTTTAAGAGTAGAATCTGCATATCGCCTTTACCTGCATTTGTATAGATACACACGTAAATTCTAATCATATCCTTTGAACAGAAAACCTGAATTGGCAGCAAATCATTAAAGCTTGATGCATTTTTAAAATCATAATCAATTATAGTAGGTTCTTTACAGATTATAGTACATTCATTTTGGAGTTTGACATGCCTATATTCTACCGAATTGATAATATATTTATAAATTCCGTTCTTCCCTTTTTGGGCATCATTCGAGTCAAGCATTTTAAGGCTAATGAAAAGCTCCGTATCACTTTTCTTCCTGTAAAAAGATAAACGATTATCCCCAATTCCTTTCAAACCTATTTTCTCCACTAAGGATTCTTTTGGACTAACTTGATGCTGAGCAAGTTTTTTAAGTGATTCCACTTCTTTTGAGATTATTGTACTATCGTTACAATTCTTAACTGACCCGAAACTCGATTCAATCTCAACATTTCCGCATACAGGATTTTTTATTAATAGGAGCAAGTAAAAAAATATACTACTCATAAAAATGTTTTTTTAATTGATTACAATTCAAAACTCACCAGAAAATTAATGCATCGATGCCGCCACAATCTCCGCAATATCCAGCACCTTTACTTCATCTTCTTTATTACTATTTTTCACTCCATCTGTCAACATAGTGTTACAAAAAGGACAGGCTGCTGCAATTATATTGGCACCAGTTTCCAGCGCCTCCTGTGTTCTTTCTAAATTGATACGGATATCTCCCTTTTCTTCTTCCTTAAACATTTGTGCACCGCCTGCACCACAGCACAAACCATTGCTCTTACAGCGTTTCATCTCTATCAATTCAACATCTAAGGCTTCTAAAACTTTTCTTGGCGCCTCATAAATCCCGTTGGCCCTTCCTAAGTAGCAACTGTCGTGATAAGTAATTTTTTTCCCTTTGAATGCCCCATCTTCTGCCATGGTAATTTTTCCATCATCAATTAATTGCTGCAAAAAAGTTGCATGATGTATGACTTCATAATTGCCGCCTAAGGCAGGGTATTCATTTTTAAAAATATTAAAGCAGTGTGGGCAGGCAGTAACAATCTTTTTGATGCCGTATCCATCTAATATCTGTATGTTTTGGTAGGCAATCATTTGAAATGTAAACTCATGCCCCGCTCGGCGTGCAGGGTCTCCCGTGCACATTTCTTCTTTGCCAAGTATGGCATATTTGGTATTTGTTTTTTCTAAAATTGTTGCAAATGCTTTAGTGATTTTTTGAGCTCGTTGATCAAAACTTCCGGCACAACCTACCCAAAATAGTACTTCAGGAGTTTCGCCGGCAGCCATTAAATCTGCCATTATTGGTACATGCATAATTATATTGTGTAGATTATAAACAAAGTAAGTAACAAATTGTGATTGGTGTTTGCTGTAATGGAATTATTTTTACAAATTAAATGTGCGTTTGAAAAAAATAATTGACAAAATCTTTAACTGGGAAGCCTGGCCTTTTGCTCTAATTTATGCGCCTATGGCTCCATTTTGGGCTTGGTATATAATAAAGTCAGGCGCAGTTTGGTTTTTTACACCAAGTAATCCTAAACTCACTTTTGGTGGCATGGAAGGCGAGCCAAAAAGGGAAATGTATGATTTACTGCCCCTTCATTTATACCCAACCACTTTCAATATTTTACCTGCGCAGTCTTTTGAAGAAGTTTTAAAGCAACTAAAATTATCTGGAATTGAATATCCGTTTATTGTAAAACCGGAAGTAGGAGGGCAGGGCATTTTATTTAGGAAAATAGATGACGAGGCAACTTTAAAGCATTATCACTCATTAGTTCCGGTTGAATATATTGTACAAAAAATGGTGCATTATCCAATTGAGGTTAGTGTTTTTCAC
>JAYWII010000014.1:0-68236 GCA_043788995.1 Chitinophagaceae bacterium | reverse complement strand
TCGATGGTATTTTTCACAATCTAACTTATAGAATGATAAAACATAAACCAGTTTTTATAACACAATTAAAATGGAGTAGCTAAAAGACTACTTCGATGTAAAGTTTTCAAACTTGATTGTTTCTAGTTCCAATTTACTGAAGTGAAAAAAATTATCCTTGTTTGAATATCTTGAAATGATGAGATTACGAATGTCGAGGGAAGATATAAATCTATCAGTATATTCATTTTTTAATGTATCAAAAACTTTGTCGTCATTAGGTTTACAATGGATTTTTACTGGAGTGACGCATTTAATTTCCAAGCTATCAATTGTGCCTCCTGAAATCCAAATGTTATTTAAATAATTACCACCTTCGATTTCAAATCTTTTAATGAAAAGAGGTTCGTCAGCAATCATATCCTTTCCATTTTCGCTATTCACATTACCATCTATTGTCCCCAGCCAATGATTGAAGGTCCCACCCAAAAGAATAAGATTTTCAATAGAACCTCCCCTTATACTCACAAAGCCATTAAAAATACCCCTTCTAAAAAAAATCTTATTGAATTTACCGCCACGAAAAATTATATTTTTATATGTGCCACCATCAAAAATAATTTCTTTATTATAGATTTCTCCCATTTGAAATATGATGTCATCATTCAGTTCGAAGTCTCCTTTGACAATGATTTTTTCTCCGTTGTATTCTATGTCAATTGGTGGGGTATATGAACCATGCTTTATTGCATTAGCATACACATTGGAAAATTTTTTCGTTCCTGTCAATAAATCCTTAAAATCATTAGTACGTACACTCATATTTAATTTTTTCAATTAAATATACTTTTTTCCCAGCTCTTTGTAGTCTTCAACAAAAACTAATACTCCTCACCTCATTGCTGCATAAACAAAAAATGCTGAAAGCTATCCGTATTTTGCAATTAAAACCATCAATATGAGTGAACAGGAAAAAGACTGGAAACTAAAACTCAGGTATGGAAAACTCCAAACGCCTTACCAGCATTTTACATTGATTGCCAAAGGTATTGTTGGAGAATTGGCTGATGGGTTTTCCTCTATACCCGTAATGCTTTTATGGGGATGAAAGTATGGGCCACCGATTATGATGAAGCTGTAGATATGATTCGAAATATTGGCAATCAAATTGGATTTACTGTCACTGAAAATATTGAGATATTCGATAGTGAACCAAATCAACCACCAGGAGAAGATCCCTTTGGTTATGAAATAAACTTTACGCCATTTCAAGCGTAAACTTTTCTTCTTAAACCGCTGCGTATGCAGGACTGCTGAGCAGCATGGCGTACCAACACTAGTCGGGTACTAACCATTGAAATGCTTAAGCCGTTCCATGCTGGTAAATCAAATTGAAAGCGGCCTGCATAAAAGATAAAGCGTTAGTAAACCTATAAGGTCTGCCGGGCGGGCAGCCAGTGCTGCAGACCTTATAGGTTTGGGCACCTGGGCCGTCCTTGGTAAATGTCCGAAGCCCACTCTCGCCGTTGTTGTGTATGCAGGGCAGGCAAGCAGCATGGCGTACCAACAACCAGCCGAAACGAAAAAAAGTATCAGGACAAAAAGTACATCTTTAAAAAACCCCGGTTCTTTACTTCAATCTCTCCACGGAATTCACACGGAAACTCATCCTTGATCAGCAGGTAGGTGGTCTCAGACATATTAACCCTTCCGGGCAACGACTTGGATTCCATACGGGATGCTATGTTTACGGTATCTCCCCAGATATCATATTGCCATTTTTTTATTCCAACAATACCTGCCACTACCGGGCCGGTATGCACACCGATCCTGATCTCAAAATGATTTAACCCATCCTGTGCCGTGAGTGCTTTGGCTACAAACTCCGCCATTTCCCTTGCAGCCAGTACCGCATCTCTTGCATTGGTTTTATTTTCTGTTGGCAGGCCACTGGCACACATGTACGCATCTCCAATGGTTTTAATTTTTTCCAAACCATATTTAGTAGTGATCTCATCAAACCCTTTGAAATAAAAATCAATACTCTTTACCAGTTGCACCGGTTCCGTATGTTCCGCATACTTTGAAAATTGTACAAAATCTGTGAACAGTACTGTCACCTGGTCAAACTTTACTGTTTCCACTTTTCCGCTAAGCTTTAATTCTTTGGCCGTCTCGGCAGGTAAGATATTCAACAGGAGGCTCTCCGATCTTTTCTTCTCCCTGGAGATGGTTCTGTAATGCCAGTACAGGGTGCCCAATATAATTACTCCTAAACCAAGAATGATAGATAACGAAAGTACCATGATGCGTTGGTTTCGCTTTTCCTCATGCAGCAGGTCCACTTCCACCTGCTTTTGAGACACTTCATAGTCGGTACGCAGGTCAGCCATTTTCTGTACAGCGTTGATATTATTAACGCTGTCCCTGTAAGCAATGTGGTTCTTATAATAATTGAGTGATGCTGAGTGATCCCCTTGTTTTTCATACAGCTCACTCAGTTTGAAATTGGCTTCGCTGATCTGTTCTTTTAAGCCGTATTGCTCAGCCAGGTGCAGGCTTCTTTTTGCAAAGTTTAGAGCAGTAGTGGCATCTCCTTTATCCCTGTAGATGTCGCTCATGGAAATGAGGTAAACGCAAATAGGATAATAATTTTCTGATGCTTCCAGTATTTTTATCGCTTCGTTGATGTTTTTTTCGGCCAGCTCTTTTTTTCCGATATTGGCATACACCATTCCTATATTGCCAATGCTGTAGCCCTTGCCGCTTGGGTAGTCGATCTTGTCAAAAATGATCTTTGATTCTTTAAAATACATCAATGCAGAATCGTAATTCCTGATGTTGAGGTATTCATCACCGGCATTAGAAATAGCAGATGCCATTGCCAGTGAGTCGTTAGATTTCCGGAGGGTGGTAATGGCTTTATTGTAGTAAAGCATTGCATTATTATGGTTGTTAGAAACGGAATAAACATCTGCAATGGCACCGTAGGCACTTCCCTCACCTTTAATAAAATTTGCTTTTCCGGCAGCATCCACACTTTTGAAATAGGCATCCAGCGACTCTTCCAAATTGCCCTGTAACCTTTTTTTATTTCCCTTTTGAAGATACCCCCTGTAGAGATATAAATAATTCCCTTTTTGCTCAGATAGTTTTATTAGTTCTTCTGCGTATTGCAATGCCAGTTTAAGATCCCGGCCTTCGTTAAAGGCTAAGTTTCTCAGCAGCTCCAATCTTGCAGTATCATCTTTTAATTTATTGCTACGATAGATCGTTGCCAGGCTGTCAGCTACTTTCTGATCCTGGGCAGCGGCATGCGGTATAATAAAACAAAGAAAGCCTATCAATAAATAATAAGCTTTTCCTTTTAGCGGCATATTAATATTTTATGTGTTTACCAGAATTTTTGGGTCAATATGAAAAGTGCCATTTTGGTTACTTACGGTAAAGAAAATAGTATAGGTTTCTTCATCGCCGCCTGTATCATTTTCAACTGTTCCTACCACTGTTTCCGGACTGCCGGTGCCACCTAAAACCGGGGTTCCAAAAACATCTGACCCGCCATCGTATTGAATTTTGGTAATGTTGACAGTTACTGAGGGCTGAGTAGAAGATTGCCCCGTCCATGTTACGGTGTCTCCAACATTTACATCTGTAGTAAAATCTTCATTAGTACCTGAAGGCTGCCCAAAGTTGGAGTAGTCATCCACGTTCTGCGGAGTAAGATTAACAGATGTGTCAACATTAAGTGTAACAGTTTGATTTGCCATAGTTATAAAGTTTTATGTGATTAAATAATGTGCTATTTTATTCCTGCCGGATACTGACTAAATAAAATTCAAAAAATCATTAATCATTTCTTTTGCAACTTCGTCAAAAGTTGTTCTTCATAAGTAAAACCAATAGCGTTATCCCAAGGGTAAATTCCGGAAAGAATATGAGGATTATTTTGTCAACAGCTTTTTTGGTGGTTAGATCAAAATTCGTTTGTTGAATCAGTTCTCTGTAAGGTATAGTAAAAAGTTTTAAAGTCAAAGTGCGTATTTTAAAATTTTGTACCCGAAGATATTTCGCAAATCTTTATGCCGGCCCAATTATCCACCACCCTCCCTCATGAAATTAACAGCCTGCAGGTGGCTTTCATATGGAGATGAAACGATACAAACAAGGTTGAAAAAAAATGAATTGCGGTAATAAGTGCTGAATATCTAACCAGGCTCTTTAATAAATGGTTAGCATCTGCAACAACCAACTACCAACGCTTGTAGCAACACTTCAATTCTTATTATCTTTATCCGGCACAGAAAATAATTATCTAATTTTTAAATCAGCACTGCATGGAAGCTTATAAAAAAGTATCCGATTCAGAAACAACCCTTACCGAACTGATGATTCCTTCCTATTCAAATTTTGGAGGAAAAATTCATGGTGGTGTGATATTGTCATTAATGGATAAAGTGGCGTATGTATGTGCTGCCAAACATTCCAATGCCTATTGTGTAACGGCAGCTATTGAGGGCGTTGATTTTTTGGCGCCTGTGGAAGTAGGCGAGCTGGTTTCATTACTGGCCTCCGTAAATTATACCGGCAACTCTTCGCTGGTGGTGGGCATCCGGGTAATATCTGAAAATATTAAAACACGGCAGGTAAAGCATACCAACACCAGTTATTTTACCATGGTGGCTTTTGGTGACGATAACAAAAAGGTAAAAGTGCCGGGGCTAATATTGGAAAATTACAACCAGGCCCGCCGTTTTCACAAAGCAGTACTAAGGAAAAAATTGAAAGTAAAATATAAGCAGGAAGAAGTATTGATGATATCCATAGATACAGCAGCAGAATACCAGGAAGCATTAAAAGATGAACGTTGCATGCTGGATTTAAAGGAATAATATTTTTCTGCTCCAGATAGTATGATTTTATTTTGCCTTCACTTCAAAACTGGCCACTCCAATTTCCTTATCATCTTTTTTACTGTTCAAAATTTCTATCGTAATTCTGCCGGGCTTCTTTATCCTGATAATATATTTCCCGTCTGATACCGGCACCGCACTGCCTCCCACTACATTAATACCGATGTCTGCTGCTTTTACTTTTTTTGCAGCAATGGTGATTTCATTATCTGCATTGGCATATAGTGTATAAGGTTCAGCAGTGGTAATGGTAAAATCTGCACTCTCTACAATGAAAGTAACTGGTTGCCTCCGGTAAGCATTAACCGGTTTCGCATTTTGCATAGCAGGTGTCCATTTGCCGGATTCCTGTATTACTCTTATTACTTCGTCTTCCATATCATAACCAAATTTGGTCTCAGCCTGCACATCCCTTACAGAGCCGTCTTTACTTACAATAAACCGGGCAATCACCTGGTATTTACCAGCCGGTGCATCTTTGGCTGGAGACTTTATATTTTTGGATACATATTTTGCCCAGGCTGTATTACCACCGGGATAAACAGCTTCCTCCTCTACCTGTGTATATACTAATGATTTTGATTTTACAGAATCCTGCTGTGGCGTATTCTGTGCAAAAGATAAACAGGTGGTTAAAACAATACCAGTTGTAAAAAGGACTTTAAATGAGTACATGATAATTTTTTGTGAAAGATAATATATTTTGTCATTGTACTGTCCACGGTGCTATGCAGCGCTGTATAAAAAATAATTCCTTCATCATTGTTCAATGAAGAAATAAAGGTGAAATGCTGTTACTTTTTTTTGTAACCCTGCACTTGCTTACTGCCTGCAGGGATGCCACCTGAAAAAGGCTTATTATTGCTGATAATATTTTTATGATCTACAAAATACTTACTGTGGCAGGTTTAGCCACTTTTGAAATTTATGCAGCTATCCCTGCAGGGTTCGCTTTTGGGTTGTCTCCCTGGGTTATTTTTTTTGCCAGTCTTGTGGGCGGCATAGTGGGTGTGTTTGTTGCTGCTTTTTTGGGGGAAAAAATTGAAAAATTAATTTCCAGGTTTAGAAAACCAAAGGAAGTTATACAACAAGAAAAGAAGCCTAACCTGGCACATAAACTTTGGGAGAAATATGGCATTGTAGGGTTGGGATTTTTAGGCACTTTTACCGTAGGTGCGCCGGTAAGTATAGCGGTGGGAGTGGGGTTTAATGTTAACATGCACCGCCTTGCCACCTGGTGTTGTATGGGTGTATTGGCACGCTGCACTATTTTTACTTTAGTGGGGCATTATGGGATGAAGTTGTTTTAAGAATTGAATCGTTCGCTTTTTTTTACCACAACAACTCATAAACTTTAAACCACTTTACCCTGTGTGTTTAATAGTATAAAACCACTGTCCCGGATTGAATGATGAAAAATTATTCCACATTCGATCTTTTGTATTCATTACCCCGCTCTTAAAAACAAACCAGGTTTCTTTGTAATTATACAAAAAGTAAAATCAGTGTAAGGATAATGCCCGCTATTGTAAAATAGATACCTTTCTTAAAAATTGCTGTACTGGGTTTAAACATCCAGAAAGAAGACAGCACAAAAAACAGGAGCGATACGCCAAAAAAAATGTTCAGTATATACAATGGTTTTTTAGTGGAAGCTTTGTGCAATTGAGTAAGTTGATTTAAAATAAAGGGGAGTTGTTTGGATGTATAATTTGCCACACCGGTAGCATTGTTATAGGTGCCCTGTGCAAAATATAGTGTATCTCCTTCCGTTTTAGAAACTTTAAGATCTCTAACGCCCAGTGCCCTGCCCAATTCAGGTTCTGCAGTACCTGGTTTTATTTTCTTTTCAACCTGCTTTTCTCTTTTTAAAAAATCAGTTTCACGGTAAATAAGAACGATACCGCTAAGTGCATAAACAGCCATGATGCCTGCTAAAAAAAATCCAATGTAGCGATGAAGTATACGCATGTAATATCCTGTTGGTTTTATGTTACTCATAATTTTATAATCATTTTTTTAAAAAGTTTTTTGCTGTTTATTCAACGGCTGCATGATACATAAAAAAAATGATTTTCATTTTATGTTAAAGGAAATGTTTCAACTCAAGCAGGAAATTATTTAGCTGGTTACCTGCTTAGTGTTTTAATGGTCGTTTTTTTATCATGCCTCCCTTAGTATCTTTCACGCTGTGCATTACAACAAACGCACTGGGCTCAATCTTTTCAATTTCTGTATTTAGTTTGTTTAGTTCAAGCCTTGTGATAACTGTGTAAATAATTTCCACGTCTTTTGTTTCTCCCCGTTTGCCGAAGCCCCGTTTTCCTGTGTAAACCGTTACGCCACGTCCCATTTTATTAATGATCATCTCCCTGATATCTTCACTGTGAGAGGACACAATAGTTACACCAGTGTATTCTTCAATACCCTCTATTATAAAGTCCAGCGTTTTAGATGCGGCGAGATAAGTGATCATGGAATACAATGCTATTTCCACTGACAGCAGATAAGCAGCGGCTGAAAAAATCAATATGTTGATCAGGATAATAAAGTCGCCAATGGTGGTTCCTAATTTCTTGCTTAAAAATATGGCCAGAACTTCAGTACCGTCAATGACTGCACCACCACGTACTGTAAGGCCGATACCTGCACCCAGAAAAAAACCACCAAAAAGAGCTACCAGCAGATTGTCTTTGGTAACATCCGGAAAGTTCACCGTTGCTAAACACAATGCAAGTCCGGAAATTGCCAACACTGTTTTAATGGCAAATTGTTTTCCTAATATGATGTACCCAAGAATAATGAACGGGATATTGATACAGATGATTAAAACGTACAGCGGCACATTTGTTAATTGTGTTATCAGCAATGATATCCCGGTAACACCACCGTCAATAAAATGATTGGTTAGCAGAAAACCTTTTAATCCAAAAGCAGCAGAAAAGATACCTGCGGTGATCAGGAAAAAATCTTTTACCAACCGTTTGAGTGTAATTAAAAACTCCCGGTAGCTTTTTGCAATTTTATAATTGGATTGTTTATTTGAACCGGTTGTCTGCTGGTTTCTTCTTCTTAAAGATTTTCGGATAATTGATGATGTCCAGATAGGATTCATAATATCAGTTTTATTGTTTGATGATGGTTATTAATGTTCTACTAATAAATAATATCACAACGAAAATGCCTGAATTCATTTTAATTAAGTCTGCTGGTGAAAAATATAACGGCAGCATTGAAAAGCATTCAATACGGTACAGGTATTTAACTATTAAGGATTGATTACCAGAAATAATGAAAGGGGAAAATAATATCGCTTTTCCGGAGCCTGGTTAAAAGATTACCGGAGCATAAAATGTAAGACGAATACTTCAGCCTGTAATCTTGTTGTTTTATTTGCAAAAGATTTAAAAAATCCGGCAAAGAATTTTTGAAGCCAGGTAAAATTGTTGTGCCAACAAAATTTCCTGCATTAATAGTATGACAGTAAAAATCCGGGACATCTGCAGGGCAAGGTGCTGCATAATTTTTAACTGCAATGTTAGAAAGTGAGGTATTGGAAGCAATGACATCATTGGCGGGTAAGCAAAAAATGATGCAATACAATATTGCAAATTTTAAGAATACCAGTTTTGATGATAATTTTTTCACTGGCTAAAGATAAGCAATCAGGCTTGGTTTGCAGTATGGATATATCAGTTACATGCTAAATCACCGGGGTTGTTGTTTTAAAGCAGGCTAAATATAGAAAGACAATTTTCCTAACTTCACCAGTAAAATTACCCACATGGCAATCCGCATTTTTATTACTGGCGGCACTTTTGATAAAGAGTACAATGAATTGAACGGGCAGCTGTATTTTAAAGATACCCACCTGAGTGACCTGCTGGAAATGGGTCGCAATAAAGCTTCAGTTGAAATACGCACCCTGATGATGGTCGACAGCCTGGAAATGACCAGTGAAGACAGGGATCTGATTGTTCATCAATGCAATAACTGCGATGAAACACAAATTGTAATTACACATGGTACAGATACCATGGCAGATACGGCCAAGATACTGGCGCAGAAAATAAAAGATAAAACCATCATACTCACCGGGGCCATGATACCTATCAAGTTCGGTAGCTCAGATGGGTTGTTTAACCTGGGCAGCGCTCTTGCCTTTGCACAAACACTTCCACCCGGTGTATATGTGGCAATGAACGGCCGCTATTTTAATGCAGACAATGTGCGGAAGAATAAACAGACCGGCGTGTTTGAAGAAGTAAAATGAAAAAAAGCGTGAGGCTTGCGGTTCTGATTTAAATGGAAAGTATTGCAGTAACGTAATACAAATCGCCTTATCACAAAAAGCAGTAAACCCTGCCAGGTTTTTTAATTAAATTTGAAATAAAAGATTCCAAAACTGGATTTCCCTTACAGTATATCGCCATTAAATGAAGAAGCCCTGCTGGTTTCGTTTGAAAATATTATTGATAAAGCCATCAATAAAAAAGTAATGGCATTGCATCAGCTGTTTGCTCAACATCATTTTAAAGGATTTGTGGAAACCGTTCCTGCTTATGCTTCGCTGGCTGTTTTTTATGATGCAGGAACAGTTAAAAAGAATCATGGAGTTAACAGTACTGTTTTTGATTTTGTAAAAATATTTACTGAACAATTGCTAAAGGAACTCAGTGATATTACTCCGGAAATTCAAAGCCCCGTTATTACTATTCCCGTTTATTATAATGGAGAAGATATTGCACTGATTGCACAAGAGCACCAGTTGTCAGAAGAAGAAGTGATCAGTATTCATACAGCTAAAATATATCGGGTATTCATGATTGGCTTTTTGCCGGGCTTTACTTATATGGGCAGTGTAGATGAGCGTATTGCCACGCCAAGAAGACTATCGCCACGAATAAAAGTGCCGGCTGGCAGTGTGGGTATTGCAGGTTTTCAAACAGGTATTTATCCCTTAGATTCACCTGGTGGCTGGCAATTACTCGGGCAAACACCCATCAAAATATTTGATAAAGAAAAAGGCAACCCTTGTTTATTGAAAGCAGGAGACAGCGTACAGTTTATTTCCATCAGCAATGCAATTTTTCAAGATCTGAATGAGTATTAAAATTATCAAACCCGGCATGGCAGCCACGCTGCAGGGCGCTGCAAGAAGCGGATACCGCAGCATGGGTATCGGCAGCAGCGGGGCTATGGATCATTTTGCAATGAAGGCTGCCAACTATTTAACCGGTAATGAATCTGCTGCAACAGTGATAGAAATAAATTTCCCGGCACCTGAAATATTGTTTTTACAAAATGCATTTATCAGCATCACCGGTGCAGACTTTGGTGCAGCCGTCAATGATTCAGCTGTGCCCAACTGGACCTTGTTATTTGTAAAAAAGAACAGCATTCTTCATTTTAAAAAACCTGTAAGCGGTGCAAGAGCATACATTGCAGTGCACAACGGCTGGCAGGCTATGCAATGGCTGAATAGTTACAGCACACATTTAAAAGCAACAGCGGGGGGGTATGGCGGAAGGGTATTGCAAAAAGATGATGTGATTGAATTTACTGTTACTGATTGTTCTTTGGAAGAGAATAAAATATTCCCCTGGCATATTTCTGATAAGGAGTTGGATAAAATTTATCAGCCAAAAAATAATATCCGTTTTATAAAAGGAGTTGAGTGGGATCTGCTGGACGATGATTCAAAAGCAATATTTAAAAATAGTAATTTTATCGTCAGTGAACAGAGCGACAGGATGGGATACCGGTTAAGCGGCCCGTCGCTGTTGTTACAGCAACCAATAGAATTAATTTCTTCTGCAACCGATACAGGAATTGTACAATTACTACCTGAAGGTAACTGCATCATTTTAATGGCTGATCATCAAACAACCGGCGGTTATCCACGGATCGCTTCTGTGATAAAAGCAGATCTTCCAAAACTTGCGCAGGCAGGGCCGGGCAGCAGGATCAACTTTACCGGTGTATCATTACAAGAGGCAGAAAGTACATTTACCCAAATGCAAAAAATACTTACCGAAATTAAAAATGCCTGTCATTTGAACTTTAAAAAGATATAACCAGTGATTGATATTAACTGCGATATGGGAGAGGGGATAGGTAATGAGGAAGAACTGATGCCATTTATCAACTCAGCCAATATTGCCTGCGGCTATCATGCAGGTGATGCTGACACAATGCTAAGGGTAATACAACTTTGTTTACAACACGGTGTTCATATTGGCGCACATCCATCTTTTTTTGACAGGGTAAATTTTGGCCGTACTGCAATGAAATTAACTGCGGAGGAAATTTATAGTTTGATAACAGCGCAGTTGAAAACAATGAATGCAATTGTATTGGAGTGTGGTGGCATACTGCATCATATAAAACCACATGGTGCTTTGTATAATATGGCTGCTGCAGATAGTGTGTTGGCAAACGTGATTGCACAGGCAGTAAAGGATTTTGATGCTTCACTAATTTATTATGGCCTCTCCGGTTCTGTAATGATAAGCGAAGCAAATAAGCTGGGGCTGCAAACCGCCAATGAAGTTTTTGCAGACAGGACTTACCAGGGTGATGGCACACTTACGTCCCGTAACAAACCCGGTGCATTGTTAACTGATATCAATGATGTACAACAACAGGTAATGAAATTTGTAAAAGAAAATAAAGTAACCACTGTTTTGGGGAAGGATATTTTTTTACAGGCAGATACCATTTGCATTCATGGTGATGGAACACATGCAGTTGATTTTGCAAAAGCTGTTTATAAACAATTGTATGAAGTTTAGATCATTTTTTTCAGGCCCGTTGATGGGGGCAGCTTTTCTAATGGCAACCTCTGCTATCGGCCCGGGCTTTATTACACAAACAGCAAAGTTTACCCAGGACCTTAAAGCAAGTTTCGGTTTTGTTATACTCATTTCTGTTATTATGGATATTGGTGTGCAGCTCAACATCTGGCGTGTGATCACGGTGAGTAAATTGTATGCACAAGATGTGGCAAATAAAGTGTTGCCTGGTGCTGGCTATGTTTTATCTGCACTCATTATTTTAGGTGGCATTGCTTTTAATATTGGCAATATTGCCGGCGCAGGGCTTGGCCTGAATGTACTAAAAGGTTACAGTGTACAAACAGGAGCTTTGGTCAGTTGCATCATTGCCATTATGATCTTTATTTTTAAAGAGGCAGGGAAGACAATGGATAATTTTGCAAAACTGCTCGGCTTTGTAATGATCGCTTTAACGTTGTATGTGGCATTCCAGGCTCATCCACCTTTGGGCGAAGCCATTATCAAAACATTTGTTCCCGATAAAATAAATGAAACCATTATTCTCACCATTGTAGGAGGAACAGTGGGTGGTTATATCAGTTTTGCAGGAGCCCACCGCTTAATTGATGCAGGCGTAACCGGGCAGGAAAATGTTCAGCAGGTTTCCAAGAGTGCGGTGTCTGCAATTCTTGTAGCTTCTTTAATGCGGATCATTTTATTTATTGCAGCCCTTGGTGTGGTATGGCAGGGTATTACACTCAGTGATCAGAATCCTGCTGCTACAGTTTTTCAAACAGCAGCAGGGCAGGCAGGTATCAAAATTTTTGGATTGGTATTGTGGAGTGCAGCCATTACTTCTGTAGTAGGCTCTGCGTTTACATCTGTAACATTTGCCAAACTATTGCACCCGGCAGTAACAAAATATTTCAGGCAGATCATCATTGTTTTTATTTTATTCTCCACAGTTGTTTTTTTGCTGGTGGGACAACCGGTAAAAGTGCTGGTGATGGCTGGTGCGGTAAATGGATTGATATTGCCTTTTGCTTTAGCCATTGTTTTGCTGGCAGCAAATAATAAAAATATCATTGGTAGTTATAAACACCAGCGTTGGCTTTCAATTGCTGGCTGGCTGGTAGTGGTGGCAATGACGTATATGGGTATCAGGGCAATTGTAACATTAGTTGGTTGATGTTTATAAAATTCATTTCCCCGTTTTTAGTCTGATATTTTCCACACATTTATTTAGGCTGTGTATTTTATTCCCCATTAAATAAAAGTTTTAACGTGTTTCTTATTGGCCTGGCATTTGCCAATATTATAATAGGTTTTTCATAGGATATTGGATTTTATAAAACGGGCTGGATTTTTATCCGGGCCTTTTTTTTGTCCATTTTTTAAGATTCATAGCAATACCTTTTCTACTAAGAAAGATTCCCCGAATTCATTTGAGGGAATATAAAATTCTAAATCCCGTTAATGAAAATGGTGTTACATTCAATTCGTAACACAAATATCATGTCTAAGTTTTTTTTTACACTGGCAGTTATATTTTTTGGATCCTGCAATCCCCAAAAAAAAATTAAATCTATTGATAAAGACGGTATGCCAATGCATACTGTGGAATCAGATGATTCTGAAATGAATAATGCTATCCTGCAGGCTACTGCATCTCTTTATAAATTTGATGCTGCATTAAGCAGTAAAAATAAATTGTACGATTATTTTACATTGAAAGTAAGGTACTCAACTCCTGATGGAGGTGAGCATATTTGGGTTGGGGATATTAAACAGGAAAAAGGCGATTACTATGGTGTAATTAATAATACTCCAGAATCAACAACAGAAGTTAAATTAGGCGACACCGTGAAAGTGAATAAAAATAATATAACTGACTGGATGTATGTAGAAAATAATAAACTAAGAGGTGGATATACAGTCAGGCTTTTACGTAACCGGATGAATGAAGCTGAAAGGAAACAATTTGATTCAACCACTTTTTATTCTATTGAAAATTAAATTTATTTCATTAATTCTTCTGGGTGAATATATCGTTTCTATAAATAAAGCCACAAGCTCCCATTAAAATTATTAATAGAAGTGGTGGCTTTATTGAAGTAAGATAATTATAGTACTTATCAGAGTGGATTCCTACCACTGATAAGTTTTAATATGATTGCAATAACTGCAATAACTAATAACACATGAATCAATCCTGTTGCGCTGTAGGCAAATACACCAATAGCCCAACCAATAACCAAAATGACTGCAACCAGATAAAGTAGATTATTCATAATAACGAGTTTAAATTGTTTAAGATACTTTAACAAAATCCATTACTATGCCATTTTTAAAATTCCTTTAAAAATGAAATCTTGGCATTCAACCCTTACTCACTTTAATAAATAATTGGATAATTGTGGGGAATATTATACACAGTGCAATGTTGCAACGGCTACAGATCCTGTATAGTCTTTCTTCTGATGCTCCTGAGTTTCTTAAAATGGGAAGCTGACAAGCCTGTTACTTTTTTAAATTGTGTGGAAAGGTGTGCTACACTGCTGTAGTTAAGCCGGTCGGCTATCTGGGTGAGGGTAAGATCTTCAAGCACCAGCATTTCTTTTACTTTTTCAATTTTAAGTGCAATAGAATATTGTTCAATGGTGTTTGCCTGCATGGCGGAAAAATAGCTGGAGAGGTAAGCATAATCATAGTGCATTTTTTTACTGAGGTAATCAGATAAGTTGATCTTCAGCTGTTCATTACTTCCAATATATTCAGCAATTAAGGCTTTTACCTGGTCTGTTAAAACACCTTCCTTGGTTTTCACCAGTTCAAGTCCTGCTTTTTTAATGGCAACATCAAATTGTTTTTGCTGTTTTTCAGATAATTTTTTTGTCGTTTCCGCTTCACCCAGCTCTACTTTTACAGGTTTAGCTCCCAGTTTTTCCAATTCTTCTTTCACCAATATTTTACAGCTTTCGCAAGCCATGTTGCGGATATAAAGTTTCATGCCGGTTGCTATTAAGTTTAATCAGTTTTAAAAGTAGTTTATTTATCAATAAACTTAGCCAGCCTCCGGATAAAATGATGGTATTACTAAATGGGTATAATAGAAATAAGGAATTTGTTGTGTTCATTACGCTTGCTTATCTCCAGTGTTTTTGCCTCTGTACAACTAAAATGATACTGTCCAGTGCTGTACATTTCAGTGATGTTATATTCTTCCTTTAAAAATTCAAGAATATAAACAGCAATTTCATTGGTGAGCACAATGAGCTGTACCTGCGAATTAATGCTGCAAAAAGTATTGCCAGAATTAATATTTACTTTGGCGTCAAAGATAATATTGCCATCTACTCTTTTGAGTTGATGATCCGCAATAAATTGATGAAGTGATTCTATGCTGAGTTTGATCATAATTAAGCGGTGCAAATTACCTAGTTCTCCACCAGGTTTTGTTACAGAATTTCTGGAATTTATTACATCTTTATTTTACGACCTCATACCTGTAATTGCATTATATGTTATCTGTTGTTGTGATACCTTTATGGGTGTCGGAGATTTTAAATGCCAGATTTCAATTGCCAGATTTAATAAAGTCAAGAGTCGTTAATTAATTTAAAATGCACAGAATACCAATAAGAAGTCTTAATGCAGTACATAACGAGCAGAAATTTTCTGAGCACTTTAGCATACGGGATGTTAAACCCTTGCTTGATGGCAAAGACTTAATTCATGATCTGCACAGGCACGACTTCTTTTTTATATTGGCCTTAAAAAAAGGGGCCGGCAATCATGAAATAGATTTTACAGCATATAAGGTGCTGGATAATGCTGTCTTTTTTATACGTCCAGGCCAGGTGCACCAGCTTGAACTGAAAGCAGGCTGTACAGGATACCTGGTTGAATTTAATACCGAATTTTATCACCCTAAAGACAAGCTGTCAAACCAGCGCTTAAGAAAGGCAAGCAACAAAAACTATTGCGAGCTTGAAATAGACCGCTTTAACAAGCTACAATCCATACTAACCTTAATGTTGAATGAATACACAGCAAGAGAAGAAGGATACAAGGATGTCATTAAATCAAGTCTTGATATTTTTTTCATTGAATTTGTAAGGCAAAGCCCCAATCCTAAAGGCGTACCAACAGCTGCCAAATCCTACACCCAGGAACGCTTTGAAGAATTTTTAGAATTACTAGGCAAGCACATTGCCACCCATAAACAGGTATCTCAATACACCGATCTAATGAACCTCTCCCCATACCAGCTAAATGAAATCACTAAATCTTCTATTGGCAAAACAGCCTCAGAACTGATTAATGAGCATATTATACTGGAAGCAAAAAGATATTTATTGGCAACCCCAAACCAGGTAAAGGATATAGCTGATCAACTCGGTTATGAAGACATTTCTTATTTTATACGGTTCTTTAAAAAGCATATGGGTCATTCGCCTGAGGCATTCAGACACCATTTTAAATAAGTCCTGTACAACTCCATCATCGTCCTGTTATACCACCTTTCGGTGAATTTACTTTTGCGTAAATAAACTTTTAAAATTTACAAAAATGAAAATTATCATCGTTGGTGCATCGGGCACTATGGGAAAGCACCTGAAAAGTGCATTTGAAAAAGAACATGAAGTCATTACTACTGCCGCTAACGAAGGTTGCGATGTACAAGTAGACATCACTTCCACCGAATCCATTGAGAACATGTACAAACAAACAGGTGCTTTTGATGCCCTCATTTCTACAGCAGGCCCTACTTATGTTGGCCCTTGGAAAAAAATGACTGATAAAGAGTTCAGGCAGGGTGTGGAAGGAAAAATGATGGGACAGATTAACCTTGTATTGATCGGCCAGCATTACATCAATCCTAAAGGATCATTTACATTAATCACCGGTGCATTATCACATGACCCACAGAAGAATTTTGCCAATGCATCAGCAGCCAATGGAGCAGTGGAAGGATTTGTGAGGGCTGCAGCTATAGAATTGGAAAATGAAATCCGAATAAATGCAGTGAGCCCTACAGTTATTGAAAACTCTCCGCAATATTTCCCTTACTTTCCGGGTGACATTCCGGTAACCATGCAGCAATTGGAATATGGTTTCCGTAAATCAGTGTTCGGTGCAAATACCGGGCAGATAATTAAGCCTTACTAATTCTTTGATTTCAAAAAGGATTGTATAAAGCAAGTCCGGATGTTTTAATATCCGGACTTGCTTTTTGATATTATAAAAAGGCAATCAGGTTTGGCTGGGCAATACATAGATTACAGCATTTTCTTTTTTTTTGAAAAGATTTTCCATAGGAATGCGTCTCAGAAATTTCACCTTAGTCCTGTATAACTGCATGTTTGTCCTACAATAAAGCTGGAAGTAGAAACTACTTTTGCTATCAGAAAAAAATAATACTTCAGAAAAAAATAATTAGAATGAAAACAAAAATGAAATTGATTGCTTCTCTGAAGATTTGGTTTGTAATCTATCCATCCATCACATTGTTTCTTTATTTGTTTGGAGAGTCTTTATCCGTCTTGCCGTTATACCAAAGAACATTCCTGCTGACTATTTCCTTAGTTCCGTGGATGATGTTTGCAGGTGTGCCATTTGTTGATTTAATCATTACAAGGATTTCAGCAAAAAATAAAAGGTCGGAATAAAACCATTCAACAATCCATGACTTCATTATCGAGGCGTGAGTTTATCAAACAAGGAAGTAAAGCTACAGCGTTCATTTTACTGCCAGTCCCTTTAATAAATATTTCAAAATACAATCTGATGATAAATACCAATACTTTTGATGTAATAATAGTTGGAGGCAGTTATGCAGGTCTTGCTGCCGGTATGGCCCTTGGGAGGGCTTTGCGAAAAGTACTAATAATTGATAATGGGAAACCATGCAACCGGCAAACACCTCATTCACACAACTTCCTTACAAATGACGGTAAAACTCCAGCCGAAATTGCTGCTTTAGCTAATCTGCAAGTCAGAAGATATGATACAGTAAAATTCTTTAATGGCGCAGCAATAAATGCTGGTAAAACAGAAAAGGGATTTCAAATTCTGGTAGCAACTGGTGAAACATTTGCAGCAAAGAAATTAATTTTTGCAACAGGTATCAAAGACTTACTTCCCACCATTGATGGATTATCCGAATGTTGGGGGATCTCGGTTATTCATTGCCCGTATTGTCATGGCTATGAAGTCAGAAATGAAAAAACCGGTATCCTTGGCAATGGAGATTTAGCCTTCGACTTCACAAGACTGATTTCTAATTGGACAGAAGATTTAACTCTCTTCACCAATGGAATTGCTGCACTAACTATTGGACAAATGGAAAAACTTCAACAACATCAGGTTAAAATAGTTGAAAAGGAAATTGTACGACTGGAGCATAAGAATGGATATCTCCGGAATATCATTTTCAGAGACGGCTCTACATCTTCTCTCAAGGCTATTTATGCACCCAGTCCTTTTGAGCAGCATTGTAAAATCCCCGAATTGTTGGGATGCGAATTAGCGGAAGAAGGGTATATAAAGATTGACAACTTCCAGGAAACTACCATCAAAGGAGTTTTTGCAATTGGAGACAATGCCACAAAGATGCGGACTGTCGCAAATGCAGTTGCAATGGGCACAACCGCCGGAATAACGATTAGTAAGAAAATGATTTTAGAAGAATTTTTAAATTAATACCTATTAATGGATCTTGATATAAAGCATACAAAACAGATGGTATGATCGAATAAAGATGAGGAGTATGTTTTAGGAAAAACTCCTGCTGAGAACGACAAAGGCAATCTTTTAGTTCCAGTTAATTCCAACGTAAAAAAATATAGGAGGTATTCTAGCCACTTCAATTTTATGAGATTGTTTTATTAAAGTAAAATTTAACCTGTTGGTAAATTTAAATGCTTTAGCTCCGGGGCTGAGCATGATGAGTTGTGGAACGAAATGTTAACAGAAGTAAAATCATCAAATAAGAAATCAACCTTTTATCATCCATAACCTGCCTTTTAAAGGAAGTAAAATTTTTCATTGTATTAATAATAGATACATTTGCATGCATCAATGTATTCTCACCTTGGAATTAAAAAAATTAGAAAAGATTTCAAAAGCCCTGGCCGATACCAACCGGTTAAAGATTCTGTTGGATATGTACAACCGGGGAGGAACTATACAATGCTCGGAGATTATGAGCATCACAAAACTTGCACAGCCATCGGTAAGTCATCATATTAAAACATTGACCGAAGCAGGATTGATAGAGGCGGAAAAAGATGGTCGTAATCATACATACAACCTGAATCATTTATTGCTGAAGGCTTATGCAGACTGGATCAATAAAATTGCAGGAAAAGAATAGCCCTGAAGAACAACGATACCTGCCAATTGTATTTTACAAAATGTTACCAATTCAATATTGGTGATCGGTAATTATTAAAATAGGATCAAACCAACTATATGAATGAATTTTTTGAAAATGGGAAAAAAGAGACACTGTTTTTTCTCTTGTTAATGCCCTCCTTTTTTATTTGTGCTCAAACAACAGTAAAGGATACACTGCTGCAGGAAGTAACACTTAAAAATGCAATTGACTACGCTATTAAATTCCAGCCGCAGATACAGCAATCTTTAATTGACGAACAGATAACCAACTCCAATATCAGGAGCAAACTGGCAGACTGGTATCCGCAGGTTAATTTCAATTATAATTTTCAGCATAATTTTATTTTACCGTCAAATATTATCGGCGGCAATCTTGTAAGATTCGGTACAGAAAATACTTCTGTGGGCCAATTCACACTGTCGCAAACCATATTTAATAAAGATGTTTTATTGGCAAGAAGAACCAAAGGCGATGTACAACTTCAAAGTGCACAGGCTACAGAAAATAATAAAATTGACCTGGTAGCGAATGTTTCAAAAGCTTTTTATGATGTACTGGCAACCGGGCAGCAAATAAAAGTGGCTGCAGAAAATATTGTACGCATTGAAAGAAGTTTGCAGGATGCAACCAACCAATACAAATCAGGTATCACAGATAAGATAGATTATAAAAGAGCCACCATCAGCCTTAATAATATCAAGGCATCCAAAAAAACTAATGAAGAACTGTATAAGGCAAAAATTGAATACCTCAAATCTTTGATGGGGTATCCTGAAACTGCAGCCTTAAATATAGTGTATGACAGCCTGGCGATGGAAAAAGAAATTTTGATTGACACTTTACTGCGACCAGACTACAGGACTAGAATAGAATACAAATTGCTGGAAACCCAAAGGAAATTATTACAATCAAATTTGTTGTATAACAAATGGAGTTACCTGCCTTCCGTATCGCTTAATGGAGCCTATAATTTAAATTTTCAGAATAATTTGCTCAACAAGTTATATGCTAATAACTATCCCAATTCCTTTGCGGCGGTTACCTTAGGTGTTCCTATTTTCCAAGGTGGTAAGCGCAATGCCAATATAAAAACAGCGGAGCTTCAATTACAACGAAGCGATCAGGATATCATTCGCCTGAAAAATGCAGTCAACACACAGTACGCCCAGGCACAGGCATCTTATAAAGGCAGTTTGGAAAACTATTTGGCATTAAAGGAAAATGTGGCACTTGCAAAAGAAGTGTATGATGTGATTCAATTGCAATACAGGTCAGGTATAAAAACTTACCTGGAAGTAATTACAGCAGAAGCAGATCTCAGAACTTCACAGATCAATTATTTTAATGCTTTGTACCAGGTGCTGTCTTCAAAGGTGGATTTGCAAAAAGCATCAGGACAAATAACTTATTAAACCGAATTCTTTTTTTGTATCAGTATCAATTAAAATATATGCACAAATTATTCTCTGGTAAAATATTAAAACATTCAGGCATTGCTTTTCTTTTTTTATTAACAGCATGCAATGAAAAAAAAGCAGGCCCTGCGGCGCCCCCTCCTCCAACAGTTATATTGCAGGAAGCAGTTATTTCCAATGCGGTATATTTTGATGAATATCCTGCTACGGTAACTGCATTGAACCAGGTGGAACTCAGGCCGCAGGTAAGTGGTTTTATTACCGGCGTACATTTTGCCGATGGAGCAAGAGTAAGCAAAGGACAGTTGCTGTATTCAATAGACGCACAATTATATACTGCCAACTACCAACAGGCAGTTGCCAACCTACAGGTGCAGGAAGCCAATTTAAACAAGGCACAAAAAGATGCTGCCCGTTATCATGAGTTGGATAAAAATGATGCGGTGGCAAAACAGTTGGTAGACAATGCAGATGCTGCGGTGGAAGTTTCACAAAAGCAAGCCGCTGCTGCAAGGGCCAACATACGAGCGGTGCAAACAAGTGTGCGCTATACAAAGGTGTATGCACCGTTCAATGGTATTATTGGAATCTCCAGTGTAAAAACAGGTGCGGCGGTTACTGCCGGGCAAACTATAATGAATACCGTTTCTACTGATGGAGACCTTGCCGTTGATATCAACATTGAGCAAAAAGATATTTTCCGGTTTTCAAAATTGCTGAGTGAAAAACAACAACCTTCCGATTCTGCTTTTATACTGGCGTTTGGAGGGGATGTATATCCTTATCCCGGAAAAATTGTTTTAATAGACAGGGCGGTAAACCCTCAAACCGGTACTATTAAAGCAAGGCTTAGTTTCCCCAATAAAGATAATTTGCTAAAAGCCGGTATGAATGGAACCCTGCGGATAAAGAACAACTCCTCAGTTCAATCAGTTGTTATTCCTTATAAAGCTGTGGTGGAACAACTGGGTGAATATTTTGTGTACATACCGGGCGACAGTAATAAAGTATCACAGCGTAAAGTAGTGCTTGGTAAACCAATTGGTACCAATATTATTATTAAGGAAGGTTTGCAACAGGGAGAAAAAGTAGTGACAGAGGGAGTACAGAATCTTCGGGAAGGCATAAAAGTAACGATAGGGAAATCCGCTGCTGCCGCAGGAAATAAATAGTTTATACACAATTCCTGCTGATAAATCAGCCTAAAGAAATTATAAAATGATAGCAGAAACTTTTATAAAAAAACCTGTAACGGCCATTGTAATATCAATAGTGATTGTGCTGGTTGGCACCATTGCCATGGTTATGTTGCCAGTAGCCCAGTACCCTAATATTACTCCACCAACGGTAACGGTTAGCGGCATCTTTACGGGGGCCGATGCACAAACGGTGGAGCAGACTACCACTACCGCTATAGAAACACAGATCAATGGTACACCCGGCATGACGTATATGTCGAGTAACAGTACCAGCAGTGGCCAGAGTTCCATCAATGTAAATTTTGATATTGGTACAGATGTGAACATTGCAGCACTGGATGTACAGAACCGGGTGAGTGTGGCACAGCCATCCCTGCCTGATGCCGTAAAGCGTTTAGGCCTTACTGTTCGTAAACGTAACCCCAGCATCATGGTGGTACTGGCATTATATTCACCCAATGGTACACACGATGCCACGTTTATTGGTAACTACGCCAATATATATTTGAAAGATGCTTTGCAAAGGGTGAAGGGGGTAGGGGATATTATTTCAAGATCGGATGATTTTGGTATGCGTATCTGGCTTAATCCTGAAAAATTAGCCAGTTTGGAAATGAGTGTTGGGGATATTACGGCAGCATTGTCTGAACAGAATTTACAAGTGGCAGCAGGTACCGTTGGAGGTAATCCCCAACCGAATACACAAAGTTTTGAATACAGTGTTTTAACCAATAGCCGTATCAATACAAAATCACAATTCGAAAATATTATTGTACGTACCCAGCCATCCACAGGAACCATTGTGTATTTAAAAGACGTGGCAAGAGTGGAGCTGGGGAAATTTGATTATGGAAGTAATGCATATGTTAATGGTAAGCCTGCTGCTTTTATATTGATCTACCAGGCACCCGGTGCCAATGCACTCGAAACTTTTGATGGTATCCAAAAAGCAATGGTAGAACTGAAAAAAACATTTCCCAAAGACATTGAATATGATATGCCATTGGAAACTGTAACAGTAGTAAAAGTTTCTATCGAAGAAGTAATAAAGACACTGGCGGAAGCATTGCTGCTGGTGGTGATTGTGGTGTTTCTTTTTTTACAAAACTGGCGGGCTACACTCATTCCAGTTTTGGCAATTCCGGTTTCTTTGATTGGAACATTCATCTTTTTTATCCCTTTTGGGTTTACCATCAACACCTTAACCCTGTTTGCATTTGTATTGGCCATCGGTATTGTGGTGGATGATGCGATTGTGGTGGTGGAAGCGGTGCAGCATTATATTGATCATGGCAAATTATCCCCCAAAGAAGCCACTCAAAAAGCGATGAGGGATATATCCGGCCCTGTAATAGCCATTGCATTGATATTGGCAGCAGTATTTGTTCCTGTTGGTTTTATCCCCGGAATCGTAGGGCGTTTGTATCAGCAGTTTGCCATCACCATTGCAGTCTCTGTATTGATATCAGCTTTTGTAGCATTGTCCCTCACACCGGCGCTGTGCAGCATCATGCTTAAGCCATCTAAAGATGACAGTGAAAAGAAAAATTTACTGGAGAAATTTTTTGCCTGGTTCAATAAAGGCTTTGGGAAAATTAATCACTCCTATACAAATGGTGTGGCAAAATGGATCAAGGCAACGCCGTTGGTATTGATCATGCTGCTGTGTTTATTTGTAGGTTTATTCTTTATGTTCAAAAGTAAACCATCCGGTTTTATTCCTTCTGAAGATGAGGGGCGTTTGTTTGTAACTTACGAAATGCCGGAAGCTACTTCTACTGCAAGAAGTAAAGTAATGCTGCTGGATATTATGGCTCGGGTGGAGTCTGTGCCAGGAGTAAGATTAGTGGGAGGTTTAGCGGCTTTGAATATCATTACTTTCTCCAACAAATCAAATGTGGGTACCATATTTGTAAACCTCAAAACCTGGAGTGAACGTAAAACAAAAGAAACGCAATTAAAGAGCATTATTGCAGAAATCCTAAAGCGGACTGCTGATATAAAAGAGGCAAGGATACTGGCGATAGGGCCACCTGCCATACCCGGTTTAGGACAAACTGCAGGCTTTACTTTTGAACTGCAGCAAACTACCAGTACTGATAATATTCAGCAGTTTGAAGTAGTGGCAAGGAAGTTTTTAGCAGAGGTAAATCAGCGGCCTGAAATTGGGATGGCCTATACTTTTTTCACTACCCATACACCCAGTTACCAGGTGGATGTAGATAAAGAGAAAGCAAAAAAATTAGGCGTGTCTGTGGTGGAAGTTTATAGCACCATGTCCACTTTACTGGGCAGCAGTTATATCAATGATTTTAATTTGTATGGAAGAAATTTCAGGGTGATGGCACAGGCAGACAGCAGCTACCGTTCTTCTATAGACGAACTGGGAAAATATTATGTACGCAACAGCCAGGGTAATATGATACCACTTAGTTCTTTGGTTACAACAAGGGTGTCGGAAAGCCCTTCTGTGATATCGCATTATAATATTTACAGGTCTGTTGAAATCAATGGATCGCCAAAACCAGGCTTCAGCAGCGGACAGGCCATTGATGCACTAAAAGAAGTAGCTGCTAAATCTTTACCGGTTGGATACGGGTATGAATTTTCCGGGTTAAGCCGTGAAGAGATCGCTGCAGGAAACAGCAGCACACTCATCTTCGCCATCTCCATCATTTTTGTTTTCCTGTTTTTAGCAGCTTTATATGAGAGCTGGTCTATTCCTTTTTCTGTATTGTTTGCAGTACCAATTGGGGCATTTGGATCAATATTGACTTTACTGTTGCTGCCAAATCTGACCAACAATATCTACGCACAAATTGGCTTGATCACATTGATAGGGCTGGCAGCAAAAAATGCCATTTTGATTGTAGAGTTTGCTAAGGAAAGGGTAGATGCCGGTGTGGAAATAGTTGCTGCAACGTTGCAGGCTGTTAACTTACGTTTACGCCCTATTATTATGACTTCGCTGGCATTTATCCTCGGTGTATTGCCGTTGGCTTTTGCAACCGGTGCTGCTGCTGAATCCCGTAAAACAATTGGCTGGACCGTATTTGGCGGTATGCTGTCTGCCACTACACTTGCCATCTTTGTAGTGCCTGTTTTATTTGTATTGATCACAAAGATTTCTTATGGCAAAAAAATAAAACGTCTTAAAGAAGAACACAGGCAAGTAGAAGAAGTGGATAAAATAGTAATGGGATCAGGAGATTAGGTTGTTACTGTAATGCAACTAGTGTTAAGTTAAACGTGAGTTGTGAGTTGTGAATGGTGAGTAAAATTTCAGGAAGTGTAGCAACTATTCGCAACCCACCACTCAGTTGAAAAAGGAAGTTTATAAACCAGCATAAATTATCATCCCTAATCCCAATATAAAAAACAGGAACATACACGCTATTAATGCATTCGTTCCTTTCGGCGAATTGTTGAATTCTTTCCAGATAAATACACCCCACAGTGCGGCGATCAGTGTAGCCCCTTGCCCAAGACCATAAGAGATAGCAGGGCCGGCTTTACCGGCTGCAATTAAATTAAAAGAGTTGCCAATACCCCAGATCAATCCACCCAATATACCTACCAGGTGAGTGGAAAATTTTCCTCTGAAATAATCAGCATAAGAAACCGGCGTTCCTTCAATCGGCTTTTTCATTAAAATAGTATTGAATAAAAAATTGCTAAGAAAGATACCGCAGGAGAAAACAAACACAGCCGTGTAAGGGGTCATCTTTCCGGCGGCAGGATTTTCAAAATTTTCCAGGTCCATAGAGGCAGCAATAAAACGATAAAAAAATGACATGAGTAATCCTGCAACCAATGAAATAAGTATCCCTTTCGCAGAAACGCCTTGTGATGATTTATTTTTCCTTTGGTAAGCAATGGCATTGATAAGAATTGCAACCACTATCAATGCAACGCCAAGAAATAAATAAACAGGATTTCCTTTTTCGGCACCAGTATAATTTACAATTACACCCAGCACCAGTGCAAGCCCAATGCCTACAGGAAATGCTACTGCCATACCTGCAATGGCAATGGCTGCAGAAAAAAGAATATTGGCGGCATTAAAAACAATACCACCCAGCAATGCGCTGCCGAGGTTGCCTGCATCTGCCTGCTGAAGGTCAGTGATAAAACTTCTTCCTTTATCACCAATGCTGCCGAGTGTTAATGCTGAAATAAGAGAGAATAATAAAATGCCAATAACATAATCCCAGTAGAATAATTCAAAGCGCCAGGTTTTGGCAGCCAGCTTTTGTGTATTGGCCCAAGAGCCCCAGCAAAGCATCGTAATGATGCAAAATAAAATAGCAACGCCGTAATTTTCTATGATAAACATGTGGCAGCAGTTTGTATGATGATGAAATTATTTTGCAGCAGCAGTCATATTTGCTTTAATACCATCAACGGGTTTGTTAGAATAAATAATAACATCCCATGCCCTGAACTGAATTTCTTTTGATGGATTCAGGATCTTCAATTTCACGGTGTGCTTTCCTTTTGGAAGATCATACTTCCAGCATAGTTCGTGCCGGCGGGAAGTGAAACTGGTTGGTAATTGTGGGGATTCAATCAATTGTTCATCCACATACAATGCTGTATTAAAAACAAATTGAGACTGGCTTTCCCATACAGCAGTTTCTCCTTTTAAAGCAAAGCCGGTTCCTGTAAATTCAAAGCTGATCTCCGTTTTATCATCAGACCATTTTACTTTCTTTTTCTCAACCGGGTAACTTCCTTCAAAACTTTTTTCAAACTTAACTGCCACGGGTAGTTGTATTTTAATGCTTACGTTTTCATTCGTCACTTTTCCGCCGTTCAGTTCTATATTTTTTAACGCATGTTTTAATCCAATTTCATATACATTATCCAGGCTCATGGTGGTGTATTTAAAATCAATTCCTTCAGCTTCTTTCAATCCCATCTTCCAGTATGCAGGAATTTTATCATAACCAAGCAGCGCTCCCAATATACCTCCAGAAGTAGAAGGATTACAGTCCGCATCCTGTCCGCAACGGGTGGTGATCTCCATTGTTTTTGTAAAATCTTTATCACCATATAACAATCCGATCACCACATACGCCGAGTTAACATTCGCATCAATATTGAATGGAGCAAATACGCCATCAGGGCATCCAATATCGTTAGCCCATTTTTTTTGTACTTCCAGCCAGGTTTGTTTCCAGTCTGTTGGATATTTTTTATGCCACTGGATTACGTCGTTAATACATTGATAGAAATAACTTTTTGCCGGAATCGTTTTTAGCGCATTCGTTACGATATAATTAATATCACTAGAAGTAAACGCCATCGAATACATGGCACCAACAAATACACCTCCATACCAGCCATCTCCATAATTCATAATGTGGCCAATTTTATCACTGATGGCAGAAGCGGTATTGGGCATTCCTGGGCTCATCAATCCTGCAAAATCACTTTCAATCTGGTAGTCGATGCAATCTGCATGTGGATTGTTTTTCCAGTAACCACTTTGTGGTGCTTTGATGCCATGCTGAATATTATAACGGGCTGCCTGGTTAGCATGCCACAGCATATAACCTGCATTGGCAAAGGCATTTGCAAAAGAATCAACGGGTGCATCCAGGCCATATTTTTCAAACACATCCACAAAGGTCAGGTCCATATACAGATCATCATACAGACCAAGGTTGTTCAGCATCGCATTTTTTAATGCGCCGTTGTACCAGGTCAATGCCTGGTAGTCACCAATAAAAGTGCCGTTGAACTGAAACTCATACGGGCCGCCAAACGTAACCCCGATGGTTTGCCCTGCCCAGCCACCTTTTATTTTATCTTTTAATTTTTCTTTGCTTAAAACAACCGTTGATTGACAAATGGCTGTTGTAACAAACAGCACGAAACAAAAACTAGTGAGGATCTTTTTCATATATTTTATTATGCAAGTGGAAATAAATATTTTCTCAAATTATCAACCATCAACTTTCAACCTTCAACTCTTTCCTGTATGGAGCAGATGCCTGTGCACCCAATCTTGTTACCGCAATGGAAGCAGCATGGCACGCAAATGATACAGCATCCTTCATGCTTTTTCCTTCAGCTAACGCAACCGCCAATGCGCCATTAAAAACATCGCCTGCAGCAGTGGTATCAACAGCTTTTACGATAGGTGCTTCTATTAAAGAAAATTCATTTTCATGAAAAAGCAATGCACCTTTTGCCCCCATGGTAATGATAACCGTTTCAATTCCTTTTTCATGCAGGTAAACGGCAGTTTCTTCAGCAGATGGTATATCAGTTACTGAAATACCGGTAAGCATTGCTGCCTCTTTTTCATTGGGAGTAATGATTGAAATATGTTTTAGCAATTCATCCGGCAATGGACAGGCTGGTGCAGGGTTCAGGATCACTTTTACTTTTTTATTTGCTGCAACAAATGTGGCATAAGCAACTGTTTCTACCGGTATTTCCAGTTGCATCAACAATATAGAAGCCGTTTCAATTTTTCGTTTAAATCTTTTTACGTCAAGTGTCATCAGGGCAGCATTGGCCCCGGGAGCAACCACTATACAATTTTCTGCATTATCATCCACTGTTATCAAAGCCACACCAGAAGGTAATACCTCATCAGTTAATACAGCGGTAGTATCAATACCTTCTTCGTTAAAAATTTTGATTGCCTGTTTACCAAAAATATCATTTCCTGTTTTAGCTACCAGGGTCACATTGCCTCCAAGCCTTGCGGCTGCTACAGCCTGGTTAGCACCCTTGCCGCCTGCATTCATAAAAAAAGTTCCGCCAATGATCGTTTCACCCGGCTGTGGTAAGTGTGCCGACTTTACCACCATGTCTGTGTTGGAACTGCCAATAACAACAATGGAATTTTTTTTTATCATGATGCAATGGGTTTTGTTAAACTAAAAGTAAAGAGAAATGTCGATTAACTGTACTGCTCTATACTAATCTTCATCCAGGAATTTTGCTATTGACAAGTATCCTGCAGTAACATGCTGATTGCTTTTGGAGGTGTTATCATAAATAGTTATTTTTAATTACTGCTTAAATACATACTTCATTTAGCTAAATATTTTTCATGCACAACTATACAGGAAGCAATGCAATATTTTTGACACTGCTGATTTTATCCTCTTTATTAGTGGATAGCTGTGCTACCAAACCACCAGCTGAAACAGGGGATTTTAAGACATCCGATCTGGTTGAATTGATCACACAGGACCCCACTCTTAAATTAGATATACGATATGCCACCAGCAATAACCTTGCAGGCAGAGCGGTGTACAAAGAAGCAAGGGCATTTCTTCAAAGACCTGCAGCAGCTGCGTTGGTAAAAGTAAACAACCAATTAAAACCACTGGGCTATGGGTTACTGATATTTGATGGCTACCGTCCGTGGAGCGTAACAAAAATATTCTGGGATGTAATGTCTGAAGAAAATAAAAAATTTGTAGCCAATCCTAAAAAAGGTTCCAGGCATAACAGGGGCTGTGCTGTTGATCTAAGCTTGTATGATCTTGCCACCGGCAAAGAAATCCAGATGCCAGGTGTATATGATGAAACCAGCGAACGTTCTTACCCGGATTATAAAGGTGGTACAGAGGAACAGCGGAAAATGAGGGACCTGCTCAGAAGCAAAATGGAGGCAAATGGTTTTACGGTGTATGAATTTGAATGGTGGCATTTTGATTTCAACGACTGGAGGTCTTACAGGATTCAGAATATTCCTTTTTCGGAAATAAAATAGTTATCTGGCATTCACACTAACCCTAAAATTGTTTCAATGAGACTCTTGGTGACCGCTGTCATTTTATTTTGCTACTCTTGCAAAGTATCAGACAAAAATTTAATGGGGCATTATAAGGCAAAATCATATCACAGAAGCTCAATTATACTTGAAAGCAATAATCAATTTAAATTCTGGAACGATGGACTTGAATTTTTGCTAAGCAATGAAAATTTTCTTTGCACACAAGGAACTTGGACACGGACTCAAGCAAATAGGTTGATTCTAAATAGTATTTCAGACTCAATAGCAATTATTCGATACGAGAAAACTAAGCAAGTTATTACTGGGTCGAGTAAATCCAAGTTCATATTTTTTAACCTTAACAAAGACACCGTTCTTATTTATACCGTCTCCAAAAATGGTAAAACTGTTTTCTATAGGTCACATGGACCTTATTTGACCAGCTTTGAACACACATTAACTAAATCGGATACTTTGATGTTCACTTTTACATGGGGCTTTAAACCTGTTCAAATAGCTATTGACAGCAATGAACCTACTGAATATGTTATAACACTTAATCGAGAGTTCAGACCAAATTATTTTCGCAACACTGAATTTACAATTCGCAGAAATAAACTAATTAGGACAGTCGACAAAACAAAGTTTAGTAAGACCAAAAGCAAAGACATACAAGGCGGTTAAGGCGGCATTTTACTCTTTTCATTTTTAAATTTTACCAGCATGAATAAACTACCCGATCATATCCATTCAAGAAGACAATTCATTGGAACCCTTGCAGCTTCCATTCCTTTATTATCATTTGGGAAAACAGAACCAGAAATTATTTTGCACAATGGAAATATTTTTACGGTTAATCCAAAAGAACCAACCGCACAGGCAGTAGCAATTGCAGGCGGAAGACTGATGGCAGTTGGAACCAATGAGGAAATTCTAAAAATGGCAACTGCCAAAACAAAAAAGATTGACCTGGGAAATAAAACGGTATTTCCTGGTTTTATTGATGCACACAGCCATCCTGCTTCATCCGGCTTTCAGCATTTAAAAAAAGTGGATTGTGATCTGCGTTCTATAAAGGAAATTAAAGATGCCATACTACAAAGAGCCGCCAATACAGCAAAAGGAAACTGGGTAGAAGGATTTAAATATGATGATACCAAAACAAGTGACGGCCGTAAAATAAATATTGCTGACCTGGATGAAGCAGTAATGGATCATCCGGTAATTATAAGCCATCGTGGAGGACATACCAACTACTGCAATTCGCTGGCATTAAAAATGGCGAATATAAATGAATCAACCCCTAACCCAAAAGGAGGAGAATTTGAAAGATCTGCTGATGGAAAATTGACTGGTTGTATAAAAGAAAGTGCCAATGATATTTTTGATAATTTAATTCCGGATACCAGCACCCGTGATGAAAGAAGAGAAGGAGTAAAACTGATCTCTAACATGATGACAAAGACGGGTGTTACTTCTGTAACCGATGCATTGGGATCTCCCGATGATCTGCAGGCTTACCTGGATGCATATGAAACAGGGGAGCTGTCAGTCCGCATTTATTGCATGATCCATTTTTCCCATATTGATAAAATGATTGCTGCTGGTGTACGAACAGGTGTGGGTAATGAATGGGTAAAAATAGGCGGCATGAAAATGACCTGTGATGGTTCTATCTCTGAACGTACTGCAAGATTATCTCAGCCTTATAATGGCCGGCCAAATGATTATGGTATTTTGGTAATGGATGAAGAACAACTATATCCCTATGCAAAAAAAGCTTACGATGCAGGATGGCAAATAGGTATACATGCCAATGGTGATGTTGGTATTGATACCACACTAAAATTATACGAACGCCTGTATAAAGAGAAACCTAAAACTGATCCACGTTTCAGGATTGAACATTGTACCATGATCAATGATGACCTGGTGAAACGCATGAAAACATTGGGGGTTATTCCAACACCATTTTCCACCTATGTTTATTATCATGGAGAAAAAATGAAAGCCTACGGGGAAGAACGCCTGAAGCAAATGTTTGCATTGAGAAGTTTTTTAGACGCAGGTATACGGCCAACACAGGCATCAGATTATCCACCCGGCCCATTTGAACCGATGATGGCTTTGCAGTCCAGTGTAACCCGGACTGATATGAAAGGAAATGTTTGGGGTGCCAATCAAAAAGTTACGGTTGAAGAAGCAATAAAAATAGGAACCATCAATGGTGCGTATGCATCTTTTGAAGAAAATATAAAGGGATCACTGGAAGCCGGAAAACTGGCAGACCTGGTGGTGCTGGGCAGAGACCCATTTAAAGAGTCGCCATCTTCTTTGATCAGCATCCCAATTGAACGTACGATGGTAGGAGGCAAGTGGGTGTATGAAAGTTGAACTTTCTATTGAATAATTTTTGCCTTGTATAAAAGCATGAATACTTAATCAAACTTTGATGCATGAAAAAGTTGTTGTATTTCCTTCTTGTCGTAATTGGATGCCTGCTGGTATATTACTTTTTAATCTCTCCCAAAACAGGTAAAGGCAATGATCCACTCACCCGATACGAACTGGTAAATGACTGGCCGCAACTGCCAGCAGGTTTTGTGTTGGGTAATCCAACAGGAATCGGCATTGACAGCAATCAAAATATTTTTGTTTTTCACCGGGCATACCGCAAATGGCCTGCAGACAATATAATGCCGGACAGCAATATTTCATCCTACACCATTTTAATGCTGGACAGGGAAACAGGAAAAATAATCAATAGCTGGGGTGCTGATCTTTTTATTATGCCGCATGGATTAACCGTGGATCAATGGGATAACATCTGGGTTACAGATGTGGCATTGCACCAGGTTTTTAAATTCAGTCATGAAGGTGTACTACTAATGAAACTGGGTGAAGCAAAAGTGCCCGGAACTGATGCCGGACATTTTAATCTGCCTACGGATGTGGCTGTTACTGACGACGGTTCTTTTTATGTAAGCGATGGTTACGGAAACAGCAGGGTAGTTAAGTTTACGGCAGCAGGAAAATATTTATTTGAATGGGGCAAGAAGGGCAATGGCGAAAGTGAATTTAATATTCCACATGCTGTTTCGCTGGATGATAAAGTGAATGTGTATGTGGCAGACAGGGAAAATAAAAGAGTACAGGTATTTGATTCCACTGGCAAATTTTTAAAACAATATTCAGATAATAGTTATGGCAGTATTTGTTCTGTAACATTTGATAAAGCAAGTCAGCAATTGATAGCAGTGGATGATGATAATTTTTTAAAATTAAAGCACCGTGGTTCAGATGTGATCCTGTTTGATAACGCAGGAAAAGTACAAAGCCGTTTTGGAAGAAGTGGTGGTTATAACGGGCATACCTGCTGGTATCATGATGCAGCGGTGGATGATAAAGGGAACATTTATATTGGTGACATACTTGGGAATAAAATTCAAAAATTCAGGAGAGTAATAGTACCTCAATAGAATGGTATTAACAGCAGGGTAGTTTTTGATTGCCGTTTTCAAATAAATAATTTGCGGCTCTCACTGCATAGTAATACTTTAGATATTTGTAATTAAAAACTAAAAGTTTTATGAAGCCTGGTAAAGTTCTCTGCAGTTTTCAAGTTGTACTTATTATTTGTTTCTTTCAATCTGCTACTGCCCAAAAATCTCCTGTGGCAGCTATTTTTCCGAAAGGCACCGTTACCTACAGTAACATCTCTTATGCAAACGACGCCGATCCAAAACACCTGCTGGATATTTATCTTCCCGCCGGTACTAAAACTAATTTACCACTCATAGTGTGGGTACATGGCGGAGCCTGGATGATGAACGATAAATATGCTGACATGGGTTATATGACGAATACCATAAAGGGGGTTATCGACAGTGGCTACGCTCTTGCATCCATTGATTACAGGCACAGCACTACAGCGATATTCCCGGCCCAAATACAGGATTGCAATGCAGCGATTGAGTTTCTTTACAGCCATGCCACAGAATATAAAATTGATAAAAATAAAATTGCAGTGGTTGGCTTTTCAGCAGGCGGACATCTTGCTTCTTTACTGGCATTGTCCAATAATAATGCTGTAAAGGATTTTTACAAAGATGGTCAATCAGCTTCTTTCAAAATAAAATGTGCTGTTGATTTTTATGGTCCTTCAGATCTTTTGATGTTTGCCAATAATCCTGATACAAGTAGTAATAATGAAAGAAGCCCGTTAGCGATCTTGCTGGGGGCAATGCCGGTTGATCGTCCTGACCTTGCAAAAAAAGCCAGTCCCGTAACTTACATTGATAAGAACGATCCACCTTTCCTCATCATCCAGGGAGAGAAGGATGAATCAGTTCCCAATACGCAATCAAAAGTGTTGAGTTCATGGTTAACCCTCACTGGTGTAAAGAACCAGTTGATCATAGTGAAAGATGCACCGCATTATGGTGAAATGTTTGATTCTGAATTTAACAGGAAAAATATTTTCACTTTCCTGGCAGGCAACCTCCGGTAAAATAAAGGATCAAAATATTTTATTCATTTCATGATTTTTGCTGGCTCAATAAAAATTGAGCTTCCACTTGCTGATAATTTTAAAATCGTATCTTAACCTTGTTTATAAAATCTGCCGCTTGTGTCTGAAACATCATCTCAAAAAAATAAACTGGGCTTATGGACGAGTACTTCTCTTGTTGTAGGCAACATGATCGGCTCTGGTGTTTTTTTAATGCCTGCTGCATTGGCAGCGTATGGCAGCATCAGTTTACTCGGATGGGTATTTGCAGCTGCAGGTGCTTTTCTGCTGGCAAAGGTGTACAGTCATCTGAGTAAATTACTACCCCGGGCAGATGGCGGGCCTTATGCTTATACCCGTAAAGGTTTTGGAGACTTCACCGGTTTTTTGGTGGCATGGGGTTACTGGATATCTATATGGTGTACCAATGCTGCTATAGCGGTGGCGTTGGTGAGTGCATTGAGTACTTTCTTTCCTGTACTAGCCACCAGTGCTTTAGCAGCAGTGTTTACAGGGTTAGGAGCAATATGGTTTTTAACATGGGTGAATACAAGGGGCATCGTAACATCTGGCAAGCTGCAACTGGTTACTACTGTTTTAAAGATCATTCCATTGGTACTGATAGCTATTGCCGGACTTTTTTTTATAAAGGCCAAAAATTTTCTTCCTTTTAATATAAGTGGTACTTCTGATTTTGCTGCGGTTACAGCTGCAGCTACAATGACATTTTATGCATTCCTTGGTTTGGAGTGTGCTACCATACCCTCGGGTAGTGTGAGTAACCCGGAAAAAACAATTCCCCGGGCTACTATGCTGGGCACACTCATCGCCACGATAATTTATATTGTAAGCAGTGTAAGTGTTATGGGAATGATACCGGCAAAAGAACTGCAGCATTCTGTTACACCTTTTGCAGATGCTGCTGCTATCATTTGGGGTAATAGTTCCCGTTACTGGGTAAGCGCCGGTGTTACCATCGCTGCTTTTGGCGCATTGAATGGCTGGATACTGATACAGGGACAAATACCGTATGCTGTAGCGAAGGATAATTTATTCCCGGCAATTTTTGGTAAGCTGAATAAAAAAGGAGTACCAGCCCCGGGGATTGTTATTGGAAGTATACTGGTATCAGTAGTAATGAGTATGAATTATTCAAAGGGATTGGTGGAGCAGTTTAAATTTTTAATACTGCTGTCAACACTAACCGTTTTGGTGCCCTACCTTTTTTCCACGGCAGCATACATTGTAATAAAGATTGAAAAGAAATATTTTAATGGTAAGTGGCTGCAATCGGTCGCCCTGGCAATACTGGCTTTCCTATTTTCATTATGGGCTGTTGCAGGAGCAGGACAGGATACCGTTTACTGGGGCTTTATACTATTGATGGCCGGCGTACCTTTTTATGTATGGATACTTTGGAAAAATAAAACCTGAATCTCCCCGGGAAATAGCATTGTTTAAAGCAATCCAAATCATCAATAAAAAAATAGATCATGAACAGCACATCTCATTCTGAAGTTGGAAAAATAAAATCCTTGTTCATCAAAAATGCACAACAGGCTTTTATCAGTGATGAACATATTGAACAGTACTGGAAACAATTAAATTACCTGGGTAAGCCTGATATCAGCATTGCATCAGCAGAGTATAAATTTTTTGAATCCATTTTAAAGGAATACGGAGCAGAAATATTTTATTTACCCCAGGATGAAACAGTCAACATGGATTCCATCTATTGCCGGGATGCAGCCATTGCAACCGACAAAGGAATGATCATTTGCAATATGGGCAAAGCGGCAAGGATGCAGGAGCCATTGGCTGAGAAAAAAGCATTTGAAGCAAATGGAATTCCGGTGCTGGGCACTATTACTGCTCCCGGAACACTGGAAGGTGGGGATGTAGCCTGGCTGGATGAGCATACATTAACAGTGGGTCATACTTACCGAACCAATGAAGAAGGTATCAAACAGTTAACGGCTTTGTTGCAGCCAATGGGAGTGGAAGTAATCTCCGTTCCTTTACCACATTATAAAGGCCCTTCAGATGTATTTCATCTCATGTCAATACTAAGCCCTGTTGATATAAATCTTGCGGTGGTTTATTCTCCTTTAATGCCCATTGTATTCAGAAATTTATTGTTGCAAAAAGGCTTTCAGTTAGTGGAAGTTCCGGATGATGAATTTGATTCGATGGGTTGCAATGTACTGGCACTGGCACCACGTGTATGTTTGATGGTGGATGGTAATCCTAAAACAAAAAAGGCATTGGAAGATGCAGGCTGTAAAGTAATTGTGTACAAAGGAGAGGAGATCAGTGTAAAAGGAGGAGGAGGGCCTACTTGTTTAACAAGGCCCGTTAGCAGGTATAAATAATATTTTGATACCTGCTTCCTGTTTTCTTAGCATGGTAATGTACTGAAAAATAGTTGGCGATTTTTTAGCTTAAAACTCTTTAATTTCATTTATCAACTAAAGAGGAAGTAGGCTCTTTTGTACGGCATATCGGCTGGAAGCTTTATTATGCCATAAGTAAAGTGTGTTTGTAAAATAAACTAAACTAAATCATCCTCAATGATCTCTAAAGACCCTCTCCACGGCAAAACATTAGAAGCCATTCTTACCCAACTGGTGGATCATTATGGCTGGGAAGATCTGGGTAATATCATTACCATTAATTGTTTCAATAATAATCCAACCATTAAATCAAGCCTATCATTTTTGCGTAAAACGCCCTGGGCAAGAAAGAAAGTAGAAGATTTATATATCAAAATGATCGATTCAAAACAGTGATCCTGTTTATAAACTCTCCACGGTGATTCCCTCATGCGTCAATACCAGTGTTTCCATAGCCAGGCCGCTGTCGTTGGATGCAAGTACTGGTCCATAGTAGTGTACAGGGAAAGCATTCCTCGCTTTCCACACTACCACAGGATTGTGATCTTCATTCAGCAATGAAATGGTTACATCCCTTCTTTCAATAGTGCCGATCTGTTTGGTATTGATCCAGCTAAAAAAATCATTGTCTCCTTTAATGATTTCTCTTTTTAGGGTAATGTTTGAATACTTACGCAGCCCCGGCATTTTTCTAAAACTGTCATCGGGACTGCCGCCTTCCCTGAAAGAAACGGCTTCAATTTCAATATCCAGCCCGGATACTTCCATAAATCCAATTCTTGTTCCACCCCATTCCACCCGAAAATGATAACGGTTCAATGCATTTTGTGACATAAGTAAAGGTTTAATGATAAGAAAATAAATGACCAGGAATAAAATAATAATTACCAGTAAAAACAGCGCAAACAGCATTTGGTAAGATTTAAGATATAAAAGTAAAAAACAGTAAGTGGGGATGCAAGTACCGGAATAGGGTATTTTTCAGAAGCCGGAAGAAGTTAAATAAAAAATAATATAAGATATCATGCAACGCTTTTGGATTTTGAGTAGTCTTATAGTTGGTTTTTCATAGGATATTGGATTTTAAAACGGGGCCGGATTTCTATCCAGGCCCTTCTTTATTTTAGCGGAATCTCCGTTTCCGGTATTCCCGGGTGTGGGGTTCATAAAAAATTAGGTTATCTTGTCTAAAGTCTACTATTTTTGTAGGCTAAAAAACGATGCGGCAAAATCCTCCATATTATTTCTATTCATCCATGGTTAGCACCAGTTCTGGTTGTTGATACGTTGCATGCAAGCCACTATTACAGTTTAGTATATTTCAGTACAATCTTTAAAAAATTAAAAAATCAATTTTATGAGTCAGTTACATTTTGACACCTTACAATTACATGCCGGACAGCAAATAGATCCAACCACCAACAGCAGGGCAGTACCCATTTATCAAACCACTTCTTATGGTTTTAATAATGCACAGCATGCATCTAATTTATTTAGCCTGAAAGAGTTTGGAAATATCTATACAAGAATTATGAACCCTACCACCGATGTATTTGAACAACGGATGGCAGCGTTGGAAGGTGGCGTGGCAGCATTGGCCACATCCTCCGGACAGGCGGCACAATTTTTAGCACTCAATAATATTATGCAGGCGGGAGATAATTTTGTGAGTACTTCTTATTTATATGGCGGTACACATAACCAGTTTAAAGTTGCTTTTAAAAGGCTGGGTGTGGATGCAAGGTTTGCTAATGGTGATGATGTGGAATCTTTTGTACCACTGATTGATAAAAATACCAAAGCGATCTATTTAGAAACCATTGGCAACCCACGGCTGAATATTCCAGACTTTGAAAAGTTTGCGGCATTGGCAAAAGAATATGACCTGCCTTTGATCGTAGACAATACTTTCGCCGCAGGCGGTTATCTTTTCCGTCCGCTGGAACATGGTGCAAACATTGTGGTGGAAAGTGCTACCAAATGGATTGGGGGGCATGGTACATCTATTGGAGGAGTGATTGTTGATGGCGGTAACTACAATTGGGGTAATGGCAAATTCCCGCAATTCACTGAGCCAAGTGAAGGTTATCACGGGTTGGTTTTTGCAGATATTTTTGGTGTAAATAATCCACTTGGAATGCCAAACATAGCTTTCATCATCAGGGCAAGAGTGGAAGGCCTGAGAGATTTTGGTTCCAGCCAAAGTCCTTTCAATTCTTTCTTATTGTTACAGGGATTAGAAACGCTGTCATTGAGGGTACAGCGTCATGTGGACAATGCATTGACATTGGCAACGTGGTTAGAAAGTCATCCACAGGTGGAGAGTGTAACCTACCCCGGGTTGAAGAGCAGCCCTTACAATGAACTGGCAAAAAAATATTTAGAGCACGGATTTGGAGGTGTGCTTAATTTCAGTATCAAAGGCACCAAAGAAAATGCAAGCAAGTTTATCGACAGCCTCCAATTGGCCAGTCACTTAGCCAATGTGGGTGATGCTAAAACATTAGCCATTCATCCGGCCAGCACTACTCATGAACAATTGAGTGAAGCAGAACAACTGGCAGCAGGTGTGGCACCCAACCAGGTAAGGATCAGTGTGGGCATTGAACACATTGAAGATATTAAAGCAGATTTTGAACAGGCTTTTGAAAAAGTATTTGCAAAAGAATTGGTTTAGTCTGAATAATTATTGAAGCATTTTTAATCTTCTAAAAAACAGTGAGGAGTTTTGAAGGATTCCGGGCTGTTCAAAATATATGTTCTCAACTTTTAAGTACAACGACCCTTTTACACTAGAGTCAGGTGAAACCCTTCCCGGGTTTCACCTTGGCTATACCATCCTGGGAAAACTGAATGCTGATAAAAGCAACGTGGTGTGGGTATTTCATGCATTAACTGCTAACAGTGATCCATCAGAATGGTGGGCAGGGTTAGTAGGAGAGGGAAAATTATTTGATCCTGCATCGCATTTTATTGTTTGTGTAAATATGCCCGGCAGTTGCTATGGAAGCATTCATCCGTTAGATAGTGATCCTGTTTCCGGCGAACTGTACTTTCATGATTTTCCTTTTTTTACGCCGAGGGATATGATCAGGGCTTACCAGCACCTGAAAAATTACCTCGGTATAGAAAGTATTTATGTTGGCTTGGGTGGTAGTATGGGCGGGCAGCAATTGTTAGAGTGGGCCATTGAAGAACCTGCTTTATTTAAACATATTATTCCCATTGCAACCAATGCTTTTCATTCGCCCTGGGCCATTGCTTTTAATGCATCGCAGCGGTATTGCATAGAATCAGATACCACCTGGCAGCACAAAAATGAAACAGCAGGAGTGGAAGGAATGAAAGTGGCCAGGAGTATTGCGCTGTTGTCTTACCGGAATTATTACACCTACCAGCATTACCAGTCTGAGGAAGATCCTAAAAAGTTGAGCGGATTTAAAAGTGAATCCTACCAGCGTTACCAGGGGAAAAAACTGGCTGACCGTTTTAATGCATTCAGTTATTATACATTGAGCAAAAGCATGGATGCACACAATGTGGGAAGAGAAAGGGTTTCAGTGAAAGATGCTTTGGCAAACATAAAAGCTGCAACACTGGTGATCAGCATTTCTTCTGATATATTGTTTCCTGTAAGTGAGCAACAATTTTTGGCAGATCATATTCCCGGCGCAAAGCTGGTTATTATTGATTCCACTTATGGGCATGATGGTTTTTTGCTAGAGTTTGAACAGATACAGACTGCAATAGAAAAATTTCTTTCAGCAGATAAAAAAACGAAGATTGATGTAAAATTGGGAACGGCTGTTGGGGAATAATAGCGAAGGGTTGGTACTTTATCTATGCTTCTTTCATCCGCCGCATATAACTCATTACTGCACTGATTTCACCATAAGAATAAGCTTCACCTAATATTTTTTTTACTGGTGCCAAGGCCCAATTATAACCGTTAGCTGCTATTGCTTTTTCTATGATGGCGATTTTACTTTTGCTCACTATTTCTCCCACATTAATTTTCCCTTCATACACAAAATGAGCCAGGTGCTCTTCTATGGTGCTGGTTCTTAAATTTCTTTCAGCAGCAATTTCAGTAATCGATCTGCCGAGTTGAAACAAATGCAGGCTAGCCTTTTTTGTATCGGTGGTTTTTTCTTTTGCGGATGATTGCTTTACACGTTTAGGAGCTTTGTAATTAATTTTTGTACTGAGATCATTCAATACACAATAATCAATGATGGCATCTAAAAATGAATCGCCATACTTTGCCAGTTTAATATCACCAAAACCCGAGATGTTTGCCAGTGCTAATTTAGTGAGTGGTAAATAAGTAGCCAGCTCCACCAATGTGGCATCAGAAAAAACCTGGAAAGCCGCTACATTTTCATCATTGGCCAAATTATACCGGATTGCTTTTAATGTTTTAAACAGATCCTGGTGAATAGTTTCTCTTGCGGTAAAAGTTTCAGTAAGTGGTTTTTTATCTGCAATCGTTTTAGTCAGCATCACTTTCATTTCACCCTTCAGTATCGCCTTGCTTTTTTCATTTAGTTGCAGTACCGGATATTCACCTTCGCTTTGCTGCAGGTATTGCAGTTGCAGTAGTTCTTTTACAATTTGTTTCCATCTTTCTTTACTGATGTCTTTACCAATTCCATAAGTTTTAATGGAGTGATGTTCTGCTTTGGTGGTGCTGCTGCCTCTTAAAAAATCAATCACATAATTGGAGCCAAAACGCTGATTCAGTCTTGTTACAGCACTCAGTAATTTTTGTGCTTCCACAGTGCTGTCTGCTCTTTCTCTTTCGCTGAGGCACACATCGCAGCTGCCGCAATAATCCGCCGCCGCCTCATCAAAATAGTTGAGTAAATATTTTCTCCTGCACCCGTTGGTTTCACACAATGCTGCCATCTGGTCAAGCTTCTTCAGCATGATCTTACTTTGCACTTCATTGCCTTCCACTTTGGCAAAACTTTTTAATTTAAAAACATCTCCGGCGCTGTAAAATAAAATGGCCTCACTCTCCAGTCCATCCCTGCCGGCTCTTCCGGTTTCCTGGTAATAACCTTCAATGTTTTTAGGCAGGTCTGCATGTATCACATAGCGAACGTTGCTTTTATTAATACCCATTCCAAAAGCAATAGTGGCCACAATAATTTTTATTTCATCCCGTAGAAATTTTTCCTGCCGGTCATCTTTCTCTTTCTTTTCCAAACCTGCATGATAAGCTGCTGCATCAAAACCATGCTGCTGCAATTTTTCAGCCAGCGATTCTGTACCTGCACGACTAAGGCAGTAAATAATACCACAATCATCTTTATGTGCTGACACATAATTCAGCAACTCATCAAAATATTTTCTCTTCTGTTTAATAAAGTAGCTGATGTTGGGCCGGTTGAAAGAATTCTCAAATGCAGTATAATCAGTCAGCGCTAATTTTTCAATGATATCTTTCTTGGTGAGTTTGTCAGCAGTAGCCGTTAACGCAATAACGGGAACACCGGGGAAAGCCGTTTTCAATTGCCCCAGTTCCACATACTCCGGCCTGAAATCATGCCCCCAGTGACTGATACAATGAGCTTCATCAATAGCAAACAATGATACATTCACCTGTTGTAAAAATTGCAGTAATCCATTTGCCCCCAGTAATCTTTCTGGTGCAACGTATAATAATTTGAGCTGGTTATTTTTGAGCTGGTTCATCACAGTTGCCTGCTCATAATTACTCAAAGAAGAATTTAAGAAAGCACAAGCAACACCATTTAATCTCAATGCATCCACCTGGTCTTTCATCAAGGCAATTAAAGGCGATACCACAATCGTAACACCATCAAAAGCCAGTGCAGGAATCTGATAGCACAATGATTTACCACCACCGGTTGGCATTAAAACAACAGAGTCTTTTTTAGCCAACACATTTTCGATGATATCCTGCTGATTAAACCTGAACTGGCTGTAACCGAAATAATGTTGCAGTATTTGATGAATGTTGTACATGTGCAGGTACAGATAAATAGTTTGTGTTTTACAAGATAGAAAAAATGATTGCTAATTTTTGCAAAGATTAGTAATAAAAAAGTAAATCTTTAAAATCCTTAACCAGCAAGGCTTACAGAAGCTATTTTAAAATTTTAATAAAAAATATTTGGAAGTTTTAAAATTGCCGCTATACCTTTACGCCAGTTCTTTAACAATTCACTTATCAAGAAAGGCAGAGGGTAATGGCCCGTTGAAGCCTTGACAACCTCCCTTCGACTCCGCTCAGGATTAGAAAGGAAAGGTGCCAATTCCATCCGTTAACCAACGGAACGATAAGTCAGATTCAAAGCTTAAAAAAATATTTTAAAATATTAAAAGCCCATCTGATTTCTCGGATGGGCTTTTTTGTTTTACCCCGACAGCGGTTCTTAACCCTGTCGGCGGTTAAATAGAAATCCATCCGGTAATTGTATTTTCTCTTGAAAGTGTTCTATCCAATTTTTAAAATTTAAAAACGCTGTAATGCAGCAGGAGGGTAAACACAATGTCACTTAACGCAACACAACTCATTCACAGCATTCCGGTAGATGAATCTACAGGAGCTATCAGCGTGCCCATTTATCAAACCAGCACTTTTGTGCAGGATGCACCCGGCGAAAACAAAGGGTATGATTATGCAAGAAGCAATAACCCGACAAGGGCCGCATTGGAAACCATCATTGCAACAATGGAAAATGGTTCTATCGGCGTTGCTTTCGGTAGTGGACTCGCCGCTATTGACGCTGTTTTAAAACTATTAAAATCAGGTGATGAAATTGTAGCAGTGGATGATATTTACGGCGGAGCCTTCCGTCTCTTCACACAGGTATATGAAAAATTTGGCATCACCGTAAAGTATGTGGATACCACCAATGCAGAAAATGTTTTTGATGCAGTAACAGAAAAAACAAAGCTCATCTGGATAGAAACACCCACCAATCCCACTTTAAAAATTACCGACATACAGGCCATCGCAAAAATTGCCAAAGCCAATTCCTGTCTGCTTTGCGTGGATAATACTTTTGCTTCACCCGCCTTACAACAGCCTCTTTCGCTGGGAGCTGATATTGTAGTACACAGTGCTACGAAATATTTGGGTGGTCACAGTGACCTGATCGCAGGACTGGTAGTGACAAAGGACAATGAGCTCGGAGCAAAAATAAAATTCCTGCAAAATGCAAGTGGCGCTATACTCGGACCATTCGACAGCTGGTTACTCATTCGTGGTATTGAAACTTTGAACCTTCGTATCAAACAGCATTGTATCAATGCACAGGCCATCGCAGAATTTTTGGAAACACATCCTGCGGTGGATAAAGTTTTTTATCCCGGTTTAAAATCACATTTTAATCATCGTATTGCAAAACAACAAAGCAACGGTTTTGGTGGTATTGTTTCTTTCACATTAAAAAATGATACGGAAGCAGCGGCAAGAGATTTTGTAACCAATACAACATACTTTAAACTGGCGGAAAGTTTGGGCGGCATCAAAAGTTTGCTTTGCCATCCTGCACAGATGACGCATAAAACCATTCCTGCGGAAAGAAGAAGGGCGGGTGGTGTAAATGACAGCCTCATCCGTTTAAGCGTGGGCCTGGAAGAAGTAGAAGACCTGATTGCGGACCTGGAAGAAACATTTACAAAAGTGAAAGCAGCGAAGAAAGATTTTGTAACAAGCGTTAGTGCATGAGCCAACATCGGGTAGTGTATCAATTTGAAAATTATTTATATAAAAGACTGTCAGGTTGAGCTTGTCGAAACCGGTATGGCTTTAGTTTACAGCCCGCCTTCGACAAGCTCAGGCTGACAGTCTTCAAAGTGAGACAGTACTCAACATCGTTGTAATTTATACTGAGCGTACTTCGGCTTCGCTCAGTACCGAAGTACTCCCTTTTGATGCAACAAATAATTGAACAAACAATAATTCGTATAATAAAATAAGATACTCATGAGCAATCAACTTAACATCGGTCTTTTCGGTTTTGGCGTGGTAGGAAAAGGCTTATACGATGTACTGCATCACACCCCAGCCCTGCAGTCATCCATCAAAAAGATCTGTATTAAAAACAGCAGTAAACAAAGAAGCATTGCAGCAGAAAATTTTACCACAGATGCGGCAACCTTGCTGAATGATCCGGAGATCAATGTAATTGTAGAATTGATCGATGATGCAGACGCTGCTTTTGAAATTGTAAAGACGGCATTACAAAATGGCAAGTCAGTGGTAAGTGCTAACAAGAAAATGATTGCAGAACATTTTGAAGAACTATTTGACCTGCAACAGAAACAACAGGTGCCATTTTTATACGAAGCTTCCTGTTGCGCCAGCATGCCCATCATCCGCAACCTGGAAGAGTACTATGATAATGACCTGTTGAAATCATTCCGTGGTATCATCAATGGCTCCACGAATTTTATACTCAGCAAAATATTTAAAGAGCAACTGGATTTCGACAAAGCATTATTGCTGGCACAGCAGGCAGGTTTTGCAGAAAGTAACCCTAAACTGGATATCGGCGGATTTGATGCAGCTAATAAATTATCCATTCTGCTGGCACATTCCTTTGGTGTGATCGCTAAAACGGACCAGTTTATTTTTACCGGTATTGAAAATATTTCTTTACAGGATGCCATTGTTGCAAAAGGAAGAAGCTGGCAAATAAAATTAGTAGCCAATGTACAGAAATTAAAGAATGGAAAACTGGCTGCATTTGTGTTACCTCAGTTTGTAACAGAAACAGATGACCTCTATCATGTGGAAAATGAATTCAACGGCTTGATAACAGAAAGCAGTTTTGCTGATAAGCATTTTTTCAAAGGCAAAGGTGCCGGTGCTTTTCCTACAGCTTCTGCTGTATTGAGTGATATATCTGCATTGCGTTATAATTATAAATACGAGTACAAGAAAATATTTCATCAGACCGACACAAAACTCTCTAATGATTTTTACCTGAAGGTATTTGTGAGTGTGGATGATATCAGCAAAATTAAACGGGAAGATTTTGAATGGATAGAAGAGTGGCACAATGAATTTAAGCACAGTTGGCTCATCGGTATCATTCATGCACAGCACTTAGCAGAGAATGACTGGTGGAAACAAACTGGTGTTTCACTGATTACCTGCCCGGATGCCATTATAGAAAATGTGGATTATAAAAAGATCAGTCAACGAAGTTTAGAGTTGGCAGGTGTAGTATAAATAAAAAAGCAAACCATTAAGGTTTGCTTTTTTATTAAATATTGAAAAGGATTAAAAGTTAAATGCAAGTTTGGTAAACAGGCGACGGCCGTTAAAGCCCATCTGTACAGAATCCCAAGGACCACCGGATTCGTTATCACCATACCACCATTTTGCTTTTGGATTTACACCCAGGTTAGGATGAACGTTGAATAAATTGTCTGCACCAATAAACAAAGATATTTTCTTGCTAAATTTATAAGATACAGAAACATCAGTAGTTACTTTTCCACTGTAATTAAATATTTCCGGAACATATCCAGAGCCATCATCAGCAGGCACCTGTGGATTGATACCAGAATAATTTGGATTATCACCGGAAGGTGATTCACCATCTCCAAAGCCTGTTAACAGTATCTTTCCAAAAGAAGTAAACTGCACTTTAAAACCCCATGGCCCTGTTGCATAATCGACTCCCAAAGAAACTTTGCTGTTTGGCGCAGATGCTTTCAGGAAAGCTTCTTCACGGTCGCTGTAAAAAGTCTTACGGTTAAGCTCAGTGCCGTTTAAAGCTGAGGGTACATTGATCTTATCAATTTTGATGTGTTGGAAATTTGCAGCCAATAAAAACCTTAAGGTATTTACACCCCATTTTTTTGTATAGTCTGCAACGATATCAATACCATAATTGGTAGTGTTCACCGCATTTGCAAAAAACTGTGCAGTACTTACTTCATCTGGGAACTGGGAGGTAAATTCATCAGGTAATGTTGCATCCTCTTTGCTGAAAAGGCCCGATAACACCACACGGTCTTTCATTTTTACAAGATATCCGTCTACAGTTATGGTAAATGCTCTTGCCGGTTTAAAAGTAAAACCAAGACTGGCATTCACTGACTTTTCCTGTTTTAATTCTGGTATACCTGCTGCTCTTGCAATAGAACTGGTATTAGGCGCTACCAAAGATTGAACCAATGCGCCATTACTGAAAGAAGTGAGGGTATTACTGAAATGTATTTGCGCCAGTGAAGGAGCACGGAAACCAGTACTAAAAGATCCACGGATATTGAAGTTATCTGCTACCTTATAACGGGTTGCCAATTTACCTGTAACAACAGATCCAAAATCGGAATAATTTTCAAAACGCAAGGCTCCATTTATGAGCCATTTTTTCGTAACGTTCAATTCAGCATCAGCATACACACCGACATTTGTACGGTTTGCACTTACCTCATCTGTATTGCTAAATCCAGGAAAACCCTGTGAGCCAGCTGCAGGTGTCTTGCTTGCATCTGCTGTATCTTGTGCAGTTGGGTTATCAGGCAGTAAGTTTGGATACAGTATTGGATCGGGATTGTATCCTTTGTATGAACGTTCTTCCCCCTGGAAAATTTTATATTTTTCATACCTGAATTCACCACCAAATCCTACATTAAGACCTTCTGCAATGCTTTCAAACGATTTACTAAAATCAAGGTTGGTAGTATTTTGCAAAAAGTTAAAGCCGCCATCGTCAAAATGAGTTTGCGATGCATCACCAATAATAGATGCGTTAAAAGTTTTATCACCGGAATAATGGAAATTATTATAACCGGTATTATTACTTAAATCCCAGTTCCAGCCACCTCCAGCATTTCCTTTTAATCCCATCGCAAAGGATGCATCATTAATTTTCGTTTGTATGTGTGGGTTATAATAAATGCTTCCGTCTTTGGTGGTACGCATAATAGAAGGAACCATGATTAAACTTCCGTCAGCGTTTACAGGGAAACGTTCAGGTCTGCTGCTCCATGACCTGGTGTAAGCAAAAGCATCAGACGATTTATAGTTGTAACCTCCGAAAGAATAGAAGGTAGTTTTTTTACTCACACTGGTAGGGATTTCCATATTATACATAATACCTAAAGTGGAAATAGAACCGTCACCAAAAGCCCTGCGACCGTAGTTTATATCTGGTAAAGCATTTTTATCTGTCGCAAAATCTTCAGATACCGGCGCAGCCCTGTATGTTTTGCCCTGTACACGGTATTCAGCAGAGTAATTAATAAAACCTCCATTTTTACCAATGCCCAGCCCATGATTCAATGAAGCTGAAAATGTATTTCCATCAATGGCATCGCCTGAGTAATAATCATTATTAGCATTGTGCTTCCTGGAATTATTTTTAGTGTCATAGTATCCGCTCCAGCCTGCATTTACTGATAAATGATTGATATCTTTTTTCAAAACAATATTGATAACACCAGCAATAGCATCAGAACCATATTGTGCAGAAGCACCATCACGGAGTATTTCAATCCTGTCAACAGAAGCCTGTGGAAAACCATTCATATCCACACCAGAACCGGCACGGCCACGGGTTCCAAATAAGCCAACAAAAGCGGTTGGATGCCTTCTTTTTCCATTGATCAATACAAGTGTATGATCAGCGCCAAGTCCACGAAGCGTTCCAATATCAATGTGATCAGCACCATCGGCACCACTTTGTTTGTTGTAATTAAATGATGGAGCTGATACGTTCAATACAGAGGTCAGATCCATCTTAGCAGTAGGAAGTCCAACCTGGTTAATTCTGATCACATCAATCGGCACAGGAGATTCTGTTTTGATCCTGCCGGGTGTACGGGTACCCACCATGGTAATCTGTGCAAGGTCTGTAACAGACGGTTGCATCTTAATATCAATGCTGGTTTTGCTGCCAACTTTATATGTCTGGTCTGCATATCCAATAATTGAAATAACCAGCACCCCATTAGCAGGAACTTCCAGGCTAAAGGTTCCATTGTCTGAAGTGGTTACACCTGTTGTACTTGATTTTACTTTCACGGATGCTCCCTGCAAAGGCTGCCCGGTATTGGCATCAGTAATTTTTCCGGAAATGTTTTGTTTTTGTGCGAATGCAGATTGTAAATTGAATACAAACAGCATTGCCAAAATAATTTTGGTTGCTTTACTCATATAGTAGTTTTGGTTTGGGGTGAAAGTTAAGAAGTTTTTATCAAATTAACTTTTAATAACATATTGTTAAATATGCTCATTTATTTACTAAAGACACTTAATCTTTAGTGCGATTGATGTATAATAAAATAACCGGAATAAAATTCATTTCATTCCGGTTATTGTCAGGTATTTTTTGTTTTTAATAGCCAGCCTTTGCTCCTCCAATATTTTCAATCGGGTGCCAGGTGGTTTTAATTTCCTGGAAATCCATGATGAAATAAGGGGATTGTGCTGCATCAGTCATCCAATCCACTTTATCATAAATTACCACACGTTTTACATTCAACGCCGATTTTTCTTTGATGAGTTGCTGACCTGCCGGATCTTTTTCACAGTATGCTGTTGCATTCACATCCATGTGATCTGCAAAGAAGGGGAGCAGCTCACTCACTTTGCCTGTTAAAATATTTACTACCCCGCCAGGAAGATCGGAACTGTTCAATACTTCACCAAATGTAACAGCACACAATGGTTTAGAAGAAGATGCCAATACAATGCAACTGTTGCCACCTGCAATGATCGGGGCTATTACAGAAACTAAACCGATGAGTGAACTGTTTTGTGGAGCAATGGCTGCCACCAAACCTGTGGGCTCCGTTGCAGAAAAATTAAAATGAGAAGAAGCGACAGGATTCACAGAACTGAATACCTGTTGAAACTTATCGCACCAGCCGCTGTAATAGATCAGTCGGTCAATGGAAAGATTCACTTCGGCTTCAGCCTCTGCAGCAGTTGCATCCTGTTTTATTAACTCATCAATGAATTGCGCTTTTCTTCCTTCCAGCATTTCAGCAATGCGATATAAAATTTGACCACGGTTGAATGCAGCTCTTGCACTCCATCCGCCATATGCAGCTCTTGCACTAACTACAGCATCTCTAAAATCCTTTCTTGATGACAAACAAACATTCGCCAGCTTGTCACCCTTGCCGTTAGTAGCTACGTAATATCTTCCGGATTCTGTACGTGGGAATTGTCCACTAATGTAAATTTTATAAGTCTTTAAAACTTCGAGTCTTTTTTCAGTTGTATGTGTATTGTTTTCATTTTCACTGAAAGTGGTAGTAGTTTTTTTTATAGTTGTCTTTGACATAATAATAGTATTTTATTTACACCCCTTTAGGGGATGGGGGTTAAACAAGATTTACATAAGCAGCCAAACCATGAAGTCCACCTTCTCTTCCATATCCACTTTCCTTGTATCCACCAAATGGAGATGTTGGATCAAACTTATTATAAGTATTTGCCCAAACCACACCAGCCTTGAGTTTTGTGGTCATGTTGAATATTTTAGAACCCTTATCTGTCCATACACCGGCGGATAAACCGAAAGGCGTATTGTTTGCTTTTTCAATCACTTCATCATCTGTTCTAAAACTTTGAATGGTCAACACCGGTCCAAAAATTTCTTCCTGTGCAATTCTATTGCTTTGAGCTACATTGGTAAAAATAGTAGGCCTGCAATAGAAGCCTTTCTTTGGAAGTGGGCAGGAAGATTGATGCATTTCTGCACCCTCTTTTTGCCCGATGCTTAAATATTTATTGATCACTTCCAATTGTTGTCTGGAGTTGATGGCACCTACATCTGTATTCTTATCCATGGGATCACCAACAATTAATGATTCCATCCTGTCTTTTAATTTTTGCACCACTATTTTAAAAACAGATTCCTGCACATACAACCTGGAACCTGCACAGCATACATGCCCCTGGTTAAAGAAGATGCCGTTCACCACACCTTCCACCGCCTGGTCAAGGGGTGCATCATCAAAAATAATATTGGCTGCTTTGCCGCCTAATTCCAGAGTTGCTTTTTTGTTGGTGCCTGCAATGGCTCTTTGAATAATTTTCCCCACATCCGTTGATCCGGTAAATGCAATTTTATTAATGTCCGGATGATTTACAATCGCAGCCCCTGTGGGCCCTGCACCAGTAATAATATTCACCACACCAGGTGGCAGATCAGCTTCCTGTATAATTTCAGCTAATTTTAAAGCGGTGAGGGGAGTGGTTTCCGCAGGTTTTAATACCACGGTGTTTCCTGTTGCCAGTGCCGGTGCAATTTTCCATGCGGCCATCAGTAAAGGAAAATTCCATGGAATGATTTGCCCGGCAACTCCAAGCGGCTGTGCCTGCCTGTTAGGGAAGGCGTATTCTAATTTATCAGCCCACCCTGCATAGTAAAATAAATGATTGGCTGCAGCTGGTAGATCAAAGTCACGGCTCTCCCGAATGGGTTTGCCACCATCCAGTGTTTCAATTACTGCTAATTCCCTTGCTCTTTCCTGCACCATTCTTGCAATGCGGTAAATATATTTGGCTCTTTCTTTTGGAGCCATTTTCTTCCATGTTTTTTCATACGCATTTCTTGCAGCTACCACGGCTTTGTTTACATCAGCAGCACTGGCATCTGCTACCTCAGCTAATTTTTCTTCTGTGGCTGGATTGATTGTATCAAAATATTTCTTGCTCTGCGGCTTTTCAAATTTTCCGTTGATGAACAGGTCGTAGCGTTCATTTATTTTAGCGGCACTTTTGCTTTCAGGCGCAGGGGCCAAGTTTCTTGAGCTTTCGAACTTAAGTTTTAAGGTATTGTTTTTTGTTGCTTTTGCCATTGTTATCTTTTTATACGACGGGCTTTGCCCATCGTTATGGTATGTCGCCCCTTTGGGGCTTTAGTTAGTCAATTGTAAAATAATCAGCACTCTGATACACTCCGGTTTTTTGTTTCATCAACTGCATCAAAATATCATTGGCCAAACTGCTGGCGCCAAAACGGAACCAGTGATTGTTCATCCATTCTTCTCCTAAAGTTTCATTCAGCATTACCAAATAGTGCAGCGCCAGTTTTGATTTTGAAATGCCGCCGGCAGGTTTCATTGCAATGCGCTTTCCTGTTTTATAATAAAAATCACGGATGGCTTCCAGCATTACCAATGTTACAGGCATCGTTGCCGCAGGTGAAATTTTCCCGGTAGATGTTTTAATAAAATCTGCACCGGCATACATCGCAATATCACTGGCCCTTCTTACTTTATCGTAGGTCACTAACTCACCAGTTTCTAAAATTACTTTTAGTCTTGCATCACCGCAGGCCTCCTTAATAGCTGCAATTTCATCATACACAAAATTGTATTCTCCCATGTGAAATTTGCCTCTTGAAATTACCATGTCTACTTCGTCAGCTCCTTCGTTGATGGCGAATTTGGTATCCCGGATCTTTATATCTCTTGGAGCTTGTCCGCTGGGAAATGCGGTGGCAACGGATGCTACTTTAATACCGGAATCTCCCAGTGCTTTTTTAGCAACTTTTACCATGCTGGGGTAAACACAAATGGCTGCCACAGTTGGTAAGCCGGGATAAGCATCATGCAAATGCTGTGCTTTATAACAAAGCTGTTTTACTTTTCCATCGGTATCTTTTCCTTCCAGCGTGGTAAGGTCAATCATGTTGAGCGCAAGCTTTAAACCATTGATCTTGGTTTCGTTTTTTATGCTGCGTTTGGTAAAACGGCTTGCTCTTTCTTCCACACCCACCTGGTCTATTCTTGGTGATAAAGAAAAATCAGGAATTGATCTTGTTGCAACCATTGTATTTATAATAATGTGTTTAAAATTTATTGTTCGCTAAGGTTTAGGATTGCTGCGTAAAGGTATGTCGTAAAAGTGAGCACTTCGGCTTCGCTCAGTATAAATTACAACGATGATGCCATCGGCACAAAGGTTTGTTACAAAAAATTAAGCAGCCAATATTTCAATTGATTTTTTAATAAGGCTTTCCACAGCCGCATTGCTGTCTTTTGAAAACTGCTGCACCACCCGGTTGGCAACAATTACATTCAGGCTCAGGCATTCGTGTCCTAATAATTTTCCTAATCCATAAATGGCAGATGTCTCCATTTCAAAATTAGTAATTCTGTGATGGTTGTATTTGAAATCTGTAAGTTTATGAACCAGCCCCGGGCTTGCCAAAGACAAACGCAAAATTCTTCCCTGTGGACCGTAAAACCCAGGACAGGTAACAGTGATCCCTTTGTGATATTCATCGTTGAATTTATCTATCAGCTTGCTGCTGCCGCTAAAAACATAGGGTATGGTAATGGCAGTATCCAACGCTGTTTGTGCTATAAATGCATCTGCTAATTGTTTGTTGGCAAACTCTTTATTGCAGGCGTAATAATTCATCAGGTTGTCTAAACCCAGACCATGAGTGGATGCAACAAAATCATCAACCGGTATATCTTCCTGCAATGAACCAGAAGTGCCAAAGCGAACGATATTGAGTTGCGTAAATTCCTTTTTTATTTCCCTTGTTGTAAAATCAATATTAGCAACTGCATCCAGTTCATTCATTGCAATGTCAATATTGTCTGGGCCAATGCCTGTTGACATTACCGTTAGTCTTTTGCTGCCAATACAGCCTGTATGCGTAATGAATTCCCGGTGCTGCCGTTGGTATTCTATTTTATCAAAATGGTTGCTTACTTTTTTTACCCTGTCCGGATCACCCACTAAAATCACCGTGCCGGCTAATTCTTCAGGCCGAAGATCAAGGTGATAAACAGCACCCCGGTTGTTAATGATTAATTCTGATTCTGCGATCCTGCTCATAAGCCTTAGTATTTTATTTTTTGTACCTGCCCTTGAATGATAATGAAATGTTGTTGGTATATTTTATTCCTGAAATTGGCCGGTAATCTAATGATTTGTTTTATCGAGTAATAGTTTTTAACGGCCTTGTTACCATCAATATTTTTAAAGTAAGTTTAAATCCTTTTATGGTATTGCAGATTAATGAAATAACTTTAATTTTCATACACAAAGTATATATTTTTTTTAGTTTCAAATAAATCATCATGAAATACACCCCTGTTCAAAATTTTATTAATGGCGGATTTATAGCCGCTGGATCATCAAAAACATTAGACGTTATTTCTCCTGTGGACGGCAGCTTGCTATCCACTGTACCCATGAGCAGCAGTGCAGACCTGGATGCTGCGGTGGTAGCTGCCAAAAAAGCTTTCCCTGCCTGGAGTAAAACGCCTATTAAAGAAAGGGTGCAGGTTTTCTTCCGGTATAAATATTTACTGGAAAAACATTTGAAAGAGCTGGCTGAATTGTGCAGTGAAGAAAATGGAAAGACTTATGGCGAGTCTGTCGCAGAGATTGAAAAGTGTATAGAGCTGACAGAGTTTGCCACATCCTTACCGCAATTAGTGACTGGCGAATTACTGGAAGTAAGCCGTGGTGTAGAATGCCGGACAGAGCATGTGGCGTTGGGCGTGGTGGCATCTATTGTGCCGTTTAATTTCCCAAGTATGGTACCTAACTGGACAATGCCGAATGCGATTGCTCTTGGTAATTGTATGATCATTAAACCTTCAGAGAAAGTGCCGTTGAGTTGCGGAAGACTGGCGGAGTTATTAAAAGAAGCTGGCTTGCCAGATGGTGTATTTAATGTGGTGCATGGCGATGTGGACATTGTAAATGCTATTTGTGATCATCCGGGTATTGAAGCGGTTTCTTTTGTCGGCAGTACCAAAGTTGCGAAGATTGTTTATCAGAGAGCTACTTCTAATTATAAACGTTGTCTTGCATTGGGCGGTGCCAAAAATCATTTGATGGTGTTGCCGGATGCCATTCCTGCAATGACTGCACAGAATGTGGCTGCCAGCATGAGTGGCTGTGCAGGCCAGCGTTGTATGGCGGCCAGTGCCATGATCGGTGTAGGTAATGTGGATGCCATCATTGAAAAAATTTGTGAGGAAGCAAGGAAGATCATACCCGGAGAAAATTTGGGTGCTGTTATTAATAAAGCATCACAGGAAAGAATTGAAAGATTTATCGGTGAGGCAGAAAGGGATGGGGCTAAAATTTTAGTGGATGGCCGCAATACAAAAGTTGTTGGTAAAGAAAACGGTACGTATGTGGGCCCCACCGTAATTGATTATGTAAAGCCAACCATGAGTGTGGCAACGGAAGAAATATTTGGGCCCGTAATTTCTATCATGCGTACCAATACGGTAGACGAAGCACTGGCGATTGAAAACGCCAATCCTTATGGAAATGCCGCCAGTGTATTTACACAAAATGGAGGCATGGCCAGGTACATCATTGATAAAGCCAGCGCCGGAATGATAGGTGTAAACGTAGGGGTGCCGGTACCAAGAGAACCATTTAGTTTTGGTGGTTGGAACGAAAGCAAATTTGGTGTGGGAGATATCACCGGGAAGAGTTCTATTGAGTTTTGGACGAAGCTTAAGAAAAGTACGGTGAAGTGGAATGCGGAAGCTGGGGTGAACTGGATGTCGTAATTTTTGTAAGGTCACAAATTATGACCTTGAAAACGAAATCTTGAGGTCACAATTTGTGACCTCAAACTAAGACCTTTAATAAAACTTGCTATGTCAAAGGCTAAGAAGGGGATTGTAAAAATTATTCCTGACGAAACTATCATTAGGAAAATATACCTGTTTCGTGGGCAAAAAGTAATGCTTGACAGGGATTTGGCGGATATGTATGGTATAGAAACGAAAGTACTTAAGCAGGCTGTTAAAAGAAATATTGAACGTTTTCCAGAGGATTTTATGTTTGAAATCACAAAGAAAGAATTTGCTGATTGGAGGTCACAATTTGTGACCTCCAATTCTGATAAAATGGGCTTACGGTATCAGCCTTTTTGCTTTACTGAACAGGGCGTTGCAATGCTGAGTGGAGTTATCAACTCTCCCAAAGCCATTGACATGAATATCGCCATTATGAGGGCTTTTGTGGAAACAAGAAAACTATTACACAGCAATAAAAAAATTGCTGAACAAATACAAAAGATTTTTGACAGGATAGGTGAACATGATGTGCAACTAGGCGCCATTTACGATGCCCTTGAAAACCTCATGGACGAAAAGACCGAAGAGAAAGTTAAAAAGACAGGCTGGGAAGAAAGGGAACGGATTGGGTTTAAGAAATAAGTTTTACATTCAAGTTAAACTAAAAATATGCTACCCATTTTGAATGCTTTGATAAAACGAACCTGGATTGTTGGAATGCTGATAAGTTTGATGGTTTTAAATGGCTGTAAGGATTCAGATAAAAATAGTTCTTTGATTTTTGAGGAATTGAGTGAGAGCTTAGAGAGGTCGAATGAAAATCTGAAACAAGATATAGCTGTTTCATTACGCTACCTCAAACAGTTAACTGAAAAGCCAGAGACTGCTGAAAAAGGGATTTTCTTGTTATCGAAAGCGAAAATGATAGAATCTTATTCTTTAGGGATTGTTGCTTTAATTGATAGTCTCAGTAAAGTGATAGGAGGCAAGATCAATGCAAATAGTTTTGTAAACGAACGAAGGGAAAAGAATTTTATATCAGATATTTTCATTGAAGAAAAGAATGGAGAGAAACTTTATAAAAGCATCATTAATTATCGAAAAGATATATTGAATGTGGATGAACGTATTAAGAGGGAATTTGAAGAGAAAATATCTGTAGCTGATAAGAAATTTAAAACTTTGTTCCAGGGGGATAAAGAATTTACTAAAACTTTCTTTGAGGGTGCAACGGCTTTACGAGCAACAGCAGTATTGTCAAAATACAGGAATGATGTATTGACAACTGAATACCAAACGATTCTTTTCTTGAAAAACAGCATCTGTATATTGAATATTATCTATGATGATTTCACAACTACAATAACCAGTCAAAATTCTAAACATTTTAAAAGTCGAGATGAATTAATTATTAAAACGGGAGTTGGAACTTTTAAAACGGGAAATATAAAAGAAATTATTATTAATAATTCAATAGTTAATGTGATCTATGGAATGGGGATATATAAAACGAAGGTCGAAAACAAACCGGGTAGATACCAAATACCCGTAAAAATTGTGCTAACAACCCAAGATGGAAAAACAGAAAATTTTTCTGATTTTGTTGAATATACTGTTGATAAATAATTGGTCTATAAAGTTGCCCAATGATATACAAGTAACGCAATCCCGTATGTACGGGACTTAATTGAAAAACAACTGCTAATAGCAAAAATATAATTTTATGCAAACAACAACATTATCAGAGGCACAGGAAATTATTCAGGACAACCTGGACTACACCTTGTTTTCCTGGAGCAAACAAAAAGGACACAGCCCCATTGCAGTGAAATATGCAGCCGGTGTTTATTTATATGACTACGATGGAAAACGCATCATTGATTTTTCAAGTGGATTGATGAATGTAAACATTGGTCATGGTAACCAGCGTATAACCGATGCGGTGGTGAGGCAAATGCAGGAAGTGAGTTATGTTACGCCAGGCTGTGTTACAAAAGTTCGGGGTGAGTTGGGAAAGAAACTGGCGGAGATATGTCCGGGTGATTTAAATAAGTCGTTCTTTACTTTGTGTGGTGCTACGTCTATTGAGAACGCCATCAAGCTGGCACGGTTGTACACTGGCCGCCATAAAATATTAACCCGTTACCAATCTTATCATGGAGCTTCTATTGGTGCAATGGCTGCCAGTGGCGATCCACGTAAATTGCCGGTTGACAGTCAACAGGCACCCAACTTTGTTCACTTTGATCTGCCCATTGCATACCGCTGGGAATATGGGGAAGAAAATTTATTGAAAGAAACGGTTGCCAATTTAGAACGGATGGTTGCATACGAGGGCCCGGGCAATATTGCAGCCATTTTATTGGAAGGGGAAAGTGGTTCATCTGGTTGTTTGAAATACCCGGTTGGGTATTTGAAAGCTCTTAGAGAAATCTGTAATAAGCATGGTGTTTTATTAATAATGGATGAAGTGATGAGTGGCTTTGGCCGTACCGGTAAATGGTTTGGATTTCAACATCATGATATCATTCCCGATATGATTTGTATGGCGAAAGGTTTGACTTGTGGCTATCTTCCTTTTGGTTGTCTACAGGTGAGTTCAACAATCGCAGCAAAATTTGATGATACAGTGTTAGCGTTAGGACTAACTTATTCTGCACATCCTGTTGCCTGTGCCGCCGCATTGGAAACACTGAAGATTTATGAAGATGAAGGATTGATAGAGAATGCCGCTGCAATGGGAAAATACATGGAACAGCAGGTGGAAAAATTAAAAGAGCAGCATCCAAGCATTGGAGATTTCCGAAACACTGGATTGCTGGGTTGTATAGAGTTGGTGAAGAACAGAAATACAAAAGAACCAATGGCGCCTTTCAATGCCAAGCCAGATGAAATGGTGGTGATGAATAAGGTGGCTGCAAAGATCAAAGAATTGGGCATGTATACTTTTGTACGCTGGGGGTATATTTTTGTTGCACCGCCATTGTGTGTTACCAAAGAACAGATTGATGAAGGGCTGGGGATAATTAGTGAGGCGATTAAAATTGCGGATGAACAGGTGAGCTAAAATTATGAGTTATGAATGATGAATGATGAGTTGGTTTGACTCATTCTTCATCATTCATGTTTTAAGCGTTTAAATTTTCACCATGCAGGAAACTGAACAACTTACTTCTTCTTCACTTACCAATAAAGATCTGGCTGCTATTCCACAAGACCGGCGTAGCTGGGGTACCTGGAACTATGCCGCTCTGTGGATCAGTATGAGCCTTTGCATACCTACCTATATGCTGGCGAGTTCACTGATTGGTGGCGGTATGAACTGGTGGCAGGCGATACTCACCATTTTCTTAGGCAACTGTATCGTGTTAGTTCCAATGATATTAAATGGACATGCCGGTGCTAAGTATGGAATTCCGTTTCCTGTTTTTGTGAGGGCAAGTTTTGGTACAAGGGGAGCTAATATTCCTGCGATGCTGAGGGCCATTGTTGCCTGTGGATGGTTCGGTATTCAAACCTGGATTGGCGGGGCATCTTTGTATAATATTTTCAGGGCATGGAATCCTTCGCTACATGAAATTGACAGCAGTTCTTTGTTTCCACAGGTTTTGCCGATGATTTGTTTTTTTGCATTTTGGGCGTTGAATATGCTGATCATTTATTTGGGTGTTGAAAGCATTAAAAAACTTCTTGTTTTCAAAGCCTTCTTTTTACCCATTGCTGCATTAGCATTGTTGATGTGGGCCATTGTGGCGGCGAAAGGATTGGGGCCAATTTTAGAACAACCTTCCAAGTTCACAACCACCGGTGATTTCCTCCATTATTTTTTTCCTGCATTAACGGGTATGGTTGGTTTCTGGGCTACTTTGTCATTGAATATTCCTGATTTTACCAGGTACGCCAAATCACAAAAAGCACAGGTAAACGGGCAGGTCATAGGCCTGCCTCCATCCATGACTTTCTTTGCTTTTGTTGGTGTGATCGTTACTTCTGCTACTGCCATTATTTATGGACAGACAGAATGGGATATTGTAAAACTCGCCGGCAGGTTTGACAGTAAAATAATGGTGACATTTGCAATGATTGGAATTATTATCTCCACATTAGCCACCAATGTCGCCGCTAATATTGTAAGCCCGGCAAATGATTTTGCAAACCTGTCACCAAGAAAAATAAGTTTTAAAACAGGCGGGTATATTACAGGTATTATCGGCGTATTGATTTTTCCATGGAAATTAATTGCTGATCCAAATGGATATATTTTTACCTGGCTGATTGCTTATTCAAGTTTGCTTGGTCCTGTTGGTGGTATCATGATCGTTGATTATTTTTTCATCCGGAATAAAGAACTGAATGCAGTAGATTTATATAGAGAAAAAGGGGAGTATACTTACAGCAATGGATTTAACCTGAAAGCTATTATTGCTTTGCTGGCTGGGATCATTCCAAATGTGCCTGGATTTTTATTGCAGATAAAAGTTGTTGCTGTAACTGCTTTCCCGGAGTGGATTGCCCATTTGTATAATTATGCTTGGTTTGTTGGGTTTGGGGTTAGTGGCGTTATTTATTATCTTTTTATGAAAAAAAAATGATTGTATTATGAAAGTACAGTTAGTACAAGAAAAGATATTTGAAATTAGGAAACAAAAAGTAATGCTGGATTTTCATTTGGCAGAACTTTTCGATACTCCTACAAAATCACTAAACCTGGCTGTAAAAAGAAACCTTGATTCCTTTCCAAAAGATTTCATGTTTCAGTTGAATAAGAAAGAATGGGATAACTTGAGGTTTCAATTTGAAACCTCAAGTTATGGTGGCAGAAGGTATCTGCCATTCGCTTTTACTGAACATGGAGTAACTATGTTGGCGAGTATTTTAAAGAGCCCAAAAGCAAGAAAGATGAATATTGCTATTGTGAGGGCTTTTATTGCTTTAAAAAAGTTTGTAAATAAAAATGATGCTGTTTTGGGCCTGGTAAAAGAATTAAAAGAACGAATTGATGAACATGATGTACAGTTAAGCAGTATCTATGATGCTATCGAAAATCTGCTGGAAGAAAAAGAGGAAGCGAAAGTCAAAAAGATTGGTTGGGAAGAAAGGGAACGCATTGGCTTTAAGAAATAACTTTATTTCATCATCACAAATTGTGATGAGAAAATTGAAAAGGAATGACTTGAGGTTTCAATTTGAAACCTCAAGATTGCATAAAAAAGTATACTAATGTTATGAGTGTATTAATAAAAAATGGCCGCATCATCACAGCCGATGCAGACTACATGGCAGATATTTTTATCGAAGGAGAAGTCATTCATAGTATTGGCAAAAAACTAGATGTAAAAGCAGATACAGTTATTGACGCTGCAGGTAAATTGGTTATGCCCGGTGGTATCGATCCGCATGTGCATTTGGATATGCCGTTCATGGGAACTTACAGTAGCGATAATTATGAAACTGGAACAAGGGCTGCATTGTATGGTGGCACCACGATGGTAATTGATTTTGTTTTGCAAACACAGGGTAAAAGTTTGCATGATGCATTAAGCGCCTGGAAAGGAAGAAGTAATAATAATTGTGTAGGTGATTACAGTTTCCACATGGCGGTGACAGATTTTAATGATGAAACAAAAAAGGAGATACAGCAATTTATAGAAGTGGAAGGCATTACTTCTTTCAAAACATTTATGGCTTACAAGGGTGCATTGATGATTGATGATCGACAGATGATCGGGCTGATGGAAGAAGTAAAAAAACATGGTGGTTTAATTAATGTACATGCCACCAATGGCGACATGATTGATTACCTTATTCAGAAACACCGGTTAGAAGGAAAACTATCTCCATTATATCATTACCTCTCTCAGCCGGAAGTAACAGAAGCAGAAGCTGCTGAACGTTTTGTTGATATGAGTAACTATACCGGTTGCCCGGGATATATTGTACACTTAACTTGCGAAGGTGCATTGAATGCAGTACGCAATGCCACACGCCGTAATCAAAATGTATTTGTTGAAACCTGCATTCAATATTTATTGCTGGATGCTTCCTTGTATGAACAAAACTTCGAGGGCGCTAAATGGGTAATGAGCCCGCCATTGAGAGAAAAAAAAGATCAGGCCACCTTGTGGGCAGGTATCAACCAGGGATTGGTGCAGGTGGTAGCAACAGATCACTGTCCTTTTATGTGGGAACAAAAATTAATGGGTAAGGATGATTTTAGTAAAATACCAAACGGTCATCCGGCAATTGAAAACAGGATGGAATTATTATTTAGTGAAGGTGTGAGTAAAGGAAGGATCACCTTAAATAAATATGTGGAAGTGTCTTCTACCAATGCAGCAAAAATTTTCGGCATGTTTCCACGTAAAGGAACCATTGCAGTGGGAAGTGATGCAGATATTGTAATTATTGACCCAAATGAAAAGCACACTGTGTCTTCAAAAACGCATCACATGAATGTTGATTACAGTGGTTACGAAGGCTGGGAGTTGACAGGTAAAGTGAAAACAGTTTTATTAAGAGGAAAGGTAGCGGTTGATAATGACCAATGTTTATTGGAGAAAGGATATGGTAAGTTTATAAAGCGGAATAAAGTCAAACAAATAATTTAGAATTATGAGTTAAGAATTATGAGTGAGAATAAAAATTCATCCGAGAGTATTATAGCAAAGAAAGCATATGCTTTTGCACTGGAGGTAGTTCAGGTCTATAAAATTTTGGTTCATGACAAAAAGGAATTTGTGTTATCAAAACAATTACTAAGGGCCGGTACTTCTGTTGGTGCAAATGTAAATGAAGCTGTTTCTGCACAATCAAAAAGAGATTTTGTTCATAAGTTAAGTATCTCACTGAAAGAGGCAAGAGAAACAAAGTATTGGTTGAATCTTTTGAAAGATAGCGGCTACTTAGCAACTGATTCTTTTATTAATTTAAACGACCCTTGCGATGAAATAATAAAAATTCTAAGCAGTATTATTATAACGACAAAACAAAGATATTTTAATGTTAAAGATCAAAACTCAAAACTCATAACTCATAATTCTTAACTCATAACTAATGACAAAAATTAAATCGGGTCTCATTCAGTTATCACTTCCAAAAACGGAAGGCGAGGGAACCATAGAAGAGATAAAAGAAGCAATGGTGCAAAAGCACATTCCTTACATTGAAGAAGCTGGTAAACAAGGCGTGCAAATTTTGTGCTTCCAGGAAATTTTTAATACGCCTTATTTCTGCCCGGGTCAGGATGCCAAATGGTATGCATCTGCGGAAACAGTGCCGGGGCCAACAACAGAAAGAATAGCGGAGTACGCAAAAAAGTATAACATGGTCATCATAGTGCCGGTGTACGAAAAGGAGCAGTCAGGAGTGTTGTACAATACTGCTGCGGTGATTGATGCAGATGGAACTTACCTGGGTAAATACAGAAAGAATCATATTCCACATACGGGTGGCTTTTGGGAAAAGTTTTTCTTTAAACCCGGAAATTTGGGCTACCCGGTGTTTCAAACAAAGTATGCAAAAGTGGGAGTGTACATTTGTTACGACAGGCATTTTCCTGATGGTGCAAGATGCCTTGGATTGAATGGAGCAGAGATCGTTTACAATCCCTCTGCAACCACTGTTGGGCAATCGCAATATTTATGGAAGCTGGAGCAGCCGGCACATGCAGTAGCCAATGGCTATTTTATGGGCTGCATTAACCGGGTGGGAACGGAGGCTCCCTGGAACCTCGGAAAGTTTTATGGTACCAGTTATTTTGTTGATCCCCGTGGACAGATATTTGCCACCGCATCTGAAGACAAAGATGAGTTACTGATTGCTGAATTTGACCTGGACTTGATTGATGAAGTGAGGAATAAATGGCAATTTTTCAGGGACAGGAGACCGGAGACTTACGGTAAAATAACAGCGTTGTAATTTTAATTTCAGACAAACATTTTATTAAGACATAAAAATCATTTCACAATAAACATTCAAAATAAATTTATGATGAAGTTCAGGTTCTTTGTTTTAGTTTTCGTTCTTCCGTTTTCTTTATTTGCCCAGGTAAAGAAAACAATTACACATGAAGATATGTGGTTGATGAAAAGAGTGGGAGCACCAGCCATTAGTGGCAATGGCAAGTGGGTGGTATTTAGTGTAACAGAACCGGCCTATGATGAAAAAGAGCAGAGCTCTGATCTGTGGCTTGCTCCTGCAGATGGAAGTACTAAGCCAAGAAAGATAACCAGTACCAAAGCTGGAGAAAGTGGTTATACCTGGAGTCCTGATAATAAAACCATTGCATTTGCTGCAAAGAGAGAAGGAGATGAAGCGGCACAACTTTATACCATCAACATTGAAGATGGTGGAGAGTCGCAACGCATTACTAATTTATCAACCGGCGCTGCTGCTCCTAAATGGAGCCCTGATGGAACCATGTTGTTGTTTACCAGCCAGGTTTATCCCGGAGCATTTACAGACTCTGCCAATAAAAAAATAGCAGAAGAAAAAAAGAAACAAAAATATAAAGCCAGGGTATATACTACTTTTCCTATCAGGGAATGGGATCACTGGATTGATGAAAAACAAACACACCTCTTTGTACAAAAAGCAGAAAGCACTGCCAGTGCAAAAGATTTATTTACCACTGTTGATATGGTAAACAAAGAAGGTTTTAAAGTAACCGGCAATGCATGCTGGACGGCAGATGGACAAGAGGTGATTTTTACAGCAGCAACAGATTTAAATGCCAGTGCATATAAAGATGTAGTGTCAAACATGTATGCTGTTTCTGTAAATAATGGAAATGTAAAAACATTGATTGCGGATGGATTTGATTATGGAGATGTTACCATGAGTGATGATGGTAAATATTTATTTTGCCAGGTAACTGCTGCAGAGAATTATAAAGTTTATAATCTTGGAAAATTTGTGCGATTCAGCTGGCCTGCTATGCAAGAACGTACGATGCTTGCTTCGCAATTAGACCGGCCAATTAATAATTATGAATTACAGGGCAACCGGGTAATACTGAATGTTGAATCAGAAGGGAATGATAAAATTTATACTATCGGCGAAAATGAAGTGGAAGCGAAATCTTTGACAAATAATGAAACTGGCTGTTATACCAATATTAGTGTATCATCCAACAATATTATTGTAGCTAATTATGAATCAGCTGCAGCACCAACAGAATTGGTACGTATCAATGGAAACACACATCAAAGCCTTACTGATTTTAATGCAGCGAAATTGGCCTCACTCGATTTGCAACCCATCGAAACATTTTGGTTCACCAGCAGCCGTGGAAAAAAAATCAGGAGCATTTTGGTAAAACCTGCCGGGTTTGATGCTTCCAAAAAATATCCTTTGTTTGTAGTAATGCACGGTGGACCTGCCGGTTCATTTAAAGATAACTGGGGTTATCGCTGGAATTATCATTTGCTGGCAGCGCCGGGTTATATTTTAGTATTAACAGATTACACCGGTTCCACTGGGTATGGAGAAAAATTTTCACAGGATATTCAATATGATCCTTTCAAAGGGCCAGCTAACGAGATCAATGAAGCAGCAGCATTTGCAATAAAAAAATATGCTTTTATTGATGGCAATATACAAGCCGCAGGCGGTGCCAGTTATGGAGGTCATATGGCTAACTGGATGCAGGCTACCACCACTCATTACAAATGCCTCATCAGTCATGCTGGCCTGGTAAATAGTGAAGACCAATGGGGAACCAGTGATGGTATTTACAGCAGGGAGGTAATGAATGGCGGAGCGCCATGGACACAGGCCAAAACATGGAAGGAACAAAATCCAATTCGCTATGCGGCCAAATTTAAAACACCTATGCTGGTAACTGTAGGCGAACAGGATTTCAGGGTACCATTAAATAATTCAATAGAAAACTGGCATGCATTACAGCGCATGAAAGTGCCATCAAAGCTGATTGTATTCCCGGAAGAAAATCATTGGATATTAAAAGCAGAGAACAGCCGCTTCTTTTACCAGGAAGTACAGTCCTGGTTAAAAAAGTATCTTAAATAAAAAATGTAAATTTTCAATATGGCCATTGCATCAAACAGGTTAACAACAGAACAATACGAACAGAATTTCAGCGATATTCATCCGCCGTTTGAAACAGCAGATGCGGCATTGGTGGAAGCCAATCGTTGTTTGTTTTGTTATGATGCACCTTGTACCAAGAGTTGCCCCACCAGTATTGATGTGCCCAAGTTCATCAAGCAAATAACTACCGATAATATCAAAGGCTCTGCCCATACTATTTTCAGCAGCAACATTATGGGGGCAGGCTGCAGTAAGGTTTGCCCGGTGGAGAAATTATGTGAAGGCGCTTGTGTATTTAATTTAATGCATGAAGAACCTATACCCATTGCTAAGTTGCAGCGCTATAGCACGGAAATAGCCATGCAAAAAAAATGGCAGTTGTTCAAAAGAAAAGAATCTGTTGGAAAAAAAGTTGCCATTGTGGGTGCAGGTCCTGCAGGTTTAAGCTGTGCACATACATTAAGCCGGGAGGGGATTGATGTAACCATTTATGAAAAAGAAAATAAGGGTGGTGGTTTGATGACTTACGGCATTGCAGCCTACAAAGTAACACCACAGTTTTGTAAAGAGGAGGTGGATTATATTACAGCTATTGGCGGAATAGAAATAAAATACAACCAGGAGTTAGGAAAAGATATTTCACTGGAACAACTGCAGAAAAATTACGATGCTGTATATCTCGGCATTGGTGTCGGCCTGGCCAGGCAATTGGAAATTCCAGGTGAAGATTTAGAAGGAGTGGAAGATGCTATAAAGTTTATTTATGATATCCGTAATAATGGATACAGCAAGGTAGACGTGGGAAATAAGGTGGCAGTAATTGGAATGGGAATGACAGCGATTGATGCCGCCACGCAGGCAAAAAGACTGGGTGCAAAAAAAGTAACAATGCTGTACAGGCGAACAGAAAATGAAAAGCCCTGCACACAGGTGGAGTTGGATATTGCCAAATTAGATGGCTGTAAAATCATCTGGCTGGCAGCACCAAAAGAAGTGCTGGGTGAAAATGGAAAAGTAAAGTCATTGCTGTGCAGTGTAATGGAACTAGGAGACCCTGACAGCAGCGGAAGGAGAAGCCCGGTTGATACAGGTAAAACGTTTATACTGGAAGTGGATATGGTGATCAAGGCTGCGGGGCAGATGCCGTATGAAGACCTGGTGGAGAAGTTCAAAATTCAAAATTCAAAATTCAAAATCAATACAACCAATTCTTCAACCAGCATCGATGCTGTATTTGCTGGTGGTGATTGTGTCAATGGAGGTAAAGAAGTGGTAGATGCTGTACAGGCAGGAAAAGATGGGGCTAAAGCAATCTTGGGATTTCTTGGAATAAAATAATTGCCACTAATACACGAATGAGCACTAATTAATTTTTTATGAGCGAATTAATTTACAAGGAAGAATCATACTATATAATAGGTAAGTGTATGGAGGTGCACAATGAATTGGGGCATGGCTTTTCTGAGATTGTTTATAAAGATGCATTACAGTATGAGTTTGAAGATGGATTGATACCTTATGAAAGAGAAAAGGAATATCCTGTTTATTATAAAGGAAGACTATTAGAGCATAAATTTTTTGCAGACTTTGTGGTATTTGATAAAATAATTCTGGAAGCAAAATGTGTAAGGATGTTGACTGATGAACATCTTTCTTTATGTATTAACTATTTAAAAGTTTCAAAAAATAAACTTGCACTATTAGTGAATTTTGCAAGAGGCAAATTAGAATATCAAAGAATAATATATTGACGGTATGTTGCATTGCTGAATAGAATTATTATTGTACAAGAGTGCACTTCGTTTCTCAGTGTAAACTTTGCCACTGATGTTTAATTTTAATTCTAAAGTTTGGTTAAAGAAAAATAAATTTTTTATTCGTGCCTATTCGTGTATTAGTGGCATTAAATTAAAATTCAATGGCAGATATATCAGCAAACTTCCTCGGCATCAAATCTCCCAACCCATTCTGGCTGGCGAGTGCACCACCTACTGACAAAAAGTACAATGTACTCCGTGCCTTTGAAGCAGGCTGGGGTGGTGTGGTATGGAAAACATTGGGCAGCCAGGTAAAAAATGTTTCTTCCCGTTATTCAGCAGTAAACTTTAACGGTACAAGAGTGATGGGCTTTAATAACATTGAACTTATCAGCGACCGTCCCTTGGATATAAACTTAAGAGAGATTGAGGAGTGTATAAAATTATTTCCAGACAGAGCAATGATTGTTTCTCTTATGGCAGATAATGATAAAGAAAGCTGGCATGATCTGATCAAAAAAGTGGAAGACACCGGTGCTCATGGATTAGAACTCAACTTTGGTTGTCCACATGGCATGACGGAAAGAGGCATGGGGGCAGCAGTTGGCCAGGATCCTGAAATTGCGAAGATGGTAGTGGAATGGGTAATGGAAAAAGCAACGATTCCTGTTATCACCAAATTGACACCCAATGTACATTCTGTGGTACCAACCGGCAAAGCGGTGGTGGAAGCAGGAACGAATGCATTGTCACTGATCAATACTATACAATCGATAACCGGGGTTGATTTAGACACCTTGGTTCCCAACCCATATGTAGCGGGCAAGAGTGTGTTTGGCGGTTACTGCGGCCCGGCTGTAAAACCCATCGCATTAAAGATGTTAACTACCATTGCACAAAATAAAGTAACAAATAAAGTTCCGGTTTCGGGTATTGGTGGCGTTAGTACCTGGAAGGATGCAGTGGAATTTATGCTGCTGGGTGCAGCTAACGTACAGGTGTGTACGGCTGCGATGAAACATGGTTTCAGAATAGTGGAAGACATGTGTGAAGGACTAAATAACTGGATGGATGAGAAGGGATATAAAACAATTGGTGACTTCATCGGCAAGTCAGTTGAAAAAATTACCCATTGGGAAGATCTCGATATCAACTATCATCACATAGCAAAGATCAACCAGGATAAATGTATTCACTGTGGCCTGTGTTATATTGCTTGTGAAGACACTTCTCATCAATCTATTCATTTAGAATATGGCAAGCCTTACAACACTTACACTGTTAAAGAGGAAGAGTGTGTGGGTTGCAATTTGTGCCAGTTGATGTGCCCCGTTACAGATTGTATCACCATGGAAGAACACCGTGTTGCACCTGAATATTTAAACTGGATCGAGTTTCAAAAAAGAGGATTGCCTTTGAATGATCATTAAAGTTAAATAGTGTATGGTTTATTTTTAATGTAGATTTAGGCATAAAAAAATATAGAAGTAGGCATCTAGTCACTCCATAATTATAGCTAATAATATTAGTAAATACGTTAATTTTGCTAAATTAAATAGCCAATTATGTTTGAAGGTAC
>JAYWII010000013.1:0-4814 GCA_043788995.1 Chitinophagaceae bacterium | reverse complement strand
TTTATTTTCTGCAGCCGGTACCTTAAAGCAAGGTCACCTTTAATGTCATTGCCATTCATATCAAGCTGTATCAATACATTTTCACCCACCTTGTATTTATCTGGTGCATTAATATTATTATTTAATGCATCAGGGTTTCTAAGTTTAGTATCACCAAATAAAATACATGCCCACCAAATAAATAAAATTTCCTTTGTTAAAAAGCAGTTCCAATAATTTATTGATGAGTACATCTGCATAAATTTCTATGCTGTGAAACTGATACCTGTAGAGTAACCTTTTTTAACAACATTAGCGTTCCTTATTTTTATTCTTAAGGTTATACATACAGATAAGTTGGAAGCTGACTTTAAGAAATCCAAATTTTTCTGGTAACAATCTTAATACTAAATTTAAAATCAAATTGTATGCATGTCAGATTTTATCACTTATCAATACCTTTCGCCTTCTGCATTGATCCACTCGAAAAATTCAGACGAATTATTTCTTGCAAAATACAGCGAGGTACAAAAAAAAGATGCTCCCTGTTTTTTCTGGGGCAAACTAACTGATCCGTTTACGGTAGCAAGATGCTTGATCACGCTGTCTAACGTAGTGCAGTCAAGTTTTAATCTTTCTCCTTTTGAAATGGCAAAATTGAAAGACCCTGTAGTAACCGCCGGAAATGAAAAGATCCGCTTTGAAGGGTTTTCGCATTGTGCTGGTGTATATGCAAGAGTAGATGTATTGCCTGGTGGCTATGACGGTGAATTCCCGGAAAACGGCACTACCAATGTAGACTTTAATCAACCAATGATATCTGCACTCAGCCGGGTGGGTAGAAATGAACAGGTATTACTTTCAGTAGGTAAAAAAGAAGTTAGCCTGCAGCAGGGTAATCAAAAAGTAGTGGAAAGAAAAGTACCGTTGCCGGTAAAATGGATCAAGGGTCTGGCAACAGTGCAGCTGTATTTATCTGAAGCAGAAAAGCAATTTTCATTTAATCGGATACAGGCCCTGCAACTGTTTCAAAGTATTCCTTCCGGTAAACCTAAGGCCGATTATTATTTAGTGGTACGTAATAACAAACCCATGTTTTCACCTGTTGCATCTCTGAATGCAATTTGTGTAGGCGGTGTGCAGCGGTTAAAATTGATTGAGCCGCTACTGGCATTTGCAGATGCGTTAAAAGTGTTTCCACACCCCACTATGCAATCCACTACATGGCAATTGTATTTTGGAAATGTCCGTTTTAGCTTATCGATATCCAGGGATACCTGGCGTGGTTTTTCGGGAGAAGGAGCCGCACTGGAATCATTGATAGAAGATGTACCCGATAACTGGATAGATGCACTGGATAAATACAGTTATGCCAACCAGGTATTTAATCCTGCTATGCTTGCAATAGAGGAGGGGTTGGATCTGCAAAAGCTGGATAATATTACAGGTCGTTTATCTGCCATGGGTTTACTGGGATATGATCTGGATGAGAATCATTTCTTTTACAGGAGGTTGCCTTTTAAACTAAGCCGCATCTTAAGTTTAAATCCAAGAATGAAAGATGCAGAAAAATTACTGCAGGAAAATAAAGTGGAAATCATAAGCAAAACAGATAACCGTGTGGAGGCCCGTGTGGAAGGCAGTGGTGTAAAACACTCCGTGGTGCTGGAACAGGAAAAAGAACGCTGTACCTGTACCTGGTACAGCCGCAACCAGGGAGAACGTGGCCCTTGCAAACACGTACTGGCTGTAAAGAAAAAATTAACCCAATAAAATCAATTTTGTGCCGCTACCATTTATTACCATTCTTGAAAAATCAAGAGACCGGGAACTGATACCATTTTTGCAATCCTTAACGGATGACGATAAGAAAAAACTGGTACCCGAAATAAAAAAACTTTCTAAAGAATACCTGGACTACAAAGAAGTTAAAACCGGGTTCAACACTTCTACCTACAAACAAAAAGCAGATCAAACACAGCAATCCATTTTGCTGGTTACTTCGTTTGTGTGTTTTAACAGGAAAGATTTTGAAAAGATTTCATTCCCCGGATGGATACTGGATGAGAAACACTTACGGAGAGTAATTAACTGGTATTGCCCTGATTGGTTCAGCGATTTTGTAAATAAACTAGGGGAACAGGAGTATGTGCCCATTAATTATAAGCTTACAATGGAGCTTACTCAAAGAGGTTGGCTTACCCCATCCAAACAACTGCTGGTAAAAATAATGCCGCAGATGATCTTTGTAAGTAAAGAGAACACCTCTCAATATCAACCGGAAAAAGTACTGGAATACCCGGTTACTTTACAGGAGCATATCTGGTATTTATTTGAAGAAGAATCCAATCTACATTACAGCGACCGTTGGTTGAACTTTGGTAAAGATATCTCAAAAGAAAAAATAGGGTGGACCGATCTTTTTAAAAAATATACAGCAGAGGGAAGGATAGACAGAACACGTTTATTACAGGAAGCTTTACTTGCCAGCAACAGGAATTTTAATAAGATATTATCAGGCTGGTTCAGCGATCTGTTTATAGCTTTGGAGCCCACAGATACAGAGGTATTGAATCTACAAAGAGAATTATTCTCTGTGCTGAATGCACCGCAAAGTAAACCTGTAAATACGGCGTTGCAATTCATCAAGAAACTGGCAACAGGACCGCATTTTGATGGAGAAGGATTTCTTGACCAGGCGCCGGTGTTATTGACATCAGATGCCAAAAATACGGTAACCGCCACACTAATGATACTGGAAAAACTGGCAAAGAAAAATAAGTCACTGCAATTGCGGATATGCCATGCTGTTACAGCTACTTTTGTGAATGCTAATGATGATCTGCAAGAAAGAGCTGCAAAAATAATTGCTACCTACCAGGATCAGCTTGGCGATGATTTTAGTGAAGCATTACAACCTTATCTTACTTCACTTATGGCATCTGCAAGAAAACTGCTGGACAAATTTTATACAGTTGCTGAACAACCTGGACAGGATGAAAAAAGCAAGAGGGATGTAGATATTGCAACTATTGTGCAGGAAGAAATGCAGGAAATAATATTGCCGGAAACAATTGATGACCTTGTATTTTTAGCCAGCCAGGCTTTTGATAACAACCAGGCCTGGCATATCGACATTTTGCCTGCTGCTATCATACAATGGCAGCAGCAGTTGAAAGGAGAGAACATCAACAAACTTGAACCTGCACTGCAACGGGCATTGAAAATGACAACAGGCGATTTTAGGGCAGGCATTGGCAGCCTGGATCATATGCTGGCCATATTCTTTATTGATGTTTGTATTTATTTGGTTCGAAAATATCCGGCCGATTCTAGTGCATTGGTATCGATATTCTCAAAATTTGATCAAAAAGTTGGAGACAAGATCAGCCGTTGGCTGGCGCAGGAAGAAAATGTATTTTATATGCAGGGATGGGATAATCATGATCATGATACTTTTTATTTACCGCACAAACAATTGCTGCTGGCATCGCTGAAAAAAATTGTTGATGCGGATTCATTTTCTTTATTATCAACTCCCACACATGAACCTGGGTGGGTTCACCCGGAGAAATTGGTGGAAAGAATTGCATTGTACCAGCAGCAAAATAAAGCACCCGTTAGTATTGATTGGCAAGTGGCAGTATCCAGGTGTTTATTAACTGATACCAGCAAAGCTATTGCTTTAGCAGAAGCACAATTAAGCGGTGAAAATAAAAACCTGTTATTGTTTTTGCTTGGGCATCATACAACTCCGAAAGGGTCATTTACCAATACTGCTGCCTGGATGTGTTGTTCAGTAGCATTAAAAGAAAAGAAAACTTATGCTGAATTTGCCAGCTTTTCATTTTATAAAAAACCTTTTGAATGTTACACGGGTCAATTCCCCTGGCAATCGTTAGAAGAAGAATATGATCAGCAGGAATACGATTATCAACTAAGAAAGACAGTTACTAAAAAAGCGAAACGAAAAGTTTTAAATATCCATATCAACAGAAGTGTAACAAAAGAAAGTACTGGGTTAAAAAAATTCTTTGCTTCCCTTGTTCAAAAACAAACCGTGGACGAAGCCATTATTTATGACAATTTCATTATAAAATCACAATGGCTGTCTATTGAAAATGATATCAGGCGACTGCTGTTGTTAACCCCAAACAATACAGAGCCCTTTTTAGCAGAAATAATAAAACACTGTATCAAACATCCTACCTTTTGGAGTGAGTCGGATAAAAAAATAGTAATAGCCACCTTGCAAACACTCTATGAAATTTGGGATAATCCAGGGGAAATGGCCTATTTGTTTTTAGGCACCTGTATGATCACTTCAGACAAAACGGTAGTGAATATAGCCGGTGAAATATGGATAAAAGGGATAAGCAATCGCAATATGAACAGCCAACAATTAGGAGAAATAATTGGAAGGCATGAAAGCATAGAATTTGCACCGCTTAAACGGCTTACCGACTTAATAAGCCAGCACCTTTATAATGTATCTGTTTTGCACAATCAGCAACTTCAAATCTTTATTGAAAATATATTAGTGCAATTACCTGCTGAACCAATCAAGAATTTAAAAAAATTGCTGGAAGTATATTCAGAACTCTTGTCAAAAAGCAAAGTTCCTCTAAATAACCAATCCCTTTTAAGTAAGCTAAACAAGTGGGTATACTCTGGAAGTTTACAGAAAGTAATCAGCAGTATACAGGGTTAGATATTCGTCTAAACAAGCAATAATCATTTTATTTTCTGCAGCCGGTACCTTAAAGCAAGGTCACCTTTAATGTCATTGCCATTCATATCAAGCTGTATCAATACATTTTCACCCACCTTGTATT
>JAYWII010000012.1:0-69681 GCA_043788995.1 Chitinophagaceae bacterium | reverse complement strand
TATTACCAAGGCTAAAAGGTATGTGGAAACATTTAGAGCGGCAAGGTGGTGGCATAGGCAGCCGTGGCCCCGGCGAAACAGAAATAGAAACCGATAGGCGAATAGTAAAAGATAAAATAAGTGTACTTAAAAAAAGGTTGGAAGATTTTGATCGCCAATCCTTCACCCAACGAAAAGAGCGAGGCGAATTTATACGAGTAGCCTTGGTGGGTTATACCAACGTAGGTAAAAGCACCATTATGAATGGCCTAAGCAAAAGCGAAGTATTTGCCGAAAATAAATTATTTGCCACCCTCGATACTACTACCCGAAAAGTAGTATTTGAGCAAACCCCGTTTTTACTAAGCGATACGGTAGGCTTTATACGCAAGCTACCCCACCACTTAGTAGAAAGCTTTAAAAGCACTTTAGATGAAGTAAGGGAAGCCGATGTACTATTGCATGTGGTAGACATAGCCCATCCGCAATATGAAGAGCAACTAGCCGTAGTAAATAAAACCCTTGCTGAGCTTGGCTGTGCAGATAAACCCACCATTACTATTTTTAATAAAATGGATGCTTACGAAAAAATTGCTTTTGATCAGTGGCTAGAAGACGATATAAAAATACAAATTATTGCAGAGCTAAAGGAGCGATGGGAGGTAAGTACAAAAGGTAATTGTGTATTTGTATCTGCCATACACAAACAAAATTTTACAGAACTACGCCAAACTATTTTAAACAAAGTAAGGCAAATGTACCAAATACGTTACCCCTATAAAGCAGAATATTTTTATTAAAATGAATAAAAATTATACCTGGCATAAAATAGCTGATAGCCATACAGAAATTGATTTTTTGGAAAATGGGCTAACTACCATAGAGGTAGGTGGTAAAACGATATGTTTAAGTAAAATAGCTGATAAAATTTTTGCTTGTGCAGCAAAGTGCCCTCATGCAGGTGGCAATATGGCTAATGGATATGTAGATGCATTGGGTAATATTGTGTGCCCATTGCACCGCTATAAATTTTCGCTAAAGAATGGTATAAATAGTAGTGGGGAGGGGTATTTTTTAAAAATCTACCCAATTGAAGAAACCGAAAATGGGGTTTTTATAGGCATTGAGCAAAATAGTATGTTTAATTGGCTAAAATAATTAGAGTAATATTTTTTTTTGAGTTAAAATTCTTTATTTTTGCAGCCCGATATTAAATTCCTACTTAGCTCAGTTGGTTAGAGCATCTGACTGTTAATCAGAGGGTCGCCCGTTCAAGTCGGGCAGGGGGAGCAAAAGCCTGGCAAAATGCCGGGCTTTTTTTATTTTTAATACCATATTCTATATCTACTTTCTATACTCAGCATCTTCTGATATTTATTATGTTGGTTATACCAATGACTATTTAAGAAGGCTGTCTGAACACAATACTTCAGAAAAAAATACCTTTACCAGTAAGCACAGACCTTGGGAATTAAAGTGTGTTTTTGAATGTGGAAATGATGAGGCTAAAGCAATGCGGTTAGAAAAATTTATCAAAAAACAAAAAAGCAGGATACTGATTGAAAAAATGATAAATGGAACTGAACTTAAGGGTGTCTTGGCTCAGTTGGTTAGAGTCCCGAAGCTTCGGGATTAATCAGAGGGTCACTGGTTCAAGTCCAGTGGGGGGAGCAAAAGCCCTGGCGTAATGCCTGGGCTTTTTTATTTTTACCTGATTTTCTATAAATACATTTTTTACTCGGCACCTGCTGACGTTTAGCTTACCAACAACCAACAGGCAGTAGCAAATAAAACAATTGCAAACCATCAATAAAATTTTCTACAAGTGCTATCTTTAAGTGGAATAAATAAGTTCTTTGAGCACACATTTTTAAACATACAGATTACTACATCGCTGATATTGCAACGGCAAATGATTACTATCCCTTTGGGATGCTGATGCCTGGAAGAAAATACTCTGCTGGAACTGGCTACCGGTATGGGTTTAATGGGAAAGAAAATGATAATGAAGTGAAGGGCGAGGGTAATCAGCAGGATTATGGAATGAGGATTTATGATCCGAGGATCGGAAAGTTTTTGAGTGTTGACCCAATTACAAAATCTTTCCCTTGGTATACCCCATACCAATTTGCAGGGAATAAGCCTATTTATGCAACAGATCTTGATGGTTTAGAAGAGAATCCATATTCACTAGGAAGAGCCGAAGAAAGTAACAGAGAATGGGCTTCTAATTTAAGGAAAACAGATCCCAAAAATGCAGATCAGAAAATTTATGAAGCAAATAGAAATGCCTTCTTAATAGTTACTACCCCGTTGAGTTTTGGTTCAAGTACAGTTTTGAAAACAGTAGGTTATATATGGGCATTTTATCAAACTCAACGAGTTATTGGTATTATGAATAAACCTGGCTTTACGCCAGAGCAAAGAAAGGAAAATAATGAAGAATTAAAAGGGGCAGGAACTGACATTTTTATTGGATTGGGTACAGGATATTTTATTGGAAAGGCTTATAATTCATTGGGTCTGTTTATGAATACAGAGACCCATATTGATATCGGGGGGTATGGGAAATATCCGAACGCAAAAAACTACACAACCTCTGGTGTTGATTATGAAGGAAAATCAATTCCTAATCTTATTCAAGGACGTGCAGAGATAAATTTAAAGCAGGTGCCAGAAAATTCGATTGATAAAATTACAATTGAAAACGCTCCGTTTTCAGATCCAATCATGACAGAAGCGTCTCGTGTTTTAAAACCTAATGGACAATTGAGTATTTCTACTCCGACTCCTGGAAAAGGAGTGTTTGAGGCTATTGCAAAAAGATTTAATTTGAAATTAGAAAAAACCACCACTACCAATCAAGCAGACGGTGCCGGAGGTACATATGAAACACAAACAGCTACGTTTACTAAACCAAAAAAGTAATGAATTTTATAACATTGGCCTATAATGAAGCTGAGAAGGAATATTCCTATCTTATTTCCCCCAATGCACCTCCTAATTGCAAGATTTTGGATTTTAAAAAGTATTCTGAACTAAAAATTCAAGATGATTTTATTTTATTTATTGGCTGTATTTGGTATGGTATCGATATTAGTATATCTAATAGCTTAAGTGAGATTGCTTGCAATTACCCTAATATCAATTTCTATTTTAAATTGATCTTTGCAGAAGAGGAACTGGAAAGTTTAATTCCTGAAGAAATACCCTTACAAAAATTACCAGTGATTTTAAAAATTAGTGATTTTAAAACTACTGTTGTTTCCAACGGATTAATTTCCAGGGATGAGTTGGATAATAAAATATTAAAATTGTTAAGTAATACTAACAACTATTTATGAAGAAGTGGCTGTGCTATTTGTATGTTTTTACCACAGAGCAATGCGGGAGAAATGTTGCAGGTGAAAACACCTGCAACGGCGAAGCATAACCAATATTGAGTGGAATGTATATGGGAAAATCAAAAAGATCACACGTACAGCCACAGGTGCCAACCCGGTAACCAGTATTAAATATAATTATGATCCTGCTGGAAGCAGAATCTTAAAAGGAGTTACGAAAGGAGCATCTGATTCTGTTGAATACACTGCTTATGCAAGGGATGCAAGTGGCAATGTGATGGCTACTTATTTTGGGAAGGATGCGCCTAATGGCACTGTGAGCAGCACTCCGCCGTTATTGTTAAAAGAGCAACATTTGTATGGAAACAGCAGGATTGGTGTGTTAAATAGAACTACTTCAGTGGGAGTTTCGTTTACCAACCCTACTATCATTAACTTTATAAGAGGGAATAAGTTCTTTGAGTTGAGTAACCATTTAGGGAATGTTTTGTTAACCATGTTCTGCAAACCGGAAGAAAACATTGTTATAAAGTTCTTTGATTTTATCTATATCCCAAAAAGTGTGTAATCATTTGCCGTTACCACTTCAGCATTATAGTAATCAACTGTTGTACCGTTAAAAGAGTGTTGGAGTTTCTTATCAGAGATGGTTACTAAAACGTACTGTAGATGATTACTGAGTTCAAAGAGCAATCTTATTTTTCAAAAAATTAAACTCTTATTTCATTACCAAACCAAATGCTGCCATCTTTATTGTGAAATAGTAACCCGTGCAAACTTTAACTGCGATTTTGACATAAAATTCATTTTTAGAGATGGTATGATAACTTCACTATTTACTATATAGCTATGCCTTGGCATCAGCACTGTTTCATCATCATTGGAGCTGATCTTTTTCCTTTTTATTTCACCGGTCGCAAGATCTACCGATAAGCCATACGTCACACTTTTTTGAAATTTAGCAATTAATGAAACTTTGTCTCCATACTTTGAAACAGTCTCATTGTCATCACTATCATTAAAGATCAATACCAATTTATTCTTATTGATGACGCTTTTGAACGATGAATAAAAAGGCATCCCTCCATTCTCTGCAAAAAAGTAAATTACAGGGTTACTGAATGCAGAATTCAGCTCCCTGGTTTCCACTATTTCCCTTTGAGTCTTGGGGATATCATCCACCCACCTTATGTTACCGTCTTTATCTGTGCTGATTACTAAAATATCCCCCCTCTCAAACCGATATCCGGTGTAGGTGCTGTAATTCCACTGACCATTGGAATAACTGGATCTTGTAAATGTATATGGCTGGTTCACTGAAACTTCGCTGGTGATCACAATAGAACTATCAGCTGGATTGATATCTACAGACCTTACAACGTATTGACTTGAAAGATCTGCGCTGCTATCCAATTGTACTTTTGCCGAAGTATCCCGGTCAAAATTCTTACCCATCATTTGTGAATTGATTTCTTTGTAAGAGGTTAGCTGTAGTTCGGCCTTTACATCGTCCACTTTACAAATGAAAAAACCACTCATGTTGTCTTTTTTAGGAGAATTACTATAGAAGCCTGCAAGCAATATTCCTCCTTCCTTTTGTTCAATCATCGTTCCGCCAATTACATAGCGTTCACCTGCATTCAGGTTGATGTCATTTTCCTTTTGCCCTTTGGCGTTATATACCAGCATCTGGTATTGCTTGAACACATTTTTCTTTTTCCCTTTTTTCCCGGTTTCAATTTGTTCATATTGCCTTCCCAGGGTAATGATCTTATTATTGCCGGTGAGCACCACATCTTCCAGTGTGTATTCTTCAGCACTATATGGAAGTGTAATAACAGTGGAGGCAGACTTTACCAGTGCATTGTTTAATAAACTTACTGCAAGTGTTAAATGGTCTTTTGATGAAATATCCGCCACCAGCAGTAAGTTCTTGCCATTCCTCACCGGTTTAAGACGCATCTCATAATTGTCTTTATTGCTCTCCAAATCAAAAGCACCCAGTTCTATAGGTTCCTCTTCCAGGCTGCCGTTATCTTTATTGATCCTGGCACCGTATATCTTAAATTGCTTTTCCTTTTTTATATAGTCTGTAGCAAAAATGAAAATGTCATTTCCCAGTGCCTGGAAACTGTTAAATGCTAACCCATTTAATTCTTTTTTATAATCTTTTCTAAATACTTCCTCATAGTTTTTATCAAACTTGATTAACTGTTGAGAGATGCCATAGCTGGCACCAAATACATAATAGCTTTTCATTTTTAGTCTCGATTCAGAAAAATAGAGGCCGGTATTGTCGGCGCTGATAATTTCAAGATCGGAAGTGTTTTTCCTTATTTTGATTTCATCACTCAATGTTACTTTGTAAGATTGAGCAACAACAGTGTTCAAAAAAATAATAGAGCACAGTACGGAGAGAATGGGTTTCATTAGAGTTTTTTTAATGTTCTGTAAATAAATTGTAAACTAAAGGTTGAAATAAAAAATGTATAAATAATAACCGGAGGTAGTTTAAGTATTTCGAGCCAAGCCACTACCGTTGCTTATTGAGTGCTATGATAGAATGATTGCAATATTCATAGAGTTCCTAGTTTTTTAAAAATTATCTGTGTTTACCGACAAAAAATTACTGAAGTTCCATAAGGCGCTGCCTAATGCCGCAATGTAAATTATTTTTGTTATCGACATATATACTATATCGAAAAACTTGTGCATCTGAGTTCTCAAGTATTTAAGGGATATTTATCTAGGAATAAAATGAAGGGATTGATGATCTGTTGCTGGAACATTTTTTTATCTCCCGAAATTGTTGCAAGTTGTAGTTTGTTTACAATTCTCCTATTTTTCGCTCGTCAAGATGGCTAATTATCTAGCTTCTACCCCATGCTTCCTAAATATGCCGTCAGCTTCTCCTATTATTTAATCAATTCTTTTTTAGTATAAAAGCTGATGCTGTTAACTTCTGCCTGCATACCAACAATGGCGGCGTGAGAGAATTGCTGCGGCAGAAAAATTCATCTCTGCAATTCTACTAGCGTATCAATCATACTTTTATGTGCCTTCAGGTTAATAAAGCCATATCTTAAATCATATTTAAAGATATCTGAGGAATTTATTTTAATGTATAAATTGTAATTTATAGTGTCCAGTTCCGATAGAGTTGACTGCAACCAATGTTTTTTTATACTATCATATAGATTTACCATATTTACTTCATTTGCTTTATACTTTATTCCAAAACTATTTTTAGTCCAATTATTCGTTATTTGTATTGAATCAAACGAATATGGAGGTGGAATTGATAATGTTAGATTTGTTTTGTCAAAAATAATCGCAGGTTTCTTTGGCTTATTATTGCAAGCAAAAAGAAAAACTGTCAGAAAAATTATTCTATAGGTCATAAATGTATTGTATTGATAATTTTAGAATTTTCTTTTCCCAATGTGGCTTTCTTCTGTTCTGTTTGTTTGATTTCACCTTTCGTTTTATTTATTTGCTTACTTGTGTTTTTAATTTTTGAATTAATATCTTTAACCGCAGACTCTTTATTTTCAGCCGGGAAGGTTCCACTTTTAATTAACTTTAATTGACCTTTATAGATATCTAATAATTTTGTTTCACCTTCTAATTTTGAATTTTGTTGGTTCAGCTTGAAACTAACACCAATATAATCAGCAAATCCAGTTCGCTCTCTTTCTGACCAACTATTATCGAAAAGATTATTATAATTATCAACCCCCCTTACGAATTTTTCCATAGCATCTCCAATTTCATATGCCTTCGATTCGATAAGGACATTAAATAATTTTGAAAACGCTATTTCCTTTCCTAATGCTTTAGTCTGGTCTTTGTGTTCAATTTCATGAACTGTAGTATTTAACCAAAACAACTCATAACTGTCTCCTAAATAAGAATCTTTCCATTTGCGATTTATTACAATTCTTTCTTGATCTATTAAATTGGAGGCTATCTTATCGTCACTAAGTATTACTTTGTCATTAGTCCAACCAAATCTGACCGCTCGCAAAAAGTTTTCATCATAAGCTAATACAGAACTAAACAAATGTATCATTGGCTCAGTAAGTTTACCATTACTGGTTATTATTACATCAGGCTCTTTACCATCTAAATCAACTGCAGAAATTGGCATATTCCCTGCAAACTGATAAGGGGTATACCATGGATACTTAGGAGCCAATGGGTCAACAGATAAAAACTTCCCTAACCTCGGATCATAAATCCTCATTCCATAATCCTGCTGATTACCTTCGCCCTTCACATCATTATCATTTTCCTTTCCATTAAACCCATACCTGTAGCCGCTTCCAGCGGAATATTTCCTCCCCGGCATCAGCATCCCAAAGGGATATAGTTAAATCAAAGAACTCTATATTCTCAAACACAAATAATTTCTATACCATAATTATAAGTGGGTATGCTAAATGGAAATCTTTTATTTTAGATTTTGTAAAAAATCTGAAAATGAATGGTCCACGAAAGAACAATTATCAACATAATTTCCGTCCTGAATCTTTGGCTCTCCTTCATGATCCCAGAAATATATTTGACCATAACTTTCAGGATGCATTGTTAAAAGAAAAAGATTTCCAAAAAAATCTGTAGCGATAGGAAAAGTACTAAAAGGTATTCTAGTCTTGTACATTTCTATATGCTTATATAAACTTGCAAAATAATCACCATTGTGCATACCCAAAATGTAGGCAACATTTGTTAAGGGTTGTGAATTTAAATTTGGTATAGGTCTACCACCATTGTATTGCAAAATGAAATCTTTGTAATCATTAGGTAGCTCTATGTTATTTTCAATTTCAAAAGCACGTAATTCTTCGATTGATAATCTTCCAAATTCATTTTGTTTTTCTATAATCATAAATTATTTTTTAATTATAACCTTTCCCTCCATTTAATTCTTTATAGAGTTGCACACCTCCGGAATGACGAGCAGCATCATGTACTTCAGATTGCACTAATTTAAGTTCTCCTATATTTTCTGTATGATGCCAGGTATAACCATTCGGAGTTGTTTTTAATCCTGCCGCTTGATTTGCTGCATTAAAATCTCCAGAGTAAGTTCCAGTCATTCTTATATTTACGGTATTATATGGCTGTACCGTTCCTGGTGCACCAGGTCCTCTCGTATATAAATAACTATCGAAATCTGGATAACCATTTGATTTTACAGGAACATTATACCCTTTTCCAAACGCTTTAGGGTTAAGTTGACCCGCAAACTTACTATTGTTTATAGTACTCCCTCCGGCAGTTTTTAAACTAGGCGCAGGCTTATTTGCTGTATTGGAAAGACTTGCATTATTATTGGCACTATTTGCTGAACTTGTTTGTGTACTTGTATTCTGTACTACAGTTGTCTTGTTTGCTTTTGTTAAACTATTACCTGATGTTCCAGTTGTTACAGTTGCGGATTCAGATGAAGCTTCTTCAATTGCAACTTCAGTTTGTCTAGCAGCTTGGGTAGCTGCACTTCCACCCATCGCTTGTGGTGATGGTGTAACAGGAACGCCTGATATTTCTGATACAAGGAGTGGGATTGCGACATTGGGTCGAAAAAAACTATAGATGGCTAGCTTTGCATTAAGAGCCATCATTCTCCCCCAAGAGTCTCTTTCGCCTTCATCTACAGTTCCATCATCATTAGCGTCTCCGGCAACATGATATTTCCCAGGATGCATAAGATTTCCAGCCATTCCTTCTAAACCATCTACATCGATATTTTGTACCGGGTTATCAGAAGCATATTGATAAGGCGATAATTCAGCGTAGTCTTTGTATAACGGATCTGATGATAAAAATCTCCCTAACCGGGGATCATAAATCCTCATTCCATAATCCTGCTGATTACCCTCGCCCTTCACTTCATTATCATTCTCCTTCCCGTTAAACCCATACCGGTAGCCACTTCCAGCGGAGTACTTTCTACCCGGCATTAGCATCCCGAAGGGATAGTAATTAAAACTGATACAAACTTTGCTGGTTGTATCATTCAAAGAACTTTAATAGCTACAAAATAAGCACTTTACGGTGATTTTGTGCATAAATCCGGACTATTATTAATCAGAAAAACATTTAAAATGTCAAAACTATCAATCAAAAAAACTTATCCATTCTTCGAATTGTGGGGTTGGTTTTTAAATGACAATAAACCTGGCGGCAGGTTGGGAAATAAAAATCTTTTTGTAGTATCTGTAGGCTACCTGATTCTTAGAAACTCCTTAACGGTTTTTGAATCAGGCTATCCGATGATTTGCTATTTATTAACATCCGCTTTCTGTAATCATAAGAAGCATTCAGCACATACTGGTAAAAATCTACCAGGCTGCTGTTTTGGGTAAATTCAAAGTCTGGCCGGTATTCCCTCATAAAAATATCCAGGTCTTTTCCTTCCAGCCGGGTGATCCTTTTTACGGAGTTTTTATTAAAGCGGTAATTGATATAATTCTCCTGCTCCTGCTCCAGCAACCGCTCCTGCATTTTTCTCATCTGCCGGTTTCGCTTAAACCTGAATACATTGATCAGTTCGTCCAGGTCCATGCCGGCAGCACCTGTATAAGCATCAGTGCTTGTTTTAACCCCAGGCCGCTGATAGTCGAATAGTTTAGCATATTGCTCCCTATTTTCAATAGAGTCCTGTTTAAAATTTTTACTGTACACCCGAACTTCTTTGAGGGTCCTGAATTTTTCGGATAGTCTTATGTGTAAAGAGATCTCAAAATTTCCAATATTGGGTATTTGCTTCACTGCAAATTTAGCTGTCGGTTTGTTTTGGTAAATAAAAGTGAGTGAATCCTTATCTGTTGTTACAATTGCATAGTGCCCCAGGGAATCTGTAATGCTGCTGGTTCCATTACTGCTTTTTATCACCACATCTCTTACAGGTATTAGTTTGGTGGAATCATATACTGTGCCGCTAACGGTTAGCTGGCTCTTAGCCTTAAGACAAAAGAAGCAGGTAATACACGTTAAAAGGAATATTTTGTATAAAGCTTGCAAATGGAGCCTGTTAAAAAGCAATATTAATCAACAAATGTTATTTCCAGGGAGCACTCATTTATTTTAACTGCAATTTTTACTTTTTCACCAGTTCAGCAATAACGGCAGGGTAATGCAGGTGTTCCAATGCATGCACTTTTGCGGCCAGCGTATCAGCTGTGTCTTGTTCATCTACAGGGCAGGTAACCTGTAAGATGATCTTGCCATGATCATATATTTCATCCACATAGTGAATGCTGATACCAGATTCTTTTTCTTTTGCATCAATAACGGCCTGGTGTACCCGGCTTCCATACATTCCTTTGCCCCCATATTTTGGCAGTAAAGCAGGATGAATATTAATAATCTTTTTGGGATAGGTATTAATTAATTGCGAGGGTATCTTCCAAAGAAAGCCTGCAAGAATAATCAAGTCTACCTGCTTTTTACGAAGATCTTCCAGGTAATGGTCCTCCTCCATGAATCGCTTTTTTTCAATTATAAGCGAAGGAATATTTTCCTTTGAAGCTATCTCTAAAACCCCGGCCCCGGGTTTATTACAAACAATGAGAACGATGGAAGCCGAACGATTGCTTTTAAATTTGTCAATGATCTTTTGGGCATTGCTGCCTGCCCCACTTGCAAAAATGGCTATTGAAACTGGTTTGGGTTGCTTATTGGCGATTCTTTGCCAAATCTTATGAAGGTATTTTTTGAAAAAAGAAAACTGCCCGAGCGGAATACTGATAAGCAACACACAGATTGGCCATAACAAAGTAACAATAACAACATAAACCATCCCCCATAAGAAACTTTTTTCAATACCGGTAAGCATCAAAATTTTCCTGCCAGCTAAACCACAAAGGCTGCCACCAATTGCAAATGTGCTAATTATGAGCAGCAGATTTATGTTATTTACCTTCCAGCGTTCCTGTAGTTTTTTCAACATTTAACAAAAATGGAGTAAAATTTTAAAAAAAACTCAGCAAAGAAAAATAAAGCATGTGTTATTAGTTCTGTTTACAAAAACATGACAAAGGATTAATCAATCGTTTAACAATCGGCTGAAAATCAAGCTGGACAAGGAAAAAAATTTTTTTACAATGTTGATATTATGTCAATATCCTGACTTATTTTTGCAGCCATTGAAGAATATTCTTCTACCAAAGTCATCTAACTTAGTGTATGAGTCGCTATAGAAAAATCTTTAACACTTTTTTGGCAAGTGTTCTGCTATTAACCCTCACTTTAATTTCCCATTCAACTTTTGCGGCTGATGGAGGAGAGGTTTTGTTTAAAGCAAATTGTGCCAGTTGTCATAAACCATTAGAAGATTATACAGGCCCCATGTTAAAGGGCGCCAGGGACAGGGAGCCCAATAAGGAATGGGCTTACAAGTGGGTTAATAATGTAAACGCCATGTTGGAGACTGATCCATATGCAAAGGCCATGCTTGCAAAATATGGTTCTAAGATGACCCAGTTCAACCTGAAACAGGAAGAAATAAAAGCAATACTTGACTGGGCTGATGCTTATACTCCACCAGCCCCACCTCCCGGTTCAAAACCAGGCGCCCCTGCTTCAGATAACTCTCTATTATTTGGTATACTCACATTGATCCTTGCTATCATTGCATTAATATTATTACAGGTAAACAGCAGCCTTAGAAAATTATCTGATGAAAAAGATGGTGTTTTAAGAGCAGAACCTGTTCCTTTCTATCGTAACAAAAGCTACCTGATGCTTGCCACGCTTGCATTGTTTTGTTTTGGTGGATATATGACAATCAATGGAGCAATAGGCCTTGGCCGTATGAAATCATACCAACCTACCCAACCAATTTATTATTCTCACCAGGTACACGCTGGTGTTAACCAGATCAATTGTCTTTATTGCCATAATGGTGCATGGGACAGTAAAATGTCTAATGTGCCTTCAGTAAATGTTTGTATGAATTGCCACATGGCGATCAAAGAATACAAAGGCGATCCAATTGTAAGAGAAGACGGTACCCAGGTAAATGGTACAGCAGAGATCGAGAAATTATATTCTTATGCAGGCTGGAACCCCAACACAAAAAAATATGACAAGCCTGGCAAACCAATTGAATGGGTAAAGATCCATGCACTTCCTGATCATGTATATTTTAACCATAGCCAACATACAAATGTTGGTAAACAACAATGCCAAACCTGTCATGGTCCAATACAGGAAATGCCTGAAGTATATCAGTTTAGCGACCTGAGCATGGGATGGTGTATCAATTGCCACAGAGAAAGCAAAGTAAACTTCTATAATAAAGAAACTGGCGAAGGCAATAAATTCTACAGCATTTACGAGAAGTTTCATAACGACATTAAGGCTGGCAAAATGGATAGTGTAACGGTAGAAAAAATTGGTGGTACAGAGTGTCAGAAATGTCACTATTAATAATTAGCTAATTAGCTTATTCGATAATTTGCTAATGGGGAGTATTAAATTCAAATCCTCATTATAAAATAAATAGTAACCGCAGGCAAATTAAAGGAATTAGCACATTAGCACATTAGCAAATCAGCACATCAGAAAGATTATGAGTAATAAAAAGTACTGGCAAAGTTTTGGAGAATTAAATCAAACGGATGCTTACGGGCAAACGTCTGAAAATGAGTTTAAGGAAGAATTATTGCCCTTGGCTGATTTGGATGACAAAGGTTTGGCTGATGCAAAAACACCCCGTAGGGATTTTCTAAAATATCTTGGTTTTAGTACTGCTGCTGCCACTCTTGCGGCCAGTTGTGATATGCCGGTTCGTAAAACGGTGCCTTACCTCCAAAAGCCCGATAATGTTACGCCTGGTATTGCGAATTATTATGCTTCTACCTATGTAAATGAAGGGGATGTAATTCCTGTAATAGTAAAGCAAAGAGATGGCCGTCCGATAAAGATTGAGGGAAATGAAAAATCATCTATTACCAATGGTGGTACCAGTGCACAGGCACAGGCATCTGTTTTAGATTTGTACGATACAGCAAGGCTGCGTTATCCAATGCAACATGATGGAAAAGCTCATAAAGAGGTTACCACATTTGATGCATTTGATAAAATGGTGGCTGATAAAATAAATGGATTGGGTGGTAAGCCAATAGTGTTGTTGACTTCTACTGTTAACTCTCCTACTACATCACAAATTATTGCCGAATTTTTAGCGAAATATCCGGGTAGCCGCCATGTACAATATGATGCGGTGAGTTATAGTGGTATGCTACTGGCCAATGAAGCATGTTATGGTAAAAGGGCTATTCCTTCTTATCATTTTGATAATGCTAAAGTGATTGTAAGTTTAAGCGCTGATTTCTTAGGAACCTGGCTTAGCCCGGTGGAGTTTGCACATCAATATTCAACTAACAGGAAAATTTCTGGTGAAAAACCAGCAATGAGCCGTCATATACAATTTGAAAGTACACTCAGCTTAACCGGTAGTAATGCGGATGATCGATTCGTTCACAAACCATCCGAAAAAGCTGCTGTTGCATTGGCAATATTGGCAAAACTCGGAGGTGGTGTTACAGCCCCTGCTATTTCAGATGCAGCATTAAATAAAGGAATTGATCTGGCAGCTTCTGTGCTGAATGCTAATAAGGGAGCTGCACTGGTAGTTTGCGGAAGTAACGATGTTAACCTGCAGATCATTGTAAATGCAATCAATGAAGCAATTGGTGCCAATGGCAAAACAATTAACTGGGCTACAACCTCCAATTATCGCCAGGGTGTAGATGCTGATATGGTGAAGCTGGTGGAAGAAATGAATGCAGGTGCTATCGGTGCTGTATTTGTTCATGCCGCTAATCCTGCATATACTTACAGCGACAGCAAGAAATTTGTTGACGGATTAAAGAAAGTACCGGTATCGGTTTCTTTCAATACTTACCTGGATGAAACAGCAGAACAATGTAAATTCATCCTGCCTTCTCACCACTGGTTAGAAAGCTGGGGAGATGCTGAACCAAAGACAGGATATACTTATCTTTTACAGCCAATCATCAACCCATTATTTAAAACAAGGCCATTCCAGACTTCCTTATTAAAATGGTCCGGCAACGCCAGCGATTACGAAACTTATTTTAAAACATACTGGACTGCCAAATTGGGTGGTACCGTAGATGCTTACAATACAGCTATACAAAATGGTATTTTAGAACCTGCGGCTATGGCTGTGGGTGCCGGTGTTTTCAGTAATACAAAATTGGCCGAGGCTGCTTCAAAAGTTACTACGGTTAAAGGCGGTAATTATGAACTGGTTATTTATCAAAAAGTATCTATTGGTACTGGTAACCAGGCTAACAACCCCTGGTTGCAGGAATTACCTGATCCTATCTCCAAAGTAACCTGGGACAACTATGCAATGGTTAGCCCTGCTTTAGCTAAAGCAATTTTGGGAATCGATACAGTAGGAAATCAACGCCAGGGAGATAAGTATGAAGTAGAACCTGCCAAGCCTACCATTAAAATAAAGGCAGCAAACGGGAAAGAAGTAGAACTGCCTGTATTGATCCTTCCAGGTATTCATCCAAATGTAGTAGCTGTGGCTGTTGGATACGGCAGGCAAAGTGCTGATAAGGAAAAAACTTCAGAATATATTGGTTTGTCAGCCAAAGGTGCTGGTGTAAATGTTTATCCATTGGTTGGATTTGATGGTACCGGTTTCCGCTACTCATCGGCTGCAGATATTACTAAAACTGAAAATACTTATGCAGTTGCACAAACACAGGTGCATGGTTCTTCAGAAAGCAGGCCAATTATTTATGAAACATCACTTTCAAGATTTATTGCCGATCCTGAACAAGTATTAAAAGAACCAAACGAAGAAAGAGAAAACTTAACTAAGTTCAGCCAGGGAGAGGATTACAGAAAAGATGCAACCATTTATCCAGATTTGATGGAGGAAAAGCCCGGTATTAAATGGGGCATGAGTATAGATCTGAATACCTGTACTGGTTGCAGCGCCTGTGTGGTAGCTTGTACCGCAGAAAATAATGTAGCTGTTGTTGGTAAAACTCAGGTGATGAGGGCTCATGAGATGCACTGGTTGCGTATTGACCGCTATTTCACCGGTGACGTAACTAACCCGGATGTGGTGTTTCAGCCAATGATGTGTCAGCACTGTGATAACGCTCCTTGTGAAAACGTTTGCCCGGTAGCTGCAACCAACCATAGTTCTGAAGGGTTGAACCAAATGACTTATAACCGTTGTATCGGTACAAGATATTGCGCTAATAACTGTCCGTTTAAAGTTCGTCGGTTTAACTGGCTGGATTATAATGGTTCTGATAGTTTTGCTGATAACCAAAATCCATTACTGGGTATTGATCTGGATGATGTAACTACACAAATGAACGATGATCTGACGAGGATGGTGTTAAATCCGGATGTGACGGTACGGGCAAGAGGTGTGATTGAAAAATGCTCTTTCTGTGTACAGCGTTTACAGGAGAATAAACTGGAAGCTAAAAAAGCAGAAGACCCAAGTTTAGTTAGAAATGTAAAGACAGCTTGTATGCAGGCTTGTCCTACACATGCCATCAGTTTTGGTAATGTTAACGATAAAGAAAGCGACGTTTATAAGATCAGGAATGTAGAACAAAAGCATAGAAATTTCTATGTACTGGAGCAACTGCACGTACTGCCTAATGTTAGCTACCTGGCCAAAGTAAAGAATACTGACAGGCATGTAACGAACGAAAAGGAAGAACATCAGGAAGGCGGCGAGATCAAAGAAGCGGTGAAGAAAGAAGAAAAGGCACATGCATAAAAACACAAGTAAAAATTAAAAAATAAAAGGTAAAGCAAAAAGCGAACGGCTTCGAAAGAGTTCACTTTTGATTTTTCACTTTTGACTTTCATAACTTATGTCATTATTAAAGTACGAATCGCAAATCAGGGAACCGTTGGTTGATGGTAATAAGGATTACCACCAGATAACTGAAGACATTTTACGCCCCATTGAGATGAAGCCAACCCGTTTATGGTATATTGGTTTTTACATCAGTGTGGCCCTGTTACTTTTTGGTGTGTACAGTATTTACCGTGAGGTTACTTATGGTATTGGTCAGTGGAACCTGAATAAAACCATCGGATGGGGTTGGGATATCACCAACTTTGTATGGTGGGTAGGTATTGGTCACGCTGGTACGCTGATCTCTGCGATCCTATTATTGTTCCGCCAGGGATGGAGAACAGGTGTAAACCGTGCTGCTGAAGCGATGACAATTTTTGCGGTAATGTGTGCAGGCCAGTTCCCAATATGGCATATGGGCCGTGTGTGGATGGCATTCTTTGTATTACCTTATCCAAACAGCCGTGGTCCTTTATGGGTGAACTTTAACTCTCCATTGTTGTGGGATGTATTTGCGATATCAACTTATTTTACTGTGTCTTTATTGTTCTGGTATTCTGGTTTGTTGCCAGATCTTGCAACCGTGAGAGACAGGGCCAAAACTAAACTGCGTAAATTATTATACGGTATTGCATCTTTTGGATGGACCGGTAGTACCAAGCACTGGCAGCGTCATGAAAGTCTTTCATTAGTATTGGCAGGTTTAAGTACACCATTGGTATTATCAGTGCATACCATTGTATCTTTTGACTTTGCCACTTCTGTAGTTCCGGGATGGCACACTACCATCTTCCCTCCTTACTTTGTGGCGGGTGCTATCTTTAGTGGATTTGCAATGGTGCAAACACTGATGATCGTTTTAAGAAAAGTATTTGCTTTAGACGATTATATTACTATTGGTCACATTGAGGCAATGAACAAAGTGATTGTATTGACGGGGTCCATTGTAGGTATTGCTTATATCACCGAATTATTCATTGCCTGGTACGGACAAAATCCTTACGAGTGGTATGCCTTTAAGGAAAACAGGGCCAACATTTTTAGCCCTTACGGATGGAGCTATTGGTTAATGATGTTCTGTAACGTGGTATCACCACAAATGTTCTGGTTTAAAAAATTAAGAAGAAATATTGGATTTACTTTTTTCATGAGTATCATCGTAAACATTGGTATGTGGTACGAACGTTTTGTTATCATTGTAACTTCTACTTACAGGGATTACCTGCCATCATCCTGGAGTACTTACTACAGCCCTTCTGTTTATGAGATCGGATTCTATTTAGGAACTTTTGGATTGTTCTTTACCTGCTTCTTCCTGTTTGCAAAATACTTCCCTGTAATTGCGGTTGCGGAGATCAAAGCAATTCTAAAAACATCTGGCGAAGGGTATAAACGTAAGATGACTGATATTGAAAAAGCAGATGCGGAGAAGTTTTATATTGAAGAAGTGGAGCATGCACATTAAGAAGGCTGTCAGCTATCAGCTTTTAGCCAATAGCAAAACAGTTTATAAGATTTGAAGATTGAGTAGAATTACATCATTTATAAAAAAGCTAATAGCTAACAGCTAACAGCTTAAAGCTAAATAACTATGGCTGGAGGAATTAAAAAATTTGTTGTTGGTTGTTTTGATGACGAGGCGGTATTGTTTCCGGCGGTGAAAAAAGTTCGCCGTGCAGGATACAAAATACACGATGTGTACACTCCTTTTCCAATACATGGTTTAGACCATGCAATGGGTTTAAGAGAAACAAGCCTGCACACTGCTGGTTTTATCTATGCCATAGCCGGAACCACCACTGCATTAACCTGCATTAGCTGGATCTTTACAAAAGACTGGCCGCTGAACATTGGTGGTAAACCACATTTTGCTTTACCAGCCTGGATACCAATCACCTTTGAGTTGACGGTATTGTTTGCTGCTGTGGGAATGGTACTTACTTTTTGCTATTTATGCCAACTGTCACCTTTTATTAAAAAGCATCACTTTCATCTAAGAGCAACGGATGATCTGTTTGTAATGGCTATTGAATGCACAGACAAAACAAACGATGCAGAAGTTCAGGCATTTTTACAAAACGCCGGTGCAAAGGAAGTAAATGTACAAGAGGCTGAAACAGGCTGGTGGCTGGGAAGATATGACAGGGAGCAAAAATTATACAGGGAAGCAGAGACGGGATATTAAACCCTCATCCCTAAAAGGGGGAAATTTGGGATAGATTGATTTTTGAAATTCTAAAGTTCTTTAAGCCCCTTTAGGGGTTTGGGGTAAAATTTAATAAATGAAACGATTTACATTTTTTACAACGGGATTCATTGCGACTATACTCATAGTTGGCTTTAGCAGTTGCAGCAATGATAAGAAAATGCCGGGCAAAATTTATATGCCTGATATGGCTTACAGCCGTGCAGTAGAATCTTATGCTTTGCTTGATTCAACAGTTTTTACCACTGATGCTGCAAAGAGAGGAGATGAGATTTATTATAACAGTAAACCAGTTGATGGAACTATAAAAGTAGGAGAACTGTTTCCCTATACACTGCCAAATGACTCGGCAGGTTATGCTATGAGTGCAGAGGTGAAAAATCCTTTACCACCATTGGCAGGAAAAGACAGTGCTGAGACGGCAAGATTATTCAATGTGAATTGCGCCATTTGTCATGGTGCTGATGGTAAGGCAACAGGTCCTTTATCCACTTCTGGTAAGATAGGTGCCGTTGCAAATCTTTCATTAGATATATACGTAAAAATGGCTGATGGTACCATGTATCATTCCATTAATTATGGAAAAAATAATATGGGAAGTTATGCATCACAGTTAGACAGGAAGCAACGCTGGCAGATGGTTCAGTACATACGTTTATTGCAACCAAAACCTGAAGCTACAGCTACTGTGGCAACAGAGCCTGTTGCAAAGACAGATAGTGCAGCAACTAAAAAAGGAATATAAAAGAACACACTCAAAATATCGATTAGATGAACAATTCATTTGAATTACCAGGCAGTTATAAAAAGTGGACAATGGGTCTTATTGCCGTTGGTGTTATTGCACTGCTTTACGGATTGGTCGCTTTCCATCCTTTTGCTCACCCGGAGCATGGTGAAAATGCCAGCAGTACAAGGTTTTGGGCTGTATTGCTACAGAACTGTACTTTCTGGTTACTGGTTGTAAATGCCAGTATGTTTTTTATTGGTGTTACCACATTGGCGATGGGAGGATGGCAGGTAGCAATGAGGCGTGTACCAGAAGCTATTTCAAGTGTTGTTCCTGTTTTAGGCATCATTTGTTTTGTAATCCTGATGATCATTGTTTGGACTGGAAGACACGATATTTATCATTGGACAGACCATGAAGCTGTATTGAAAGATAAAATTCTAAATGGTAAAAAGGGCTTTTTAAATCCTGTGTTCTTTTCCGTATTCAGTGCTGTAACTATCTTTTTGTGGTGGTTCCTGGGAAAGAAAATGCGTCAGCTAAGTTTGGAAAGTGATACTGCAGGACACATGGATTATGAAACTGGTGACAGGTGGATAAAGAAGAATATCCTGTATGCTGCTTTCTTCATTGTAATTTTTGGTCTTACTGTAGGATCTACTATTCCATGGTTATGGTTAATGAGCATTGATGCACATTGGTACAGCACCATGTACAGCTGGTATACTTTTGCCAGCACCTTTGTGGCAGGTATGTCTTTAATAGCTTTATTTATAGTGTTTTTGAAGAATCGGGGACAATTAGAATATGTTACTGATGAGCATGTGCATGACATTGGTAAGTTCATGTTTGCGTTCTCTGTGTTTTGGACTTACCTGTGGTTCTCCCAATATATGCTGATATGGTATGCAAATATTCCAGAAGAAACAGGCTATTATAAAATAAGAGTTCAGGGGCCGTTCAGAGGTATATTCTTCCTGAACCTGATACTCAATTTTGTTTGTCCTTTGCTTATCCTGATGAAGAAAAGTTCTAAAAGGAATTATACGTTGTTAACTTTTATGGCCATATTAATCATCTTTGGCCACTGGATAGATTTCTGGCAAATGGTAATGCCGGGCACTTTACAAGAGAAGGCAGAACTGATGCCATTTGAATTTGGTGTAGCAGCTTTATTTATTGGCATCATTATGTGGAGGGTGGGTGCTTATTTTACCAAGCATCCGTTAACACCACAAAATCATCCTTTCCTTAAAGAAAGTATGATACATCACACTTAATGTATTAAAAATAGAAAACAAACAAAACAGTATTTGTATTAGATACGTTTCAAAATATGGGTATCTATTAAACAACTATTCAAAATAATAACTACAGTAAATAACTTTGCACCATGACCGAGATTTTGTTGATAGCGATTGTAGTAATGATTTTCGTAGTCATCTTTCAGATTGCGAAGGCTAGTGAGTACGTGAGCGTATTGAAAGGCGAAGAAAAGGCCCGTAAACAAAACAATAAGATCAATGCCTTCCTGCTGATTTCTTTCCTGGTATTGGGGTTGATAGGTTGCTGGTGGTGTAATGATCTGTATTACGGAAAAACATTGTTCCCTCAGGGGGCTGCATCAGAAATTGGTGAAAAGATTGACCTGATGCTGTATATCACAATTGCTGTAACCGGAGTGGTATTTGTGATTACCCAGGTTTTATTATTCTGGTTTGCATTCAAATACCAGGAGAGGGATGATCGTAAAGCATACTATTTTCCACACAATACAAAATTAGAATTGCTTTGGACTACGGTACCTGCAATCTTCCTTACCGTATTGGTAGTATTTGGTTTAAAATATTGGTTTAAAATGACGGGTGAAGCGCCTAAAGATTCCGTAGTGGTAGAAGTTACTGGTCATCAGTTTGCCTGGGAGTTTCGTTATCCCGGTCCGGATAAAATTTTAGGTCATAAAGATTACAAATTAACTAAGGGTGCAAATGGACTGGGTGTGGATTTTAATGATCCCGCCAGTCACGATGATGTACATGTTGCAGGTACTATGCACATTCCAGTTGGTAAGCCTGTAAAATTAGTGATCAATGCAATGGATGTAATTCATGATGTGGGTTTATCACACTTTCGTTTAAAAATGGATGCCGTTCCAGGTATTCCTACCACTATGTGGTTTACGCCTTTGTATACTACAGAAGAAATGAAAAAGAGAACTGGCAATGAGAACTTTGTATATGAAATCAGTTGTGATCAAATGTGTGGTAAAGGTCACTTTTCTATGAGAGGAGTTATTATTGTGGAAAGTGAAGCCGATTACAAGTTATGGCTTGCAGGACAAAAGCCTGAGATGTATACAATATATCCGGAAAGAGCGCCTAAGCCTGCTACCACAGACAGCACAACTAAACAGGCATCGCCAATAGCAGCGGTGATGACTGCCAAATAATATTATTGGTTATTTATAAACAGGCAAAAGAAAAATGAGTAACGAAGCAAGTATTCAGCATGAAGATGTTCACACAGCACATGGGGCACATGATGCTCATCACGAACACCATCACCACGAAACGTTTATAACCAAATACGTTTTTAGCCAGGATCATAAAATGATCGCAAGGCAGTTTTTAATAACAGGAATTATCTGGGCAATTATTGGTGGATTTTTCTCTGTACTGTTTCGATTGCAATTAGGTTATCCTGAATCAACTTTCCCATGGTTAGAAGATTTACTGGGTCACTGGGCTAAAGGTGGAAAATTACAACCTGAGTTTTATTATGCATTGGTTACCATGCATGGAACCATTTTAGTATTCTTTGTATTAACTGCAGGGTTGAGCGGAACATTCGCCAATTTCTTAATTCCATTACAGATTGGGGCAAGAGATATGGCTTCCCCTATGTTGAATATGTTAAGCTATTGGTTCTTTTTCCTTGCATCAATTATAATGATGTCTTCCCTGTTTGTACAAACTGGTCCTGCAAGTGGCGGTTGGACCATCTATCCACCTTTGAGCGCTTTGGGAGATGCTTCAAGTGGCTCCAAGATCGGTATGGATCTGTGGTTGGTGAGCATGGCTATGTTTATTGTGAGTTCTTTGTTGGGGGGGCTTAATTATATTACTACCATACTCAATATGCGTACAAAAGGCATGAGTATGACAAGGATGCCTTTGACAATATGGGCATTATTTTTTACAGCAGTGTTGGGTGTATTATCCTTCCCTGTATTACTTTCCGGTGCTATCTTATTGTTGTTCGACCGCAACCTGGGAACAAGTTTCTTCCTGAGTGATATTGTGATCAATGGTAAGATATTACCAAATGAAGGGGGTAGTGCCATCCTGTTCCAGCATTTATTCTGGTTCCTGGGTCACCCTGAAGTGTATATTATCTTGTTACCGGCCATGGGAATGTCTTCTGAAATTATTTCAGTAAACAGCCGCAAACCAATCTTTGGCTATATGGCAATGGTAGGCTCCTTATTTGCAATTGCAATTCTAGCTTTCCTTGTATGGGCACACCATATGTTTGTAACGGGATTGAATCCTTTCCTTGGAGCCTTCTTTGTATTATTAACGTTATTGATTGCGGTGCCTTCGGCAATTAAAGTATTTAACTGGCTTACTACTTTATGGCGTGGTAATATCAGGTTTTCTCCTGGTATGTTATTCGCAATCGGGTTTGTAAGTTTATTTATCAGTGGTGGTTTAACAGGTATATTTCTTGGAAACTCTGCGTTGGATATTCACCTTCATGATACGTATTTTGTAGTTGCTCACTTCCATATTGTAATGGGTGTGGCATCTTTCTTTGGAATGTTTGCAGGTGTTTATCATTGGTTCCCTAAAATGTATGGTCGCTATTTGAATAACACGATGGCTTATATCCATTTCTGGGTAACCATCATTGGTGCTTATCTTATTTTCTGGCCAATGCACTACGAAGGTTTGGCAGGTATGCCACGTCGTTATTATGATTTCTCTATCTGGGAGTCATTCAAAATGTTTGGTGGATTAAATGAATTCATCAGCTTTATTTCAATGATCGTATTTGCAGCACAATTGTTATTTGTATTTAATTTCTTCTACAGCATTTTTAAAGGAAGAAAAGTAACAACGCTAAATCCTTGGGGCGCTAATACATTGGAATGGACCACCCCTATTCGTCCCGGGCACGGCAACTGGCCTGGCGAAATTCCGGAAGTTCATCGTGGAGCATATGATTATGGTAAAGATGGCAGGGAATTCATCCCTCAGACAGAGCCTGTTGGCGAACATGAAAGTCATCATTAATTAACTTGCAAATTTGCAAATAGCGAAATGTGCAGATGTGAGTATGATTTTGAAGAGATAATAAATAAAGATGTTTGATAAGGATGGCGGATGATAAGAAAACAGTAGCTGACTCAACTTCGTTTGTGTTGGCCTCAAAAGTGAAGGATTACTTTCAACTGATCAAATTCACTTTGAGTTTCATGGTTGTTTTCAGTACGGTAGTAAGTTTTTTAATTGCTCCTAATGAAGACTATTACATTAGGTCAAAAGTAATATCAGTTCTTTTACTTTTTATAGGAGGGATGCTAATTACAGGATCAGCCAATGCCATTAACCAGGTATTGGAAAAAGATACCGATGCTGTAATGAAGCGAACGGCCAAAAGACCGGTAGCCAGTGGCAGGATGAGTGCAAATGAAGCATCAGTTTTTGCAGTGATTGCTGGAGCATTGGGTGTCTTTATCCTTTGGTATTGGTTTAACTACCAGGCTGCTCTTACAGGTTTATTTAGTTTGTTTTTGTATGGGTTTATTTATACCCCACTTAAAAAAATTAATTCAGTAGCTGTTCTTGTTGGTGCAATACCCGGTGCGCTGCCTTGTTTAATTGGCTGGGTAGCTGCCACAGGAAGTTTTGATGCAGGCGCATGGATATTATTTGGTATTCAGTTCTTATGGCAGTTTCCGCATTTTTGGGCAATAGCCTGGCTGGCACATACCGATTATACCAAGGCTGGCTTCAAGTTACTACCAGGAGATAAAGGACCTACCAAGTTTACTGCTTTACAAACAGTGATCTATAGTATCCTGATGATCCCTTTCGGTCTTTTTCCATATTATATGGGGATTGCAGGAGTAGTGAGCATGTGGATCTGTTTGATCTGTAATCTTTGGATGGTAGGTGTAAGTATATTGTTATTCCTGAAGATGGATCAAAAGAGTGCAAGGTGGGTAATGTTCAGTTCTTATTTTTATTTGATGGTTGTGTTACTGGCCTTATTTATGGACAGGATGCATTCATGATAAGCGAATTGAAAATAAAATTATAAATTAAAAAATACCCATAATTGTGGGAGGAGGATATGAGTACAGTGGTAATGGAGCAGCGAAAAAAAATACATCCGCATAAGTTTACACTTTGGGTGGCTATTGCAAGTATTTCAATGATGTTTGCAGGCGTTACCAGTGCTTATATAGTGAAGAAAGACCAGGCCAATTGGTTTGCATTTGATTTGCCAGGGGCTTTTTGGTACAGTACGGTGGTAATCATTTTAAGCAGCGTTACCATCATGCTGGCGCAGCGAAAGTTTAAAAACAGGGAGATGGCTTCGTATAGAAGTTTAATAACAGCCACTTTTATTTTAGGGTTGTTGTTTGTGTCATTGCAGGTAATTGGTTTTGTAACACTGGCAAAAAGTGGACTAACATTGCAAAAGAATGTATCTGTTTCTTTTTTGTATGTGATTGTTGGTCTCCATATGGTGCATGTTATTGGAGGGATGATAGCATTGATGGTAATGTTTGCAAAGGCATTCAGTAAATCAGTAAGAACTTACAATGCTGTACCATTGGAAGTGATGGCTACGTATTGGCATTTTGTTGATTTTTTATGGATTTATTTATTAGTGTTTTTATTAATGATAAGATAGTAAGTTGAAGGGTTTAAGTAATTGGTTGTAAATACAGCAAACTTAAAGCCCAGACTTAAAACTTAAAACTTAGAACTTAAAACTTTATGTCTACAGCAGCAGCACAGCAGCAAACAAAATGGTGGAGTGGAGGAAGAAGTCCATTCAATGCAAGCTATGGTAAAGTGATGATGTGGTATTTTTTGATGAGTGATGCTTTTACTTTTGGAGCTTTTCTTATCAGCTACGGCACCATTCGCTTCAGCCAGAATGTTTGGGCTGATCCAAACCAGGTATTCAATGCATTTCCTGGCTTCGGTCACCAGGATCTTCCATTGGCTTTTGTAAGTTTAATGACCTTCATTTTGATTGCCAGCTCTGTTACCATGGTGCTTGCAGTGCATGAAGGGCATAAAATGAACAGGAAGGGTGTAGAAAAATATATGATCCTGACCATCATTGGTGGTGCCGCTTTCCTTGCCTGCCAGGCCTGGGAGTGGACGCATTTATTAACTGGTGAGCATGTAGCTTTATTAAACGATGGTACTTTGTCAGTTTTACCTACAACTGTTAAGACAAATCCGTGGGGTACAGCCGTGCCACATGAGGCTATGATTGCAGCATTGCAACAAACACCACATGAAAAATTGGTAGATATTGCTTCTACTTTGCAGCATGAAGGCGGAGCACATCACAGCATGGCTTCATTATCAAGTGCTGAATTAATTAATACCATACAAGCTGCAAATATTCATGTAACACATACCGGCCCAATAGCTTTTGGTGGTTACTTTTTTGGAATTACTGGTTTCCATGGTTTCCATGTATTTAGTGGTGTGGTTATTAATATTGTGATGTACATCAAAACTAAGCTGGGTCATTTTGATGACAGGGGTCATTATGAAATGATTGAAAAGGCTGGATTGTATTGGCACTTTGTAGATCTGGTGTGGGTATTTGTATTCTTATGTTTTTATCTTCTTTAAATTTTTATTTTTGTTTTAATCTATAAGAGAAATTATTATGAGTGAACATGCAGTAACATCACCGGAGGTAACTTTTGCACATGCTCCGGCAGAAGGCACAGGCAGGATATGGAAAATATTCTGGTTGTTGTCTGCGATTACTATTGTTGAATTGATATTGGGTTTTGGCATAGCCAAGCATTGGTATGGAGATCCGGAAACAAGTCATACCGCAATACTTTTTGTAAAAGGCGTAATATGTATTTTGTCATTTGCAAAAGCATTTTATATTGTATCAGTTTTTATGCATCTGGGAGATGAGATCAGGAATTTGATCATGACAATTGTAGTGCCTTTATGTTTATTTATATGGTTTATCATTGCATTTTTGTGGGATGGTAACAGTTGGCTAACCCTTCGTAACAGGTATAATGGAACACCTGTAAAAACGGAACAAACTACACCGGCAGCAAAAGAGAAAGGGGCAAAAGATTAGTGCTTGTAAAATAATATTTTTATTAAACCATCTTCCCCATTAAGGGTTGATGGTTTTTTTTTAATCAGCAGCTATTACTTTTATGAATAAGAGAGCAATTTTGGGATTAATGCTGGCAATTATTTTACCCATGACTGGGTACATTTTGGTAAAGTATTACAGCGATACAAATGTGCATATGCCACGGCGTTATTTTTTTGACAGCGTAGCAACAACAGAGAAGAACGGGAAGATTAGTGTTGATACTGTTTGGCATTCAGCAAAAAATATAACTTTCACCAACCAGTTAGGAAAGACGGTAACGCTGGATTCTTTAAAAGGCAAAATACTGGTGATCAATTTTTTCTTTAGCCGTTGCCCTACCATTTGCCCTGGCTTGGCAAGAAGTATGAAGAAACTGCAGGATTCTTATCCCAACGGAAAGGATACCATCGTTCAATTTATTTCTGTCAGCATTGATCCTGAACATGATTCGGTTACGCAGTTAAGAAATTTTGCAAACCGGTATACTTCCAATCATGATAGCTGGTGGTTTGTTACCGGCAATAAAAAAGAGATTTATGATTTTGCATTGAATGAACTAAAAGCAAGTGTTGCTGATTCCGATGTGGACACAGCCTTTATTCATACAGAAAACTTCTTTTTACTGGATAGGGAAAGAATTGTGAGAGGCTGGTATAATGGATTTGATACACTTAAGCAGGCATCACTTGTAAGAGATATTCCCATGCTGATGCTGGAGAAAAAAAGAAAAAGAAGCTTCAAAGAATTTTTGGATGAATTGTTCGGCAGGAGCTAGCTTAGCAGGTGTTCTTAATTATCAATTATACATTATCAATTTTCAATTAAAAAATGCTTACTCCTTCTCTTCAAAAAAATGATGCAAAAGCAAAATGGCTGATTGGCGTTTTTTCTGTGATTGTTTTTGCGGTGGTTACTATCCTTGGTAAATACAACCTGTCGGGAAAGGTTAACCTGCCTTTTGATGTACACATTTTTGCAAAAGCAAATGCTTTAATGAATGCCACAGTAGCAGTGTTATTAATTGCAGGTTTATATTTTGCAAAACAAAAAAATTACGAACTGCATAAAAAAATAATGATGACGGCGATGGTATTGTCTGTACTATTTCTTGTCTCCTACATATGCCATCATCTTTTTGCCGGCGAATCAATTTATGGAGATACGGATGGTATAAAAGGACTGAGTGACGCAGAAAGAGCTGCAACCGGCAGCAGCCGTACTATTTATTTATTGATATTGATCACACATATTCCTTTAGCAGGGTTGGCCTTACCATTTATTTTATTTGCTGCTTACAGGGCTTTAATAGGTGAATACGATAAACATAAAAAATTGGTTAGGATCATCTGGCCTATATGGTTGTATGTTGCCGTTACCGGTGTGATTGTATACTTGATGATCAGTCCATATTATTCTTGACCGATGAAGGTAACAGACAACAATACTGGAACATTCAAAGCACTGCAAATTATTCACAGGGCAATGTTGTTGGGTATGATCCTGTTTGCGGCAATTGCATTCTTTCTTAATTATTCAGGAAATTTTCCGCCAGCTCTGCAGCAGTACGACCAGGTTTTGCAGGTGATAGCAATTGTCTTGTCTATTGGCGGCTTCTTTATTGGGAATGCCTTATTCAAGAAAAAAATATTTTATTTAAGAGAATCTGGAGTTGATTTGAATAACAAGTTATCAGGTTATCGTTCAGCTTCTTTATTGCAATGGGCATTGTTGGAAGGTCCGGCGTTGTTTACAATTATTTGTTTCTTACTGGTGGGCAATTATGCTTTTCTTGCATTAGCGGGGGCATTGATGATATTGTTTGCAATTAATACCCCCACAAAAATAAAAATGGCGATGTTGTTGCAAATAAGTGAAGAAGAAATCAATTAGCAGTGTAATGCTATTCGCTATTCAGCTTTTTCTACCACTATCTTTAAAGTGCTTAAATAAGTGATCATCACTTTAATGATATCTCCGGGTTTTACTTCAGGCGCAGATGTTTCATCATCATTTTTTTTCAACGTTATTTTGGCGGCTATCTTATCATTAAAAAGATGGATAAAGATACCATACAGACTTACTTTATTAACCACAGCATCTGCAGGTATTTTATTTTTGAAATGTCTTACTGCTGTTGAATACTCCGGTATGTATTCACTTTGGTAAAGAGATGCTGTTAAATTGTTTGGCTTGTCAATGTTATTAAGTTTAAAAAAAAGTGGTTCATTCAACCTGCTTTCATGGGGTACTTTTTCCCAGGGCGATAGTATTAAAGGGAAAAGAATATAGCTGCCTGCTTCTTTTATAAAATAATCATCGTCCACTTTTTTTAAATAGCCAACAAATTTATTTTCTATTTCAGCTTTATTTAAAAGATTAGAATACGCATTGTTATACCTGAATTCAATTTCTTCGGCAACCATCCGGTCGCCTCTTGCAGAAGGAACTATTACAAAACTTACTTCATCACCAATACGAAAAGAATGTACTTTTTTGATTGCCTTGGTTTCTTTCAATTTCTGCTGAACTTTCTCATCGATCTTTCCATTGATGTTTTTTTTCTTTCCATTGGCCAGGTACTCAATGGTGGCATAGTTCTTTTCATGATGGATAAAAGTGATGGTACCCATGATTGTTTTTTTATCCATAAAAAATTGGTTGAAGCTAAGTGAAGAATTTAAGGTTATTGTAAAGGTGATACTAAAATCGTTTACAAGCTCAGTTCATCAGCTGGATTCCAAAATAACTTTTCAAAGTCAATAATTTTATCATCTTTCACTTCCACTTTTTCTTTTTTCAAAAGATCTTCCATTTGTGTAGGAGTAGAAAAATGATGTTTTCCAGAAAGCATTCCATTCCGGTTCACCACCCGGTGTGCCGGTACTTTTGGTTTAGCCAATCCTGCTGCATTCATTGCCCAGCCTACCATCCGGGCAGATAGTTTTGTACCGAGGTAAGTGGCAATTGCCCCATAAGAAGTAACCCTGCCTTTAGGTATTTGCCTTACCACATCATATACATCTTTGAAAAAAGAATATTCCTTTGGCGCAGGCAATTTATTTTGATCAACAATCTTTTTACTTTTCATTCAGAGATGGTCTTAGCCTGTTTTGAAATGAGTAATTCACTGCGTTTAGGTTCCGGAACATTTACATATTGGTACGGACAATGCCTGCACCCATTACCACAACAGGAACCTTTTGTAAGGTGGTATTTTTCTGTAAGCACTACATAACCTTGTTCATTGTAATAAAAATCTTCCCCCTCTATCAGCTTGCTCATGCGGTTTCCTGGTTTTCAGTTTCTTTTAGTATTTGCTGCAGTTCATCGTCTTTATCTGGTATTGTATCGGGTAAAGTAAACTTTAAATAAAAGATGGTATTGCTTTGTGCAATGTCCAAAGCCTCATAATGTGTTTTTATCTTTAATACCTCACTGCCGGATTGACCATGTACATTATCATATTCTTCAACAAGCCTTAAGTTGTAAAGTTCAATTACCTTTTTTGTAAAACGATACAGATCCGGTGAATCAGTTTTTAAATGCACAAAGCCACCGGGTGTTAACACCTGTTGATACAAACGTAAAAATGCCGGGTGTGTAAGCCTTTTTTTTGCCCTGGATGTTCTCAGTTGCGGATCAGGAAAAGTTAGCCAAATTTCTTCCACTTCATTTTTTGCAAAGTAAACTGGTAACATGGCAATCTGCGTTCGTAAAAAAGCAGCATTGGCGATCTTATTATCCAGGCAATTTTTAGCACCAATATAAATTCTGTTTCCTTTAATATCTACACCGATAAAGTTTTGATTGGTAAAAAGCTTTGCCAGTCCTACAGTATACTCTCCCCTGCCACAGGCAAGTTCCAATACAAGGGGATTATTATTATTAAAATGCTTTGCCCATTGCCCCTGCATACCTTCCGGGTATTCCAATACATTGTTGAAATTTTTGATGGCAGCAAACCGGAGTAGTTTTTTTTGACCCATTTGCTGGCAAATATAATAAAGTGCTGTGAGGTAAATTCTTAACCTGTTTTTGAAGCTCAAAATATATAATTAGATGGGCTAATGGGGTAATAATTATTAGCTTTAACAATATAAAACAGATCGTAAAAACCGGCAGTAATTAACTTTTATACCAGCATACAATAAATAATAATTTATGCTTAAAGAACAGTACCTCCAGCAGTTATTAACTGCAGTATATAATGAAGACGCACTGGAAATTTATAATTATGCAGCCGGAGTGTTAACTACGCATAGCGAAGAATTTACGCATACTAAATCATGGTCTGATCAATTGGTAAAAGATAAACTGGTTACATATGGAGATGGAGAACATACTACTTTGCAAATAACAAACTATGGCAAGTATTGGATGATGAAAGGGGGTATGAAATATTTTTAAAAGAAGGCCACAATATAAAAGAAAAGCAAAAAGAAAAAGATGTGGTAAAAGAAAAAGAAGCATTGTTGGAAGCCCGTTTGAGACTGACTCATTACCGCTTGGTGGGTTTTTGGCTTACTATCATTTTATCATCAATGGGGTTTATACTTTCACTTTATAACCTGTTCCTGATAATGAATGTAAAAAAATAAAGGCAGGTATGTAAAAGTTCCCGGCTAATCATGAATACTGCAAATAAAAAAGCCTCTGCAAAATGCAAAGGCTTATTAAAGCTGTAGGGGGAGGGATCGAACCTCCACGAGGCAGTTAGTTGTAGCACAAAGTTGAGTGGTCGACCCTGGTCGAAACAGTATTGCTACTGAAACGGCTCTATGCTATATTTATCCTGTTATCCTCACCCCCGAGACAAGAGGGCATGTCTGCCAAAAATTTCATCACCCCACAATCTTTTAAGAACTTATCTGCTATTAGCAGAATTGAGGCTACAAATATATAATAAAACACCATTAACTTAAAAATCTTTTACTATTTATTTTTAAATTATGGAAAATATCTAATGTTTTAATGAAAAAATTAGATGTTATATAAAACTAAATTCAATTTACAACATCATTTTCAATAACCCACAAATATGAATGGTAATCCCCTCAAATCGTTATTGGGTCTGCTCTTTGCCTTTTATAGTAAGATTTTAATTGCAATAGAAAGCCCCAATAAAATGGCAAAGTATCTGTAATATAAATCCTGCCGTTATATATGACGTAAATTAACTAAATGACTGATATTTTTTAATTTTTATTGAATTTCCACAAAATATATCACATATATTTGAATATAGTTTAAAAAACAACTAAATATGGCTGCTAAACTGAACCTTGACAAATTAGATTTACAGATCATTCATGAAATGATGGAGACGGCAGAAATATCTTATGCTGAGCTCGGAAAGAAATTATTTGTAAGCGGAGGCACCATTCATGTACGCATAAAAAAATTACAGGAATTACATATTGTTAAAGGCACAAGGTTAAATGTAGATCTCCGGCAGCTGGGGTATGATATTACCGCTTTTGTAGGTATTTATTTAGAAAAAAGTTCATTGTATGATTCCGTTGCAAAAGATCTGGAAGGTATTCCAGAGATTGTACGCCTGAATTATATTACTGGTAACTACAGCATGTTTATTGAAATTGTTTGTAAGGATATAGCCCAGTTACGGTATGTATTGCATGATGAGCTGCAAAAAATAAAAGGAATTGAACGAACAGAAACATTCATCTCGTTGGAAGAAGGCTTTAGCAGAAATGTAAGGGTGGCACCAGCAGAATAATTTTAACCCCGTTTCTATAGCAGAGGCTTTATACATTTCAATCTAAAATGTTTAAATAAAGGTATAATCCCCTCTGTCTGGATCAATAATCGAATAAAAATTTAAGTTCCTCATTTAGGGTTAGGAAGGAGTGTTCCTCACATCTACCGCATCTCTCAATCCATTTCCCAATAAATTAAAAGCTAATACCAATAACATTATTGCAAAACCTGGCACCAGTGCCAATAATGGATTGTGAGTAATAATGAAGTTGTAATTTTCTTTTATCATTAAGCCCCAGCTGGGTTGGGGTGGTTGTACACCAATCCCCAGGAAACTTAATCCAGCTTCCACTATAATAGCTGTTGCAAAATTACTTGCAGCTATTACCATTAAGGGTCCAAGAATATTGGGCAGAATGTGTTTTATGATGATACGGGTATTGCTTAAACCCAAAGCTCTTGCAGCCTGTATATATTCCAGCTCTTTTAATGCTATTACCTGCCCACGAACCAACCTTGCCACACTCACCCACATAGTTAAACCAACGGCAATAAATATTTGCCAAAAACCTTTCCCCAAAGCCAGTGTGATGGCGAATACAAGCAATAGTGTTGGTATGCTCCAGGTAACATTTACCAGCCACATAATAATTTCATCTGCAATGCCTCTGTAATAACCTGCAACAGCACCTAAAAAAATTCCGATAGTAAGAGAAATAATAACAGCAATCAATCCAACTGCCAGGCTTACCCTGGTACCAATAAGTAATCTACTTAAAATATCCCTGCCAAATTTATCGGTACCCAGCCAGTATTTTTTTATTATAATATTTTGGGTAAGTAATTTTTCAGGTTGATGATTGGTTAGCAGGTTAATGGAATAAGATTGTAATACTGTGGTATCTTCATCCACATATTTATTTACCTGCAGGGTATCTCCGGCAATTACATATTTACTAATTGGTATGTATCGGTAATCATCCGGTTTACCACTGATTAATTTTTGCAGCCAGCCAACAGCCTCATTTTTCCCGCCAGGAATTTTTAGAAATAATTGAGTATAGCCAGGTTTCTTTGCCTGTATCTCCACCGTTTGCATATCCGCATTGGGGGAGGCATCTGGTGCCAGCAGGTAACCGAAGATGGATACAAATACAGCCATACTAATAATTACAATGCCGAACAATGCACCTTTATTTTTCTTCAGGCGTTTCCATAACTGGAGAGAAAATGAAAAGGATTGTGCCGGCATGTATGCATTTTAGATGGTTGCTTGTAACTGCGTTGTCATTTTATTTAACTGATAAATTTTTCTCCAAAGTAATGATGGAGTACTTCAGGTAATACAATTTCATTTGCTGTTTGATTATTTTCCAGCAAGGAAGCCACAATTCTTGGTAATGCCAAAGAAGAACCATTTAAAGTATGTACCAGTTGTGTTTTGCCATTGCCGTCCTTAAAACGGGTTTTCATGCGATTACTTTGAAAATTTTCGAAATTACTTACAGAACTAACCTCCAGCCATTTTTGCTGAGCTGCACTGTACACTTCAAAGTCGTAGGTGAGGGCGCTGGCAAAGCTCATATCGCCGCCGCATAAACGCAAAATGCGGTATGGTAACTGTAAACTTTGCAATAGCCTTTCCACATGCTGTACCATTTCCTCCAGCACCTCATAACTTTTTTCAGGATTCACCAACTGTATGATCTCTACTTTATCAAATTGATGAACCCTGTTCAGTCCACGTACATCTGCACCAAAGCTGCCGGCCTCCCTTCTGAAGCAGGGGGTATAAGCAGTCATCTTTATTGGCAGGTCACTTTCTTTTACAATTTCATCCCGGTATATATTGGTTACGGGAACTTCTGCGGTAGGTATCAGATAAAAATTATCTGCTGTGGCAAAATACATCTGCCCTTCTTTATCTGGCAATTGGCCTGTAGCAAATGCACTGGCTTCATTTACCATTAGTGGTGGTAAATATTCTGTGTAACCTGCGGCTGTATTGTAATCCAAAAAATATTGTATCAATGCCCTTTGCAGTTTAGCGCCTTTACCTTTATACAAAGGGAAACCACTGCCAGTAATTTTAGCACCGGTTTCAAAATTTATCAGGTCGTATTTTTTTATCAGCTCCCAATGCGGAACTGCACCATCATATAATACAGGCTTTTCACCTCCTTCTCTTACCACTTCATTTTCCTCCGGCGTTTTCCCTTTGGGTACAGAACTATGTGGCAGATTTGGCAATTTTACCAACTCCTCCTGCAGTTGTTTTTCAGCTATACTTAACTGTTCGTTTAGTTGCTGGATGGAAGTTTTGTGTGAGGTTACTTCACTTCGTTTCTGTTCAGCCAATTCTTTTTCACCTTTGCCCATCAGCATACCTATTTCTTTGCTGGCGCTGTTCATTGTTGCCTGCAGGGTTTCGCTTTCCACTTTTAATTTACGCACCTGTTCATCTAAAGAAATAATATTATCTACTATTGAAAGATCGCCAAAATTTTTAACTGCTAAACGCTCTTTCACTTCGGCTGTTTGCTGGCGGATATAACTTATCTGTAACATATGTTCTGAAAAATTTTGTCAAAGGTAATGGTTTGTCTTTTTTTATGAATTCCGGCCGACCTTACAGGTTTTGTCTTCATCCCCCTTTAGGGGATAGGGGTTATATTTGCAACATGCAACAGGCAAAAGATGATATACAGATAAGGTGGTTAAAATTAAGGATCAGGCTAAAAGAACAGTACGGCATTAAGCCGGAAATGGATGGGATCCTCTTTTTAATTGGTGTACAGGAGCTGGGTACTGGAAAACAGGAATATACCAAAGAACAAAAACAAGACTTGATGCACATAGCAGTTTGTACCCTGCTTGCACAGAGTGGTTATTATTCTATTGAAGGATATGATGAAGAAGGCTGGCCACATTTTAAGCAGCTAAAGGCGTTGCCTGAATTTAATATGTTTGAACAGGAAAATTTTTTAAAAGACCACGTATTGCTTTACTTTGACCAGTTTTTTAAAGATTAATATCTGCAAAACAGTAGTGCATTTTATTTCCCAATTATACACTCAGGAACATTTTCATGAATAGTTTTTTAAAAATCATTTTTCTTGTTATTTCCATTTTTTGCTGTGTGGATTTAGTGGCACAGGTAAAAAAACCCACTATAAAAAAGGCAAGTACCCTTTCCGCAAAACCTGCTAAAACAAAAAAACCATCAACAAAATCAAAAGAAAATATTCACCCATCACCAGATACTGCGGTTACCAGGATTAAAATAGTTACTCATCTTGGAGAAATTGTACTTAGACTGTCTAACAAGACACCTAAGCACCGGGATAATTTCATCAAATTGGTAAAAAATCATTTTTACGACAGCCTGTTGTTTCACCGCATCATCAATACTTTTATGATCCAGGGCGGAGACCCTAAAAGTAAAATGGCTGTGCCAGGTGAATTGCTCGGGCAAGGTGATATGGGCTATACCATCCCTGCAGAATTTGATTCAGCGCTCTACCATAAAAGAGGTGCTTTGTGTGCTGCCAGAACAGATAATCCTGAGAAGGCAAGCAGTGGTTGCCAATTTTATATTGTGCAGGGTAAAAAATACAGCGACGGACAATTGGATAACCTTGCAGTAAAAAATGGAGTATATTTCTCATCTGCCAAAAGAATGACCTATAAAATGGTAGGTGGCACACCACAGCTGGATGTGCGGTATACCGTTTTTGGAGAAGTGGAAAGCGGAATAGAAGTGGTGGACAAAATAGCTTTGTCAGACAGAGATACTAACAACCGGCCTTTATCAGATATCAGGATGATTATGGAAATTATAGAGTGATTTTTTTTGTTTCAGCGTATAAAAAAATCATCAGCAGTAAACACACGAATAAGAAAGTAGTTAGTTAACTTGCAGCAGTTTATTAAAACGATCTTTAAATCTCAATCTAAAAATATGAATATTCCATCCCAGCTCCGTTATACCAAAGATCATGAATGGATTTCTTTAGCAGGGAATGTTGCCACCATTGGTATTACTGATTTTGCACAGAGTGAATTAGGTGATATTGTGTATGTTGACATTGCATCCAAGGGAAAAGCATTGGGAGCTGAAGAAGTGTTTGGCACTGTGGAAGCAGTGAAAACTGTGAGTGACCTTTTTCTGCCTTTAAAAGGAACCATTACTGAAGTAAACCTTGTGCTGGAATCGCAACCGGAACTGGTAAACAGCGATCCTTATGGAGAAGGATGGATGATCAAAATGACGGTGGATAATCCCGCTGATGCAGATGCTTTATTAACTGCACAGGCATATACTGATCTTGTTTCATAAAAAACCTGAACAATACTTTTGGATAATAATTCTTCATTTAAAGATTTGGGACTTCTAAAATTTTTACCAGGCATTGCCTGGTTTTTGTTTGTACTCATCTTAATTTGCTTACCCGGAAAAAGCATTCCTGAAGCTGGCTGGCTGGATTTTATTGACGTTGACAAGCTGGTGCATGCCGGGCTTTTCGGTGGCATTGTTTTCCTGTTTTGCCGTCCATTCAGAAAAACTTCCTTTGAAAGAAATGAAAAGGTCCGCCTGTTTATAAGAATCACCTTAGCTACCTGTATATGGGGCATCACTACAGAATTGATACAAAAATATTTTGTACCGGGAAGGCAGTTCGACCTGATGGATTGGGCGGCAGACAGCCTGGGAGCCATCATTGCTTTCTTTGTAAGTAAAAGGTGGTTTGCCAGAGCTATTTAAGTCTTTCAAAAATAACTGTTTAAAATTCACGTTTTGAAATCACCTGAAAATTGCAGCTTGTAATGCTTTTCAGTATATTTGCTCATATGTACCAGATAGACACAATGGAATACAATACTACCCGAAAGTATTTAATCATGAGGGAGTATGGCCGCCATATACAAAAAATGGTGGATTATCTCTTAACAATAGAGGACAATGAAAAGCGCCAGCGCAATGCAATGGCATTGATAGAACTGATGGGTTTTTTAAATCCACACCTAAAAAATGTAGAAGACTTTCGCCATAAATTATGGGATCATTTATTCCTGATCAGTGATTTTAAACTGAATGTGGAAAGCCCCTATCCTATTCCGACAAGAGAAACATTAAAGGCAAAGCCTGAGCCTTTAGGCTATCCAAAAAAATATCCCAAATTCAATCACCTGGGAAAAAATATTGAGATCGTAATCAATAAAGCACTGAAAGAAGAAAACCCTGAAAAACGCCAGGGCTTTGCTAATTCCATTGCATATTATATGAAGCTGACTTACAGCAACTGGCACAAAGAGCTGGTGCATGATGATAATATTCAAACAGAACTGAATACCATTACAGATGGTCAGCTGGAGTTTAACAGCCGCCCATTTGTAAAACACAGAACAGAGGTTCCTGAAAGAGATGATTACCGTTCCGGTGGAAGTGGTGGTTATCGCAAAAACTTTGGCCAGCGCAGTAACACTGGCGGCAGCAGAGACAACAGGGGCGGTACCAGAGATAACAGAGGTGGTAGCAGCAGTGGCAGAGATAACAGAGGTGGCAGCGGTGGCGATAACCGCAGCAACAACCGTAATTTTAAAAAGCGCTACTAAACAAATTTTCAATCAAATTTATTCACCCTGGTTCAATTCATTTTGACATCAGGGTTTTTTATTTACAATCCTCACGTGCTTTATTTATTTTAGCGGTGGTTATTCAACAATCATTTTTTACAACACAGCAACTACCATATGAGTATATTTGAAGTAAGAGGCGGAAAAAAACTTTCCGGAGAAATTACCCCCCAGGGTGCAAAGAACGAAGCGCTGCAAATTATTTCGGCGGTGTTATTAACTCCTGAAAAAGTTACCATTACCAACATTCCTGATATCATTGATGTGAACCTGCTGATAGAATTGCTGGGAGAAATGAATGTAACAATCGACAGGGTAAGCCGGGATACCTGCATTTTCCAGGCAGATGATGTGAATATTGATTATTTACACAGCGCAGCTTACCATAAAAAAAGTGGCAAATTAAGAGGGTCTGTAATGCTGGCAGGACCGATGCTGGCAAGGTTTAAAAAAGCATTCATCCCCAAGCCGGGTGGTGATAAAATTGGCCGCAGAAGACTGGATACACACATACTTGGTTTTCAAAAAATGGGTGCTTCGTTTGAATACCATGATGATGGATTTTTTTATTTGGATGCTCCAAGATTAAGCGGCACTAACCTGCTGCTGGACGAACCTAGTGTAACCGGTACCGCCAATATTGTAATGGCAGCCGTAATGGCCAGTGGCACCACCACTATTTATAATGCGGCGTGTGAACCTTACCTGCAGCAATTGTGTAAAATGCTCAACCGCATGGGTGCAAAGATCAGCGGTATTGGCAGCAATACGCTTACCGTTTATGGGGTGGATCAATTGGGTGGAACAGAACACCGCATGCTGGCGGATATGATTGAGGTAGGAAGTTTTATTGGCCTTGCTGCAATGACGCAAAGTGATATCACGATAAAAAATGCAGGGCTGGAAAATCTCGGTGTGATCCCTCAGAAATTTCAGCAACTTGGTATTCAAATGGAATTTAAAGGTGATGATATTCATATTCCTTCGCAGGAAATGTATGAGATACAAAAGTATATGGATGGCGGTGTGCTCACCATTTACGATCATCCATGGCCAGGTTTTACACCCGATTTATTAAGCATTGTTTTGGTAACAGCCATACAGGCAAAGGGCAGTGTACTCATTCATCAAAAAATGTTTGAGAGCCGTTTGTTTTTTGTAGATAAACTGATTGATATGGGGGCACAGATTATTTTATGTGATCCACACAGGGCAGTAGTGATTGGGCTGGAAAGGGAGCAAAACCTGAGAGGTATTACCATGAGCAGCCCGGATATACGTGCCGGTGTTGCATTGTTAATTGCGGCATTGAGTGCAGATGGGAAAAGTACTATTCAAAATATTGACCAGATAGACAGGGGTTATCAGAATATTGATCTGCGTTTGCAGGCATTGGGGGCGGATATAAAGAGGATTGTTTAATCGTTGTACTGTTTTATTGCTGGATTGTTTTGGGTTAATATATTTGTGAAAGAGTTTTTTGAATAAATACTTTTATAACAATTCAACAATTTAGCATTCAACAATTTTGATTTTTCTTTCTTTTCTTTGCAAATGCCAACACAAAACAAGGTCATCATCATCACAGCACCATCCGGGGCAGGTAAAACTTCTATAACGCATCACCTGATGCATACTTTTCCTCAACTGGCCTTCTCGGTTTCCGCTGCCACCAGGCAGGCAAGAGGAGTGGAAAAAAACGGAGTGGATTATTATTTCATGAGTGCAGATGAGTTTAAGCAAAAGATACAGCACAATGAATTTGTGGAGTGGGAAATGGTGTACGAAGGAAAATATTATGGCACCCTGAAAGCAGAACTGCAACGGATCTGGGATAACCACCAAATTCCTATTTTAGATATTGATGTTAAAGGAGCTATTCATGTAAAACAACAATTTCCAGATTCAGCACTCACCATTTTTATTGAGCCGCCTTCAGTAGGAGAATTGAAAAAACGCCTGGAAAGCCGTGGCACAGAAACGGCTGAATCGCTGGCAGCAAGAGTGAATAAAGCTGCCTATGAAATTTCCTTTAAAGATCATTTTGACAAACAAATTATAAACGATCACCTGGAGGAAGCCCGTGCAAAGGCTGTGGTAATAGTGCAGGAATTTATTGATAAATAGTTTTTATAATTGTATTTTACCATTGTTTCTGAAATCACAGGGTTCTATACAGCATGATTATAAATCAATGCTGTTTACTATTTTTACAATATGGACTGGATAATATCTCTTGTTGCTATTTTAATTTCATTATTCCTGGTTGGCTTTTTTGCAGGTATTGAGATTGCTTTCATATCTGCCAATAAGCTGTCGATAGAATTGAAAAAAAAGCAGGGTACATTTAGTGGGAAGATCTGGGGAGACTATGCAGATAAGCCGGCTAAATTTATTGGTACCACACTTGTTTGTTTCAATATCATCCTGGTAATATATGGTGTATTGTGGAGCAATTTGATGGGTCCCTGGTGGGAATTGAATTTCTGGAAAAGGTTCAATACAGAGAATCCCTATATCCGGCTCATTGTGGAAACAGGCTTATCCACTTTTTTCCTGTTATTGTTTGAATTTACTTTCAAGGCTTTCTTCAGGGCCAAGAATGAAGAAATATTGAGCAGCAGTTTTATCAGTTATATCGTACAATTTTTTTTCAGCATATTTTCCGGGGTAGCTAACTTGTTTGTAGACATTGCAGAATGGATACTGAAATATATTTTTAATGTAAAGGTGAATGAGAAAAAAGATGCCTTTTCTAAAATTGACCTTGAATATTTTGTAAATCAAAACAAGCATTACGAAGAAGAAGACACTACAGAAATAAACAAAGAGCTGTTTGAAAATGCATTGTCATTAAGTGAAACAAAGATCAGGGAATGCCTTATACCAAGAAAGGAAATAGAAGGCATCGATATTAAGACCAATATTGAAGTAGTAAAAAATAAATTCATCAGCACTCAACTGAGTAAGCTGCTGGTGTATGAAGATAATATTGACAGCATCATTGGCTATATACACCAGCTGGACCTGTTTAAAAATCCACCAGATATCAGATCCATATTGTTACCCATCTCTGCCATCCCCGAAAGTATGAGCGCCACCGACCTGATGAATAAATTCAGCAAAGAAAGAAAAAGTATTGCATGGGTGGTGGATGAGTTTGGTGGTACTGCAGGCATTGTAACCATGGAAGATCTGCTGGAAGAAATTTTTGGAGAAATAAGGGATGAGTACGACACTGAAGAATTAATAGAAAAACAATTATCGGCCAATGAATATATTTTCAGTGGCAGGCTGGAGCTGGATTACATTACGGAAAAATACAAATTAGAATTTCCGGACAGTGATGAAACAGAAACGCTCAGTGGCTTCATTATTCAAAACCGGGATGAGATACCAAAGCAAAAGGAAACTTACATTACCGGCAATTATCAATTTGATATTTTAAATGTTAGCGATACCAGGATTGAAACGGTGAAGATGAAAGTACTGAAGTAACCTGTTTAATTACTCTTGTTCCCATTCTGTTTTTTTCTTTCTCCATATTAAAATCAGCAGCTTAATTTTGCTGCAATGGTTATTGCAGTAAACATCCGAGTGCTTTCAGGTAATTCAGCCATCAGCAAATTGATGGTCGGTTGTTTTGAAATGATAGCGGTTAATCATCCTGAACATGAATTTATTTTTATAGCTGAAAAAGAGTTTGACGTACAAAACAATCCAATTCAAAATATAAAAAAAATTGTACTGCCGCAGCAATCCAGTAGTCCATTGCTGTGGAAACTCTGGTATAATTATAAACTGCCATCAACATTAAAAAAAATAAAGGCGGATCTGTTAATAACAGCCGATGGGGTTTGTTCCTTAAGAAATAAAGTGCCGCAATGTTTATTTGTAAATGACCTGGCATTTCTTCACTATCCTGAATGGTATTCAAAAAAATATCTACGTTTTATCAAATCAAATACTCCTTTTTTTTTGCAGAAAGCAAAAACTGTTTTTACATTTTGTGATGTATTAAAAAATGAGATTGTTCAACAATACAGCGTAGCTGAAAATAAAATAACTGTAATACCGGCAACTTCCGGAAAAAAGTATCAACCACTCAACTGGGAAGTAAAGGAACAGGTAAAAGAAAAGTATACAGCGTGCAAAGAATATTTTTTATTTAATGGGGCCATTCATCCACGAAGCAACCTGGTAAACTTGCTGAAGGCTTTTTCATTATTTAAGAAAAGGCAGAAGAGTAATATGCAGTTGATCATTGCTTCACAAACAGTTTCGGAAGATGCTGCGTTTGTTGAGAGCCTTAAACTATACAAGTACAGGAGCGAAGTAAAATTGCTGACCAGTCTTGATGAAAGATCTTTAATGGATATCACTGCAGCAGCTTACGCCTGCATTAATACATCACCCCTGCATAATGAGATTGTTGTTTTATTGAATGCAATGGAATGCGAAGTACCAGTAATTGCAGGCAATCTGAAAGTGGCCATTGAATTATTGGAAGATGCCGCTTTATTTGTTAATTCAGCCGTGCCGGAAAATATTGCGGAGAAACTGATGCTCTTGTATAAAGACGAAAACAAAAGAAATGAACTGGTAAAAAAAGGATTGGAGCAAGCTGCAAAATATAGTTTGAATAATACCGCGGCTAAACTTTGGCAAAATATCCTCATAACAATGCAGCCTGCATAAAGCCATAAACTCGTTACATTTGCACCCACAATTAGCACATTAGCTAATTAGCACATTAACTTTATGAATCAATCAACAATAAAAATAGACGTACTGCTGGACCCCAACAAAGTACCAGAGCAAATAAGCTGGAATGCCAGCGACAGCCAGTCAGATATGGCGCAGAAAGCAAAAGCCATGTGTCTTGCCTTTTGGGATGGAGCTGATAAAACTGCACTTCGTATTGACCTTTGGACAAAAGATATGATGATGGATGAGATGGCAGATTTTTATTATCAAATGTTCATTACCATGGCAGACACTTTTAAAAGAGCTACCCACCAGGATGAGCTGGCAGGAGATATGAAAAAATTTGCAAAAGAATTTTTTGAAAAATTCAGGGCCATCCAGTTGAAGGAAAACCAGTAATTAGCTAATGATGTGGTGCATGATGTTTTAATTTTTATAATGGATTTTTAAACCAATGGAAAAAATATTTATTTACTAAATAAAAAAAGTTCCAACACCCCTTTAGGGGATGGGGGCAATACTTATGGCTTTAGAAGAACAAATAATGGCTGAAATGAAAGAGGCCATGAAAGCAAAGAATGAGGGCGTATTAAGAAGCCTCAGGGCTATTAAGGCTGAAATTATTAAAGCAAAAACAGACCCTGGCGCAGGCGGCACCATTGATGAGGCAACAGAACAAAAGTTCTTACAAAAAATGATGAAGCAGCGCAGGGATTCGCTGGAGATTTTTGAAAAACAAGGAAGAGCAGATCTGGCAGCAAAAGAAAAAGAAGAGATGGCTGTGATAGAAAAGTTTTTGCCAAAGCAACTGGATGAAGCAGCGATTAAAGAAGCTGTTGCAAAAGTAATTGCCGAAACTGGTGCTACTTCACCTGCCGATATGGGTAAGGTAATGGGTGCAGCCAGTAAAGCGTTGGCAGGCCAGGCAGATGGAAAAACTATCAGTGCTATTGTAAAGGAATTATTAAGTAGATAAAATCTTACATGATTGATATAATATTTGCTGTGATATTGATTATTGCTATTATCAAAGGTTTACGTAAAGGCCTTGTGGTAGCATTTTTTTCAATTGTAGCATTTATTATTGGTCTGGCAGCAGCAATGAAATTATCAGCTGTTGTGGCGGTTTACCTGCAAAAAAATGTTTCCGTTTCCAACCATTGGCTCCCGGTTATATCATTCATGATTGTTTTTATTGTGGTGGTGGTACTGGTGAACCTGGGTGGTAAACTGGTGGAAAAAACTTTTAAAATGGCTTTTTTGGGATGGGCCAACCGGATAGGCGGTGCAGTATTTTATGTATTGTTGTACACCATCATTTTTAGTGTATTTCTTTTTTATGCTGAAAAAATAAACTTCATAAAACAGGATACTGTCAGTAATTCGGTTATGTATCCTTATATAAAACCATGGGGACCGGCAGTTATTAATACTTTTGGTAACATCATTCCCCTCTTTAAAGATTCGTTTCAGCAACTCGAAAGTTTTTTTGAAGAGCTTTCGGATAAAATAACTCATTAATTTGAGCTGTTATTTTATTTGAAGTAATTTTACCACAATTACTTATTTTTAGAAATCGATTGAATGCATCGCAATTTTACTAGACCAACAGGATGAATAACGAAATAAAACAAGACGGGAAGTTCAAATATATTGAGGAAGGAGAAGGCGAGCCACTGATGCTGCTGCATGGTCTGTTTGGAGCGCTGAGTAATTTCATGGACCTTATCAATCATTTTAAGCAAACAAATAAAGTGGTGGTTCCGATGTTGCCTTTGCTTGAACTGGACCTTTTGCATACATCGGTTGGTGGCTTGCAGAAATTTGTTCAGCGTTTTATCGAACATCGTAACTACAACAATATTCATTTGCTGGGTAATTCTTTGGGTGGCCATGTAGCATTGGTGCATGTGCTCAAAAATCCGGAGAGAATAAAGACGCTGACATTGACAGGAAGTTCTGGTTTGTTTGAAAATGGAATGGGAGATACTTATCCTAAAAGAGGCGATAAAGATTATATCCGTAAAAAAACAGCGCTTACTTTTTATGATCCCGCCATGGCTTCTGAGGAACTGGTGAACGAAGTGTTTGAAATTACCAATAACCGCTTAAAAGTTATCAAGATCATTGCGCTGGCAAAAAGTGCTATCCGTAATAATCTTGGCGAGGAATTAAACACTATCAAACAACCAACTTGCCTGATATGGGGGAATAATGATGCCATTACACCACCATTTGTTGGCAAAGAGTTTCACAAGCTTATCCCAAACAGCGAATTGCATTTTATAGATAAATGCGGCCATGCGCCCATGATGGAAGTACCTGAAGAGTTTAACAAAATACTGGATGCTTTTTTAATAAAACAAAGGACACCCGCTGCAACTAATTAGTTCTTTTTATTGTCTTGCCTTTTAATATTTCTCACAATATTGCTGCAGGCAAGTCGTTTCAAAAGTTATATATGCTTACAACAGAGCTCATCAATAATAATATTCCACAACTGAGGCTGCAGGACTCTGTGAGCAAAGCACTTCAGTTGATCAATGATTACCGGGTTACCCATCTCCCGGTAATATCGGAAGAAAAATACCTTGGCCTGATCAGTGAAGATGATTTGCTGGATGCAGAAGACGACAAAGCAACCATTCAGGTTTTAGAAGAAAATTTTATTAAGGCTTTTGTAAAGGAGAATGAACATTTCCTGAATGCAGTTAATTGCAGCAACCGTTTTGAAACAACTGTAGTACCTGTGGTAACAGAAGAACAAGAGCTGGTGGGTGTAATAACGGTTACAGATTTATTGAAGGCCCTGGGCGATTTTTCCGGGTCCAGTGAAATAGGCGGTATCATCGTAATGGAAATGGAAAGAAGCCAGTTTGCTATTTCAGAGATCAGCCGTATTGTAGAAAGTAATGACGCCACTATATTACATTTGAATACAACTGTTCATCCGGAAACAGGTATGTTAACTGTAACATTGCACCTCAATAAAAAAGAAATATCTGCCATAGTAGCTTCATTTGAAAGATATGAATATGATGTGATCTATTATTTTGGTGATGAGAAATTTGAAAATGAAATTCATATCAACTACCGCCACCTGATGAACTATCTTGATATTTAGCATTCATCATTTATACCCTTCCACTTAAATACGTTAATATAAATTACATTTACAACCTTGCAAACTCCGCACTGATTTTATATTAATGGGTTTTTTCAAAAAAATATTTCAATCCTGTTTTCTTTGTTTAATAAGTGCTGCTGCTGCTGCACAAAATATTGACGTGGAAGTAACGGAAGCCAGCAAACTTCTAAATGTTACAACAGATTCTGCAGCAAAATTTGTTGTAAAACAGATCAATATTTATGGTAACAACAAAACCAAAGATTTTATCATCAGGCGGGAAATACATATTCACAGCGGTGATTCCCTGTTGCTTTCTTCAGTAGATAACGAACTTCAGAAAGTACGGCAGCAGGTATATAATACCAACTTATTTAATGAAGTAAAGGTAGAGCTGGTAAATATCACCGCCACTGAATTCGACATCAATGTATCCCTGAAAGAGCGCTGGTATATTTTCCCGTTATTAAAATTTCAGCTGGTAGACAGGAATATCAATGAATGGCTGCAAAAATATGATGGAGATTTGGGAAGGGTTGTTTATGGCGTTAAGTTTACCCATTATAATCTTACGGGCAGAAGAGACCTGATGCGGTTAACCTTTTTAAATGGATTTACCCGTAATGTTTCTTTTTCATACTTTAAGCCACTTAGCAATAAAACCCTTACACAGGGGTTTTCATTGGCAGGGGGATATGTGCAAAACAAAGAGTTCATCTACAATACCTCTTACGATAATAAACCTATACAGTTTAACAACGGCGATTTTTCAAGAAAGAATATTTTTGTTGGAATAGGTTTTAACTTCCGTCAGCATTTTTTACACAATCATTATTTCAACATTACTTTCAATTATATTAATGTTGTTGATTCACTACTGGAAGAACCCTATAATCCAAACTATTTTAAGAACGATGATGCTTCTCAGAATTTTATTGATTTCAGTTATACCTACCAATATATAAATGCCAACAATGCAGTGTACCCGCTAAAAGGCACCACCTCTTCTTTAAAATTAATCAAACGTGGATTTGGTTTTAGCGGCGGCACCAATATGTTTTCGGTAGAGGCCACTTACAATAAATACTGGCCGCTAAAATCAAATTGGTATGCCAGTGTGCAGTTGTCTGGCAAAATCACCTTGCCTTTTAACCAGCCATATATCAATCAAAGAGCATTGGGTTATGGGGATGCAAACCTTCGTGGACTAGAGTTGTATGTGGTGGATGGCGTAGCATATGGTTTGGTAAGGTCTACCATTAAAAAGAAATTGTTTACGGTAAATGTGCCCAATATTTTTAAATCAAAAAAATATCCCAGCATACCTTTTACCTTTTTTGCTAAAACATACACAGACTTTGGTTACGCTTACAATAAAAAAATGTATGAAACCAACCTCAGCAGTAAATTACTGTACACAGGCGGTTTTGGTATTGATATTTACTCACTGTATGATGTCACACTACGTTTGGAGTATAGTTTCAACCAGTTAGGCAAAAACGGCTTATTTTTACAGGCTCAAAGCGGATTGTAATTTTTGCAGTGGTGCAGGAAAATGGGGTTTAAAGGTTGCTGCAACTTTTCGTTTTGCTAAAATTATAAAGATGAAAATAGCAATATACAGCCGGGGAATAGAAAATGATCAGAATAAAGACATGGACTCCTTCCTGAAAGAATTGTATGCTCATAACATGGAGCCCGTTTTTTTCCAGGATTTTTTTAACCAGTTCTATTCATCCGTTACCATCAAGGGTAAGTATAGCACTTTTAGTTCGGCTGATGACCTTGATGAAAGTATTGATTGTATGATAAGCCTGGGTGGCGATGGCACATTGCTGGATACGGTATCCCTGGTGCAGGATAAAGGAATTCCGGTGTTGGGAATCAATTACGGAAGACTGGGCTTTTTAGCCAATATTGGGAAAGAGGATATGTATTCTGCAATAAAATCGCTGGTGGAAAGAACCTATGTAATAGAGAAACGTACACTGGTACATTTAGATGCAGACATACCCATTTTTAAAAATGTACCTTATTCACTAAATGAATTTACACTCCAGAAGAAAGATTCTTCTTCCATGATTAAAATACATACGTACTTAAATGGAGAATTTTTAAACACCTACTGGGCAGATGGATTGATTGTGGCCACTCCTACCGGCTCTACCGGGTATTCACTTAGTTGTAATGGACCGATTGTGTTCCCGGAAAGCGGCAGTTTTGTAATCACTCCTATTGCGCCTCATAATTTAAATATTCGCCCCATAGTAATTCCTGATAATAACATTATTTCGTTTGAAGTGGAAGGCAGAACGGATTCTTTTATCTGTACACTCGACAGCCGCAGGGAAGTGGTGCCAAAAGAAGCGTTGCTGGCAGTTAGAAAAGAAAAATTTTGTATCAATCTTATCCGCCTCAACGAAAATAATTTTTTACAAACGCTCCGGAACAAGTTGTCGTGGGGGTATGATAAAAGAAACTAACGGGGAATATTTTTGTGAAATCGGGCTTTTCACATTTCTGTTTGATGATACCTTAGTATTTTTATAATAACAATTTCTTATTTTACCAATATGATGAAGCTACTTCTGATAGTTTTTATAACAATCTCGTTACTCAATACTACTACTGCACAGCAGGGTTCGTACGATGCAAATGAATTAATAGGTGAGTTTGGGGTAACCGTAGGTGCTGCCCATTACTTTGGTGATCTCAATACAAGAGCGGGATTAAACAGGCCCAAACCTGCCATCGGCGCTTTTTACAGAAAACAGTTTAATAATTACCTGGGTGTACGTATTGGCATTCATTACGCACAGTTAGGCTACAGCGACATTTACAGCAAAAACGATTTTCAGAAAAGAAGAAACCTCAGCTTTAATACAGATATATGGGAGTTTGCTGTGAGTGGAGATTTTAATTTCTTCAAATTTGTTCCTGGCGATTTACGGTATCCATTTACTCCGTATGTAACACTGGGCCTTGGAGTATTTAGCTATAATCCGTATGCTTACCTGAATGATAAAAAAATATTTTTAAGGCCACTGGGAACAGAAGGACAGAATATTAATTATGTGGGTGCAGATGGTAAAACCCGTAAACCATATGGCAGCATGGCCTTATGTATACCTATTGGTTTTGGTATTAAATACAATGTAAACGACCGCATGAACCTTTCGTTTGAGGTAGCACAGCGTCTTACTGCCACTGATTACCTGGATGATGTAAGTACCACTTATGTGGGTGTAGATAAATTTCCAACCTTGCCCAATGGAGATTTAACCAATGCAGGTATTTTACAGGACAGGAGTTATGAAAAAGGTACTCCAATCGGTATTGAGGGCAGGCAACGTGGCTGGAGTAAACAAAAAGATCAGTATGTAATTGCAGAGGTGGGATTTACCTTTAATATAAGCAGATACAAATGCCCGGCAAATATTTCTAATTACTATTGAGTTACTGGGCAACTTAATAGCTCATCTTAGTTTTTTATTTTTTAAGTTCAAAAGAAACCACTATTTTCGGTATCTCAATACGCCGTACTCTAATATTCTCTGTACTAAATCCACTTTTATTTCCATTTTGCTGTGACTAAACCATAGTCAATTCACTTTAAAAGAATTCTATGGGTTTAATCCGCTATTGCTTTATTGCAGTGGTTTGTACATTAATTAGTGTGCATACGGCTGCACAAAAAGTTTATTATCCGGCAGATGCTTCCCAACTGCTTGCTTCTACTGCAGCAGATATGGCGATGCTTTTACAAAATGCAGGTGCCGGTAAAATTACCGCAGAGCCTTATACTACATTACCAGCAAGCGGTTTGGTACTGATATATGATGCTTCCGTTAAAGACAATCAGGCCTGTAAAGTTAAAAGCGATGGAAGTAGTTTTATACATTTTGCGGCAGCAGAAGACAATGGATTGAATTTTGGTGTTTATCAATACCTGCAGCAACTGGGCTTTCGCTTCTATCAACCCGGCGCTATCTGGGAAATGATACCAGCGCTTCAGTCTCCCTATACAAAAACCGATACTATCTACAGTTCCCGTTTCAGGTACAAAAACTGGTTTATCAGCGGAGGATATAATAAGTGGATGCTGGATAATAAATCTGATTACGACTGGGATATATACACCGGTGAAAACGGGCATGATTGGTCCTTGTATATGCGGAGAAATAATATGCTAGGCGCCAGCCGTTTTGCAGGGCACAGGGATGATATAATGACCGTAGATTTTTTAAACACGTTAAAGAGCAACCCTTGCTACGTAGCGCCATACAATGGCTCCAGGGAGGCCACCGGGCAATCTGTGGCAGACATTAATAATGTAAACGCCATGGAGCATTGGAGTGCAGCTATTGAACAAAAATTTACCCAGTACAAAAACACCATTTACAATAATAAAAGCATTTACTCCAATCTCTACCACAATTTCAGTTATGCTTATGCAAATATTGGAATAGAAGTTCCTGATGGTACTCATTGGGCTAACTCAAAGGATAATTCCGGTTGCAGCGATGCCGGTTATATCAATGAAAGCGATCAGCATTTTACGCTTGCTAATTATACAGTTTCCAAAATGAAAACTGTTTATCCTGATAAGCGCTATCAATTATATGCTTATGACGTACATGCAGATATACCGTCATCAAAAATTGTAATTGATGAAAGTATAGATATCCAGGTGGTACCCACCGGCTTTCAAAATGAAAGCAGTGCCAAAGGATTACTCAACAGGTGGTACAGCAGGACTAAAAATATTTCTGAGTATCATTACCTCAACCTGCCTCAATGGAGCGGAGAAACGCCTTCATTTTTTTTAAACGATTTAAAGAACACACTCCAAAGATTAAAATCGAAAAAAGCCCAGGGTATTGTATGGGAAGCCTCTCCAGCGAAATTTGCAAGTCTGCCTTTTTTACTGGCAGCTAACAACAGTTTAAAGGATGATCAGGAAATAGATAAAACACTACTTGAATTTTGTGATAACCTTTTTGGCAGTGCTTCCAAAACTATCTATCAGCTGCTGCAATTGTGGAGCGATGATAAAACCGTAATGCTGTCTAATGGCATACAGGATAACAAATACAAACTGGCATTATATTTTGATCTGGTTAATAAGGCATCTGCTGACGCAGCGAATGACGCAGCTGTTGTAAAAGAAAGGTTAAACGAATTAAAAGCATACCTGCACTATATGGTGCTGTATTACGACTGGATATTTGACCAGGAGCCATACGCATTAAAAACAGAAAAGGCTTCAGCGCTATGTAAATACCTGGCCCAAATAAACCGCCTGAAAATTGTAAACAGTTATTTCCTGATAACCGATGTGGTGAATAAATACAACAACTCAGATAATATCTACATTCGATACAATACTGCTAATGGCACAGCGTATCAAAACGAAGCTATTTCATTAATCACTGCTGAAGAGATTAACAACAATTTTCAGGTTGATTTGATATTACAAAAAGACAGAACTACAGATTTTGTGCTGGAAAGTGCAGCACAAATTAAGAGCATCTTTGACGCAGAAAGTATGGTGCCGCTTGAAAAAATAAATGTAAAGATCAATTATATCAATGCAAAGGATTATGCCACCCGGACTGATTTTTATATTATCGCAAATTCTGCCGGCTCCTTTAGTATTCAATACAAACCATCATTTAATATGCCCGGTAAAGGCTATATTAATTTTACCGTGGAAGATGTTGATAAGGAATTGGGAGTTGTCAAAGATTTTACTATCGATAATAACAGTGGAGAAGGGATTTTAAATATAGTCATTCCTGCCGCCGGAACTTATAAATTGTCAATGGTTTCCAAGTATAAATCTGCTGTGGACCTGGAGATAACCACCAATGGAAATTACTTTTATAAAAAAGGCCCTTACCTAGGTAATACCATAGAGAATTACAGGCCTGATATCTCCAGTTTACCCGGTTATTTTCATGTGCCATCGGGTATTAAAAAAATTTACTTCAGTATCAATAATTCAAATCCCGGTGGAAAAGGCTTTGCCACTCCGGAAGAAATAGAAAAGGCATTTGTGTTTAAAAATAATGAGGGAGGTACAGTAGTACCTAACCTGGTAAATATTGGTGATTCTGCATTTTTTTACCTGGACGTTCCCGATGCAAACAGCGGCAGTTTTTGGCAATCTTCCAAAATGGAACAGTATCGTTTATGTTTTGCAAACATCAGTAATATACAGTGGTATGCCCGTAAAAAGCCTTGTGATAATATTGATTTTTCTGTTGAACTTCGAAGGACTTCAGACGGGTGTATTACCCGTTTGAAGACGGTTAACAGCAATCAAATAATAACCTGGAGAGTGTTTGATGCCGGGAAATGGTACGAATATAAAAATCAACAAGTGTTGGATCTGCCCGCTTTTATTTCGCCTAATGCAACCATTACCCTTACAGATCAGTCAGGTTGCTTTATTACAAAGCGGTTGAAGGATTTTCCAGATTACCTTAAAAATAAAGAAACCTGTGCCTCTGGCGCAGCTGCAACCTCAGCAGTGGCAGCAATTATTGTTTACCCAAATCCTGGCACAGGGATATTTATATGCCGTAATAATGGGGAACTGTTATTGGCAGATAATATCACTGTATTCAATAGTGCAGGTATTAGGGTGGCTCATTTTGCTAATACCTATACGTTTAATATCAGCAATCTCCCCCGGGGCGTCTATATTTATAAAATACTCACTGATAAAACTTCTTTCAGAGGCAAGGTAATAAAGCAGTAACCTTTGACTGTAAACGCTTATTCCAACTAATTTTTATTACTTTTGCAGCCCTTGCACAAACAAGGGATATAACAACTATTTTCTTTTCGCATGAGCATACAAGGTGAAATTGATCTGAAGCAGCTGCCAAAGCATATTGCTATCATAATGGATGGCAATGGCAGATGGGCGGAAGAGAAGGGAGAAGACAGGCTCTACGGGCATTTGCATGGTGTGGAAAGTGTACGGAATATTGTGGAAGGATGTGCAGAATTGGGAGTGGAATATCTTACGTTGTACGCTTTCAGCACAGAAAACTGGGACAGACCTGCCTATGAAGTGAGTGGATTAATGGAATTGCTGGTAGATACTATCAGAAAAGAAGTGCCTACTTTAAATAAAAATAATATCAAACTGCATGTAATCGGCGATTTGAATATGTTGCCCGAAAGTGCCAAAAAAGCTTTGAAAGAGGCTTTGGACGAAACATCTGTTAATACAGGATTGAACTTAGTGATGGCGCTTAGTTACAGCAGCAGATGGGAACTGGTAAATGCAGTAAAAAATATTGCGACAGATGTTAAGAAAGGATCGCTGGATCCAGAAAATATAACTCAGGAAACCCTGCAGAAATATCTTGCCACCAGCGAATTTCCTGACCCTGAGCTGATGATAAGAACCAGTGGAGAGTTCCGTATCAGTAACTTTTTATTGTACCAGTTAGCTTATGCAGAATTGTACTTTACCAATACCCGGTGGCCAGATTTCAGGAAAGAAAATTTGTATGAAGCCATCATCAATTTTCAGCAACGGCAACGGCGGTTTGGTAAAACCGGAGAGCAGATCAGTGAAATAGAAAAAACCGGAAAGACTAATTAAAAATATCATTCCAAAACTAACACTACTGCTATAAAAGCTGGCTGTGGTTTAACAAATACTTTTGATAATTGCAAGTAATTTGCCGATTCGTAAAAAACAATTGATGCACAGGATTTACCAGAACTTTTTATTTGTTGTAATTATAGGTTTTTTTAGTAGTCCTGCCATGGCACAGGTAGACACCACGCCTCCGGCTGTATCAATAAATCCTCAATTAATAGAGATATTTAATGCTAAACCGCCTAAAGAATATATTCTTGCTGGCATTATCGTTACCGGCAATAAATCATTTGACCAAAATCTAATCATTTCTATTTCTGGTTTAGCAGTGGGTGATAAGGTACAAATACCCGGTACTGATGCATTCAGTAAGGCGATCAATAAACTTTGGAAACAAAACCTGATTGCAAATGTAGAAGTGTTTTTTACCAACCTGATAGGTAACAATTTGTATGTTGAACTGGCTATTACCGAACGTCCGAGACTGGAAAATTATAAAATGATTGGCGTTAAAAAAGGTGAGAAAGATGATTTGGATGCCAAAATGGGTTTGGTAAAGGGAAGGGTAGTTACGGATAATATGAAAGTGAGCGCTGTGGACATTATTAAAAGATTTTTTGCTGATAAAGGATACAGGAATGTTAAAGTAGATTTCACAGAAAATGCTGCTCCGGGTACTTCAAATGCTGTGCTGCTGACTATTCTTGTAGATAAAGGCAATAAAGTAAAAGTAAACTCTTTGAATTTTGCCAGCAATGAAAATATAAAGGATATTAAGCTTAAAAAGCAAATGAAGGGCACCAAAGAAATGACGAGGTTTACCCTTTATCCGCAAAGATATACCAGCCCTTATAATGACAGTATTTCAAATGTATCTTTTGGTGATTACACAAAAGATATGGGGTTCTTATCCATATCAAAAACCAAAGAATACCTGGATCCTTATTTCCGTTTCAAACTGTTCAGCTCAGCCAAATTCAACCCAAAAAAATACGAAGAGGATAAACAACATTTGCTGGATTTCTATAATTCTCAGGGGTTTCGTGACTCTTATATTGCTGCAGATACAGCCGTCAGTAACAAAGAGGGCAACCTGGATATTCACATAAAGGTGAATGAAGGAAGGAAGTATTATTTTGGCGATATTAACTGGCGTGGAAATACAAAGTATACAGATTCTATTTTGAACATGTTACTGGGTATTAAGAAAGGAGATATTTATAACCTTGAATTACTGAATAAAAGATTGGGTAAGGAATTGAGTGCCGATGGTGGCGATATTCAGAGTTTGTATATGGACGATGGTTATCTTTTCTTTAATGTTGATCCGGTTGAAACCTCTGTTTATAATGATACCATCAATTTTGAAATACGTATGAGGGAAGGCCCCCAGGCTACGATTGGTAAAGTGGATATTACCGGAAATGATAAAACAAAAGACTATGTGGTTCGCAGGGAACTAAGAACTATTCCAGGGGAAAAATTCAGCAGGGCTGATATTATCCGTACACAAAGAGAACTTGGCCAGCTTGGCTTTTTTAACCCGGAAAAAATTGCTCCCAACATTGTACCTAACTCTGATAATGGTACGGTGGATATAACTTGGGGTGTAGAAGAAAAATCAAACGATCAGTTAGAATTATCTGCAGGTTTTGGTGGTGGTATCGGTCTCACCGGAACATTAGGTATTACCTTCAATAACTTTTCTATTAATAATATCTTCAACAAAAAAACCTGGGATCCCTTACCTTCTGGTAGTGGGCAAAAACTGAGCGCAAGGATTCAATCCAACGGTAAGGCTTTCAGAACTTATAATCTTTCTTTTACTGAACCATGGTTAGGCGGTAAAAAACGCAATTCTTTCTCAGTAAGTTTCTACAATACCCGTCAATCTAATTCATACAATCAATTTGGTCAATATTGCCGCTCCTGCGGAGATACTTCCTACCTGAAAATTTTGGGTGCCGGTGTTTCTTTAGGCAAGCAGTTAAAATGGCCAGATGATTATTTCTCTTTAATTACTTCCTTAAAATTCCAGCAGTATAAATTAAAAAATTATGCAGTTAGTGGTTTCGGCGGTTTGAGCAATGGAACTTCCACCAACATTAGTTTAACACTGGCATTGGCTCGTAATGCTGCCCAGGGAAGTCCGATCTTTCCAACGGGTGGTTCTAATTTTATGCTGAGTGGCCAGTTTACGTTGCCTTATACAGCGTTGGGAATTGTAAGTGAAACTGAGGATGAATTCAGGCATCCTGAATTTCACAAATGGTTGTTTACCGGAGAATATTATGTACCCATTGGCGTTGCTAAAGGAGCAGATAAGAACCGCCAGTTTATTTTAAAAGTAGCTGCTAAATATGGTTTTATTGGTAAGTACAGCAAAACAAAGGAAGTATCACCATTTGAAAGGTTTCAGTTAGGTGATGCAGGTTTGAGTAATAATTTTGCTTTATTGGGATATGACATCATTGCTCACAGAGGCTACCCCATCTATTCAAGTTCAGATCCTAAAGTAAACCCGGAGAATGTGAATCCAACCGAGTTTTTTACCATTTACAATAAGTATACAGTAGAATTAAGGTATCCGTTTAGTACCGCAGCCAGCAGTACTATTTATGGGTTAGCCTTTTTTGAAGCAGCAAATGGATGGTATAGTTTTAAGGAATACAATCCATTTAAATTACGCCGATCAGCAGGTGTGGGTATGAGGTTCTTCTTGCCAATGTTTGGTTTGCTGGGCTTCGACTATGGTCTTGGTTTTGACCGTATAAAAGCCGGCGAACCCTTGAAAAGTGCCTTTAAATTTACCTTCATGCTGGGCCAGGAGCCTCAATAGTTAATGATACCTTTATTTGATTATTCATACATAATTAAACACTATCATGAAAAAATTATTACTGATTACCTATAGCTTCCTGTTGTTAAGTTTTTGTGCCAATGCACAGCGGTATGCTGTGATTGATTCAAAATACATCCTGGAAAAATTACCAGAATACAAAGAATCTCAGACTAAACTTGACCAGTTTAGCAGCCAGTGGCAGCAGGAAATAGAAAAAAAGCAGGCAGACCTGGATAAGATGTATAAAGACTATGATGCTGAGCAGGTAATGCTGAGTGATGAGCTGAAAAAGAAAAGAGAGGATGAATTATATAACAGGGAAAAAGAAGTGAGAGACCTGCAGAAAAAACGTTTTGGTTTTGAAGGTGATCTCTTTAAAAAAAGACAGGAGCTTATAAAACCAATTCAGGATAAGGTTTATTCAGCCATACAGAAACTGGCTGTTGACAAGTCTTATGATTTTATTTTAGATAAAAGTGAAGGAATTACTGTTATATTTGCCGACCCAAAACTGGACAGGAGCGATGATGTACTGAAATTTCTGGGTGTTAAATAAAGTATAATAAGAAAAGTGTACGCAGCTTAATTGCTGAAAAAATAAACTATAAACAATAAACATTTAAAATCTACAATGAAAAAATTAGCCGTAGCAGCAGTATTTGTGTTTTCCCTTTTTGGATTCTCGGATACCGCTTTTTCACAAAGCAAAATTGGTTATATCAGTACAGAAGAATTGATTGGTGCAATGCCTGAAACTGAAGCAGCAAATACCAAATTACAGGATTATCAGGCATCTCTGCAAGCACAGGGTAATGACTACCTGAAAGAATTAAGCGAAAAGGACAGTGTTTTCCAGGCCGATTCTGCTAAATATTCTGCAACAACAAGGGATCTAAAAAGAAATGATCTGATTGCATTGTATCAAAAAGTACAAGGATGGAATCAAACCATGCAGCAATTGGTACAGGCAAAATCACAGGAGTTGATTGTACCTATCAGGAACAAGGCATATGAAACCATTAAAACAGTAGCAAAAGAAAGCGCATACACTTATGTACTGGAAGCTCAGGCTGTGTTGGTAGGCCCTCCCGGAGATGACATTTTACCACTGGTAAAAAAGAAACTGGGAATTAAAGATGCCCCTGCAGCACCTGCCGGCGCAAAACCTAAACAATAAATTTGTCAACAATCAATATCAAAGCCATCCTTATAATACGGGATGGCTTTATTATTTTTGAGGTATGAGTAAAGGCCCGATAGGAGTTTTTGACAGTGGCTATGGAGGCCTCACTGTTTTAAAAGCCATTACGGCTAAATTGCCGCAGTACGATTATATCTACCTTGGGGATAATGCAAGATCACCCTACGGAAATCGTAGTTTTGAAACAGTCTACCAGTATACCTTGCAGTGTGTGGAATGGTTTTTTAAGCAAGGATGCCCGTTGGTTATTTTAGCCTGTAATACAGCATCAGCCAAAGCACTCCGGACAATTCAGCAACATGATCTTCCGCTTAAAGATCCCTCCAGGCGGGTGTTAGGTGTAATAAGGCCCACATCTGAAATAATAGGCCAGTTTTCAAAAACCGGGAATATAGGTATACTTGGCACCGCTGGAACAGTACAATCTCAATCTTACCGGATAGAAATTGAAAAATTTTTTCCCGACATAAAAGTTTACCAGGAAGCCTGCCCCATGTGGGTACCATTGGTGGAGAATAATGAATATAACTCCCCCGGAGCTGATTATTTTATTGAGAAAAATATCCGTCATTTATTAGCAAACTCAAAAGACATTGATACCATTTTGCTTGCCTGTACCCATTACCCTTTACTGATAGATAAGATCAGGCAGTTTGTTTCTTCAGGCACCCATATTATATCCCAGGGAGAAATAGTAGCAGATAGTTTGGCAGATTATTTAAAACGGCACCCGGAAATGGAGGAAAATTGCAGCAATGGCGCCGGTCTGCGTTTTTTTACAACAGATGACCCTGATGATTTTGATACCAAAGCAACTATTTTTTATGGAAAACAGCTGAAATCAAGCCATTTAAGCCTGTAATCGAAAAAACTTTCAACTTTCAACTTTCAACTTTCAACTTTTTCCTTAACTTCGCCGTCCTTTCACAAACAGCAGGGATGGTGCCCTGGTGAGTGTAACTAAAAAGTTTTAAAAATATTTTTAAAAGGAAAATTTTAATACAATGCCAGGTAAAAAAAGAACATACCAACCACACGTACGCCGCCGTAAATCAGTTCATGGTTTTCGTGAGCGTATGCAAACTGCCAATGGCCGTAAGGTATTAGCAAGCCGTCGTAAGAAAGGACGTCATAAACTGACGGTTTCTGATGAGCGTTTTGGTAAGAAATAAAAAAGCACTCGCCCCAAAACAGGGGAATGAAAAAATAGTAAGCTCTCTTCGGAGAGCTTTTTTAATTTTACAGTATTGGAAAATAAACCAACATACACACTGGGTAAAAATGAGCGCCTGAAAAGCCGCAAGGCTATTGAGCAATTATTTAAAGTGGGTAAATCCTTTTCTGTATTTCCCTTTAAAGTTGTTTATCAAATAGCAGCGAACGATGCTGCTGCGTTGCAGAATAAAGATCACATGCCAATAAATAATGATCAGCTAAAATGCGCTTTTAGCGTAAGCAAAAGACATTTTAAAAAAGCGGTTTACCGTAACCGTATTAAAAGGCTGATGAGAGAAGCATACCGTTTGCAAAAAAATGAATTGCAAGATCAGCAGGAACAAGGCAATCGTAGTTTGACTGTTTTTATTTTGTATGTAAGTAACGAATTGCCTGAGCATACAATGGTAGTTTCCAAAATGAGTGCTGTATTAAAGAGACTTCAAAAAATAGTGAGTGAAGAAACTGTTGCCAATACTTAGTTTTCCTTTTATCGTTTTGATAAAATTATACCAGTTGGTCATTTCTCCCTGGTTGGGAAGCAAATGCCGTTATACTCCCACCTGTTCTCATTACGGAATTGAAGCATTAAAAAAATACGGTCCAATAAAAGGTTTGTGGCTCACCATCAAAAGAATTGCCCGTTGCCATCCATGGGGTGGGCATGGATACGATCCGGTTCCATAAATTTGTCGTACTGCATATTTTATTTACTTTGATTAAAAAACTTATAATGGCCAAAGAAAAAATTCGCTGCAGCTGGTGTTTAAAAGATGACTTGTATAAAAGTTACCACGATCAAGAATGGGGAACATCCCTGCATGATGACCAGAAATTGTTTGAACTGCTTTGCTTAGAAGGTGCACAGGCAGGGCTTAGCTGGTACACGGTTTTGAAGAAGAGGGGAAATTACCGTAAAGCATTTGATAATTTTGATGCTAACAAAATGGAAAAATATAACGCAGCAAAAATTGAAAAACTATTGCTGGATGAGGGGATTATCAGAAACCGGTTAAAAGTAAATGCGTTTGTTACCAATGCAAAAGCTTACTTAGCAATACAAAAAGAGTATGGTAGTTTCGATAAATACATATGGCAATTTGTGGGTGGAAAGCCTTTAAAGAACAGCATCAAAAGCATGAAAGATATAGCTGCAAAAACTGAACTTTCTGATACGATGAGCAAGGATCTGTTGAAGAAAGGTTTCAAGTTTGTAGGTTCCACTATTTGCTACGCTTTTATGCAGGCATCGGGTATGGTGAATGATCATGCAAATGATTGCTGGAAGAAATAAAATAAAAATTGAGTTTCAATAAAAAAGGCTGTAATGAAAATTACAGCCTTTGAAAAAAATACTTAAGAATTATTAGCCACCAAATCTCTCTGCTACTTTATTCCAGTTTACCACATTCCAGAATGCAGCTAAATAATCAGCCCTGCGGTTTTGATAGTGCAGGTAATAAGCATGTTCCCACACATCCACACCTAAGATTGGAGTACCTTTTATTTCAGCCACATCCATCAAAGGATTGTCCTGATTAGGAGTGGAACTGATCTCTAATTTGCCATCTTTCACTAACAGCCATGCCCAGCCGCTTCCAAATCTTGTCATTCCGGCATTGGCAAATTTTTCTTTAAATGTATCCAATGAACCAAAGGCAGCAATGATAGCATCAGCTAAAGCTCCTGTTGGGGCACCACCTGCATTAGGTGCCATGCTTTCCCAGAAGAAAGTATGATTCCAGTGCCCGCCACCGTTATTACGAACTGCAGGTGAAATAGTACCGGCAGCTTTTACTAATTCTTCCAGTGATTTTCCTTCATTGGGTGTACCAGCAATGGCTTTGTTAAGATTGTCAACATATGCCTGGTGATGCTTGCCATGATGGATCTGCATTGTCTTGGTGTCGATATGTGGCTCTAATGCTTCGTGTGCATAAGGCAGAGCCGGTAAAGTAAATGCCATAATTTTAAAACTTTAAATTGTTAGATTATTGATTGTTGAATCTTTTATTACGCAAATTTACAAACTGTCGCAGCAAAATGTTATAGTGAAAATTAATTCTTTCTTATTTCGCAAGCTATCGCTTCTTTTTAAAAAAAGCCTTTATCAATGCAGCGCATTCTTCTTGTAAAACATCACCAGCAACAACTGTTTTTGGATGATAAGGCCAATTACCTTTATTTGGCAAAATCCCAGCCAACGGTGTAATGCTCCCATTCTTTTCATCCATGGCCCCATAGATTACCTTACCAATCTTACTCCAGTACAATGCACCGCTGCACATTACACAGGGTTCAATTGTCACATATAGGGCGGCATCGGGTAAATATTTACTCCCTAAAAAATTAAAGGCTGCAGTCAATGCGATGATCTCTGCATGGGCTGTACTGTCATTTAATTTTTCAACCTGGTTATACCCCCTGGCGATAATGCGGTTGTTCTGAACGATCACTGCACCAACAGGTACCTCGTCTTCATCAAAAGCTTTTTGAGCCTCCTTCAGTGCCTGCTTCATAAAATATTCATCATTCATTTCCATCATCACTAAGATAAAAAAGAAAAGCATCCCGTTATCATTAACAGGATGCTTTCTGATGTAAAATTAAAACGGTTATAATTTTCTAATGCGGATATTCTTATACGAAACCATGTTACCATGATCCTGTAAGGCAATATGGCCGGATTTGAAACTGGCAAAGTCAGGCATGGCTTTAAATTTACTTCCTGTTACCAACTTCTTCCAGTTGTCATCCCATAAAGTAGTGGATACTACGTTTGTTCCATTCAAAAACAAGTCCAGCTTGCCATTGTTTATTTTGATTTCTGCGTGGTTCCATTCGCCCGCTGGCTTCACAGTTTCTGTACTGCAGGCAATCAGGTCATATAAATCTCCCGCCCTGTGTTTGGGGATCTTTGCATCTTCATGCCCGTTATTATCCAGCACCTGCATTTCAGGCCCTGTTAGATAAGTGGCGTGGTATTTAACCGTGTCTTCTTTTACTAAAAAGATAATACCACTGTTACCATTCGGCGCAATCTTCCAGTCCAGCTGCAGATCAAAATTTTCGTATTCATCATTGGTTACAATATCACCACTTTCTTTACTGGTTGTATCAATGGCAAGGGCACCATCTGCAATTTTCCATCTTGTATTCACACCAGATTTTCCATAAGAATGCCATCCATTGGTGGTTTCCCCATCAAATAAGGATGTCCATCGGGAGGTATCAGCTGCCACAGTAACGGTGGTGGCAACAGAGTCCTTTTTCTCTTGAGTGCCGTTGTCAGATGAATTACAGGAAAACAAAATAACTGCACTTGCAGCAAGCGTTAAAATTTTCATTTACAGATTTGTTTATTTTCTTAATGAAAGAATGTATTCAACAATTGTCTTCGCCTCTGCCGGGTCCAAAGCAGGATGAGCCAGCATAGGTACTTCTCCCCAGTTACCTTTACCGCCTTTGATAACCTTTTCCACCAGCATAGTTACATTGGCTTCTGTATTTTCATACTTCTTCGCAACTTCTGCATAAGCCGGACCTGTTACGGTTTCATTGATCTTATGGCAGGTGAGACAATCTGATTTTGCTATGGCGGCCATTGCCTTATCCTCTAATGGATTCGTTGCGGCAACTGTTGCTTCAGTGGATGCACCTTCTTTCTTTTCACCACCACCACAGGAAAAAAGTGCTGTTAATACAATGGCAGAAATAAAAATTCTTTTCATGTTCTTGTTTTTATATTAATGATAAAATATTATTAAACGTCTAACCCTAAAATACTCCTGTTTGTTTTTTCGTCTGGGGCAGATCCTGCAAAATCATCAAATGCTCTTTCTGTTACCCGGATAATATGATCACTGATAAATGGAGCACCTTCCCTGGCACCATCCTCAGGATGCTTAATACAGCATTCCCATTCCATCACTGCCCACCCTGAATAATTATACTGTGTTAATTTGCTAAAGATAGTTTTAAAATCAACCTGTCCATCACCCAAAGAACGGAAACGGCCGGCACGGTTGATCCAGCTTTGATACCCTCCATAAACCCCTTGTTTACCAGTAGGATTAAACTCCGAATCCTTTACATGAAAAGCTTTAATGCGTTCATGATAAAAATCTATGTATTGGATATAATCCAGCTGTTGTAATACAAAATGAGATGGATCATACAACAGGCAGGCTCTTGGGTGGTTGTTTACTTTTTCTAAAAACATTTCATAAGTGGCACCATCAAACAAATCTTCACCCGGATGTATTTCATAACAAACATCCACACCGCATTCATCAAAATAATTTAAGATGGGCAACCATCTTTTCGCCAGTTCTTTAAAACCTTCATCTACCAATCCTTCCGGTCTTTGTGGCCATGGGTAAACAGTGTGCCATAGCAAAGAGCCGCTAAAGGTAGCATGTGCATTCAACCCTAAATTTTGAGAAGCTTTGGCCGCATGTTTTACAGTTTGTACTGCCCATTCTGTTCTTGCTTTACTATTACCTTTTACTGCATCCGGTGCAAAGGAATCAAACAACGTGTCGTATGCCGGATGCACTGCCACCAGTTGCCCCTGCAAATGGGTAGACAGTTCAGATATCTCTAAACCATAACTGTTAATCTTTCCTTTCAATTCGTCTGCATAAGTTTTACTTTCCGCAGCTTTTTGAACATCAATTAACCGGCTTTCCCAGGTGGGGATTTGAATTGCTTTAAAACCCAAACCAGCTGCCCATTCACAAATAGTTTCTAAACTGTTGAATGGTGCTTTATCTCCCATAAACTGGGCTAAAAAAATACCAGGCCCTTTTATTGTAGTCATTGTTTTCGATTTTGTCCCACGCAGAGAGGCAGAGGGCGCTGAGTTATTATTTTTATTTTTGTGTTATAAATTTGAGAACAAGAATTAATATGGCTCGACATAATTATTCGCTATTCTTTTAATTCCATCTCTTAAAACTTCCACATTAAAATTTATTAACAGTCCTATTGAAATATTTGTAAGCCTTAAATAAGTTTTGAATATTTTAAATGCAACGGGTGGTACTGTCTCCTGAGATTTTAATTCCACCAACACCTTTTCCTCAACCATTAAATCGTATCGCAAATCTACATCCATCTTTATATCCTCATATACCAAACTGATAGAACCTTGCCTTTTTACTTTTAATCCACGTTTAGATAATCTGTAAAATAATAATTCTTCGTAAACAGATTCCATTAAACCGGGCCCAATATCTCTGTGAATTCGGATAGATTCCTCAATAATAATTCCTGTGATATCATTGATCTCCATAATCTTATTTTCTCTCTGCGCCCTCTGCCCCTCAGCGTGCCAATCTCCTACACCGTAAATGCAGTCCATTTTTCACTTGACTGCGATGATGCCACCACCGTATCAATAAATGCCATCCCCCTGATGCCTTCTTCCACCCTTGGAAAATCCAATGCTTCTTTTGTCGGTTCTGTGCCATCAATTTTTGCAGATAATGTTGCAGCAAAATTTTTGTAGATATTTCCAAAAGCTTCCAAATACCCTTCCGGGTGCCCGCCTGGAGTGCGGCAGTTGCTGGTAGCAAAGCTGCTTAACACACCTGTATAATTAGCGCCTGCCCTTAAAATCTGCGTAGGCTGGTCAAGCCATCTTACAATCAAAGTATTGGGTTCCATCTGGTGCCATTCCACACCACCTTTTTCTCCATAGATCCTTATTTTTAAAGCGTTTTCTTCTCCCGCCGCTACCTGCGATGCCATCAGCACACCGGCTGCACCGTTATCAAATTTTAATAAAACATTTCCATCATCATCTAACAACCTTCCCTCTACCATAATATTCAGATCGGCACACAGCTGCGTAATTTTTAACCCCGTAATATATTCTGACAAGTGTGCCGCATGTGTTCCAATATCTCCCATACATCCGCTCTTGCCACTTTTCTTTGGGTCGGTTCTCCATGCAGCTTGTGCATTGCCTTCTCTTTCACTCAGTTTGCTAAGCCATCCCTGCGGATATTCCACCCATACTTTTCTCACTTTTCCTAATACACCACCCTGCACCATTGCACGGGCCTGCTTTACCATCGGGTAACCGGAGTAGGTATGCGTTAAGCAAAGTACTAATCCTGTTTCATCCACTTTTTGTTTTAGTTGTTTGGCTTCTTCCAGGGTAAACGTAATGGGTTTTTCAATTACCACATTAAAGCCTTTATCCAGTGCCATCATGGCCGGGGCAAAGTGGGCAAAGTTGGGTGTAACGATTGTTACAAAATCCATCCGCTTATCTGCAGGCAGATTGCTTTCCTTGGTGAGCATTTCATCATAAGTGGTGTAAATGCGGTCTTCTGAAAGAAACAGCTCTTTGCCTGATTCTTTTGCAATATCAGGGTTGATGCTGAGAGCACCACAAACTAATTCAACCTTTCCGTCTAAGTTGGAAGCGTAGCGGTGAATAGAACCGATGAAAGCATCTTTGCCACCACCGATCATTCCCATGCGGAGTTTTCTGTTCATAATTTTTATCCGCTGTGTTGCGGAGCGTTTTAATTATTAAAAAATATTTTTGTTACCAGCATTTGTATTTTATAGCGTCATCGTTGTGTTATTATAACCCCGATTTTTATCGGGACTCACTTGTGCCCTATACCATTTTATTTAGCTTGCCCAAAATACTTCTGGCCTCATTCTCTTATCCTTCTCCAATCCTTCGACTACGCTCAGGAGAAGGACGGTGCTATACCACAAAGCCAAACGATAGTTCTTCCGCATTATCATTTTCTCTTAAATCAATCATAATTCAAACCCTCTGCTAAATAGTAAATATCCCAAAGTCTTGAAGTTTTGCCTTAGTTCCCCCTTCAGGGGGCGGAGTGGGTTACCACCCTTTCCTGTACTCCCTCTTTACAAACTGGTTAGCATCATCAAAATTGGTGATCTTCATATTTTTTGCATCCCATATCAGTCTCTTTCTGCCATTGAACTTGTTCCCGTTTTTTAAGTCCCAGCTTCTTAAAGCTAAATTACCCATTAAAATACTTTCTGTCAATGGTCCGGCATAATCAAATGAAGAACTTAATTTATTTTTTCCGTAACCAGCAATACATCCATTAACCCATTGTACATAGTGTCCTTCCGGCACCCTGTCCAATGTTTTTGGAACATTTACTTCTTTCATCTTTGAGGTAGGTAACAATCTTGGATTGCTTCCATAAGTGCCACACATTATTTTTCCTTTTGTGCCTTCAATGATCACACCACCGCTGCCATCATCATCACCCATAATTTCATCTGGTCCTAATTCTTCCGGTCTTTCCGGACGAATACCACCATCGGTCCAATGCAGTTCCACCTCTTTCTTTCCATCTTTACCCGGGAATTTTAATATCACGGAAGAAGAAGCAGGGCAACTGTCAGGATAGTAGGAAGCTGTCCACATTTTTTCATAAATAGCCGCTACACTGCATTCCACCTCTGAAGGATACCCCAGGCCAACTGTTTTAAAAGCAGGATCGATTAAATGACAACCCATATCACCCAAGGCACCGGTACCAAAACTCCAGTAACCACGCCAGTTAAAAGGAACATAACCTTCCTTGAAATCTTCAAATGGCGCTGTACCCAGCCATAAGTTCCAGTCCAGTTCTGATGGAACAGGTGCGGTATTTTTTGGTTTGCCAAAACCCTGCGGCCATACGGGCCTGTTAGTCCATACATATATCGTATGTGCATCGCCAATGATTCCTGCATTGTACCATTCCTGCATTTGTCTTACCCCATCACTGCTGGCTCCCTGGTTGCCCATTTGTGTTACCACTTTATATTTATCGGCAGCCTCTGTTAACATCCTTGCTTCATGTACATCATGTGTTAATGGTTTTTGTACATATACATGTTTGCCCATTTGCATAGCGGCCAATGCAGCTATGGCATGTGTATGATCTGGTGTGGATACAGAAACAGCATCAATATTATTTTTTTCTTTATCCAGCATCTCACGGAAATCCTTGTAGTAATTCGCTTTGGAAAAACGCTCTCTTGATTTTTTTGCCTCCCTGTCGTCTACATCACACAATGATACAATATTCACTTTCGGGCTTTTCGCAAATTCGGCCAGGTCACTTTGCCCCTTACCACCAACACCAATACCGGCAATATTTAGTTTATCACTGGGTGCAATAAATCCCCTGCCCAATACATGGCGGGGTACAATAAAAAAACCTGCTGCAATAGATGCATCCCTGATAAAAATCCTACGGGAATAATTTTTTTTACTCATGAGTTTTTTGATGAAGTGGGTTTATGATTTATTATCGAAGCTGATACATTCTTTTAATTCTTTTTCCGTGTAAGCAAGGTTATATTGCTTCAGTACATCATCTGGCACACCGTTCCATTGGTTAGGAACATTGCCTTTATAACCAACATCGTTCCACCCAATTTGTGTGGAGTAAAAACCGGTTGCTGTTAAATCTCTCATTAAATTAAAAAAGGCAACTCCCTGTTTCATTTCGGGTTTTGCTTTTGCAGGATAGGCAATGGCATCTACCATTTCTATTTGCTGTGCTGAAGTACAACCAGTAAAAGGTTTGCCATAAAGATTCAGGCATTTTAAATCCAGCCAGCGCAGGCCGCCACGCAATGGAGTTTGATGTTCTGTTTTTTCATTAACGATGGACTGGATGAAATCCGGAACCTTGGCATCCGAAGCACTGCCGCTTATTTCATCTTTTGGAATAATAATATCAGCTAATACAGTGATGGTTGCCATTTCTGCTTCTGTGAAAAATTTCTTTGTATTTTTTAGGCGGTCTTCAAATTCTTTTTCCTCTGCCATCCTGTTTATTCCATCGGCAGCAGGCTGGGTTGTAATATCGGTTTTCTTTTTTTCGGTTTTGCAGGCTTCTACTAATAAACCAGCAGACAACGTTCCTAATGCAAGTGCTTTTATCGATTTTCTTCTGTCCATAATTTATTTTTTTGGCTAAGAGGTTGAAGGAGAAAAAGAGATTAAAGGAGGACAAATCATTTTATTAATTTCTTTTTTGCCTCTTTTTCTCCTTCAACCTTTTAGCTACGTGTCTTTTATAAATTCTGTTTTTTCATCTCTTCAATAATGTATTCACTGGCTCTCATGGAAAGTGCAAGAATGGTCCAGGTAATATTTTTATCTGCCTGGCTTACAAACTGTCCTCCATCTACACAAAATAAATTTTTACAGTCATGTGCCTGGCTCCATTTGTTGAGAGCAGATGTTTTTGGATCATTGCCCATACGTACAGTGCCTGCTTCATGAATAATATTACCGGGATTGGCCAACCCATAATTGTTAGCAGGACCATCATCTCCACCCCAGGTGATAACGGCACCCATTTCATGCATAATTTCTTTGAAGGTTTCCTTCATATGCTTGGCCTGGTTAATCTCGTAGTCGCTCCATTTGGTATTGAACCTTAAAACAGGGATACCATATTTATCTACTACGGCAGGATCAATCTCACATAAACTGTCTGCCCTTGCAATACCTTCTCCACGACCAGCCATACCTACACTGGCACCGTAGAAGAAGCGATAATCTTCTTTTAAAGATTTACCATAACCACCTGCTTCTTTTGTTTTTCCATGAACAGCATATTTGCCATTCAGATTTTCTATTCCTCCACCAAAACCATAAGCCGGTTGATCAAAACCGCCCCAATACTCAATATGATAACCTCTTGGGAAATCTAATTTTTTATTATCCAGCCACCACGGTGTATACACATGCATCCCACCTACCCCATCTTCGTTATATCGTTTACGGTCAAATAGTTCCGGTAATACCCCACCCAATGCAGCACCTGTTGAATCATGTAAATATTTACCCACTACATTGCTGCTATTAGCCAAACCGTTCGGGTGCCTTGCAGATTTAGAGTTCAGCATTAACCGGGCACTCTCACAGGCACTGGCAGCAAGAATTACTACTTTTCCATGCACTTCATATTCCTGCATATCATCCTTGCTTACATAAGATATTCCTTTTGCCAGCCCATCTTTTGTAGTCAGTACTTCTCTTGCCATGGCATTGGTAATTACATCTGTATTACCAGTTGTTACAGCAGGTTTTATCAAACAGGAAGAAGAAGAAAAATCACCATACACTTTACAACTGCGGCCACATTGAGCACAAAAAAAACAGGCCCCTCTTTCTTTATTAATTTTTTTTGTAAGAATAGATAAACGGGAAGGGATAACAGGAACACCCACACCAGTTGCTGCTTTTTTGATCATCATTTCATGCAACCGTGGTTTGGGTGGGGGAAGAAAAATTCCATCCGGATCATTGGGTAATCCTTCGTTACTGCCAAATACGCCCAGCAAGGTATCTATTTTATCATAGTAAGGTTTTACGTCCTCATAGCCTATTGGCCAGTCATCGCCCAGGCCGTCAATACTTTTCCTTTTAAAATCTTTTGGTCCAAAACGCAAAGAAATTCTTCCCCAATGATTGGTTCTGCCTCCCACCATTCTTGCACGCCACCATTCCCATTTGGTATCTCCCACATGAGTATACGGTTCTCCATCAATATCCCAGCCCCAGTAGCATCCGTCAAAATCTCCAAATGGCCGGAATTTTGTGCTGGCCCCCCTGCGTGGAGACTCCCATGGCGTTTTCAACTGGTTGGAATCCACTGCCGGATCATAAGATGGCCCGGCTTCTATCACACAAACTTTTAGTCCTGCATTTGCTAAAACATACGCAGCCATACCGCCTCCTGCTCCGGAACCCACAATAACTACATCATAATTTTTTGGCTGAACTTTTATTTGAATATCTCCCATATAGCGCTTTAAAAAATTGAGGAGGCATAAATTTATAACTATAATGAATATGTGTGCACATTTTTTTTATTGTCAACACATTTAAAATATTGCAATCGGTTTACGGAACTTACGAACGGGAATAAAAATATTTGTTATGCTGATGCTTAAAATTAATTAAACTCACCCGTTGGCGGAGTTATTTTTTAAAAAAGTGAGACAAAAGATGGTGTGCAGTTGTCTTAGTTAGTGACTAAACTTTCTAAAATAACATGCACAACA
>JAYWII010000011.1:0-19044 GCA_043788995.1 Chitinophagaceae bacterium | reverse complement strand
TACCTTCAAACATAATTGGCTATTTAATTTAGCAAAATTAACGTATTTACTAATATTATTAGCTATAATTATGGAGTGACTAGATGCCTACTTCTATTCATTGAATTGCCAAGCATTGATTTTATTGAAAACATAATTGCTTCTTCCTATTTTTGATATATGCAAATACAAGATTTATATAAGCTTTATTTAGCCCATCCATCCATACAAACTGATACCAGGAAATTACAGGGAGGGGATTTATTCTTTGCTTTAAAAGGGCCGAATTTTAATGGAAATAAGTTTGCAAAGCAGGCTTTAGATGCAGGCGCTGCTTATGTAATAATAGATGAGCCAGCCAATTTTTCTAATGACAGGCTGATCATTACAGATGATGCTTTAAATACGTTGCAACAATTAGCACTTTACCACCGCCAGCAATTTGATATTCCTTTTATCGCTATTACCGGCAGCAATGGAAAAACCACCACGAAAGAACTGGTGCATGAAGTGTTGAGCAGTACTTATATTACCTACACCACCAAAGGCAACTTGAATAATCATATTGGAATACCGCTTACTATTCTTTCAGTAAAAAAAGATGCCCAAATGGCGGTGATAGAAATGGGTGCCAACCATCAAAAAGAAATTGCATCTTACTGTGCTTATACTTTGCCAACACATGGAATTATTACCAACTGCGGCAAAGCACACCTCGAAGGTTTTGGCGGTGAGGAAGGTGTAAGAAAAGGAAAGGGCGAATTGTATGATTATTTAAGAGCAAATAATGGCACCGTCTTCTTAATGAGCGACTATGATTATTTAGTGGAAATGAGTAAGGGTATTGCCAATATTAAAACCTACGGAACTGTTGATGCAGGTATCACCGGCGTGGCAGATAACAGTAAAGAATTATTGGAAGTAAATATGCTGAAAGGAACCGGGATACAACATATCAAAACAAATTTAGTGGGCTCCTATAACCTTCCGAATGTGCTGGTGGCTGTAACGGTTGGTAAATATTTTAATGTGGCAGATGATAAAATTAAAACAGCATTAGAAAGCTACATCCCCAGCAACAGCAGGTCTCAATTAATTGAAAAAGATAGTAACAGAATAATCTTAGACGCTTATAATGCCAACCCTACCAGCATGAAAGCTGCCATTGAAAACATTGCAAAAATGGATGGTGATGATAAAGTGTTACTACTTGGTGGCATGATGGAAATGGGTGAAGAAAGTATGAAAGAACATGCAGGTATTGTTGAATTGATCAATCAATACAAATGGAAAAATGTGGTATTGGTAGGTGGCGATTTCCATAAGGTAAATCACAACTATATCAATTTTAAAACTTCTGTGGATGCAAAAGACTGGCTGAAGGAGCAGCATTTTAAAAACTCTCTATTATTAGTAAAAGGCTCCCGCAGTATGCAAATGGAAAAAGTGTTAGAGTGATTACAAATTATCTAAATGCATCATCAATTCTGATTCTGTTTTGATCAGTACATCTCTCACTTTACTTCCCTGGTTTGGCCCCACAATACCTGCAGCTTCCAGTTGATCCATCAGGCGGCCGGCACGGTTGTATCCGAGTTTCATTTTACGCTGCAGCAAGGATGTGCTTCCACTCTGGCTGGCCACTATCAGTCTTGCTGCATCTTCAAACAAAGCATCTTTATCATTGATATCAAATTCCCCTTTCTCCATTTCTTTTTCATCCACATATTCCGGTAATAAAAAAGCTTGTGCGTATCCTCTTTGTTCACCAATAAAATCAGTTACCCTGTCCACTTCGGGTGTATCTACAAAAGCACATTGCAAACGAACCAGCTCCCCATTGTAGCTTACCAGCATATCCCCTTTACCAATCAATTGCTCAGCGCCGCCAGCATCCAAAATGGTACGGCTGTCTATCTTACTGCTCACTTTAAAAGCAATACGAGCCGGGAAGTTTGCTTTGATTGTTCCGGTAATGATATTCACACTCGGCCTTTGTGTAGCAATGATCAAATGCACACCCACAGCCCTTGCTAACTGCGCCAAACGGGCAATCGGCATTTCCACTTCCTTGCCTGCCGTCATAATCAGGTCTGCAAACTCGTCCACCACTAATACAATGAAAGGCAGAAACTGGTGGCCTTTTTCAGGATTCAATTTACGGGCAACAAATTTTTCATTGTATTCTCTTATGTTACGGCAACCAGCTTCTTTCAAAAGGTCGTAACGGTTATCCATTTCAATACACAAGGCATTTAAAGTATGAACTACTTTTTTGGTGTCGGTGATAATAGCGTCTTCCTCACCTGGCAACTTAGCAAGAAAGTGTTTCTCGATGGTTTTGTAAATGCTCAACTCCACTTTCTTTGGATCAACCAGTACAAATTTTAATTGTGATGGATGTTTCTTATAAAGTAATGAAACCAATATTGCATTTAAACCAACAGATTTACCCTGGCCGGTGGCACCTGCCATCAGCAAATGTGGCATGCTGGCCAGGTCGACAATAAAATTTTCATTGTCAATCTTTTTACCCAATGCAATCGGCAAGGAAAATTTATTGTTCTGAAATTTTTCTGAAGACAACAATGTCTTCATACTTACAATCGTTTTTTTAGCATTGGGTACTTCAATACCAATAGTGCCTTTTCCCGGAATGGGTGCAATAATTCGAATACCCAATGCAGCAAGGCTTAATGCAATATCATCTTCCAGGTTCTTAATTCTTGAAATTCGAACGCCTGCGGCCGGTATGATCTCATACAAGGTAACTGTTGGACCAACGGTGGCTGAAATCTTTTGTATGCTGATATCGTAATTCTTGAGCGTATTAATGATCTGGTCTTTATTAGCCTGCAACTCAGAAGCATCCTGCACAATTTTTTCGTTGCCATAAACTTCCAGCAGATCCAGGTTGGGATAAACATAATCTCTCAGATCTAAAATTGGATCATAAGGTGTATCGAGTGTTCCATGCTTGGATTTAACTTCAATTTTTTCTTCCTCGATTTTCTCTGGAACAGTTTTAATTTCCAGTTCTAAAGGAACAGCAGGTTCCTTTTTTGTTGCAGGTTTGCTCACTATATTTTCCAGCACCACTTCAGTTTTGGCTGCCACCGGCTTAACGGGCGCTTCTAATGGAAGCTGATTAGTCACTTGCAAGGGTATTTCTTTTTCTACAAGCTGAATATCATGTGCAAGTGATTCATTTATTGTTAATGGAACCGATACCATGCCACCATCACCTTTCAAGCTGTTGCCTGTTGATGCAACCGGCTTAAATTCCGTATCATCTTCAGGAGCTGATGTTACGGCAAGATTATTTTCGTTTGTTAATGCTGCATTATCAGTACTGTTATCTGCAAACACTTTTTTAGCAGGTATTCTAAAAGCAGGATTAAATTGCCAAATAATATAGCTCAACAGTGCCGCTGCCAACACACCTAAAGTACCCACCTGCCCTATCGCCTGGTACATCCAGTCTTTTATCATTTTGCCTACAGCACCTCCCCATGGAAATGCCTTGCCACTAAAAATTACCGCAAACGCAACACTTAATAATACCAGCCCTGTCAGTACGTATTTAATATTCCTGGTAATAGAAAATATTTTTTTGCCAAAGAATAAATTAATGCCCGTTACAAAAAAGAAACTGCAGATAAAGAAAGATGCAATACCAAATCCCTTATAAATAAAGAAATGAGACAAGAATGCTCCCAATGTACCCAGCAGGTTATTAACCTTAACATCGCTGCCCCAGAATAAATTGGAGCCTGCGCTAAATACTTTATCCTGGTCTTCTTCCCAGGTAAAGAGATAAGATGAAAAAGCGGTGAACAATAAAAAAGCAATGAGTAGTAGTATGGTGCCTGCAATCTTGTGGGTGCGTTCATCTTTTAGTAACTGCTTTACTTCAATCTCCTGCTCAACATCATTTTTTAAAACATCATCTTTACCGGTTGCGCCAGCCTTTGTTGATTTCACTTTCTTATCCATTGTAACAAAGATAAAAAAACCATATTGAATGCAACCGTGTTTGTATGGATTTAGTTGTTACATATATGAATTAAAAAATGTACGTTTATATTATGAAAGCATTGAAGACGTTCCTTCTCAGTTTCCTACTTTCCGGTACATCTTTTTTAACGCAGGCTCAAACAACGGCTGACAGTTTATTCACTGATATCACCACTATCAATGATTCCTTACTTTTTGAAAATTGCTTTGTATTTATCGATAGTAATAATACCAAGCCGGTTGAAACACTGCAAAAAGAATGGAGGCTGTTATCAAGCAGTGAGTTAAAAAGCATTCTCCCCAAACAATGGATAACAAAAAAAATATACCTGCAGGTCAACCTGGGCAATTCGGGTATAGCTGATGATACTGTATATATTCAACCGGGATTAATGTATACCAGTATAAAAACATTCCAGGTTTCTGCCAGCGATCAACTTGTGGAGCTAAAAGATGAAAGCAGGGATAATGGATACCAGCCTTTACGGGTCAATGCAGGCAGTAGACAATCTTTTATTATAGCTCTGCAGCCAGCCAAAACAATATTCAATTATTTACGGCCCGTTATTATCAGGAAAGCATTTATTACCGACTACCAGAAAATTCATTATTACAAATATGCCAGGCAACAAACAGTTGGTTACCTGTTCACCGGAATTTTACTCATGATGTTTTTTTTCTCGCTGGTTAATTATTTACTCAGCCTGAAAAAGGAGTTTTTATTTAATGCCTGTTATACAGGCTGTATGTTTTTACTCATCTTTTTTACCACCTTCTTCGAAAGACAGTCAGGAGTTTTGGCAAGTTTTTTTGCCAGTTATGTTGCTTTTATTTTACTGGCCGTAGGAACCATATTTTATATTGATTTTACCAGGAAATTTTTAGATACCCCACGCAATTATCCGATGCTGAATAAGATTTTTGTATGGGAGGAATGGGGGGTGTTTATCATCATTCTTTGCTTTAGCTGCCTGCACTTTTTTACGGACAACTTTGCCTTACAAAAAATGCTTGAAAATATAATGAAGGTAACAGCCCTGCTGATTGGTATTGTATACATTGTATTTTCACTTACACAGAAAAACCGCCTGTTGAATTACCTGGCCATGGGCAACCTGGTATTGATTACAGGGTCTATTATTTCTTTCTATATCCTCTTGCATCCAATGGGAAGAAAAACAGTTTTTTCTACTGCCATCTTTTATTATGAGTTAGGCATTGCCGGTGAATTAATGTTCTTCTTGCTGGGACTGACATATAAAAACAGGATTGAACTCATCAATAAAATACAGGAGCAGGAAGCTTTAAAATTAGATGCAGAAAAACAAACTTTTGAAACAAAACTGGCCGTCATCAATGCCAAGCAAAAAGAAAGAAACCGGATAAGTGCAGATATGCATGATGAGCTGGGCGCAGGCATCACTGCCATACGACTGTACAGTGAACTTGCCAAAAGCAAGACTGAAAAAGAACCAATGCCGGAAATTGAAAAAATATCTGATTCGGCAAATGAGTTGCTGGTAAATATGAATGCCATCATCTGGGCCATGAGCAGCAGCAACGATTCACTGGAAAATATGGTGGCTTATATCCGAAGCTACTCCCAGGAATATTTTGAAAACACTGGTATTAAATGTAAGATCAATTTAATTGAACATTTACCCGACATCGTAGTATGGGGCGAATTCAGAAAGAATGTTTTTTTAGTGATAAAAGAATCGCTCAATAATATTCTGAAACATTCCAAAGCTACCGAAGTTACCATCACTTTTACCCAGGTATCAGATGGACTGGCGCTATACATTCAGGACAATGGCATTGGTATTGACCTGGATAAAGTACGCAGGTTTGGAAACGGGCTAAAAAATATGAAAAAGCGGATGGATGAGATGAATATTGAATTTACTATTGAAAATAATAACGGCACCCTGGTAACCCTTCACTATGTTATGCAATTGTAGATTTACGGGCAACACTCACAGCCATCAGTACCCATCCTGCAATAAAACAAATGCCGCCCAATGGTGTGATGGCCCCTACCCAGGTTGCAGGAATTTCCAGGTGCTTTACGTAACACAAAAGATATAATGAGCCGCTGAATAAAATAATTCCTGCTATAAAAAGGTTACCAGCCCACCGCAATTGCTTTACCGGGAACTGCTGCAACAAAATACCCGTAACCAGCAACGCCAGTGCATGATACATCTGGTATTTAACCGCCGTTTCAAATATTTGTAATACATCCGCAGATGCTATTGCTTTTAACTGGTGTGCAGCAAAAGCACCCAGTGCCACAGATAATCCACCCAACAGTGCGGCGATAACCAGGAATTTTTTATGCATGTGAGTGTAAATTAATATGGAAGAATCTTTTCTTCAAATGTGTGCTCGGTAATAGCAAAACTGTCCAGTACTATATTGGCCTGGTTGTAAAATGGTTCCCTTTCTTTCATTTTCTTTTGTATAAAGAATAATAACTCTGCCTGGTTGAGCTTGCTGATGAGGGGCCGTTGATTTTGCTGCTGGGCTTTCATTAGTCTTCTTAATATTTCTTCCGGCTTGGCAGAAAGATAGATGGTAAGCCCATGCTCATTCATCCATTTCATATTATTATGAAAACAAGGCGTACCACCGCCGCAGGCTACTATGGAACTTCCTAATTCTGCATAAGATCTGAGGAGACCAGCTTCTACTGAGCGGAAGTAATCTTCTCCTTTGGAATCAAATATTTCGCTAACAGATTTCCGCTCCCGTATCTCAATTTCCTCATCCATATCAATAAACCCCAGCTTATATTCTGCAGCCCACAATTTTCCCCAGTGAGATTTCCCACTGCCCATAAATCCTATGAGAAAAAAAAGCATAATCGGTTACGATAGTATTAAGGTTAGAAAACTGGTGAAAATACAAAAGAAAAAAATTACACTGTTAAAAAATAAAAAAAAATGTATTGATAACAATAAGGTAATGACAGCAGGTAAATAATAGTGATGTGCAGAAATTAATTCTTCTTTTTAAAATCGCCCCTTTTCCAGGCTTTTACAAACTCTGCCCAGGCAAACGGATTGAATATATTTTGTGGAGGGATCTGTCCGCTGTAATAATTTTTAGCAGCCTGTTTATTTAAATAGCTGCTGGCTGCTTCTCTTCCGTCCCGGGGCAGGGTGGCCAATAAAACACGCCGGGTTTCTTCTGAATTATTTTTCCGGGCAGTCTCCAGGTTATCATCCGGAAATTCTGTTTTTACAAAGTCTCTTTCAAATTGCTCCCGTGATGGCCTTGGTTTAATAATGGTGGCAGCTAGATAAATGGTATCAGTTACCATCAACTGAATAATGCTGTACTGGGTACCCTGAATATTTCTTGGGATGGTTACTGTTTTTGGTTTAAACCCCACGCTGGTAAATTCAATTACATCGCCTTTTAACAAAGGAATACTAAATACACCCTGACTGCTGGTGATGGTTCCCTGGTTTCGCCCTTTTACCGATACACTTACTGAAGGTAAAGCCTGCAGGCTGTCTGCAGTTAGCACTACTCCGTAGAACTGTATTACAGAATCCATATAACCTTCACGTTCCTGTGCTTTGGTTGCAAGGGGAAATATCAGAACTATAATGAGTAGATATTGTAAAAATTGTTTCATGATTTGCACCCTGAAAAGTGCTTATGCTGTTTTTATTATGCCGCCCAAAGATAAATAAGTATTTGTTTGTGACACAATCCCGAAAGCTTTCGGGAATGATTAAAGTTTTTATGCTGGTTCCAAAAATAATATCATTTCTTAATTAATAAACAAAGTAAAGTCACAGAGGGTTAATTTTGCCGGACAAAAGCTTTTTTAACAAATAATTGAACCATGACCAACGAAGATATACTGAAGGCCCTGAGCAATGTGCAGGAACCTGACCTTGGTAAAGACCTTGTGACGCTGAATATGGTGAAGGATGTTGCAATTGACGGCAATAAGGTTTCTTTTACCGTAGTGCTTACAACCCCCGCCTGCCCGTTGAAAGACATGATTATGAATGCCTGCATCAATGCCGTCAAGATTTTAGTGAATAAAGAGGCGGAAGTAACCGTAAATTTTACCAGCAATACCAGCAGCAACCGAAAGGATGCAAAAACAGTGCTGACCGGGGTAAGAAATATTATTGCAGTGGTGAGTGGAAAAGGTGGTGTTGGCAAAAGCACCGTGGCAGCAAATTTGGCATTGTCGTTGGCACAAGGTGGTGCCAGTGTGGGATTGATGGATGCAGATATTTACGGACCCAGCCAGCACATCATGTTTGGCGTAAGGGGCGAACGTCCGCTGATGAACGAGGTAAACGGCAAAGGCATGATCGTGCCGATTGAAAAATTTGGTATTAAAATGATGAGTATAGGCTTGCTGGTGGATGAAAAGCAGGCCGTTGTCTGGAGGGGCCCGATGGTGAGCAGCGCTATCCGCCAGTTTGTAACAGATGTGGATTGGGGCGACCTGGATTACCTGATCATTGATATGCCACCGGGCACCGGCGATATTCATTTAACCGTGGTTCAAACTGTACCAGTAACCGGTGTGATTGTGGTAACCACGCCGCAACTGGTGGCACTGGCTGATGCTAAAAAAGGTATCGCCATGTTTAGCCAGGCACAAATGAAAGTGCCGGTAATTGGCCTGGTGGAAAACATGAGTTATTTCACGCCTGCGGAACTGCCTGACAATAAATATTACATCTTTGGAAAGAACGGCGGTAAGAACTTGGCGGATGAATTTGATATTCCCTTCCTTGGTCAGATACCGATTGTGCAAAGCATACGTGAGGGTGGTGATGCTGGTGTACCCATCATGGCAAGCGATGATGAGGTTACTAAAAAAGCATTTATGGATTTTGCAGGCAATGCCGCAAGAGGTATTGCAATGAGAAATGCGAACTTGATGCCAACGCAGATTGTGGAAGTGGTAGTTTAAGATTTAAATTTTTTGCATAACTTATTGAAATGAAGCACTTCTTCCAGGAAGTGTTTTTTTCTTTTGGCCGGGATGGAGCAAAACGTTATCAATAATAAATAAAAAGTCTTTAGCCGTAAAAACGGGGTTTATCGGTTACCTCTACTACGATATTACTTTCCCAAAAGTATATTATATAATATTTAGATTTCTGAACCTCCAATTGCTTTGTCCTTCCACATGCATTGATAATAATTTTATTGCCTTCTAGCTTATTTATTTCAACAATTTTTGTAGCTCCATTTGCCTTGAAATCTGAAGTCAAAGTACCACTAAACAGAGTATCCTTATTGTTTGTGACTGTGACTTTACAATTCTTGAAACCAGACTCAAAAAAAAGCTCTGTAATAAGTTGGGGGTTTGTTTGTGCGTTGGTAATGTTGTAGTAAAAAAAGGTTACTACCATAAAAAACACAATAGCTATCTTACCTTTAATCGACTGATCTTTTTTCATTTTATTAATGATTTTTTTTAAATAAAAATGCTTCTCATAAGGCACCCCTACCAACTAATATTTAAATCCATACATTCCGTACACAGTCTTTTTCTTTACCTTCACCACATGCATCTCAATAAAAATAAACTTATTTTTTTATTACTGTTTGTTATAGTTTGCAATGCTTTTTCAATTACTGGTATGGCGCAAATAAATCCATCTTTTGACAACCAGGGCCACCGTGGCTGCCGTGGACTGATGCCGGAGAATACTATCCCCGCCATGCTGCATGCACTTGATTTGGGAGTAACCACTTTGGAAATGGATGTGGTGTTTACTAAAGACAGCGTAGCCATTTTATCTCATGAACCTTTCTTTAATCATGAGATCACTACGGTAATGCCAGGAACGTATGTTCAAAGTAATATCAGCGAAAAGAATGAGAAAAACTGGAACATCTTCAAAATGACTTTTGCTGAAACCAAAAGATTTGATGTTGGTGTAAAACCTCATCCCCGCTTTCCTCAACAAGAAAAAATATGGGCTCAAAAACCCAGTCTTGCTGCCATGTTCGACAGTGTGAAAGCATATATGCAGCAAAGCAAAAGACCATTTCCTTTTTTCAATATTGAAACAAAAACATCGCCGCTTACAGATAACGTATACCACCCTGCACCGGCTGCATTTGTGGAACTGCTGATGAAAGTGATCAAAGAAAAAGAAATGGAAAAGTTTGTAATGATCCAGTCATTCGATCCAAGAACATTACAATACCTGCATCAACATTATCCTTCCATCCCTACCGTATTGCTGATTGAAGATTTTGATAAAAGAACACTGGAAGTTCAATTGAAAGCATTGGGTTTTATCCCCACGGTTTACAGTCCGCATTATGCTTTGGTGAATGAAGCGTTGGTCAGGAATTGTCACCAGCAACACATCAAAGTAATTCCCTGGACGGTGAATGAAAAAGATAAAATAACGGAATTAAAAAAGCTGGGTGTGGATGGCATTATTTCTGATTATCCAAACCTGTTCAACGAATAATTATGCAGCACCGTTTTTCACTGGAATATGCCAAAGGGCTGGATGACAGGGATCCCCTGAATCATTTCCGGGAGCAGTTTATTGCACCGGTCTTTCGTGGCAAGAGGGCCGTTTATTTTTTAGGCAATTCACTCGGGCTCCAACCGGTCACTACACAGGAAGCATTGATGAATGTGATGCAAAGCTGGGCCAACCTGGGTGTGGAAGGGTTTTTCCTGGGAGCAGATCCATGGATGGATTATCATAAAAAAATTACACCACTCATTAGCAACATTGTGGGAGCATTGCCCGAAGAAGTGGTTACCATGAATCATTTAACAGTGAATCTTCACCTGCTGATGATCTCGTTCTACAATCCCACACCGCAGCGGTATAAAATTATTTGCGAAGCAAAAGCTTTTCCATCTGATCAGTATGCATTGCAATCGCAGGCAAGGCTGCATGGTTTTAATGCTGATGATGCCATCATAGAAGTACACCCCCAGGCAAGAACTCAACTCATTACAACAGCTGATATCTTAGCCGCTATCGAGGAACACAAAGACAGTGTTGCGCTGGTGCTATTTAGTGGTATCAATTATTACACCGGGCAGGTCTTCGATATGAAAACCATCACCGCTGCTGCCCACAAAGCCGGTGCAAAAGCAGGATTTGACCTGGCGCATGCTGCAGGCAATATTAAACTGCAACTGCACGACTGGAATGCTGACTTTGCCTGCTGGTGTAATTACAAATATTTAAACAGCGGACCGGGTTCCGTTGCAGGTGCTTTTGTACACCAGCGCCATTTAAATGATCGCAGCATAAAAAAATTAGAAGGCTGGTGGGGGAATGATGCAGGTAACCGTTTTAAAATGGAACCTGCTTTTAATCCTGCCGCCACTGCAGAAAGCTGGAGCATGAGCACATCACCCATGTTATTGCTGGCAGCACACAAAGCATCGCTGGATATTTTTGAAGCTGCCGGTTTTGATAACCTGCTTGCAAAAAGCAGAGCACTCAGCAACTATTTATTTTTTGCGCTGGATCATATTGATCCAAACAAAGAAAAGTTTAGCATCATCACTCCACGCAATGCAGATGAAAGAGGCTGCCAGGTTTCTATCTCCGTCAATAAAAATGCAAAAGCAATATTTGAAACTTTATTACCGCTGGGCATCTTTGCAGACTGGCGGGAACCAAACGTTATAAGAGTAGCGCCGGTACCTTTATACAACAACTTTGAAGAAATATTTATTTTTGCCGACATTTTAAGACAACTGTTAGACGAATAAACATGTACAAACTCTCTCACTTTACCGAAACAGATCAGGATGCAGTGATTGCTTTTATGAAGGAAAATTCATTTGCCATCATCACTGCAATTGGTGAAACTTATCCCGTTGCTACACAGGTGCCGTTGTTTATTGATATTAATGAAGAAGGTAAAATATTTTTGACCGGCCACATTATGCGGAAGACAGATCATCACAAAGCATTTGAAAAAAATGAAAATGTGCTGGTGCTATTTACAGGCCCGCATACCTATGTAAGTGCAAGCTGGTACACCACTCCGCAAACAGCCTCCACCTGGAATTACATGACGGTGCATGCAAAAGGAAAGATCACTTTGCTGGATGAAGCTGCTACTTATGAAGCCATCAAAAACATCACCGAAAAATATGAGGGTAAAGAAACAGCAGCAGCTTTTCATAAAATGGAGGATGGTTATATTGCTGCTATGCTAAAAGCTATCATTGCATTTTCTATTGAAGTGGAAAGTATGGAAAACGTATTTAAGTTGAGCCAGAACAGGGATGAGGAAAGCAAAAAAAATATTATTGAAGCATTACAGCAAAGGCCCGACGACAATTCAAAAATGATCGCTGAAGAAATGATCAAACGTTTATAAATATATTATGACAAGAGAAGAACTGGTTCAACAGATACAGGCAAAGAAATCTTATTTATGTGTTGGTTTAGATACTGACCTTTCCAAAATACCTGCACACCTGCAGCAGCACCCGGATGCCGTTTTTGAATTCAACAAAGCTATCATTGATGCTACTAAAGACTTGTGTGTGGCGTACAAGATCAACACTGCTTTTTATGAAGCCATGGGATTGAAAGGATGGGAAGCAATGGAAAAAACAGTGCAGTATATCGGCAATGATCATTTTAAAATTGCTGATGCCAAAAGAGGTGATATCGGCAATACTTCCACTCAATATGCGAAAGCATTTTTTAAAACACTGCCGTTTGATTCCATCACCGTAGCGCCCTACATGGGCGAAGACAGTGTGAAACCATTTTTGCAATTTGAAAATAAATGGGCCATTGTATTGGGGTTAACCAGCAATGAAGGCAGTAAAGATTTTGAACAACTGCAATATGCCGATGGCAGCAATAAAGAATTTTTGTATGAAACTGTATTGAGAAAAGTAAGTCAATGGGGCAACCCCGGCAACCTGATGTTTGTGGTAGGTGCTACTAAGGCAGAAGAATTTGCAGGTATCCGGGAAATCGTTCCTGATCATTTTTTATTGGTGCCGGGTGTAGGTGCACAGGGTGGCAGCTTAAAAGACGTAAGTAAATATGGATTGAATAAAGATGGTGGCTTATTGGTAAATGCAAGCCGTGCCATCATCTACGCCAGCGAAAACGAAGATTTTGCAGAAGAAGCCAGGGCCATTGCACAGCAATACCAGACAGAGATGGCGGGTTATTTATAAAAGTTTTAAGATCGGGTTGCTTATTTTGCCGGATAATTTGTCTGCATGAAAAAACTATTGTTCTCTTTCTCATTCTTTATTTTAACCGCCGCCCTTTCTGCACAGCAAAAAATTGCGCCGGCAAAAGAAATACTGGAAGCTGCTTACAAAACAGCCACTGCAGAAAATAAAAACATCCTGCTGATATTTCATGCAAGCTGGTGTGGCTGGTGCCACAAAATGGACAGCTCCATCAATGATCCTTCCTGCAAAAAATTCTTTAGGGATAATTATATTATCACTCATTTGGTGGTTCATGAATCTGCCGATAAAAAGCAACTTGAAAATGCTGGTGCAAAAGAATTGTTGAAACAATACAAAGCTTTTGATTCCGGCATTCCTTTTTGGGTAGTGCTGGATAAGAATGGAAAATTATTGCAGGATAGTTTTATCAAAAATTCAAAGGGAGATACGGCCATCATCGGCTGTCCTGCTACAGAAGCAGAGGTAAATGCTTTCATAAAAATCCTGAAACAGTCTTCCGGCTTAAGGATAAAGAATTAGCAATTATTTATGCTGTATTCAGAAAGAATGAAATGAATTAACAGGGTAAGCCACCCTCAAAGGGGTGACCCACCCATTATGCAAGAAATGATTTTTTAAACTCCGGCAGCTTCCTGTGTTTGGTTGCCTGCTCATATGCATAGGCCAGGCTGATCAATTCTCCTTCTTTATAAGCGCCACTAAAAAAAGAAAAACCAACTGGCAGATCATACGCAAATCCACAAGGCACGCTGATATGAGGATAGCCCGTCATGGCTGCAGGTGAAGTAAGGCTAACATCTCCCCAACGATCTCCGTAAATCGTATCAATGCTGCAGGCAGGCCCCATGGTTAAACCTGCAATAGCATCGAGTTTATTCTGCTGCATTACTGCATCAATGATCTTCCTTGTTTCATTTTTGCTTTTGTTTAAAGCGTCAATGTATTTTTTATCCTCCAATCCCTTTGTTTCTTCGCAGGCGATAAATGTTTCCTGTTTAAATGTGGGCATTGCTTTCTCTTCATTTGCTTTGTTGAATTCGATCAGGTCTTTCAATGTTTTCATGGAGTTGTTGGCGGTAGACAGGTATTTGTTGATTCCATATTTAAATTCATATTTCAGCACTTCAAACTCAGCATCACCATTCTTATTTACCTTATCCAGGTATTCAATTTCAATAATCGTGGCACCCTGTTGCTTCATTAAGTTTACAGCCTGTTCAAGTAATTGATTCAGGTACTGATTTGCTGATTTTTTCTTGTCGATCCCAATCACTTTTCCTTTTAGTCCATCAGCAGTCAAAAATTTAGTGTAGTCCGGCTGTGCTTTTCCTTCGCTTTCCTTTGTTACTGCGTCCTCACCATCAACACCTGCAAGTGCTCCCAAAAAGATCGCTGCATCCTTTACCGTTCTTGTTAAAGGACCGGCAGTATCCTGCGTATGAGAAATAGGAATGATACCAGAGCGACTCCACAAACCCACTGTAGGTTTTATTCCCACCACCCCATTTACCGATGCCGGGCAGGTAATAGAACCATCCGTTTCTGTACCTATTGCAATAGCACAAAGATTAGCGGATACCGCCACCCCGGAGCCAGCACTGGAACCACAGGGGTTGTGATCAATAATGTATGGGTTCTTGGTTTGTCCGCCACGGCTGCTCCATCCGGAACAAGATTTACCCGACCTGAAATTGGCCCATTCACTAAGGTTGGTCTTACCCAGCAGTACAGCGCCTGCTTCTCTTAATTTTTTTACAATGAATGCATCTTTTGCTGCAATGTGTCCCACCAATGCCAATGAGCCTGCAGTCGTCATCATTTTATCTGCCGTATCAATATTGTCTTTGATCAAAATAGGAATGCCATGTAATGGGCCTCTTACTTTTCCCGATTTCCTTTCAGCATCCATTGCTTTTGCAATTGCCATTGCGTCTGGATTTACTTCAATTACTGAATTTAATTTTGGACCGGCTTTATCTATCATTTCAATTCTTTGCAGGTACATGCTGGTTAATTGTTCGGCACTATATTTTCCAGATGTCATTTTCTCCTGCAGTTCAGTTACAGTTAGTTCATTCAATTCGAAATCGGTTGACGCTTCTTTAACTATAGTTGCCGAAATTGCTGAATCTGTTTTAGTAACAGGAGCATTGTTATTACAGGATGCAGTCAACAATGCCGCAGTGCCTGCAGCCAGTAAAGAACCATTGGAAAGAAAATCTCTTCTTTTCATGAACAGTAATTATGTGATTTTCAAGTTAGACTGAAACAAAAACATTTTCAAAACAATTTTCAGTGAGAAAATTTATGATCGCCAGGGTGGGTCGCCCCCCTAAGGGCGGCTCACCCTGGTCAGTAACCGCTGATGGGTTGCGGCTATTCCAATATTTGTCTGTAAACTTGCAGTAATGATCAAAACTGTTTTTTCACTTCTAAAAAAGGACATCCTGCTAGAGTTAAGGCAGAAACATACTTTTTACGGGATATTGCTCTACATCGCTTCCACCATCTTTGTATTGCAGCTTTCTGTGAGTGACCTGGAAGCCAATGTTTGGAACGGCTTGTTTTGGGTAATCCAGTTATTTGTATGTGTAAATGCTGTGGCCAAAAGTTTTTTGCAGGAAAGCAAAGGCAGAATGCTGTACTACTATTCCATTGCTTCCCCGGTGGAATTTATCATTGCCAAAATTATTTACAATATGGTGATCATGCTGTTCATGAGTATGCTGAGCCTCTTTTTATTCATCATTTTTTTAAATAATCCCGTAAGCAATTCATTACAATTTTTTGGTATCGTATTATTAGGAGGCGCCAGCATCAGCCTGGTTTTTTCTCTAATGAGCGCCATTGCCGCCAAGGCACAGCAAAATGCGGCACTGGTTGCCATTTTAGGTTTCCCGGTGATATTGCCTCAACTGATGTTGCTGATGCGGCTGAGCAAAACTGCTTTCAATGAAGTATTCAGGGAAGGGGTTGTGTTACAGTTAACAGGGTTGGTAATAGGATTAGATGCCCTCATCATTGCAATGGCCATTATACTATTCCCTTATCTCTGGAAAGAATGATAACTTAAATTTGAAGAGAAAATATTTGATTGTTTCTTATCCTTTGCCCTACCTTTGCCCCACTAAAAAAATACCATCTCACTGTGAATAAAAGCTGGTGGAAAATAGCGGCCTTCCTTTTACTGATTTATACCATTGCCGGCGGCTTTTTAATGCCTGTGCCACATCTCCACATTTTAAATGAAACCATCCGCAACATGTACTTTCATGTGGCCATGTGGTTTGGGATGATGATATTATTTACCATCAGTTTTGTATACAGTATTAAATATCTCAGGGGCTTTAATTACCGAAATGATATTTATGCACACAATTTTGCATCTCTGGGCTGTTTGTTCGGTATACTGGGTTACAGTACTGGTGTCATCTGGCTTTCAGTTACCTGGATGACGGACCAGGCTCAATCATTGGGCACCGTATTAAAAGAACCAAAATTGATCGGTGCTGCCATTGCGTTATTGATTTATGGCGCTTACTTTGTTTTGAGGGGTTCATTTACCGATATTGATAAAAGAGCAAGGGTAAGTGCAGTGTACAATATTTTTGCCTTTATGATGCTGTTTCCCAGCATTTGGGTAATACCACGTTTGGTAGGCAGCCTTCACCCCGGTGCCCCCGGCAGCGAAAGCGGCAACCCTGCTTTGAACTTTAAGGATGTTGACAGCAGGATCAGGATGGTTTTTTATCCTGCGGTAATTGGCTGGACCTTACTGGGCGTATGGATCGCCACACTCAGGATAAGGCTTCAGTTACTAAAAGATAAGAGCTTATTACAGGATGTAAATAAATAATTCATCTTACAGGTATTAATCAATACAAAACGATTAAAATGAAATTGCTGAAAAAAATATTATTGTTGCTTGTTACAGCCCTTAGTGCCACCAGTGTATTTGCTCAGGAAAATAAAGTGGAGATGGCGGATGTGATGAGAAGCAATGGTAAAATCTATATTGTGGTAACTATTTGCCTCACCATCCTGGCAGTATTGTTTTTCTATGTATTTACTTTAGATAGAAAAATAACCAGGTTTGAAAAATCAAATAAAGACTAATTGTTCTCTTTTCTGCGTTTTAAATAATGGACTAAACAAGCAGCTTGCCAGTTGCTGGTTATTTTATAAATACGATTGCTAAATTAAAAATCAAATTATGTCAGCACAACAGCCGTACAGCTTTTTCCACAGTGTGGAGAGGAGCTTTGACAAGGCCGCCAAATTCACTAAATGGGATCTTGGTATCTTAGAACAAATAAAAGCCTGTAACAGTGTGTACCAAATGCGCTTCCCTATCAAGAGAGACGATGGTACCATTGAAGTAATTGAAGCTTACCGTGTACAGCACAGTCAGCACAAATCTCCCTGTAAAGGTGGCATCCGTTTCAGTGATGAAGTAAACCAGGATGAAGTGATGGCACTTGCCTCACTGATGACCTATAAATGCGCCATTGTAAATGTTCCTTTTGGAGGCGGTAAAGGTGGTATCAAAATCAACCCCCGCAACTACAGCGTTTACGAACTGGAAAAAATTACCCGCCGTTACACATCAGAACTGGTAAGGAAAAACTTTATCGGTCCCGGCATTGATGTACCTGCCCCTGATTATGGAACAGGGGAAAGAGAAATGGCCTGGATCGTAGATACCTATACTTCATTAAAACCCGGAGAAATTGATGGTGCAGGATGTGTAACTGGTAAACCTATTACACAAGGCGGTGTTCGTGGACGTAAAGAAGCCACAGGCTTAGGCGTATTCATTGGAATACGTGAAGTTTTGAATATGGAAGATATAATGAAAAAGCTTGGACTCCCTGTGGGTGTGGCTGGTAAAACTGTGGTAGTACAGGGTATCGGAAATGTGGGATACCATTGTGCCAAATTCTTCAGGGAAAATGGTGCTAAAGTAATTGCCATTGCCGAACATGATGCAGCACTTTATAACATTAACGGATTGCATGAAGATGAATTAATTGAATTCAGGAAAAAAACTGGTTCGATTAAGAATTTTCCTGGTGCCACTACATTAACCAAAACCACCGATGCACTCGAACTGGAATGTGATATTTTAATACCTGCAGCGCTGGAAAATGTGATCAACGGAGAGAACGCCCCGAGAGTAAAAGCAAAGATTATCGGCGAAGCGGCTAACGGACCCTGCACACCAGAAGCTGATGAAATATTTACACAGAAAGGTATATTGGTAGTGCCAGATATGTACCTGAATGCCGGTGGTGTTACGGTAAGTTATTTTGAATGGCTGAAAAATCTGAGCCATGTTCGCTATGGCCGTATGGAAAAAAGGTTTACTGAAAATATGAATACCCGTATTCTTACCCAAATAGAAGAACTGAGTGGCAAACAGGTAAATGAAAGTGAACGGAAATTAATTATGCATGGGGCAGATGAACAGGACCTGGTACACAGCGGACTGGAAGAAACCATGATCAGTGCCACCAGGGAAATTATGGAACTCTGGAAAAGCAATCCTGATATTCCTGATATGCGAACTGCGGCTTATGTTAGTGCTATTAACAAGGTAGCCACCAGCTATGTTGAACTGGGTATTTTCCCATAACAAAAATTTAATAGAACATACTTTAAAACCTTCTGCTAATACAGGAGGTTTTTATTTTTATTGATATAAATTCTTGCAATAAAATATTACCTTGCAATTAACTTCTTAGAAGTAGGCATCTAGTCACTCCATAATTATAGCTAATAATATTAGTAAATACGTTAATTTTGCTAAATTAAATAGCCAATTATGTTTGAAGGTA
>JAYWII010000010.1:0-19418 GCA_043788995.1 Chitinophagaceae bacterium | reverse complement strand
ATAAAAACAGTAAAATAAACTGGCAGTTTACTAACAAGGATGCAAGAATTAAATTGAAAAAATTGTATCCGGCATTACACGATTAACATAACACTAGTGTTAAGTTAAGCTTGAATGGTCAATGGTGAATGGTCAATAATTCACTATTGACCATTCTCCATTCACGAATCAAACCGTCACTTTACAATTAACATAACACTAGTAATTAAAGGCTGTCTCAATATGGAGACAGCCCTGCAACAATAAGTTCTCACTTGCTTACTATTACATTTATTATTCTTCAAAAGCATATTCAGGTATATCTATTTCCAGGCGGCTTTCAACACTCACCACACCCGGAGCGTTCCATGCCGCAATTTCTGCATCTTCTTTTTCTGCCAGTGACCGAACCTTTCCAAACAGTGTAACTTTGTTGGCCACCACTTCAGTAATGATCTTTCCTGCATCTACTGTGGCACTGCGTTGAAAAGCAGCCTGAATCTTTTGGTAAATATCAGCAGCCGTAACTCTTGGCCTTATCCTGATAAGGTTTACCACGGAACGTACGCCTGTTAAATTTTCAATAGCTGATTTAGCATTGTTGCGCTGGTAGTCCCATTCTACTTCTCCTTCCAGCCTCACCACAGCTTCTTCCACTTTTATTTTAATTTTTTCCTCCTGTACAGCCGTATGCCATTTCAATGCATTCAGCACTGCTGCTGCAATTTCAGCATCGGTTTTTTAAAGCTGGGTGAAATACCTACCTGTATATCTTCTGCCATCGCTTTTACACCAGCCACTCTTTTTGCAGCTTTTTCAGCAGTGAGTTTTTTTGATAAAGAATCTACCTGGCCGGAAAGTGTTACAATACCATCTTTAACAGCCACACCAATTTGGGAAGCATTCAGATAAGGTTGCCACCGGAGTTCTTCCATTACATCTTTTTGAATCTGAATATCAGTTCTCATGATTGTAAATTTTAAAAGTTTTTTAATATTTAATTTTTCACTTTTCTATCCTGGTAATACAATGGGTGTTTTAGCCCTGTTATTTATTTCATACTCTGCCAGCTGAGAAAGGCGGTCGTCAATTTGTTTTTCATTCACTTCTGCTTCATGAAAAACTGCTGCCTGTTTTTCCATATCCAGCGCCCTGGCAAATGCCGCAGCCGTACCATAAGCACTGATCTTAAAATGATTGATGGATTGTATGCATGCCAGCAGGCAGGCATCTTTTACTTCAGCATCTGCACAGTTTGATAATCTTTCTGCTGCTTCTGCAATAAAGGCTTCCATCACCCTGTTGTGCAGCAGCAAAGAATTGATTTTTTCCTCCTCAATAAAAGGCTCCATTTTTTGTAAATGCTGGTTTACAAAATCCAGGTATTTCTGCAACACCGTTTTCAGCATTAGCGAACTGGCCACATTGATCCACAAAGGCAGCACTTTTTTCAACTGAATTTCTGCACCGGTAAATCTGCTGGTATCATAATCCAGGAGACCATGAAGTGTACTGATGGTTGGAGTATTCTCTTTCATACGATTAGTGTTTTATGTTCACAAATGTATCCTGCTGTGCTGGGTAAAGAAATGACTGCTGTCAAGTAAAATCTTGACTGTACTCAAGGCTTTCAGTTAATCAAAAATTAACCTGGTAATGCTGACCACCATCAATTAAGTGCCTGATGACTGACATTATAAAAAGCCGCCAATTATATTTTCTTTGATTAACAGAATAAGGTCGTGTAAAACGGCTGCATGCTGAGCGGTATATCCGTTTGGCATGAGTAAAAAAAAGTAATAGTATTGATGGTAAAGAATTTTTAAAAAACACAATCATGAAAAATTTTGATAAAGCTGTTGATTATAAACTGCTAAAAATTTCCAGCACCGCTTTTAACGATGGCGGCATGATCCCTGTAAAGTATACTTGTGACGGGGAGAATATTAACCCACCACTGGATATAAAAAACATTCCGGAAGAAACAAGTTGCCTTGCATTGATAGTGGACGATCCCGATGCTCCCATCAGCACATGGGTGCATTGGATTGCATGGAATATTCCGGTAACGCATCACATAAAAGAAAACGAAGTGCATGGCACAGAAGGCATCAATGACTTTCAGCAATATCATTACGGTGGACCTTGTCCTCCCTCCGGCACACACCGCTATTTCTTTAAAATATATGCCCTGGACAGCCTGCTGGATTTGCAACCCGACACTAAAAAACTACAATTGGAAAAGGCTATGAGTGAACACATCATTGGATTTGGTGAACTGACAGGATTGTATCATCGCAAGCAATAATAAAATGAAAACACTATTATTTATACTGGTTTGCTTTATTGCAATAACAGCTACACTATCAGGGCTACTAATGATAAGTAACCCGGATGGCAGCATATTGAATTTATCCCCGGGCCTGCTGCAGGGAACTCCTTTTAAAAACTACCTGGTGCCTGGAATATTACTAACGGTAATTGTTGGTGGCAGTAATTTACTTGCTGTAATTTATAACATACAGCGCCATCCAAACCGCTGCAACTGGGCAATGGCAAGCGGATTAATCATCAGCGGCTGGATCATTGTTCAGATGATCTTAATAAATGCCGTACACTGGTTGCACTTTATCTATCTCAGCATTGGTTTACTGATCATGCTAATGGCATATCAATTAAAAGGTAAATGGGCTGTTTAATTAAGTAAGGTTGATAATCCTGCAATCAGGATTGTTTTTCTTGCCGGTTTCATAACCATATTGCCACCACTTGCTCATTTGCTCCGGATCAAATATGAGTGAATTGGTAGTGAGTTCTTCTTCAGGATAATAAAAATTCAATTTGATCTTTTTGTTTTGTCCTTCCAGCCTGCCAATGATCAGATCATCTGTAACAATCTGGTTCAGCATAAAAGAAAATACCCGGGAGGTAAGTTCCAGTGCATTGCGTACCGGTAGTTTCCTGTTCTTATAATCACTGGGTTTTAATACGATGATATCCAAATCTGTTGCACCTTTTTGGATGGCTTGGTAAATAGGAACAATGTTTCCCATACCACCATCTGCATATTCAAATCCGTTCTTTGTTACCAGGCTCATAAAAGGCACCAGTGATGCAGATGCCCATATCCACTCACAAAAATCATAGTAAGTACAATCCTTTGCTTCCTTGTATTCAACACCCATAGTATTTAAATTGGAAACGGTGATGATCACATCATTTTTCCGTATCCGCTCAAAATCAGTTTCTGTAATATTTTCGAAAATAAGTTTACGCAGGTTTTCACTTTCGCCAAATGTTTTCTTTCCCTCTAAAAACATTTGAAGAATACCAAGGTGATTGATCTTTGTTTTATAAACTCCCTTCACCTTTTTTAAAATAAAGGGGCAATTATTAAATATATCATCTTGTGTAACTGTGGTAAATACTTTTTTTAGTTTTTCTATCTCACCAATAGAAAGCAACGGCACCAGCAAACTGCCTGTGGAACTGCCGATGAAAATTTTATAATCCTGCCTGCACACATTTATCAGGTATTCGGCAAGGCCGCCTCCAAAAGCACCTTTGCTGCCGCCGCCTGAAATTACAAGAGCTTTCATTTTTTTATCATTGCTTTGAAAATAGAAAGCTGTTTTAATACAGCATCATTGTAATTGCTATTCCTGTTTTAAAACACTTCTAAAGCACACACAACATACTACGTGTATCCTGTATATACTTTGATAAGTATCAAAACAAAGAATGATAAAAATCATTTTAACACTGTCGGTAAAACGTCTTACCAAAATACGGTGTACAATGCCGCCAGCATTCCGCAGATGATAAATGAACCAACTATAAAACCGGGAGACACTTTAAACAAAGTGGTATCCATTTCAAGTACATGTGTATCATTTAACGGCTTAGGTTTAGCAAGGCTGATGATGATCATCATTACAAGGGTAGTAAAAAAAGCGATTGTCATCCTGTCTAAAAAAGGATAATCCGGGAAAACTCCATTGGTCCAAACTGGCAAAAATTTTAACACGGCAGAAATTGGAACAGTAAGTAAGGCACCCGCCAATGCCGCATTGGCAGTAGTTTTTTTCCAAAACATTCCTAACAGAAAGATGGCTAGTACCCCGGGAGAAAAAAATCCTACATACTCCTGTATAAACTGGTAGGCCTGGTCAAGTGATTTTAATGCAGGTGCTACCACTGCAGCTATCAGCATGGAAACAATCACTGCCCATCTGCCAATGATTACCTGCTTACTTTCACTTGCATCTTTATTTAAATATTTTTTATAGATATCTAAGGAGAAAATGGTGGAAATGCTGTTTGCTTTACCAGCCAGCGATGCAACGATGGCCGCAGTCAATGCTGCAAATGCAACTCCTTTTAAACCGGCAGGTAATAAATTCATTAAGGTTGGATAAGCATGATCTGGTTTTATCATTCCTGCGGCATCTGACATTTCTTTTTGAAACTGTCCGTTGTGATGCATCACATACATGGCAATGCCGGGCAACACAGCAATTACCGGTATCAGCATTTTTAAAAAAGCAGCAAATAAAATTCCTTTACGGGCAGTTTTTAAATCTGCTCCTAATGCCCTTTGAACGATGTACTGATTACAACCCCAATACGCCAGGTTATTCACCAGCATACCGCCAATTAAAACAGCCATGCCCGGCAGTTCTTTATAATGAGGGTTTGATTTTTCAAAAATCATGTGAAAATGAGTGGGTGCTTCTTGTCGCAACAGCGCCAGGCCTTTTAGTACATCCTTACCAAAACCAAATTGCTCTGATAATAAAGTAAGTGCCAAATAAGTAGTTACCAACCCCCCGATGATAAGCACCAATACCTGGAAAATATCTGTATAGCCAATTACTTTCATTCCACCCAGTGTAACTATAATGGCGAATACACTCAACCCTGCAATGCACCATTCAAAACCAATATTGGAAATAGAAGAAATTGCCAATGCCCCGAGATAGATAATAGAAGTAAGATTGACAAATACATATACTAATAACCAGATCACCGCCATGATGGTGCTCACGGTTCCATTATATCTTTTTTCCAGGAACTGCGGCATGGTATATATCTTGTTTTTAAGATACATCGGCATAATAAAAACAGCAACAATGATCAACGTAGCTGCTGCCATCCATTCGTAAGAAGAGATAGCCAACCCCAATGCAAAGCCTGATCCACTCATGCCAATAAAATGTTCTGCAGAAATATTGCTGGCGATCAGCGATGCACCAATTGCCCACCAGGTTAAAGAACCTTCAGCGATAAAAAAATCTTTTGCATCACCCGATTTGTTCTTTTTTTTTCGGTAGATGTATATACCGTATGTTGAAACTAAAATGAAGTAAATAAAGAAAACAATGTAGTCGGCGGTTTGTAAGGTATTCATGTTGCTTGTTTACAGTTTTGACGGTGTTGTTGCTACTTTTGATATGTATCGTGTTTTTTTGCCAAAACACGACGAAAATCCTTATTTCCAAACCATTCTGTATTGCTATTGTCAGGCTGTGAAACAGCCAATTCAGCAAACTCCTTTGCTTTTTGAAGATTCTTATTCTCGAAAATAATTGTCATTGCCCATGCAAATCTTAAATCCGTTGTTGCGATAAAAATGCCTGCTCTCTTTCCCCAATTGTCGTGAAACTTATTCATTTCTGTAACTTCAAATTGCTCAAGAATATTAGGAGTTGCTTTAAACTTTTCAATTACAGGGAAGGCCTTGTTTTTAATTACTTCCATGATTTTAGATAGTGTCAAAAGATTTGTCGCTTCATCATCATCGTATTCCCATTTTTCACCTCTTGCAAATTTTGTCAAACTAAATTTGAATTCATATTGGTAAGTCTTGAGTTTAGTCAAGTCCTTTTTACCATTATAATCTTTGTCAACTTGTTTGGGATGTATGGCAAAACCTGCAGAACAACTGCCACCCCATCTGCTGGGATCAATGTAGACAGCAATTAAATAATCTTCTGTGTTTTGCAGGTATTCAAAACCTGTTCCCTTAAAACCATAAAGCCGCATTTCCTGTCCGAACGGTTTTGCTATTTGCTTTTTAAAGTCTGCAGTAGTTATCATGATGTCCAATTGTGCATTCCAATATAAATTTATTTCAGCGGATTTTTATAAATCACTGTATGCTCTGTATGCTGCCTATACTCATACCTCTAACTTTTTCACTTTAGGAACAAGCGCCTGCATAATCAACCAGGCAACTAAATAAGAAACACTGCAGATAAGAAACATGATCAGGTAACCAGTTTTTGGCTCCGGTGTTCCTTTATAATAATCAAATAATTTTCCAGCCAATTTCGCAATCAGCATACCGCCCAGTGCGCCACACATTCCACCAATGCCTATTACAGTAGCAGTAGCACTTTTAGGAAACATATCACTTACCGTGGTATAAATATTTGCACTCCACGCCTGGTGAGCAGACATGGCCAGACCAATAACTAACAATGCCAGCCACATATTAATATTGCCAAGATATTGTGCGGATAACACGGGTAAAGCACAGCATGCATAAATGAGCATCGCAGTTTTACGGGAACGAAAAACACTCCATCCTTTTTTGATAAAGACCAATGGCAGCCATCCACCAAATATACTTCCAACGGCAGCCATGGTATATGCCAATGCAACTGGTAATGCAATTTCTGTTTTTGTTAATCCATATTCTTTTTCTAAAAAATCTGGCAACCAGAAAAGATAGAACCACCAGATGGGATCCGTTAAAAATTTACCGATAGCAAAGGCCCAGGTTTGTTTATAAGTTAATAATTTACCCCAGGATAATTTCGGTTCGTCTGCATTTTGTATGAATGCTCCTGCAGTATCGCTGTGAATATGTTCAAATTCTACTTTGGATAATTTTTGATGTTTTTGCGGAACTTCATACATGAGGAACCAGAAAATTAACCATATAAAACCTATGGAACCCGTAATAATAAAAGCCCATTGCCAACCCCAGGCTGTAGCAATAAACGGCACCGTTAGTGGTGCCAGTATTGCCCCAATGTTAGTACCTGAATTAAAAATGCCGGTAGCCAGTGCCCGTTCTTTTTGTGGGAACCATTCAGCAACCGTTTTGATGGCGGCAGGAAAATTTCCTGCCTCTGTAATACCCAATGCACCCCTTGCTACAAAAAAACCTGTAGTGCCAGTAACCAATGCATGGGCTACTGCTGCAATACTCCACAATCCAGTTGCAAGACCATAGCCAATCTTAGTACCCAGCTTATCGATCAACCTGCCGGCAAATAATAAACCGAACGCATAACACAACTGGAAGGCCACTACGATATTGGAGTAATCCGTTTCGGACCAACTGAATTCTATTGTTAAGGAAGATTTGAGTAAGCTGATCACAGCCCTGTCTAAATAGTTGATGGTGGTGGCAAAGAATACCAATCCACAAATGGTCCACCTGTATTTTCCCATGGCTTGCTGCATTATCGTTAGTTGTTGATCTGCTGATTTTTTAAAACTTGCTACCGCACAATTTTCTTACTCCTCATTTTTTTCTCACCGATTGAACGATGCCCATTATTTCAACCGCTTTGTTTTTCAGCAGGTCAAAATTACCCTGCTGTAAAATTTCATTTGTAATTAATTTCCCTCCTATCCCAATTGCTGCCACACCACTTTTAAACCATGCTTTAATACTTTGCTCTGTTGAATCAACACCGCCGGTTACAATCAAATCTAAACCCGTGAACAATGGCAATACTGCTTCTACATAAGAAGGCTGCAATAAATTTCCCGGAAAGAGTTTTATCAAAGTGCATCCTGCCTGCTGGGCCACATGAATTTCTGTTGGTGTCATACAGCCTGGTATCCACGGCACTTTATTGATGTATGCCACATCGCAAATACTGCTGTCAAACACAGGGCTTACCAGGAAATCTGCCCCAGCATCAATGAATTTATTTGCATCTTCGGCAGATTTAATGGTGCCAATACCCAACAATAAATCTGGCATTGATTCATCTCTGAGTTTCACCATTTGAGAGAAGTTTTCAAATGCATTTATTCCCCTGTTGGTAAATTCTATACACCGCATGCCTGCTTCATACAAAGCCTTTGTAATACTCAGCGTAGCGTTTAAATCATCATTATAAAAGAGCGGTAATATCCCCTGCTTTTTTATTTTGCCTATTATAAAATTTTCAGTTTGCATGTTTCATTATTTTTTTAACGTCATCAATATGTTGTTGTGTGGAGTCACCTATTTCATATAATTTTCCAACAGCTGCGGCTGCGGCAAAATCAATCATTTCTTTTGCAGGGTGATGGTGATATAAACCATAGATCAATCCCGCCATAAAACAATCACCCGTTCCTATTTTATCTTTTACTTCACCAATGGAGTACACATTGGAAACAGCTGCTTCATTTCTGTTCCGGAGTACTGCAAAATATTCTTTCTCCAATCTGAAAGTGTAACCGAATGTTTGTGCTCCTGGATATTGCTGCTGCATTTTCAACATACTTACCCCAGCTGCTTCAATCAATTCATCTTTACTTTTTCCTTCACTATCCGGCAGTGTGGAAGGAATACCTAATAAAGTTTCTGCAGACCAAATATTACCCATGATCACATCACAATACTGTACCAGTTCCGGCATTACTTCAACTGGTGCTTTAACATATTTCCAAAGTTTAGAACGATGATTCAGATCTACGGAAATAGTTAATCCTTTAGCTGTTGCTGCTTCCAGGGCTTCTTTACAAACTGCCACCACATTTTCATTCAACGCCGGGCTGATGGCACTGAAGTGAAACCAGGTGCAGCCATCCAATGCTTCTTTCCAATTGATCATCCCAGGTTTTAATTCAGCAAAAGAAGCATGTGCCCTGTCATATATTACACCGGCATGTTTAAGATCTGTACCCTGGGGCAGATAATAAGTGCCAATCCTGTTACCTGAAATATGAATAGCGGATGTATCAATTTTATTTTCTTCTAAATATTCTATGATCTCTTTACTCAAATAATTATCCGGCAATGCAGTGAAATATTTAACTGGTATATTCCATTTAGCTAAAGCAGTTGCCACATTCAATTCTGCACCACCAATATAGGCAGTCATGCCTGCGTTGTGAATCCATTCTTTATTTAAGACCGGGCTCATCCGTAATAATAATTCACCAAAACAAAACACTTTATTCATTTACCTTATCACTTTACGAATGAAAATTGAAATAATTTTTTGCGTTGTTATAACAGATATCCTGAATCATTTTCCCGATCCAGGCAATATCATTTGGCAATTCACCCTGCTCAATTTCTTCACCAAAAAGATTACACAATATCCGCCTGAAATATTCATGACGGGGAAAAGAAAGAAAACTCCTGCTGTCTGTTAACATACCAATAAAGCGGCTGAGCAGTCCCATATTGCTGAGTGTATTGATCTGTTTTGTCATACCATCTTTCTGATCGAGAAACCACCATGCACTGCCCCATTGTATTTTTCCTGCAACAGAACCATCATTGAAGTTACCAATCATCGTTGCCATCAATTCATTATCTGCCGGGTTGAGATTATAGATAATTGTTTTAGTCAATTTATTTTCTTTATCCAGCCTGTTTAAAAATTTAGACAATGCCTTTGCTTGTGAAAGATCACTGATGCTGTCCCAGCCAGTATCAGGCCCAAGTTGCTGCAACATTCTTGTGTTGTTATTCCGCAATGCTCCCAAATGATATTGCTGTACCCATCCTTTTTCAAAATCCCATTCTGCAAAATGAACCAGCATAGCACTTTTGAATTTCCTTTTTTCTTCTGCGCTAATATTTTTTCCTAACCGGATCTTATCAAAAATATTTACGATCTCAGTTGTTGTATAATCTTCTGCATAGATTTCTTCCAGGCCATGATCGGATACTGCACAATTATTTTCAGCAAAAAAATCATGGCGATTTTTTAATGCAGTCAAATATTCACTGAATGTATTAATAGAAATATCAGCAGTTCTTTCTAAGTTGGTAAGATATTGAATGAATGAAGCGGTATCATCTACATTCATAGCTTTGTCCGGCCGAAAAGCAGGATTCATTTTGGTGAATGAATTTTCCTGTTGCATTTTTTGATGATGCTCCAGAGAATCAACCGGGTCATCAGTAGTGCAGATGAGTTTTACATTCATCTTTTGCAACAAGTTTCTTACACTGTATTCCTTTGACTGCAGTTTTGCAGAACACTCATCATAAATTTTTGTTGCATTGTCCGCATTCAACGTATCATGCACTTCAAAATAACGTTGCAGTTCCAGGTGTGTCCAGTGATATAAAGGATTACGTAAGGTGTAAGGAACGGTGGCTGCCCATTGCTGAAACTTTTCCCGGTCTGCAGCATTACCGGTAATATATTTTTCTTCTACGCCATTGGTACGCATGGCCCTCCACTTATAATGATCGCCGTACAACCATACCTGCGTTAAATTTTCAAAGTTAATATCATTGGCTACCTGGTCAGGTGGCAGGTGATTGTGGTAATCAATGATGGGCATTACCGATGCAAACTCATGATAAAGTTGTTGTGCTGTTTTACTTTGCAGTAAAAAATTTTCATCCATGAATTTTTTCATACAGCAGTTTCAAAAATTGATTTATAAATACCGAGTTCCAATCCCCGTAATTCTGCAAGGCCCCTCAGTCTTCCAATGGCGGAGTAACCAGGGTTTGTTTTTTTATTCAGATCATCCAGCATCTGGTGGCCATGATCAGGGCGCATGGGTATTGAAATATTCCGTTGCTTCATTACTGCAATCATTTCTTTGATCACTTTGTACATATCTACATCTCCTTCCAAATGATTGTCTTCATAAAAATCCCCCCACTCATTTCTTTTGGTACTACGCAGATGAATAAAATTGATCCTGCTGCCAAACTGCTGCACCATTGCCGGCAGATCATTGTCTGCCCTCACACCAAATGACCCTGTACAAAAACACAGTCCATTATTTAAAGAAGGTACAGCCTTAAATAAAACATCTATATCAGTTGCTGTATTTACCACTCTTGGCAAACCAAAAATTGGATATGGCGGATCATCAGGATGAATCACCAGTTGCACTCCGCACTCATCCGCTACCGGCATTATTTGCTGCAGGAAATAAATCAGGTGCTGTTGTAATTTTGAAGCATCTATTCCATGATAAGTATCCAACGCCTGCTGAAATTGCGCCACCGTAAAACTCTCTTCGCTTCCCGGCAAGCCTGCAATAATATTTCGCTGAAGCAATTGTTTTTCATCCTCACTCATTCCTTCAAATCGGAGCTTTGCTCTTTCCAATTCATCAGCCGTGTAATCATTTGCTGCATCTTTTCTTTTCAGCATCCATACATCAAATGCAATGAAAGCTGCTTTTTCAAAACGCAATGCTTTGCTGCCATCGGCCACTGTATAACTCAAATCAGTTCTGGTCCAGTCCAGCACCGGCATAAAATTATAGGTAACGATTTTAATGCCGTTTGCAGAAAGATTACGCAGTGTTTGTTTATAATTTTCAATATGCTGTTTGAAATCTCCTGTTTGTGTTTTAATGCTTTCATGCACCGGAACACTTTCCACAACTGACCAGGTTAATCCTGCAGCTTCTATTTCTTTTTTCCTTGTTAAAATTTCAGCCTCACTCCATATTGCTCCATTTGGAATATGATGCAATGCTGTTACCACACCCGAACAGCCTGCCTGCCTGATATCAGCTAAACTTACCGGATCTGCCTGACCAAACCAGCGCATGGTTTGCTGCATACTGTGTTGACGATTCATTGTATTATTTAAATAAAATATTTTATAAACTGTAATGTACAAACAGTTAAATTAAATCTGCCATCACCAAACAGGAACTGCTCCTGCTTTACTTTTTCAGCAAATGTTCTTTCAATGTTTCCATAGCTCCTTTCTCATTAATCGATTCCATATAAAATTTAACAGCATCGTAAAAGCCCGGCAGCATGGAAAGATCTGCTCCCCACAAGTTACGGTCACTTAAAACCTTCTTTGGAATTTCTGATAGGGAATGATCTTTCCAAAGCTGGTAATAATAATTGGCCCTTTCGTCCTGCACAGGATAAACCTTTCCATTCATCATTCCATTGTAAGTTCCATTTTCACCCGGCTCACATTTCATAAATAATAAATAAGCAGCAAAGCCTAATGCCATATACCCAGGCACTTCCTGATGCTGTTCATAATGTTTCAGTAACACCGGCACATTACGCATCTTTATTTTTTGTGTATAGTTTAATGTTATGCTGATCCATTTATGTTCAATAAAAGGGTTGCTGAAACGTTCGATTACTTTATTAGAAAATTCATTCGCTTCTGCTGCTGAAATAGTTTCATCGTAAATGCAGGGAGCAATTTCGTGTTTCATCAGGTTAGTAACATACTGCCGCATCATCGTATCTTCCATTGCATCTTTTACAATTTCAAAACCGGTCAAATGAGCAACCCCACAACTGAGAGTATGTGTGCCATTCAACAACCGGAGTTTTAATTCCCGGTACTTTTCTATATCATCTGTGATCAAAACAGTGTCATCCGCTTTAGCAAAACTTAATATTTCTTTTGCTTTACGGCTGGATGTTTCAATGGCCCACAAACTATATACTTCACTCATGATCATCAACTCATCTGAATACCCCAATGCAGCTTCTGCTCCGGTTTGCTGAACTGCAGAAAGTTTACCAGGCACAATGCGATCCACCAATGAATTACAGAAACAATTAGCAGCTTCCAGCCAGTCGATGAATTTGTTATCCATCCTGTTGAGGTGTGACAGTTCCAAAACAATAGACTGTAGTTTTTCGCCATTATCTGTAATGAGTTCTGTTGGAATGATCACCATGCCTTTATGCAAATCACCATGAAAGCATTGATAACGTTCATACAGAAACGCCAGCAGTTTACCGGGGAAAGAAACAGGCGGCTGTGCATGAACGTTATCATCTTCCATTAACACAAGCCCCACTTCAGTGGTATTGGAAATAACTATTTCCATTTCAGCATTTGCAGCACAATTGAGTACTTCATGCCATTGAGACTTTGCAGACAATACCCTGCTGACGGAAGCGTTCACAATATATTCCTGTGTCATTTGATCATTGGCAATACCTCTTATACATTGTGTGTACAATCCATCCTGCACATCAAAAGCATCTGTATCTCCCCTGTCAGTTGACTTTACCACTACGATTCTCCCGTTAAAAATATCCTGCTTGTTGGCTTTGTCAATATAATAATCTGGTAAGCCACGGAGCAATACTCCTGTACCAAACTGCAACACTTTTTCCGGCAATTCAAATAAAGCCACTGACGGACTAATTACTTTATCACTTGAAACAGGTAATATTTTTTTTGATAACTGCATATGATAAATTTATTCGCTTGAAATCTTATTTCATTTTTAACAACTGCTGATCAATAAATGCCCCTAGCTTTTCGTAGCCGGCTGCATTGGGATGAAGCCCGTCTGAAAACATATCCTCATCAATTTTCTTATCTTCCTTCAACAATAAATAACCAGCATCTGCAAAAGTTATTGCTGCACCTTTGATATTTTCTTTGATCATTTTGTTAAGCTCCACAATTCGCTTTTCTGTATCCCTTCTTGGAAAGATTCCCATCATTAAAATATTAGCAGCAGGTTGCTTTGCCTGGATGGCTTTAACCAGGAATTGAAGACCCTGTACAATTTCTTCGTTGGTGTTTAACCCGATGTTATTGGTACCAATCATCAAAACAATCTGCTTTGGTGCTATACTATCCAGCTCACCATGATAAACACGCCAAAGCACATTCTCAATTCTGTCCCAACCAAATCCCATGTTTACGGCTTCCCTGTTTCCAAAATATTTATTCCAGCTGTCTATGCCACTATCCCTGGGGCCTTGTGGTTTGCCACCCCAAAAGTGAGTGATTGAATTGCCAATCAGAACAAGCTTAGGTGGAGTTGTTTTATTGAACTTTAAAATTTCATTGTGTCTTGGCTCCCAATCGTACACATTAAAATCACGCCGCTGTGTGATGGGTATTGTGGTGGAGATACTGCCAGCCGGTTGATTTAAAATTTCCTTTATCTTCTTTTCATAAGCATCCGCATAATGCATCATTCCAATATCATTCGGATGTACCGCATCCACCATGGATTCAATATCCTGGTTAATTTCTTCCTTTGAAAGACGGTAAATATTTTTTATGCCTGCTGCGGTGAGTGAATCAACAACCTCCTTTAGCACAAGATTTATTCCTTCGTACTCTTTTCTCTTAACATCATTGATCCCATCGCCTGTATAACCATCGTGATCACAAAATAAAATGGGTGTACCAGCCCGTTTTTCCTGTAATATTTTAACCGCTTCCACCAATCTTTTTTTTACTTCTGCCGCCGTAAATATCCCGCCAGCCATATTGGGTAAACAATCCAGTACATATATTTTTGCCGCTGCTGCTGCCATCAGATCAATCACTGATTTTTCCATTCGTGCATTTCCAGAAAATCCAAGATTGATAACTGCCCGGTCTAATTTTCTTCCCAAAATATTGGTCCATGCAAGGCCCGGTCTGCTGGCGCAGGCTCCCTGTGCAATGGATGTTCCGTAAACAATAATGGGGTTATCGTTATGAACAGGCAACGGTTTGAAAAAACTTTCTTTGGGTACACTGATCTCCATCCACTTTACAGAATTGTACAATGGTAAATACAAGGTATACTCCCTGTTGCCAACATGCTGGTCCGCAGTTAAAAGATTGGTGAACTGAAAAGAGACAGTATCATCAAAATCATATTTACCAGCAGCCCTTAACCATTTACCATCAATGGTTTTGGAATACAGATCAATGCCGCTAACACCCGTTGCAGGCATGTGTGGAAATTGCAATGCCCCGTCAAGTGTATATTTTATAATGATCTCATCTGCATTGGTCCTGAAACGCAATTGCAGCCCGGCGCTGTTTTTTGATAAGTCCCAAACATCCTGGCGAACTAACTGTTCCGCTTTTGCAGGCAACCGGCTGTAAAAGTTTTTTATTTCAACAGGCCAGGCTTGCCCTTCCAGCGTTTTGATGGTATCTGCAGCCGGGTTCCAGGTCTTATATTCCCTGTTATTTTGTGAAACACAAACATTCAAAAAAACAACTGCAAACAGTAAAATAAAAACCCCGGGTTTCATGTATAATTTTAATGTGTAAACTACTTAGAATTTTTTCGGTTCATCGCTTTTATAATCACTAATATTTTATATTAGTTTTTATCAGGGTGGTGTCTGAGTTAAATAAAGGTACCTCGTAACCCCCTGAATCTACCTGTACTTTTGGAAATTCCTTTTTTATTACCGCCCAATCTGAATTATTAATATTTGTTTGATAGAGATAAAGTGATTGAAGCTTTTTTAAATTCTTCAATCTCAGCAATCCCTGCAACGTAACTTTTGTACCAACAAGATTGAGGTAAGTAAGATTGGAAAGTGATTGTAATGATTGTAATCCTTTATCGGTAATCCTGGTATTAGAAAGATACAGCCGGGTAAGATTTGTAAGCTGTGCTAAAACGGTCATTGACTCATCATTGATCTTGCTGTTATCCAGTTTAAGCCATATGATTTGTTTTTTTAATTGTTGCAATAATTGCAGATCATTTTTGTCAATTGCAGGATGTGTTACAAAATTCACCTGCAGGTAATTACTGTTTTGCCTAACCGGTAACAAAATGATGCCTTTTTGTTTTAACTGTTCTGTTACTTTATTATCTGCCCTTTCTACTTCAGTCAACGGAATATTTGTTGACTCCTTTTTTATTTCAGCAGTCTTTTGTAATGACAGTAAAACAGGCTTGATCTTTTCGGGCTGATTCAACTCTTTTACCTTCTTGTTAAAATCATTGTTGTTATCGATCCACCAATGCAGCAATGCAATTTGGTGTTCGGTCAATTGCGGCTTTTCCCTTGGTGGCATATGGTCATCATTATCAACCGGTAATAATAAACGTTTGACCATTTCACTTTCAGCTGCGTTACCGGGTTCAATTACTTTCCCATCTTTTCCACCTTTCATCAGTAATAAACTATCATCCATTCTCAGCCCGCCTTTTTTCTTATTGGCATTGTGACAGGAGTAACATTTTGTTTGAAGAATAGGTTTGATCACCTCACTATATACAACTGCTTCCTGCACATTGGCGATGGGTTTGATGGTTGCATTGCTGACACTATCATCACTGAAAATATTTTCCAGTGGTTTGCTGAAATAATCGGAACCATGCGTTAGTGAACCACCCAGGTGGCCCGTTACAAAAACCAATATTAATAAGCCAACAGACAACAACATTTTATTCACCCCAAACAATGGGTTCCTTTCTTTTGCATACAACAAAAATGAAATGAACATTACAGCTAATCCCATCCACATGTGCCAACTTACCAGTGTGGTATCATAGTCATCATTAATAGATAATAAATAACCGCTGACGCAGGAAACAAACGCAGCAATGCTGCCGCACAATAATACAACCGGCACTGCTGCTGCAAGGGAACGATATTTTTCTTTTCCTGATAACCATTGCAGCAATAATGCAATCAGCAAAATACCGATAGGCAAATGAACTACCGCAGGATGAAAATGCCCCAAAAATTCGGTGATGGATAATAACACGTATGGCGAGGTTTTAAGATTGATAACGTTTACGAAGTGTATGCATCATGTGTACATTGATGGCCCACTGATCTGCAACGGGCTGCCGGGTGTAGGGAAGTGTTGGCATATAATCCGGCGGACCAAATTCAGTCAATATCGTCATCACTTCACCCTGTTGTTTTTTCATCTCTATCACTTTATCCCACCATGCAAAATGCGCTTTCACTGCATCTTCCCATTCAGGCGCTCTTGGGTCATTCACCTGCGGCCCTTCCGGGTGACCAATACGGGAATGGATATGATCTGTTCTGGATAAAACCAGCTCCACTGTTTCTTTTTGATCAGCCAATAAACTTTCATGCACATTGCACCAGTGTGATATATCCAGTGTGAAACGCAATGCAGGAATCATTTCCAAATAATTTCTTGCAATAGGTGCAGAATACATCAATCTTGAACGGTGTGTTTCATGAATAATTTTTATACCGGTTGATTTTGATAAGGCGGTGGTATAATCAATAAATGCTTTACCCTGTTCATATTTAAAATAATCCCGCCCTGAATGGCAATTGATATAAAGCGGTTGTTGAATTTTGTTATTGGCTGCAGCATTGATCATATTTTTAAAACTGGTAAAATGCTGATCGAAATTACTTTCGCTTCCGGCAGTAAGAAAACCTACTTCGAGATCATATTTTTTTAATGCAGCGAATAGCTCATCCTGGTCTTCTTTTTTCATGGGCCACCAGGTTTCTATACCATCATATCCTTCCTTTTTTACTTTGGCGCAATACTCATCCGTGGTGCCATCAAAGCCCCAGCTGGTAGCAAGTAATTTAAGTTGAAAGTTTGCATTCCTGTTAGTGATTAATTGTGGCGATGCAAAACTATCCAGCGAGGAAAGCATTAACGCAGTGGTAGCAGCTGTGGTACTGTTGATAAAATTTCTTCTGTTCAAAGGATTTATTTTTTTATGATTATGCTATCTAAAGTTTACAGCTTTTAAAAAAGCTGTAAACTTTAGAATGATTTCTTCTATGCAATGATCTCATCGATCACTTTCCCCCTTGTATCCGTTAACCTGAACGGCCTTCCCTGGAAATCGTACGTGAATTTTTCATGATCAAAACCAAGCTGGTTCAAAATGGTAGCCTGTATATCGAAAGGCTCTACTTTACCACTGATGGCACTGTAACCGATCTCATCGGTCTCGCCATAACTAAAACCCTTTTTAATACCGCCACCTGCCATCCACATGGTAAATGCTTCGGTGTGATGATCCCGACCCTTGAACGGCATCTTCTTTCCCTCCCTGTTTTCCTGCATCGGCGTTCTTCCAAATTCTCCACCCCATACCACCAGCGTTTCTTCCAGCAAACCCCGTTGTTTCAGATCGAGTATCAAAGCGGTGATACATTTATCTACAGACCGGCATTTATTAATAAAGCCAATATCAATGGCATCGTTGGCACTAGTTCCGTGACTGTCCCAACCCCAATCAAATAATTGAACAAACCTTACCCCTTTCTCTACTAATTTTCTTGCCAGCAACACATTGTTGGCAAAACATCCTTCACCCGGTTTGGTACCATACATTTCATGAATGTATTGCGGTTCATTATTAATGTTCATTACTTCCGGTACAGATATCTGCATCTTATAAGCCATCTCGTATTGCGATATCCTGGATAGAATTTCAGGATCATTATACTCTTTGTATTCCTGTTCATTCACTTCGTTAATGGCATCGATGGAAGCTTTACGCAGGTCACGGTTTATACCATTCGGGTCTTTGATGAACAATACCGGGTCGCCTTCGCTCCTGCACTGCACACCCTGGTAAACGCTTGGTAAAAAACCACTGCCCCATACACTTTTGCCGGCGTCAGGATTTTGTCCACCGCTTGTCAGCACAACAAAGCCTGGCAGATTTTGATTCTCTGTTCCCAATCCATATGTAACCCATGAACCCAAACTTGGCCTGCCCAATCTTGCAGAACCAGTATGTACCATTAACTGTGCAGGCGCATGATTGAACTGGTCTGTGGTGACTGCTTTTAAAAAACTGATCTCATCTGCGATGGCTGATAAGTGCGGCATGTGCTCACTGATCCATGCACCGCTCTGTCCATACTGTGCAAACTTTGCCTGTGGCCCCAGCATCTTTGGCACACCCCGAATAAATGCAAAACGTTTCCCCTCCAGCAATGATTGAGGGCAATCCTGTCCATCCATTTTCATCAGCTCAGGTTTGTAATCAAATAACTCTAGTTGAGATGGAGCGCCTGCCATGTGCAAATAAATTACACTCTTCGCCTTGCCTGCAAACGGCGGCATCTTTGGCATCAGCGGATGTGCAGGATCAAATAAAATATTACTCTGCGAAGATTTACTTCCGCAACTGCCCAAAAAAGAACCCAGCGCTAACGCACCTAACCCCATTGCACTTTCTTTTAAAAAATGACGACGGGAATTCATACGGATCACCGCATTTTCTGCTTCTCTTAACAGCCGCTGATTGTGTAATTCTTTTTGTGTCATAAAACCCCCTAACCCCCTAAAGGGGGCTTTAGTATCTAATTGTTGAAAATGTTTTTGCTACTTGTTGTCTTCATTGCTTTTATCTTCAGTTACCTCATTTAATTTTTTGGATATAATGCTTTTTATTTTTTCTATCGAAGTAGTCTTTTAGCTACTCCATTTTAATTGTGTTATAAAAACTGGTTTATGTTTTATCATTCTATAAGTTAGATTGTGAAAAATACCATCGAA
>JAYWII010000009.1:0-20642 GCA_043788995.1 Chitinophagaceae bacterium | reverse complement strand
TTGTGCATGTTATTTTAGAAAGTTTGGTCACTAACTAAGACAACTGCACTTCATCTTTTGTCCCAAATTTTAAAAAAATAACTCCGCCAACGGGTTATATCTATTACAATTTTATCGCCATCTTTTAGTAACGCAATGGGGCCGCCATCCATTGCTTCCGGCGTGATATGGCCGATGACAAAACCATGTGTGCCGCCGCTAAATCTGCCATCGGTTAAGAAGGCCACATCATTGCCCAGGCCAGCACCCATAATGTCTGCAGTTGCTTTCAGCATTTCGGGCATGCCGGGGCCGCCTTTAGGCCCTTCGTACCGGATAACAATTATATGTCCTTTCCTTCAAGAACATAGATCAGCTCAAACTCCGGATGATAATGCCATAAGTTGGTGGGAGGCGCAGGTATATCATCAATCTTTATATTAAAGCATGCATCTGCAGGATTGATGATCTTTTTAAATTTTGCTTCCATATAGCATCGCAGTTTTTTGAGTGATTAAAGCAATTGAATGGGATTATCTCAGCTTTCTAAAAAGGCAATCATTTGTAATGGTTCGTAAAACTACAGATTTCTAAAATTCACTTTTTTAAATAAATTGTCTTGAATTTGAATTATTTTATCCAGTTTGCTTAATCCTACTATCATTTTGTTAACATTGTACACAGAAGCTTTAGCGCATTAGGTTTTACAGGCAAATTACAGCAGCAGGATGCTAATGCAGCGCTGATGAGACGGACTTTTATTTTAATCAACATCAATAAATATATCTTTTAAAACACGCCAATATGAATAAAATATTTTTTGCTATTGCATTATTCCTGGTTGCCTGCAGTAGCTGCAACAATGCAAACAATGATAATAAAGAAGCAACAGTAACAGCCAAAGACACTGCTTTTGGCCACATAGAAATATATGATAAAAGAGCTGCTGCATTAATTGACAGCAATGCCAGCATAGAACTTATTGGCAAAAACTTTAACTGGTCAGAAGGACCTGTGTGGATTGCTGCTAAACAAATGCTTCTTTTCTCTGATGTGCCCGAGAACAAAATATTCCAGTGGAAGAACGGCGACACCACAAAACTTTATTTAACCCCTTCCGGCTATACAGATACTGCAAAACGGGATGGAGAAAATGGTTCTAACGGACTGGCACTGGATAAAGAAGAACGCTTGCTCCTTTGCCAGTCGGGTAACAGGCATGTTGTAAGATTAAATGCACCACTTGATGCACCAAAGCCAGACTTTACCATACTTTCAGCCAATTACAATGGCAAAAAATTTAACAGCCCCAATGACCTGGTTGCAGACAGTAAGAACAATATTTATTTTACTGATCCAATTTACGGATTACCGAAAAAAGAAAATGATTCAACCAGGGAGTTGCCCTTTGAAGGTGTTTTTAAGATAAGTGCAGATGGTAAAACCACTTTACTGATTGATTCAATTCCAAGACCAAATGGTGTAGCGCTTTCATTAGATGAGACAATATTATATGTGGCAAGCAGCGACAGTGAAAAACCGAAATGGTATGCCTATCAACTGGATGAAAATAAAAATATAGTAAGCGGTGGCGTATTACTGGATGCAGCTCCTCTAAGGGAAAAGGCAACCGTAAAACAAGGCCCGGATGGGATGAAGGTTGATAAGTATGGAAATATATTTAGCTCCGGCCCGGATGGTATCAATATTATTTCTCCGGAAGGAAAAAGATTGGGGCTGATAAAAATTTATAACCGGCCTACTTCCAATTGCGCTTTTAATGAAACAAAGGAGGTACTCTATTTTACTGCTGATGATTTGATCTTTAAAGTAAAGCTGCATTGATAGTTTGCCGGGAAATATTTCATTGAGTTGTTTACAATGTTTTCTTAAATTTCTGGTATTGCTGTGGCGAAAGTTTCATGACCTTTTTAAACTGCCTGGTAAAATAAGAAAGTTCATTAAAGCCGGATTCAAAACAAACTGCGGTTACAGAATAATTGGTATTGCTCAATAATTTGCAGGCGTAAGAAATACGTATCTCATTTAAAAATTTTGTAAAGTTTTTAAGCGTTCTTGTTTTAAAATACCTGCAGAAAGATGTTTCCGTCATACTGGCTACAGAGGCAATTTCTTTTACTGTTATCTTCTCCGTAAAATGAGCATAAATGTATTCATGTATCAATCGCATGCGGTCTTCATCCTGTGTATGATCATATCCATAATTTTTATGCGTCATAAAATCGTAGTCATCACTTTCTGCCAGCGTTTCCAGTACATCAAGTAAGGATATTAGTTTTCTTGTTTCATTCAGTTCATGCATTTTTAGTAGCGCATCTTTTACCTGGTCTATAATTTGTTTTTTAAAAATTAAACCACGCTGTGATTTTTTCAGCAATGCATTGATAGACTTAAGCTCAGGTTTTGAAAGAAAATCGCCACCCAGGAAATCTTCTGTAAACTGAATGATGAGGCCGAACGGTTTGCAATCAGGCTGATCTTTTACAAAGGCCCTGTTCTCCTGTAATACATGCGGAAAATTGGGCCCAAGAATTACAAGGTCTCCTTCTTCAAAATGTTGAAATCCATCACCGATAACACCATTGGTTTTTCCGTCAATAAAATAAATGAGTTCAATTTCAGGATGGTAATGCCACCTGGTGGTAAGGTCAAATGGCTCCCATTTAAAAACAAAAGACCGGTTGGCCTGTGGATTAATTAATCGGTAAGCTGGGGTAATCATACGACTGTAATTTGCTCTTATTTATAATCACTAAACCAAATTAGATAAAATAGTACAAATACAGGGCAAAAAATTTCGATAAAGATTTCAAACATTCAGGCATATTTACAAAACAGAAATAAATAACGATTGTGCATTTAGGAATAAGCTCATATAGTTTTCCCTGGGCGGTTGATGCCGGTAATAAAAGCCACAGTAATAAAAACACTGCATTGAAATTACTCAGGTATGCAACAAAGCATGCTGTTAAATATGTTCAGTTTGGCGATAATCTTCCATTGCATTTATTGAGCATTCAGGATCAAAAAAAAATAAAACAAACAGCAGATCAGGCAGGTATAAAACTGGAAGTGGGCACCAGGGGATTAACGCTTAAACACATCCAGGAATATATAAGCATCGCAGCATTTTTTCAATCTCCTTTTTTAAGAGTGGTGATAGATGATACAGGTTACCACCCTTCGGAAAGAGAAGTGCTCAGGATTATAAAAAAGACCCTGCCATTGCTCAAAGAAAAAAATATTATACTGGCAATAGAAAATCACGACAGGTTTTCTTCCCTCTCGTTACAAAAAATAATTCTTGCTACCGATCCGGAACTGGTGGGTATTTGTTTAGATACGGCCAACTCAATTGGTGCAGGAGAAGGTATTAATGAAGTGCTGAATATCCTGTCGCCATATACCATTAACCTGCACATAAAAGATATTAGCATAAAACGGGTAAGCCATAAAATGGGATTCACAGTTGAAGGAACTGCAGCAGGTGAGGGCATGCTCAACATCCCTTACATTATTAAAAAAATTGAACAAACAGGGAGGTGTAAAACTGCCACACTGGAAGTTTGGTCTAACCCTTTAAGCACAGCAAGCAGCACTATTATAAAAGAAAAAAAACTTGTTGAAAAAAGTATTCATTATTTAAAAAAATATTTATCATGACTTCAATTGCATTGGTTGGCGCCGGAGGAAAAATGGGCTGCCGTCTTACAGACAATTTTTTAAAAAGCCCGGAGTATCTTCTGCACTACCTGGAAATAAGTGAGCAGGGGATTAAAAATTTGCAACAAAGAAATGTAGTGGTCAGTGATGATCCCGAAGCCATCTCTAAAGCAGATGTGGTAATACTTGCAGTGCCCGATGTAACCATTGGTGCTATTTCTAATACCATCATCCCCTCAATGAAACCCGGTGCCTTAGTAATTACTTTAGATCCTGCTGCTCCGCTGGATGGTGTTATCCATCACCGGGATGACCTGGGATATGTGATTGCACATCCCTGTCATCCAACGGTGTTTAACTGGGAGCCAACAGAAACTGCATTCAGAGATTTTTATGGCGGTATTTCTGCAAAACAATCTATTGTGGTTGCGCTGATGCATGGCACAGAAGCCCATTACACATTGGGAGAAAAAATTTCACAGGCAATGTATGCGCCTATCCATCATACACACCGTATTACCCTTGAGCAAATGGCCATACTGGAACCTGCTATGGTAGAAACATTGGCACAAACCTGTATGGAAGTGGTGAAGGAAGGGTTTGACCGTATCATTGAACTCGGCGTACCTGAAGCTGCAGCCCGTGATTTTGTACTGGGCCATTTACGTATACAAATTGCCGTATTATTTAAAGAAGTAAATGGTAGTTTTTCTGATGCAGCTTACAAAATAAGCAAAAGGGCAAAACCAATTTTGTTTAAAGAAAACTGGAAACGAATTTTTGAAATGGAAGATATTAAAGAGCAGGTAAAAGATATTACAAGGAAGGAGTGAGGTGTGAGTGATGAATGATGAATGATTAGGGTGAATAATGAGTAACGATTAACGAATCATTTACTTAGTTAAGTGTTTCTTCTAACTGCGAAGCAGTTAAATGTAATTAGCTCCGGGTTTTAACCCGGAGTTAATTAACGGGTATGATAACGACCCCTTCGGGGTTGAATAATATTTGAATCTTAACTATATTGAATAATGTTGATGAGTGTGTTCATTTATCATCACTTTAATTAAAAAAATATGCCGGAGCAATTACACTAATTTTAAATACAAATATTTTATGAAACGATTGTTTAGCCTGTTGCTGATAAGTTGCTTATCCATTTCTTGTTTTGCACAATTGAGTGTAAGTAAAGACAAACATTATCTTGTAAAAAAAGATGGCTCGCCATTTTTCTGGTTAGGTGATACTGCCTGGGAATTATTTCACCGTTTGAACAGGGAAGAAGCAAAAGAATACCTGAAAAACCGTGCTGATAAAGGCTTCACGGTGATACAGGCGGTGGTGCTGGCAGAACTGGATGGATTGAATACACCCAATGCCTATGGCGATAAACCATTAATAGATAATGACCCCACCAAACCCAATGAAGCCTATTTCAAACATGTTGATTTTATTATCAATGAAGCACAAAAATTTGGATTGATTATAGCGGTCCTTCCATCATGGGGTGACAAATGGAACAAAGATAAATGGGGAACCGGCCCTGAAATATTTACACCAGAAAATGCAATAATATATGGTGAATGGCTTGGGAAACGCTATAAAAATGAGTCTTTGGTTTGGGTAATGGGCGGCGATAGAAATCTTATTGATGAGGAAGATTATAACATCATAAGGAATATGGGGAAAGCTATAAAGAAGATTGCCCCTAACCACTTGTTTACTTTTCATCCCCAGGGTGGACAAAGCTCCTATAATTTCTTTGCTGATGACAGCTGGATCGATTTTCACATGTCGCAAACAGGTCATAAAGTTGGTAACCCGGATTATCAAACCAACATCAAAGCATATGCGCTTAAAAATATCAAACCGCATGTAAATGCTGAACCAAATTATGAAGACCACCCCAACGACTGGAAGCCGGGTGAGAAGGGATGGATGGATGATTTTGATACAAGGGAAGCGGCTTACTGGAATATGCTATCTGGTGGAGCAGGCCATACTTATGGCAATCATAATATCTGGCAGATGTACACAGAAAAAAGAGCACCTGTTAACAATGCAAGAACCAACTGGCATATCGCAATGGATTACAGGGGTGCTTACCAGGTAGGTTATATGCGTAAACTATTTGAAAAACGAAACTGGCAAAAAATGGTGATGGATCAGTCTGTAATTACTGGTGATAATCCTGAAGGGTTGGAATATAAAATGGCTGCTGTATCAACTGATAAGGATTTTATGATGGTATATATTCCTTATGGAAGAAAGACAACAGTAAATACTTCAGCATTAAGCGGCGCCAAATTGCGTGGCTGGTGGTTTAATCCAAGAGATGGTTATTGCATTTCTTTGGGAGATTTTGATAATAGCGGCAGTAAAGAATTTGTACCCACCTCTGTAGGACGTGGCAGCGACTGGGTGCTGGTGCTGGATGATGCCTCAAAAAATTATCCTGAACCTAACGCATATTAAAATGTTGAAAGGTGCAATAATTGGAACAGGCTTTTGGGCCAATTACCAGGTACCTGCATGGCAGCAGTTGGAAGGCGTATTAATTGTAGCGGCTTATAACCGTACGTTATCCAAAGCAAATGTTATCGCAGAAAAATTTGGTATCCCATTGGTGTATGATGATGTGGAGGAGATGCTTGAAAAAGCACAGCCCGACTTTGTTGATATTATTACAGATATGGATACGCATCATGCTTTTACAATAATGGCTGCACAAAAAGGTATTGATGTAATTTGTCAGAAGCCGATGGCTGGTTCTTATGATGCAGCAAAAGAAATGGTGGCGACATGTGAAGCTGCAGGCGTTAAATTTTTTGTGCATGAAAACTTTCGCTGGCAGGCGCCAATAAGAGCCTTAAAGAAATTAATGGACGAAGAAGTAATTGGCAAACCTTTTAAGGCGAGGGTTTCATTTTGTTCTGCTTTTCCTGTATTCGATAATCAGCCTTTTCTTGCAGCACTTGATAAGTTTATTCTTACAGATATAGGATCTCATGTGCTGGATATTTGCAGGTATTTATTTGGTGAAGCAGCATCTTTGTATTGCCTTACACAAAAAGTAAACCCTGCAATAAAAGGGGAGGATGTATCCAATGTGCTGATGGAAATGCAAAGCGGCCTCCATTGCTATGTAGAAATGTCTTATGCGTCCATACTGGAAAAAGAAGCCTTTCCACAAACATTAATATTGCTGGAAGGAACAAAGGGATCACTGCATCTCACCAATGATTTTGAGTTAAGAATCACTACAAAAAACGGCACTGTATCAAACGTGATACAACCCAAAATGCATCATTGGTTAGATCCTGATTATGCAGTAGTACATTCCAGTATTGTAGATTGTAACCAGAATATTTTAGCTGGCTTGCAAGGCGGTAAAGCAGAAACAACCGGTGCAGATAATTTAAAAACAGTTCAGTTGGTGGATGCGTCTTATTTATCTGCTGCTGAAAAAAGAATGATTCATTTTTAATGCTGCAACTAAAAAATATATCAAAATCTTTTCCCGGCGTAAAAGCATTGGAGGATATTTCAATGCAATTTAATGCAGGGGAAGTGCATGCATTGTGTGGAGAAAATGGCGCAGGAAAAAGTACGCTCATGAATATTATTGCAGGCAATATAAAAGCGGATGCCGGTAATTTATTATGGAACAATAAAGAAGTGATCATTGAAGATGTAGCAACTGCCCAGGAGCTTGGTATCAGCATTGTGTACCAGGAACGAAGCCTGGCAGATGCACTAACCGTAGCTGAAAATATTTTTCCTGTTAACCAGCCATTGAACCGTTTTGGGTTGATCGATTATACCCAGCTATACCTGCAAACACAGCAACTGCTGGATGAATTACAGTTGACCAATCTTTCACCAAAAACAAAGGTTGACAAACTTTCTCCGGCACAAAAGCAACTGGTGGAAATTGCAAAAGCACTTGCACAAAATCCATCGTTGCTGATATTGGATGAACCCACCGCCTCTATTACCAACCAGGAAACAGAGACACTTTTTTCCATCATCAAACAACTTAAACAAAAAGGCGTAGCCATCATTTATATTACGCATCGCATGGCCGAAATAAAAGCGATAGCAGATATCGTGTCTGTATTAAAAGATGGGTGTTACCAGGGAAGTTTTGTTGCTGCTTCCACTCCAACAGAAGAAATAGTTACCAAAATGGTAGGCCGTGAATTGTTGGAAGCACAATACGAATCACACAGGCAGGAACATATTGCACTTGAAATAAAAAATCTTTCCGGCAAAGGATTTAACAACATCAGCTTCACACTCAGCAAGGGAGAAATATTAGGGATCGCAGGTTTACAAGGTTCCGGCAGAACAGCATTGGCTTTGGCAATTTTTGGTGACAACAATATTACTGCAGGAAAACTATTCAAAGGCTCAAACAACATACATCTCCACCATCCTGCCGATGCAGTCGCCAGTGGTATTGCTTATATTCCAGATGAAAGAAAAACGCAGGGGTTATTTATGGAACGGAGTGTTGCTGAAAATATCATTGCAACAAAATTGAACAAAGGTTTTTACAGTCATAAGGATACAATAATCATCAGCGCAATATTAAAAAATAAACTGGCTATACGTACGCCATCCGTAAAACAGGTAGTGCAAAAATTGAGTGGTGGCAACCAGCAGAAAGTTGTGTTGGCAAAATGGTTATATACCAACCCGGATGTACTCATCATCAATGAACCTACGCATGGGGTTGATGTTGGCGCTAAAGCGGATATTTATACCGAATTAAAAAAAATGACGGCAGCAGGAAAAAGCATCTTACTCATTTCAAGTGAACTACCTGAATTGTTATTATTAAGCGACCGTATTGCTGTAATGTACAATGGCGAAATGCAAAGCATTTTACAACATAGTGAAGCAACAGAAGAAATTATCACCAGCCTGGCATCCGGCATAAAAACAACACTGAATTAACTATGCAGATCAGTAAATATTTCCAGGAAAGGGTAGCGTCCTTAAGTGCAGCAATATTGCTGTTGTGCATTGTTATGACCATCATTTTTCCCACACAGTTTGCCACTGCAGAAAACTTTTCGCAAGTGCTGCTTAATCTTTCTATTGATACCATTGTGGCAGTAGGAATGATGGTATTGATGATTGCCGGAATGTTTGATTTGTCTGTTGGTTCCATCGTTGCTTTTTCCGGCGGACTGGCCGGTTACCTGATGTATTACCATGATGTAAATTTTATACTGGCCATTGCAGCAGGCATCAGCGGTTCTGTTATTATTGGTTATATAAATGGAGTACTTATTGCAAAAGCAGGCATCAATCCTATGATACAAACGCTGGCCATGATGGGTATTGTAAGGGGCTTTGCGCTAATGCTGAGTGGTGCAGGCATACAGAATTTTCCTTACGAATTTATATATATTGGTCAGTCAAAATTATTCGGTCTGCAGGCACCGGTTTGGTATATGATCATTGTTGTTTTATTATTTTCATTTTTGGCAAGCCGCACCAAATTTTTCCGCAGGTATTATTTTATTGGTGGCAATGAAAGAGCTGCCAGGCTTTCGGGCATTCGTGTTGATAAAATGAAAATATGGGCCTTTGTAATTTCTGCATTGCTGGCAGGCATTGCAGGTATTTTATTGTCATCAAGATTGGGTGCTGCATTATCAACATCAGGGCGTGGCATGGAGTTGAGAGTGATCACAGCAGTTATTTTGGGTGGTGCCAGTTTATCGGGTGGCTATGGAAAAATTACCGGTGCATTTTTGGGTGCATTGTTTATGGCACTCATCAATAATATGCTCATCATTGGCCGGGTATCAGGTTACTGGCAGGAAATTATTTTAGGTTTTATTTTAATTGTTGCGGTAGGGTTGGACCAATGGTTATTAAGAAGAACAGAGAAGTGATGTAAGTAATTTTTTTTTAGTAAGTAAAAATTTTGTTTACCAGCATTTGCTTTTCAATTAAACATCGTTGTGTCATGCAAATCCCGATAAAATCGTGGACTCACTTGTACTGTTGATGCAATGGGGAACAATAGAACCGCTCTTATTAAACGATATGAATTCAAAATGATTAAAACTTAACTATTCATAAAAAGCCATAATGAAAAAATATTTTTTTATCATTTTCCTTGTAAGTTGTTTTGGTTGCGAAGCACCACCACGTCCACAGGACACAGCTATCAGTACAAGTATTGCCACAGAAAAATTTATAACCAGCAATGAAGTTTCTGCTGACGAAGAATATGTAATGGTTACCACCGCCATCAACCTGCCATTGTATGTAAACCACGACCAGCCTGCATTTAAAAAATGGGGCGAAAAAATGGGGGTACGTATTTCAATCGTTGGTCCTTCTGAATGGGATGTGCCTTTGCAGATTGCAACATTGGAACAGGTGATACCGGGTAAGCCCGCCGGATTATTGATTAATGGTACCGATCCGGGTATTGCACAAGCCATCCGTAAAGCGGTAGCCGCAGGTATTCCAACCGTGGTGTATGATTCTGAAATACCAAACAGCAACAGGCATTGTTTTATTGGCAGCAACTGGTATCAGATGGGACAATTGCAGGGCGAACGCATGGCTAAATTAATTGGTGGCAAAGGCAAGGTAGCCTGCATGGGAATTTTAGGAATGGAAAATATGGAAGCAGGTTTTCGTGGTTTACAGGATGTATTAAAAAAATACCCGGGCATACAATTTATTGGCAAGTATGATGACAAAGCAAATGTGGAAACGGCCGCAAAAATAACCGCCGATCTATTGGCCGCAAATCCAGATATAGCTGGTATTGCAGGCTTTGATTCCAATTCAGGGCCAGGCATGGCATTGTCAGTAAAGGAGAGCGGAAAAGCAGGTAAAGTTCATCTTACAACGGTAGATGCAGAGGAGGAACATTTGAAGTTGGTAAAAGAAGGGGTAATAGATTATCTTGTTGGACAAAAAAGAGAATTATTCACTTACATGGGTGCACAGTTTTTATTTGATATGCGCCATAGAACATTGCAGCTTTCTGCTAATGATGCACTCGCTGGGGTAATACCAATTCCTGAAACAATTATTACAGGTTCTATTGAAATTGATAAAACTAATGTGGATGTTTTTCTCCAAAATCTTCGTGTAAAAAAATGAGTATAAAAGAAATTTTATTGCCATTTGATGTGGAGCTGTTACTCATTAAAAAAGTACAGGCTGGTGATCTTACCTGCCTGTATGAAGCAGGCAACCTGCGTACAATCAAGTTTGGAGATACAGAAATTTTACGCATGGTCTATGGTGCTGTGAGAAATGAAAACTGGGAAACCATTGCTGTAGAAATCAGCGATGAAAGTATGGAAGAAAATGAAAATGGATTTATCATTAACTATGCTGCTACTTATTTATCGGGAGATATTAATTACCGGGCAGATTTTATTATTGAAGGCAAAGCCAATAACAGTATTTCATTTTCAATGAAAGGGGAGGCGCTCAGCAGTTTTAAAAAAAACAGGATTGGATTATGTATACTTCATCCAATAAAAGAATGTGCCGGTAAAAATGTGCAAATAACTAAACCTGCCGGAACTGACTACCAGTCAGTATTTCCGGTTAACATCAGCCCACATCAGCCCTTCTTAAATATACAGCAAATGGATTGGCAAACGGATGATGGCCTGCAGGCAACGTTAGCATTGAAGGGTGATGTTTTTGAAACAGAAGACCAGCGAAACTGGACAGACAGTTCTTATAAAACTTACTGCACCCCGTTGCAAATCCCATTTCCGGTGATAGTTAAAGCAGGAGATAAGATTGAACACCAAATAACATTAGCGGTTAAGCAAGATGAAAGCTACCAGTTCAATAAAACTATCAATACAACAAGGGAAGAAAAAATTGTATTCCCAAAAATTGGTTACTGCAGGTCAAATAACCAGGAGGCATTAACGGAAGAACTGGTAGCTATTTTTAAACAAATTCCTTTTGATCATTACCGGGTTGAACTAAACATAAATGAATCATCGTATCAGCAGCAATTAATGGATGCGGCTAAGGAAGCGATTTTATTAAACACCCAACTAGAGCTGGTTGTTTTTTTAGAGGATGATCATGAAAAATTATTACTTGGGTTTATAAACCATCTTGAATTGGTAAAGAACCATGTTGCAAGCATATTGGTGTTGCACAAAAATTATAAAACCACAGCACACAAATTAATAGATGACGTTTATCCAATTTTTAAAAAGGCATTTCCATTAATTCAAATAGGCTATGGTACCAATGCTTATTTCACAGAACTAAACCGCATTCCGCCAGAGCAATCGCCTTGTGACTTTGTAAGTTTTAGTATCAATCCACAAGTGCATGCTTCAGATACCCGTACGCTGCTGGAGAATCTTGAACATCAGCCAGATCTTATTACCACTGCAAGATTATTTTTTTTTGATAAAAGTATCCATGTATCACCTGTAACATTAAAAAAAAGAAGTAACCCTGATGCCACTGCAGATGCCGGAAATATACAAGTTGCTGATGCCCGGCAGCATACTTATTTTAATGCCTTCTGGACTTTACTTTGTGTGCAAAATTTTAGCGAAGCAGGGTTTATCACTTTCTATGAGTTGCTGGGTGAAGCAGGAATTTACCGGATCAATCAGCCATCGCCAGTGTATGAAGTTTTGAAAGCGCTAAAGCAATTTAATCCGCAGTACGTCATCAAAAGATACTGCAATGCTGATCTAGTAATGGATGGGTTGATGGTTGAAAATGAAAAAGGGGAGAGATTGGTTTTTAAATTTGTTTAGTCAGATGGTGTAAGGATTATTATTATCAGCCTTCAGTTTTATTCGCCATTATATACGTTACAAAGATTTTCTCCTGATAAGCGAAAATGGATTTTTGATTTTTTCTTTTGAATTCTGCAGAATAAGCCTTGCTGCTGTTTCTCCCATTTTTTCATGATCTGTGGAAATAACAGTTATCCCCTCCAGCAGGATTTCTTTTAATGGTGTTTCATTGTAAGAGATGATGCCTACATCTTCTCCTATCTTTAAATTTAATAACCGGCTTTTTTTAATAAGATTCACCAGGTCCATTTCTTCAATCACTATAAATGCTTCACCAGCATTGATTTCCTGCCAGGGAGAAATTTCACTTATAACAGCATAGTTTACATTATGCTGCTGGCAAAAAATCCGGAACCCCAATTCAATTTCTTTTGGGTAGGGAACTGCTTTTGGAAATACCAGTGTAAGTTTTTTATATTTTTTTATCAGGTCCAAACCACTTTCCAGTGCATCTGTTATATCACTTTTAAAATCCTGGTAAACTGCTGCACAACCCGGTTGCAGGTATTCAGGTTTTTTATCTATCACAACCAATTGATGAAACGGTATTTTATTGATAGCACTATATGCTTTATCAACGTGTTCATAAAAGTGTGGCATTATTACATAGAAGTCGTATTCCCCTAAATGGGTGTTGATGAAGTGTTCAAATAAACTGGTATTGGAGTTGTATATTTTAAGATCAACCGTAACTTTATTGCCCATCACCAGTACAAAAGAATTATATACCAGCTTTTTATAATTACTCATTTTATTAAAGAGCAGCAATATCCTGTATGATTTAATAATATCAGTTCTATTGATATAAAATCCTTTTCCTTTTACTGGTAAGATGATCCCATCTTGTTCCAGTACACCATAGGCTTTTTGTACAGTATCCCTGGATAGAAAAAATTCATTGCTGAGCTCATTGATGGATAATATCCGGTCTCCCTTTTTTAGCTTTCCGAATTTGATAGATTTTGTAACAGAATGTACTATCTGCAGGTATTTTGGTATTTTCCTCTCACAATCAATTTCAAATATATGTTGCATAAAAAGATAAATTAGTAGTGCAGTAGTAAAATATATCTGGTGGATTTATCTGTGCTGCAGCATTGCATGCAAATTACATTTTGCCAGGGTATATAAGGGGTGGCAGATTACCTATTGCTGATAGTATATTGATGCATTTTTGTTCAGAAATATATTTCTTAAAATCATCATCGTATTCCGGGGATTATTTAGAAGTACTGGATACTGAACTTTGTTACTGCAGATTAAAATTTTCTGTGTAATCTTCTTTTCTTATCCCGTTTATGTCAGCTTAGAAATTGGGATATGGCTGCATATTATTCCGCCATGCCTTTTTGAACAAAGCAGCATAAAGCGGTTAACAAACACTTTCTCCAATACGTTTACTAAGCAGCTTTCTCCATCTTCTTTGTAACATTTTAAAGAACAGGTAAACTTTAAATTTATAGAATCAATACGTAGAGAATTGGGGCTAATTTTTATATTATTTTAAATAATATGTAACTAAAAATAGCAGGATAGAAATATATTTATGCTTAAAACTTAAAATCCAGAATACATTAAAAACTTTGAGCAGATAATGAATAACATAGAAAATGAACGACTGGGGAACTCATCAAATAATAGAAATTGGAAAAAGTGGGGGCCTTATCTTTCTGACCGTCAGTGGGGTACCGTTAGGGAAGATTATAGCCCGGAAGGAAATACCTGGAACTACATTAATCATGATCTTGCCCGAAGTTATGCCTACCGCTGGGGGGAAGAAGGAATAGCAGGTTTTTGTGATGCAGACCAGATCTTATGTTTGGCTCCTGCATTTTGGAATGGTAAAGATTCCATATTAAAAGAACGGCTTTTTGGTTTAACCAATGGGGAAGGCAATCATGGAGAAGATGTAAAAGAATTGTATTTTCATTTGGATTCCTCACCCACTCATTCCTATTGCAAATTTTTGTATAAATATCCACAGGAAGCATTTCCTTACCTGGACCTGGTGAAGCAAAATAAGAAAGACCGCTTAAGTCCGGAATATGAATTACTGGATACTGGCATATTTAAAGACAACTGTTATTTTGACTGCTATATCGAATATGCAAAAGATGAAATGAATGATATCCTGATGAAAGTGACGGTGTATAACCGGGGGCCTGAGTCCGCTACCATCCATGTACTGCCGCATTGCTGGTTCCGCAATTTCTGGAAACACAATCCCAGGTTTACCCGGCCTGAAATTGTTTCGGTTTCCAACAATTGCCTGCAGACCCGGTCTGCACGGAATGGCAGTTTTTTTCTTTATCACCAGGATGGTGAGCAATTATTCTGCGACAACGAAACCAATAACCAGCGAATGTATAACAGGCCCAATGATTCTTCTTATGTAAAAGATGGCATCAATAACTATGTCATCCAGCAGGAGCCTTCGGTCAACCCAAAAAAACAAGGTACCAAAGCAGCCATTTGGCTAAAGGAAAATATTAAGCCCGGGGCATCGGCAACCTTTAAAGTAAGGTTAAGCAAGAACCGGATGGCAGACCCATGGGGTGATTTTGATGAAATTTTTACGAAGCGCCAGTTAGAAACCAATCAATATTATGATCAACTTACTCCAAAAAAATTGTCTCCGCCGCATAAGGCTTTGCTCCGCAGTTCGCTAAGCGGATTGCTATGGACCAAACAATTTTATTACCTGGATGTATTCAAATGGCTGTTTGGGGAACCTGGTGAAACAGCGCCAAGCCGTAACCATCAACGAAATTATGACTGGCAACACCTCACCTGCCGGAATATCATTTCCATGCCTGATAAATGGGAATATCCCTGGTTTGCCGCCTGGGATCTTGCTTTTCATGCAGCCACCTTTGTACACGTAGATCCAGACTTTGCCAAGCAGCAATTGTTGGTGGTACTGAGAGAATATTATATGCATCCCAACGGTCAAATTCCGGCTTACGAATGGAATTTTAGCGATGTAAATCCTCCCGTGCATGCATGGGGTGTTTGGTATGTGTACGAAGCAGATAAGAAAAAAACAGGTATTCCTGACTGGGATTTCCTGGAAAGAGCCTTTCAGAAGTTACTTATGAATTTTACCTGGTGGGTAAATCAAAAGGATGCGAATGGAACAGATATTTTTGAAGGGGGGTTCCTTGGTTTAGATAATATTGGTGTATTTGACAGGAATCACATGCCGCCCGGGATTAAAAAATTACAGCAGGCTGATGCTACCAGCTGGATGGCCATGTATGCCATCAATATGTTACGTATGTCGCTGGAATTAGCGGAGCATAACCAGGCTTATGAAGAATCGGCAGCCAAATTTTTCCGGCATTTTTTAAATATTGGATGGGCCATGCATCATATAGGAAAGAAGGATATTTCCCTGTGGGATGACCAAGATGCATTTTATTACGATGCCATCCAGTTTGAAAATGGAGCCAGCCAGCGATTGAGGATCCGTTCTTTGGTAGGGATCATTCCCTTACTGGCCGTTGAGATCATGCATAAAGATATATTTGAAAAGCTGCGGCAATTTAATACCCGGTTACAGGTGATCAAATTGACCAGGCCGGATCTTACCCGGATCATTTCTGATATCGAAAAAAAGAATCATGTTGGCAATTATTTATTTGCCATCATGATTGGCGACCGGCTGGAACACCTGTTAAAAAGATTGTTGGATGAAACAGAGTTTCTGTCCGATTACGGCATCCGGTCACTCTCAAAGGTTCACCAGGATAAACCTTATGTATTCGGCTACCAGGGTCACAATTATTCCATACAATATGAACCCGGAGAAAGCTCCAGTTCTATGTTTGGAGGTAATTCCAACTGGCGTGGCCCTATCTGGTTTCCTTTGAATTATTTGATCATTCATTCGCTTCGGAAATATTATGAATATTACGGTGATGCATACAAGTATGAATTTCCGGCCGGGTCAGGAATTAAATTAAACCTGAAACAAATTGCCAACCAGCTTACCAAAAGACTGTTGAAAATATTTGAGAAAAATGATGCAGGAGCATTTCAGTATCATGACAGCCATCAGCCTGAATGGGCAGACAATCATTTTAAAGAACATCACCTGTTTTATGAATTTTTTCATGGAGATACCGGCCAGGGATTGGGAGCCTCCCACCAAACCGGTTGGACGGCCCTGATTGCTAATTTATTACTGGAAATGGATGAAGAGGAGGAGTAAATTTTAAGAGTAGATTCGTGGGTAAAATCTTTCTGTATACATTTCTTTTCTTAACCTGTTTATGGGGCTCTGTAAGATTTGAATATTGCTGCGTATTATTCTATATTAATGTTGTTTCAATAGCAATGGTATGAGTTAGTATCAAGTTCTGCTGTATAAGACAGCATTTTTTTATCAGGATGGCGCAGGTATTCCGGTGTCCGTTCAGCGTAAACTATCCATTGCTCCGCTGTCATCCAGTTTACGGCACCCGGTTTTATTTCTACCGCATTGTAAAACGGAAAATAACAGTTTAGCAGGAATCTTTATCACACCACAATCGTTCTGAAAGTTAAATTCACCCTTGGCTTGTTTACCAACTTTGTTGGTGGCAACCGGTGCAGCCAGTGTGTTTGTGTAGTGTCTTTCATAACCAGCAAGCTTCCATGTTCCAGCAGTGTGGAAATAATGGCTTTATTACATTTATGTTTAAACGAAAATTTCCTTGCAGCACCAAAACTCATGGAACCAATAGCGCCATCCTTCTTCAGGTCTTTTTCGGCATCGCTGTGCCAGGCCATTCCTTCATCACCGGTATGATATAAATTCAGCAGGCAGGAATTAAATGTTTCACCCGTTTTTTCTTCTGCAAGGGTTTTTAATTCCAGCAATTCTGTCGTCCATGGCAATGCTCTTTTGGTGCTGTTGGAATAAGTGTATTCAAAATCCTGGTCACCATACCAGGCCACTTTTCTTTTGGTGATAATACGTTTGCCAAAGATCACTGCTTCATCATTTTTCCATTCAATGTTGTTTAGTAACCTGTCTAAATAGTGATTTGCTTTTTCTAATGATAGTATCCTCCCGTAATAATATACGGTGCCATCTTCCGGTAATAAATTATTTGTTTCGATTTGCAGGTTACTGAACAGGTCCATTTTTCCAAAGTTGATAAGCTGATCTCATGCAATGTCCACAAGGCCGGTAGCCTTTTTCTATCGCTTCTTTTTCTGACGCAAAGAAAATACGGTTTTCTATTTTCATTCTTTTGCCGGAGCTACAATGTAAGGTGCCATAAATTTTTAACTTCTGGTTGCCTCCAAAACAAATGGTTCGCTGCCTGATCTGTTTTTTTAATTCCGCATCATTTATTTCAGTGTGTGTAATCATTGTCTGAGTTAGGGGGCATTCATTTTTTTATACAGCTGCATTTGTTTTTGCCCCTTCCCAGCCAATGATGGCGGCCTTTCGGGTGCCGCCCCACATATAGCCGCCAAAGGCGCCTGTGGCCTGTATCACCCGGTGACAGGGAATTAAGTACGCCACCGGGTTGCTGCCAATGGCCGTTCCCACAGCTCTTGATGCGGTTGGTTTTTCAATTTGCTGTGCAATACTGCCATAGGTGGTCAGTTGGCCCATTGGAATTTTCAGCAATGCCTCCCACACTTTTAGTTGAAAGCCCGTTCCTTTTAAATGCAATTTTATTTCTGGCAGCCTGCTGCGGTCATGCTGAAAAATGAATAATGCATTTTGCTGTACCAGGTCTAATTTTCGGGTGAAACCGGCATTGGGAAATTTTAACCGCAGGTCTTCCTGTGCTTTTGCTTCGTCTTCTTCAAAAGCCATATAACAAATACCCTTGGCGGTGGATGCTACAATGATATTTCCAAACGGACTCTCAGCAAAGCTGAAATTGATTGATAGATTCCTACCGCCATTTTTGTATTCAGCAGGCGTCATGCCTTCTATATTAATGAACAGGTCGTGCAGCCGGCTGGTTCCGGAGAGCCCGGTTTCAAAAGCTGTGTCCGCCAGGGTGGCCTGGTTGGCAGTTAATATTTTTTTAGCGTGTTCCACACTGATGTACTGTAAGAACTTTTTAGGGCTGGTGCCTGCCCATTCCGTAAACAGGCGCTGAAAGTGAAAAGGGCTCACATGTATACTGGCTGCCACTTCATCCAGGTTTGGCTGATCCCTGAAGTTGTTTTTGATGTAGCTGATCGCTGCTGCGATGCGTTGATAATTGATCTGGTCCTGTGTATTCATTTCATTTGTTTTGATATAGCAAATGTCCAACCTGGTTGGCAGATATACAATCCAAAACTTGCGGATGTTGACGATAACATAAATATTTTTAGTGAAGGCATTTGAAGGTTTTGTAACCTGCTGTTTCACCCGGTAGTATTTTAAAAACTGCTGCTGCTGCTTTGGTAAAAATAAGCAAGAGCAGAAAGAAACTGTTTTATATGCAAACCGGGGTGGGAGTATTTTATACAGCAGCCGGTAAACCTGCAAACATTTTCTCCTGCTTACAATGCTTTTGGAGTGGATAGGTTTTTACCCGGTAATTTTGTTGGCGTACGGTCAGTCCGTTTGGTTTCTATCATCACTTTTATAATATCAAGCACTGGCGCACCAATGCCCAGTCGTTGTGCATTGGTATTTGCTGGCACCGCCTGCAAACCCGTAGGATCATATACAAGATATTCACCTTCGATTTTTCCATCAGCATCCAGTAAACCATCCGGCACATACACCTGTATTTTTACTTTTTGATAGTTTACCGGGAAGTAACGGATATAGTAATTGTTTGGCTGTTGATACCATTGATCGTATTTAATACCTGGTCTTCTCATTTGAGAAGGTTCTCTTAACACTGCTGTTTTTTCAAAAATTTCATATGCGTTATTGCCCACATCAAAGAGTCGCTGCATATCGTTGTTGGCATTCATGATCCCGGAAGCGTAAGTGATTTTTTTAACCATCCCCATTACACCTCCTTTTAATTCAAAGATTTGTTTAGGCGTTAACAACTGCTCAGCGTCAGCCCTCACAGCATGCGATAATTTGTTATAGTTGCCACCACTTACAACGCACCATAATAACAACTGAATATTTCGTTGTTCCATGCCGGTTTTTTTTCTTGAATTGAGTAAGATGGTTTCAACAATATCCTTACGATATCCGCTTACAGGTGCCTGTAAATATGCATCTCCCTTAGAGGGATCTGGCGTTCCCGGTTGCAGGCAATAGGTTTTAAATTCAGTTTCATAAAATCCCGGTGCCAAAACAAAACCACCATCACGGGTTCTTGCTAAATCTGTTAATGCGGCGGGTGTAGTGTTAGCTGCCAGGGTAGGCTGTTCAATAATTGCATTGGCAACTGCTTTATTGTGATCGTTGCCTGCGCTGTTGCGAATAGAAGAGGAGCAGGAATTAAAAAGTACGATAATGAAAAGTGGCAGAAGTAGACGTGTCGTCATAAAGTAGTTTTTAGGGTGAGTGATTAAGCTGTAACCAGCTAACACAAATCTAAAAATTTGGTTACAGATAATTAAGCATTACCCCCTGTAAAGTATTGTTTAGATGCAGTATTCTAAATTCCATATAATAGCGTAATTACAGGCAATTTATTGTTTGTAGAAAGTTACCCCTGGAGCCTGGCTGTACTTAATGATCATCAGCAGGAAGTTTTAAAAATCAGAATCCCGAAACTGGCACAATTATGTATTTACTAAAAGCATCAAACAAAAAAATATTATGAACAAGATATTGATTGCATTTACTTCCGGGATTATACTGGGAATATTGTTTGCTCCTGCAAAAGGAAAACACACCCGAAAAAAAATAGCTAACCTGGGCAACGGCTGCAAGGATGGCTGGAATAAACTTACGGATAAACTTGCAGGTAAGATAGATACTATAAGAGATGGTGTTGATAATATAGCTTATACCGCAGTAGAGAAAATAGAAGGTATGCAGTTTGATACACCCGAAAGAACGATTTAAATTTTTCGAAGTAGGCATCTAGTCACTCCATAATTATAGCTAATAATATTAGTAAATACGTTAATTTTGCTAAATTAAATAGCCAATTATGTTTGAAGGTACTAACATTATAGAGTTTGTAAAGCAGTTTGACAGCAAAGAAAAATGTTTGAATTACTTAGGTG
>JAYWII010000008.1:0-72357 GCA_043788995.1 Chitinophagaceae bacterium | reverse complement strand
ATAGGTATTGTTATCAACTTTGATGATCCGGTTTTTCTTTTTATCATGAGTATGGCTGTCTGTTTTCTTTGACAGGCTGGCCGGCCTGGAAACGATCTTTACTGTTTCGTTTTTATTGATCAATAAGTGAGCGTCATTACTGGAAGTAAACAAGTCTGCATTATAAAAATTTTCCTGTAGTAATTTTTCTACAAGCACAATTCCTTCCCCGATATCAACATTTTTTGTGATGTCTTTGGTGGGATACCGGTAGAGGAAAGAAAATTTAAAGTTGTTCTTTATTGCAATTATTTTTATGAACACATTTTTAAGCTCAGCATCCCTGTTTCTTTTGTTACCCAAAGAGATCTTTATAAACTCATCTTTATCTATGCCAGAGCGGATTTGCTGCAGGAAAACTTGTATGGAAGTACTCATGAAATAATTTACTGTTATGTGCCTGCAAAACTAACTGATTATACTGTCTTTATTTATTTTCCTGCAGGCTCACTAAAAGCAATAAATATTCGTTACTTAACAAATAGTTACCCTGTTAAATAATCTGCTTAGTGAAAACCATCTGTAAAAATTATTTCCTGTTTTTCTCCATTGTCTTCTTCAGTTTTTGTACTGGTAATAAGGCTAAAGGGTTTGACAGCACTATCGTAGCAAAAAATGGGATCGCAGATCTCCGGCAAACAAGCTTTAAAAAATCGCTTCCGCTAAAAGGTGAATGGTCATTTGCCTGGCAGCAATTGATCACTCCAGAAAATACGGGTGCTTTTAAACATTTCACCAAATTTCCCCAACTCTGGCAAAACACCTCAATTGACGGGAAACAACTGGATCCAATTGGATATGCCAGTTATGGTTTAACTATTTTGTTGCCCAGGCAATATCAATCACTGGCGATGTATTTGCCGGTGGTATATAGTTCCTATAAATTGTATGTGAATGGAGCAGTTGCAGCTTCCAACGGGATAACAGGCAACAGTAAGGAAAATTATCAGCCACAATGGGTGCCGCTTACCATACTACTGCCTGCAAATACTGATACAGTGCAACTCATTTTACAGGTAGCCAATTTTTCACATTCTAAAGGTGGTGCCAACCTGGATATCGTTATTGGTGAAAGCAGGCAATTATTTTTAGAAAAGGAAAAGAATATTGCCAGTGATTTTATGCTGGCAGGTTGCCTTTTTATGGGAGGGCTTTTTTTCCTGGGCTTGTACCTGTTTGGTACAAAGGATAAGGCTACTTTGTTTTTCTCACTTTTTTGTATGGTGTACAGTTACCGCATGGTGGGCAGTTCGCTGTATGCACTGCATACTATTTTTCCTTCACTCAATTGGGAAGCTGCCATAAGGCTGGAATATTGCACTTTATTTATCAGCGTTTTTTTCTTTTTGCAATACGTACGGAATCTTTATCCAGAAGACTTTTATAAACCCTTTATGAAAGTTTTGTCGGGTTTATGTATGCTGTTAGGTATGTTGCCGCTTTTTACAGCAGCAACACTGTTTACACAGGTGATCAACCCTTTTTTGATCATTATGTTTTTCTGTATTGGTTATTTGGTTTTTGTTTTTACCAGGGCCTATACCAGGCGAAGAGTAGCTGCAGAATATGCCCTGGCAAGTATAGCTTTGCTGATGTTGGTTCAGCTGGTCATCAACCTGGAATATTTTGGCATTCTGATTCCATCAAGAGTATTGCTTTTTATTGGTTATGTAGGATTTTTCTTTTTGCAATCGCTGATACTGGCTTTTCGTTTTGCCTATACATTAAAGCAGGCTAAAATAGCAGCAGAACTTGGATTACATGCAAAGAGTGAGTTCCTGAGTACAATGAGCCATGAGATCCGTACGCCATTGAATTCAGTTATTGGAATGAGTAATATCATGCTGAGAAACAATCCACGGCCAGATCAAAAAGAGCAATTAAATGTGCTGCAGTTTTCCGCCAATAATTTGTTGGGAATTGTAAATGATATTTTAGACTACAATAAAATTGAAGCTGGTAAAATAACTTTTGAAAATATTGAAATGGATGTGCCGCATATTGTAAAAAATACGGTAGCTGGCTTTAAAAATACAGCAGATGAAAAAGGCATTGATCTAAAAATAAAAGTGGATGAACAGTTAAGGAATTATGTAATGGGAGATCCTACCCGTTTAACCCAGGTATTACATAATCTTATCGGTAATGCCATTAAGTTTACCAGGGAAGGTACTGTTACTGCTGAAGTAATAGTAAAACAAAAAAGCAATGAAAATATAACATTGTTATTTAAAATAACTGACACCGGTATTGGCATTGCAAAAGAAAAACAACAACTGATCTTTGAACGGTTTACGCAGGCAGATTCTTCCACCTCCCGTGGTTTTGGAGGCACAGGTTTGGGGCTGGCTATCACACAAAGAATTATTGAGTTGCAGGGGAGCCGGTTACAATTGGAAAGTGAGCTGGGCAAAGGTGCAAGCTTTTACTTTATACAAACATTTGACCAGGTGAGAGAGCTGGTGTATAAAAAAATTGATACAGAAAAATTGCCTGATAAAAATGAGAAACCTTTGAAGGGTACTATTATTTTGCTGGTGGAGGATAACCAGCTGAACGTTCTGGTGGCCAAAACCTTTTTAGAAAGCTGGGGAGCTACGATCGATGTGGCTCACAATGGCCGGGAAGCGCTGGATGAACTGGACATAACAAAGCATAAAATGGTACTGATGGATCTTCATATGCCGGTGATGGATGGGTATACTGCAATTAAAGCCATTCGTGAAAAAGGATTGAGCGTACCGATCATCGCACTTACTGCAAGTCTTCCTTCAGAAGTGGAGTCAGAAATAGCAGGGCTGGATATCAATGGATTTGTGCTAAAACCATTTGCCCCAGATGAACTGTTGAAAAAAGTATTGCACTTCTCTTTTAACAGGGAGCAGGTTTTAATTTAAGGAAGTATCAAAACTACTTGCAAAATCTACTTCACTGTAATCTTTAATCACATTGTAAAGTGTATCTCTTTCCACAGGTTTTCTGTGAACCTGTTTTATTAGCGTTACCAATTGTTCTGTGGACATAGCAGGTGTTTGTTCTTCACTGCCTGCCATGCTGTAAATTTTGGTAGAATCATCAATGGTGCCATCAATATCATTCACACCAAAGGATAAAGTGAGCTGTGCATTTTCTCTTCCCAGCATTGGCCAGTAGGCTTTCATGTGAGGAAAATTATCCAAATAAATTCTTGCGATTGCATACAGCCGCATATCTTCTGTAGTAGTACTTTCATTTACATAACTCATGTCGTTATCATGGTTGCGGAATTTTAACGGAATAAAAGTGTTAAAGCCTTTTGTTTTGTCTTGAAGTTCTCTCAGTCTTCTCATGTGATCAATACGGTGTTCGTATTTTTCAATGTGGCCATACAGCATGGTGGCATTGCTGTGCATACCCAGGTTGTGTGCAGCTTCATGGATACTCAGCCAGCCATCAGCATCTACTTTATCTGCACAAATTTGTTCCCTTATTTCAGGCGCAAATATTTCTGCACCACCACCGGGTAAACTGTCCAGGCCTGCTTCATGCAAACGCTTCATACCTTCTTCTGTAGTGAGCTTTGCTTTTCTAAACATGTAATCCAGTTCCACCGCCGTAAATGCTTTCACATGAAGATCGGGCCGGTGTTGTTTAATTTTTTGCATCAGCTCAATAAAATATTCCATATTCATTTTTGGATGAACGCCTCCTACAATATGTACTTCTGTTATTGGTTTGCCATCGTAAGTTTTTACAATGTCCAGCATTTGGTCAATACTTAGTTCCCAGCCATCTTCTTTGTGTGCATACAGTTGGGAGTAAGAACAAAACTTACAACTGAATACACAAACATTGGTTGGTTCAATATGAAAATTGCGGTTAAAATAAGTGGTGTCGCCATGTAAACGTTCTCTTATATAATTGGCCAATGCACCAACAAATGGAAGGCTTCCTTTTTCAAAAAGCAGTATGCCTTCTTCATCAGTAATTCTTTGTTGATTTTTTACTTTCTCTGCAATGGTTTTCAGGTCTGCATCCGTGGTAAAATGGAGAAGGGTATCTATTGAAGTATTCATCTTGTAATTTTTTACAAATTTAGTTTGACTTGCACTATAAAACAAAAGAGGCTGCGTTTAGTTGGCAATCCATCTGTTGAACAAAATGTTGCCTGTCGGTCATCTCATCTTCGTTTATATCCACGCTATTGTGCAAAACACGAAACTTAAATATGTCCACAAGAAAATAAATAAAATGTGAACCGTTGTTTCAAAAGGCTTGCCTCTCCAAAGTTCTGATGTATAACCAAAAAACTGAACAAACAGCCTTATTGCCCAGAATATACCAAGCCCTAAAGATATTTTTTTGCCAAAGGCTGTGTCAATAAGTTCATTGGATGATGTCAAACAAAGCAACCCCATTAGAAAAACAGTCAAGGCTATAAAGAACGTATGAACCGTCATCATTTGCCGGTTAATTAAACTCAATGGGCCAAGTTCTTTCTTCCAATTAAAATATTTTGGAAAGACGATGTGAACCAATGCTAAAACAATTAACAGAAAGCCAATTATTTTTATATGAAGATGCATGTATTAAAAAATTAGGGGCAACATTTGAAGATAGACATAAAGGGTGTGAATTTAGTTTCGGTAAATGAGGAAAAACCGGCTTTTTCAAATACTTTTTTCCATACTTTTTTGGAGAAAAAATGTGTGAAGCCAACTGAGAATGCAAGAAAATTTGGAAAGTCCCGTAAGTGTTCTACCATAATTACTTCTGCATTTGGTTTACATAACCTGTGGCATTCTTTTAAAAACTGAACTTTTTCTTCTTGTGACCGTATCTCATGCACAGCCGATAATAAAAAAATAATGTCGACTGAATTATCTTTCAGCGGAATCGAGTTAGATATTATTTGTTGGGTATCAGGATAAACTAAACTCACCTTTCTAGCTCTTATAATAGCCTGTTCGGTATGTTGTTCCGCATTATAAAAATCAAATACTTTTAAATCGGATTGGGGAAATATGTTTTTAATAATAAAGCTTGTTTCATCAAAACCGGCATTAATGTTTAGAATTTGTTTCGTCCCGGAATCTGAAATGTTATATTTTCTCAACCAGTTGAAATCATAATAGCCCGAAAAATCATATACATAAGCAGAAACAATTAATGGCATTATAAGGCCGTAAAGAAAAGCCAAAATGATTATCCAATACAAAAGATTCGACCAATTGAATATCATATGGCTTGTAATTATTAAAACTAAAGCCGCCAGGCCAAATACATAGAAGTGCCGGTTAAAACTTAAAATATTTAATAGACCCTGAAATTTTCTTCTTTTTATTTCCATAGTTCAATTTTACCTTTTTTCCAGTAGTATGGAATATTTTTAATTACAAAGGCATTTGCCAATATTGGGTTTTCAATTTTCAGCAAACGTAAAAATTCGAAATCATAATCAATTACTTTTACCGCAGCTGGTACCCAGTTTTGTCTTACCCCTTCAATAATTAAAACCTCTTTTTTTACTTCGTTGTAAGTGAATGTAAAAGGTAATGGCCCTGCAAATCTTCTGGCTTCTTTCCAATCTGCAAACGGTGAATTTTCGGGTAATGAAATTTCTTCTTCCGTTTTATCTATTGTTATTGTAAACTTTGATTTTGCTGATGAAATTTCTGTAGAATCTATTTGTTCTTTTTGAAGAATGTCAGTCGTAGTGTAATTGTAATGGGTGAAGGTGTTGCCCATAAATTCCATTTTTTTCTTATTGGTTTCTGATTTAAGAATGTACAAGCCACGTAAATTCTTTCCTGCATTGTTTGTATAACGTACAAATACACGATACCCGATTAAAAAAAAATCGTTACCCATAAACTTAGGAAAACCTTTTGGTCGCAGGTCTTTTGTTTGAACCATTGCTACTGCAATAAAAGCCCATTTGTCATTAAATGTGTCTAATCGCAAACATTCCGGGATAAAACTTTTCAATTGCTCTTTCGAAACAGCAAATGTAAATACCAATGAACTTTCAAAAAATGCTTCAACTGCAAATGGATGATTTTTTAGGAATGAAAGCATACTAAGTCTGTTCGAGCAATTTTTTGTTAAAATAAAATTCGTTTAAATAAATAGCAATAATTAGTAAGAATGCGAAAACCGAATTATATTTCCCCCATAGTAGTAAGTCAGGTACAAGGAGAAATTCAATTGTATTCATTGCACCAATAATAATGATTTGTGAAATTGCATTTAATCTTGTCTTCATACTACTTAAAATCCAAATTGCCATTACAATTTCTAAGAATCCAATTAAAATAGTGAGCGTTCTTGAGTATTTTTCTCCTAAAATACCTGCAACTATTTGTTGATGTCTTGGAACTAAGTTTAAAACTTTACAGAACAGTCCATTTACAAACCAAATTGTCGCAATGCAATAAGTAAGAAGTTTATGAATTGCTTTATCTGTCATAGTTTGCAGGGTGTCGCAATACGCTTACTGGCAACTGTTGTCATACTAATTTTTCACAATTCTTTCCACAATAGTTTTGTTAGTATAGATCATCTTAAGAATATACAATCCATTTGCTTTATTACTAAGATCAACATATATTTTCCTGTCAGCATTTCCTTTGTATTCCTTTTGCCAAACCAATTGCCCTGCAGCATTATATACCTGCGCTGACTGTAGGCCAGCAGGAGGATCAACAGCGTAGTGATGGATTACAAAACTGCTGTTGAACGGATTTGGATAGATGAGGTAGCCCTGGTCTTTTAACCGCTGTGGTAAAGTAAGCGATGTGATATTGATATTATCGATCCACAGGTTATTTTGTTTGTTGCCTTTGGTGGCAAAATACAACTGGAAGTTATCAGCGCCTGCATAAGGTGTCAGGTAAACTCTTACAGGTTTCCATTCTGCTTTTAATGATGGCACAAATGCATCCGTACTGGAGTAACTGGGGTCATTTATGGTCTGTAATTCATTACCCCATTTTTTCCACACGGATTTAAAAGTTGCACCGCAGTCACTGGTGATTAATAATTCCAACGTATCTAAAGGGAACACGGTAGAGCCGGGATATTGCGGACCTGGTTTATAAGAAAGATCAAAGTCAACGAAGACAGAATCGTACGTGCTGCTGTTTTTCACGATTGGCGTAATGAAATAATCTACTGCGCCATTAAAGTTGGCTGCATTTGGGTTATTCATTTTCATAGATGCCAATCCTGTTTTAGCAGTAGCGGTGGATCTTTCGTAAGTAGTACCGCCATTTACATTTTGTACACCCCAGTTATCTCTTGGAAATTCAGCATCTTCAAAACCTTCAAATACAGGTGTTGCTGTGGCTGCTTCACTGTAAATGGAAAATGTTCTTCTTAAGGTATCATTTGTGGTTGACTGGTCATCCAGGCCATTGGGTTCTGAAGTAAACACGGTTAAAGTATGAGTGCCTACATCTGCGTTACCAGCCGGAAGGGTTATGGTAACGCTGTCGCATTTGCCCAGGTTACCTGTCCAGTTGGTGGTAATAGTATCTGGCCCATTATCCAGCACATACCTGATCTTTAAATTTTTGATAGTATCTAAACCTGCATTGCTAAAACTAACTACTGGTGTGTAAGAACTGCCTGCACAAATAGCAGAAAGTGGTTGTGAAACAGATTTTAGAATAGCGTTTCTTGAAACTGAATTAAAGCCCACCATGTTAATGCTGTCAACATAAATATTATTGCCATAAGCATTCACTGCTTCAAAGCCGATCATTACATTGTCCAGGTTTTTAGCGCAAAAATCTTTCAGGATTACTTTTTCAGTTCTCCATTGAGCTGCACCAGTTGGTACAAAATTTTCTTCTGTAGTACCTTCCACCGTAACCAAGCCCGAACCTCCTTTTGAATATCCTGTCCGAAACCAGGAGATACCACAATCAGGAGAGTAAAGAATATTTAATGAATCGCTGAAGCCGGGATATTGCCGGTAGGCCACATTAAATGTAATAGCTAAAGAATCCAGCACACTGGTATTTATTTTGGGTGTGCGGTAGATGTCTCTTGCACCATCTAAATCTGGTCCGTAATCGTAAAATTTAAGCATCATAGATGCTGGTCCATGCCTTCCCGCTGCTGTTGTTCTTTCCCAGGTTAAGCCACCATCCGGGTTAATAACTGCAGAACCGTTAGCCGGAGGAAAAGCAGCACTGGCGAAATTTTCCGTGTAGGGCAGGTTTAGCGTTGGAGCTACCGTAAAGCTGACGGTAGTGGTGTCATTTAATGGTCTTAAATCTTGTAATCCATTTGGGTTGATCGTAAATATTTTTAACGTGTGTGCACCCGGCGCCACATTAAAAGACGGGGTTAATGTTAAAGCGGATGAACTGTTAAAAGTTGCTATAGACAGGTTGTTGAAAGCAGTTAACGAACCTAATGGAACACCGTCGAGTATCATTCCAACTTCAACCTTTTTTAAAGTATCCGTACCTAAATTTCTAATAAGAATTTTTGGCTCCACCGGTAATTTGCATAACAAGCCGCTGTTAGGTTCAAGCACTGCGCCAATGGTGGCATCTGATTGCAACAGGGTGGATGCCGGCGTAACCTGTGCCCACCATACACCATATCTTGAGTCAGCATCTGCTGTACCTACACGCTGATCTGCATACTCCTGTATAGTCCAGATGGAGGCATCTGTAGGGTCCAAAGCACTATGACTGTAATCACCCCACCTGCTTCTTTCTCCTCCAAAGTCTTTAAAGTAAGTACTTAAACCAACTTTATAAATGTATTCATCATCTGTAGTGTTTAGCGGTGTGGTATTGCTCCTGAAACTGTAGGCAGAACTGAGCCTGGATACGTTAGAAGAAAAGGTGTAACCGATGATCACATCTTCAAATTCATTTACAGCAATACCTGGGAAAAAGCGGTAGTTATTTGCTACTCCGGCACCGATACGGCCTCTTTGAATAATATTACCAAAACTGCTTCCTGGAGTGCCGTTTAATTGCCACCATTGTACCGCAACATTGGCAGGGGAAATTCCAATATGGTGAGCACACCATATATTTCCATTGATCATTACTCCGGTGCTTATTCTTGAATCGTTGGTAGCTGTTTTTCTTGACTCACCTAACTGCTCCGCTACTGCGCCTGTTTGATCTATCCACGGAGAACCACCTACTGGGAAAACAGCGGAGGCAGCGTTCCATGTGGCATTTGGAATATTACCGGTAACAGTGCTTAAACGTATGGCCGAAGCACCACCATTCCAGCTTTGTAAAACATAAAATGTACCCGGATTTGGGTTGTTACCATATACCGAAACCGGCAGCGGGGAATCACCATCGGTTGGTGTTTTTTCTATTCGCTGTGCATTTACGCCAAAATTAAGCGTACCACCTGAAACCAGGTTGGCTTTATCAAACACAAACAAAACGGGGCCGGAAAATGAACTGAGATCGGGGAATTTTCTTCCAGAGATCACTAACCATTTTTCGTTGAACCCCAGGTAGGGGTGATCAAGAAAATAAGAACTGCCGGGAACAAAACTGTATTTGTTCCAGCCAGCAGTTGGGTCGCTTGAATTAGATACCAAAAATACCATCACGTTACCATTAGTGCCATCGCAGTTAATGGCAGAATAAAACCATCTTTTGGAAGAAGGATCATATTTAATATATGGATCACAAGTGGTAGGTACGCCGGTAAAGGTAGAAATGGATACCCTGCTGATTTGAAGCCCCGTTACCTTATTGTGTACGATCAAAAAATCATTGGTGGCAGTAATTACATGATTGGGTCCTACAGCTCCATGTGTATCCGGAGGAATACCTTGACCTGGATCTACATGACCGAGAAAACTCCTGGTTGGTGCAGGGGAAGGAGACAGCGGTGTAGCAGGAATGGAAGGTCTTGCGATGCCAGAAGATTGCAGGTTATCCTGCGCCTGCTTTTTAATTATTGCGCCGACAGGTATTGGCATGTTATTAAGATCTTTCCAGCCGGCGTCATTTTCTTTTTCCTTGCAGGTGGCGCAACGTCCATATAACTCAGGATGCGCTTTTTCAAAATTAGCTAATTGGGTAAAATTGATCAGTTCCGGGGTTACGGTTTGTGACCGGCAAATTTGTCCAAACAGCACTATCAACACAACAATCAAATAAATTTTTTTCATCACAGAATGTTTAGAATACATAACCGGCAGGTATGCAGGAATAGTCTGCATTTGCTCAACTTGCAATATAATTAATTAACACTTACGAATAATCATTTGTAGTGGATGCAGGTTGAAAATTGAGTGTTAAATACCAGTAAAAAATTGTAAGCGGTTTAACGTACTAAAGGATTTTAAAATTAAATTTTTTCACTGGTTGGTTTCTCCCAGAATTGTATATCTTTCAAATCAAAAAAAACAACAGCTGCTTTAAGTTCCTTTCCCCAGGGATATATTGTTTGATGCAGGTGTTGTATGGTCATTTACTAATTGCTGATACAAAACAAGAAAATTATGAGTATTCAATCACGTCTGACTGTAATGAATTTTTTAGAATTTTTTGTATGGGGGTCCTGGTTAATTTCTTTAGGAGGTTATATGTTTACTTTTCCCGGAGATCTTTGTGAGAGAGGTGCACTGGTTGGTGCAACTTATGGTACCATGGGCATTGCTTCTTTGTTTATGCCAACACTGGTTGGAATTATTGCAGACAGGTTTGTAAATGCCGAAAAGGTGCTGGGTATTTGCCACCTGGCGGGTGCTGCAGCTTTGTACTGGTCAAGCACAGTTACTGATGTAAATTTATTGTACAGTATCACGTTGATCAACAGCTGTTTCTTTATGCCCACCATTGCGTTGAACAATACGGTTTCCTATAATATTTTAACCCAGCATAACCTGGATGTGCAAAAAGTATTTCCTCCCATCAGGGTTTGGGGAACGGTAGGATTTATTATTGCTATGTGGGGTGTAGACCTGCTGGGCTGGACAAAAAGCTCTAACCAATTTTTATTTGCAGCTACCGCAGGTGTGATAATGGGATTGTATTCATTGACAATGCCTGCTTGTAAACCTGCCAAAGCAACCAAGGGTTCTTCCTTTGTTGAGATGTTTGGGTTGAATGCGTTTGTATTATTCAAGCAACCCAAAATGGTGATCTTCTTTTTGTTTGCGATGATGCTTGGAGCGGCGCTGCAAATCACTAATGCTTTTGGTCAGCCATTTTTAAATGATTTCAGTGGCGCTTACAAAGGTACTTTCGCAGTGGAGCATCCAAGTTTGCTGATCTCATTATCACAGGTATCTGAAACATTGTTTATTCTTACGATCCCTTTCTTTCTGAAAAAATTCGGTATTAAAAAAGTGATGCTGATGAGTATGCTGGCGTGGGTGTTAAGATTTGGATTGTTTGGAATTGGAAATCCTGCAGAAGGGCTGGTGTTTTTAATTTTATCCATGATCGTTTATGGAATGGCCTTTGACTTTTTTAATATCTCCGGGTCATTGTTTGTTGAAAAAGAAGCAGACAAAACCATCAGGGCAAGTGCTCAGGGATTGTTCATGCTGATGACCAATGGAATAGGCGCTATAGCCGGGGGATGGGCGGCAGGAAAAGTGGTGGACCATTTTACGACTAATATAGAAGGAGCCTGTTCAGGTATAAAAGACTGGCCTTCTATCTGGTTTACGTTTGCAGCTTATGCATTGGTACTGGCTATTATTTTCCCGCTGGTATTTAAATACAAACATGATTCAAAAGCAATTGAAAAGATAGTTCAATAAGGTAATCTAAAGTTTACAGCTTTTTTAAAAGCTGTAAACTTTAAAAAAACCGCTACCGCATAACACTACCTTTTCTTACTAAACAGAATTGGTAGCATTAATAAAAAAATCCCCGGCTTACACAACCGGGGATTTTTTTATTAATTAGTTGAATCAGCCGATAAGCTGGTCAATTATTTATGTTGTTCGATCTTCTTTACAAAATTTGCTTTTGGCTGGGCGCCTACCAATTTATCAACCACCTGTCCACCTTTTACAAAAAGGATAGCTGGAATGCTGGTGATACCATAGTTCATTGAGATTTGTGGATTATGGTCCACATTTACTTTACCCACATTTACTTTTCCATCATACTCTTTGGCAAGTTCCTCAATTACGGGACCGATTGCACGGCAAGGACCACACCATTCTGCCCAAAAATCTATTACTGATAATTTATCTGAGTCTAAAACATCTGTTTTAAAGTTTGCATCTGTAAATTCGTGTGCCATAATATTTTTAGTTTTTTGTTTTTATAAGAAAAGCAAAATTACATCCAAACTTTTGAATATGTTGCTTTGACATATTCACATCTTGTGCTCAACTAAATTTGTCATTGTAAAAGCCATATTGACCGCTTATTTGAGCCTTTGTTAAAGTTTTCTAAATGCGCTAACCGGTAACTACACTCACTTCCACATCTTTATTTCCGGCTAAGAAAACCGCCATTTCATCATTCATGGTAAATCCGGTGCCGAGGCTGTACATACCCACTTTATAATTGTTTCTGGTATCAGTTATATTTAGTTTCAATGCCGTCTTACCAGGGTTAGCTTTCAGGTTGGCATCAATAAAATTTACAAAATCTTCATTGATAAACTGTGGTTGTACATCCAGTACTACCTGTTTGGTCAGGGTTATTTTTACTGTTTCCAGTAAATGAATTTTGGCCAGCCTAAATTCATACTGGTCAGTATTATACCGTTGTTTAAAACCACCTTCTACCAAAACGATCAGTCCTTTTTCCAGATAATTGGTGTACTTCACATAATCCTCACTCCACAGCATAAACTCACTTTTACCGCTGTAATCCTCGATTGTTAATATTCCGAAATTCTTACCGGTTTTCGTAAGCCGGTGCTGTGCATCTACCACCAGTCCGGCCACTCTGAATTGTTTGGCCGGATTTGCGTACGTGTTTACTGCTGCTTTAAAATCATTGTATTCAGAAAGTGCTGTGATATTATAATGCTGCATTTCAAATTTGAAATTATCCAATGGATGTCCGCTCATGTACATGCCGGTAACGTCCTTTTCATAATCCAGTTGTACCACTAAGGGCCATGGTTCACAGGGCAATAATTTGGGTGGCTGGATATCCGGCATTTGCATGTCACCAAATAAGGTGTTCATGGAGTTAGTAGTTTGGGCCTGGTAAACGTTGCCGAATTTAATGATCTTATCCAGTGCTTGTACATCACCGGGAGCTGTATAGAAATATTGCGGCCTGGTAAATTCTTTAAAGCAATCAAAAGCACCTGCATAGATCAAACTTTCTAAGGATTTCCTGTTCACAGAACGTTGCACCACTCTTTTGGTAAGATCGAAAATAGAATTGTAATGGCCATGTTTTGTTCTTTCTTCAATGATGTTTTCAATGGCATTTTCACCTACGCCTTTTAATCCACTAAAACCAAAACGTATCTCGCCTTTTTGATTGACTGCAAAACCGTTTTGTGATTCATTGATATCTGGACCCAATACTGTTAATCCCATCTTTTTACACTCTTCCATAAAGAAGGTGATCTTTTCAATACTGCCTGCATGGTTGAGTACTGCAGCCATATATTCACTGGGGTAGTGTGCTTTTAAATAAGCTGTTTGATACGCAACAAACGCATAGCAGGTAGAGTGAGATTTATTAAAAGCGTATTGTGCAAATGCTTCCCAGTCGGTCCATATTTTCTCCAGTTTGTCCTTGGGGTGCCCCTTGCCGGTAGCGCCTTCCACAAACTGTACTTTCATTTTATCCAGTACAGATTTTTGTTTTTTACCCATTGCCTTACGCAATATGTCTGCATCCCCTTTACTAAAGCCGGCCAGCTTTTGACTCAGTAACATCACCTGTTCCTGGTACACCGTGATACCGTAGGTTTCTTTCAGGTGTTCTTCCATGTCCGGAAGATCATACTCTACCTGTTTCTTGCCATGTTTACGATCAATGTAATCAGGTATATAAGCCATAGGACCTGGGCGGTACAGGGCGTTCATGGCAATGAGGTCATCAAACTTATCCGGTTTTAATTCCCGTAAATGTTTTTGCATACCGGGACTTTCAAACTGGAAAGTCCCATTGGTATCCCCGAGCTGATATAACCTGTAAGCTTTTTCATCATCCAGCGGTATGTTATCTATTTCAATTTCTACTCCGTGATTTTGTTTGATGAGATGAAGAGCAGTTTTTAAAATGCTGAGCGTTTTTAATCCCAAAAAATCCATCTTAATAACACCCGCCTCTTCAATAGAACCACCTTCAATTTGTGTTAACCATAACTCGGATTCTTTAGAAGTGGCAACGGGTAAAAGATCGGTAAGATCCTTCGGCGCAATGATAATGGCGGATGCATGGATACCCGTATTTCTTACCGAACCTTCCAGTACTTCTGCTTCATGTAATATTTTGCTTTGCAGATCATCACCTGCATATAATTGGCGTAGTTTTTTTACATTTTCAATATCTTCTCCCTGCAACTGCTCTTTTTCTTCTAAAGATTTTTCCCGTGCTGAGCCTGTCGAAGCATTTGCTTCCTTAATAGTAAATGGTGCATGCAGTAATCGCTTTAAATTAATGCCCGGACGTTCCGGTACCAGTTTGGAAATGGCCCTGCTTTCTGCAATCGGCAGATCCATTACCCTGGCCACATCAGCAATACTTGACTTGGCAGCCATGGTGCCATAAGTGATGATTTGCGCCACCTGGTTCTTACCATATTTTTGTACTACATAGTTCAATACTTTTTGCCTGCCTTCATCATCAAAATCCGTATCAATATCCGGCATGCTCTTACGTTCCGGGTTCAGGAACCTTTCAAACAGCAGGTTGTATTTGATGGGATCAATATTAGTGATGCCAATGCAATAAGCCACCGCACTACCGGCGGCAGAACCACGGCCCGGGCCGATAAAGACACCCATATCCCGGCCTGCTTTTATAAAATCACTTACAATTAAGAAGTAACCGGCAAAGCCCATTTTCCGGATGATGCTTAATTCAAACTGTAACCGTTCTTCACTTTCAGTTGTGAGTATTTTATAGCGTTCTTTTGCACCACTCCAGGTCAAGTGTTCTAAGTAATCGTCCTGGGATTTAAAGTTAGGCGGTACTTCAAAAAAGGGTAGTAGAATCTCCCTTTTCAAATCCAGCAGATCAACCTTGTCAACAATCTCATTGGTATTGTCAATTGCTTCGGGAATATCTGCAAATACTTTCTCCATTTCTTCGCCGGTCTTTAAAAAGAACTGGTCGTTGGGAAATGCAAAACGTTTTCCTTTATTAAATACATCATCATCTGTAAACTCCCGAAGGGCAGGGGTGGATTGCTTTTCGCCGGTGTTGATACAAAGTAAAATATCGTGGGCATTAAAATCCTTTTGATCCACATAATGACTGTCGTTGCTGGCAATCACTTTTACATTGTATTTTTTTGCAAACTTCAACAGCACTTTATTCACCTTCTCCTGGTCTGGTATGCCATGACGCTGCAACTCTACATAGTAATCTTCCTGGAAAATATTCAGCCACCATTTAAATTCATTTTCTCCTTCCGCCTCACCTTGTTTTAAAATGGTTTGCGGTACCAGTGCACCGAGGCAGCAGGTGGTGGCAATTAATCCTTCGTGGTATTTATGAATGAGTTCTTTGTCGATCCTTGGGTATTTGCTATACATCCCCTCAATAAAACCAAGGGAAGTGAGCTTTACCAGGTTTTTATAACCCACATCATTTTTTGCCAGCAATATCTGGTGATGACGGGGGTCTTTTTCGTCTTTACTGAATGTTTTCCGGTGCCTGTCTTTGGTAATATAAAACTCACAGCCAACGATGGGTTTTACTTTCAGGGTACCGTCGCTGTTTTTATGGTTGTAAGCTTCTTTTACAAATTCAAAAGCGCCAAACATATTACCGTGATCACTGATGGCCAATGCCGGCATATTATTGGCGATTGCTTTTTTATATAAATTCTTGATGGAAGCCGCCCCATCCAGTAAAGAAAATTGTGTGTGTACGTGTAAGTGAGAAAATTTCATGCCCCTGTTCCGCTTACCAGCGGAGAATATTTTAAGTTATGAATTTGCGAACCCCAAATTTACGATTGTTGAGATGGGTTTTAGGGAATAGTTAATGGCAAATTATACACAGGTATTATAGTTATTAGACTTCGTATTTTTATAAAGACCTGAATTTATCAATGTTCAATAAAATTCCAACAGGTGAAAACCTACGCCGGATAGCAATGAAAACCACGGTGAGGCATGGAGCAAGGGTTCTGTGCCGGAGTTGTAATGGATAGCCAGACTGCAGTTGAAGAAAGATAGAATGTGTGCGTACAAAAATTAAAAATCATTAACATGAGTAAAATAAAATTCAACAATAAATTGGTAACCCGTTCGTTTTCAGAACTCATACTTTTTTTTAACCATTTGAAAAAGAATGATAAAGGCTTGCATTGCTGAACTTTGAAAGTTATCTTTGCAGCCGCACCGAAGAAACCTATTTTATTAATTTGTTTGTAGGACACGACTCAAAGAAGATTAAAGCTAAGCAGTTAACAAGTAAGAAAGACAGATGAGTAAATAACACAAGACTAAGTCGTACATACTGTAAAACAAAATTTTACGTATGAAACACTTATTTTTTGTTGCTGTTGCCACTGGCATATTTACAGGAACATCTATTTCATCTAAAGCACAAACTAATGTAAACCTGGAAAGGTTTGCAGTACAATCGAAGCCCAAAGCTTCTCTTAAATTTATTGATGGTATTGAAATTGCGCCGGAAAAGATTTCTAACGTTTCGGAAGTTTCCGGTGGCGATGTAGTGAAAACTGTTTCAACTGCTAAGGTTGTTAATACCAATTCATCCAGCTCCGTTTTTTCCATTGAAGCATGTTCGTCACTGCAGTTTAAATATGCGATGATGATGGACAGAGATGTGGAATCCATCAGTAATCTTTCCTTATATCATTTTATTGAAGAGTGGTGGGGTACCCGGTACCGGTATGGCGGCACGGACAAGAAAGGAATTGACTGCAGCGCTTTTGTTGGTGAGTTAGTACAAAATGTTTATGGGGTTACACTACCAAGGGTGGCAAAGGATCAGTTTAAGGTTTGTGAAAAGATCGCCAACGAAGACTTGAATGAAGGCGACCTGCTTTTCTTTAATACAAGAGGAGGTGTAAGTCATGTTGGATTTTATTTAGGAGATAATTATTTTGTACACAGCAGTGTAAATGGTGGCGTTACCATCAGCAGCCTTACGGATGATTATTACAGCAGGAAATTTATCAGCGGCGGAAGAATTACAACGCAGCAATAAAAAATATTAAAATGTTGAAAGGAGAATTTTTATTCTCCTTTTTTTATGCCCAGTTTTTTTAGAACTGTTTTCCATACAGGCAATATATCAGTTGAAAGCTTTAGGGCTAAAGTACCTGAAATGTACAGCATTAAAAAACAGCTGCTGCGGATAATGATCCAGATCAATCCTTGTTTATCATCAAACAAAAAGTAACAGCCGTAAAAGCATGCTACTCCCAATAACATAGTTAGCACCGTTTCTTTTGTAAAAGGATCCAAATTGTATTTGGTTTTTAGAAACCAATACCGGATAGCATTGTAGATAGTAAAAGAAATAAGGTTGGCAATAGCCGGGCCTTTGATATCAAAGTAATATTTGGTGAGTACATAATTTAGCGGAAGCGTTATCAGTAATAAAATAATTCCGGTAAAAAATTCAAACTTCCACCGGGTAGAAGTGGCAATGATCTGGCTGTTTACACCTGTACCCATATCAATGATACGGTACAACCCGATAAAGAAAAATATCCAACGGGCATTGATATAACCCGACTGCATTTTAAAAGTGAAAACACCATCTGCAAAGTTGAGCCAGATCAATGCAAACATACCAGTGGCAAATAATAATTGATTGATGGAAGATTGTTTGTAGATACGTTGTATCCGGATCATGTCCTTGTCTTTCCATGCTTGAGATAATGCGGCTAAGGAAGAGGAGATGATACCCCGCTGTGGTGCCTGTATCAAACTGGCAATATTTTGTGCCAGTGAATAAATGGCTACTCCTGCAAGGCCTTCCTTAACCACTGCCGCAATTACCAGTGAATCAAATACACTTGAAATGGCATATACCAGTGTGCCTCCAAATACAAAGCCAATCAGTGATAATATTTTTTTATAGAACTTCCTGGTAACAATACTCACTTTAAAGGTGAGGTGTATATAGCCTTTGCCTAATAGATAAAATAAAAGGATCAGCGCAATGCCCAGGTAAGTGAAAGAATAGATTTTTATAAAAACATCAAAACTGGTGAGCAGTCCTGCAAAAGTTAGAACTATAAGTATGGTGGTGAACAAACGAAACTGAACCTCTCTTAAAAAGTTGGTAACAATGGCTTTTTTTAATTGCCAGGCATAGCTTTCTAAAATGCTGAATAACGTAAGGCCAAGGCCAAAGGGAAATATCCAGTAATAATATTTTACCAACTCCGGAGAGTAGCCGAATTTCCGGATCACTACATCACTGAAATAAATTCCACCAATTGTTACAAAGCAAAATCCAATGAGAGAGAACAGCAATGCCCAGGAAAGGATATCGTTTCTTTTCTTATCTAAATTATCATTGTAATACGGGTAGAATTTGTAAATATAAGAGGGCATTCCGAGGTTGGCAAAGGAAAACATCAAACTGCCGATGGCAATGAAGATGCCTGTGAGCCCGTATTGTTCTTTTGAAAAGCCACCTTCTTTTGTAAACAAATAAGTATTCAAAAAACCAAGAGCAAAGCCAGCATAAACCATTACCGATGAAATAATACTCTGCCTCCTGATCTGGCTCATAGTGTTGTTTGAGCGCTAAATTAATCTACCTTTTTTGTAAAGATGTAAAAATTTGGATCCACAGAAAAATTATTATCGCCTTCCGGATATAGATTCAGTACCTGCCATTTTTCAGTTGGTTTGATCCATCGCCTCCCTTTAAAATTAATTTTAAGTGGCATATTAAATCCTTTAATGCAGTTGCTGTACCGGTATTCCAGTTTATACCCGGTTTGTTTAAACTCCAGCACCGGGATGTTGATGTTTCTCAAATACTGGTCAAATACTTTATTAAAATTGATCTTGCTTTGCCTGCTGATATAATCTTCCACCTGTTTGGTAGTAACTGTCTGGTGATAAAAAGTTTTATTCAATCCTCTTAATATTTTTCTGAACAGTACATCATTGTTGATCACCTGCCGGATGGTGTGAATCATGTTTGCTCCTTTGCTGTACATATCTCCGCTGCCTTCTTTGTTTACGCCATATTTACCAATAATAGTTGCTTTGTTGCCAATGCCTTTTCTTAAACCGGAAATGTAAGCTGTTGCAGCTTCTTTACCATAATAAAATTCCGTAAACAAAGTTTCGCTGTAGCTTGTAAAACCTTCATGCACCCACATGTCTGCAATCTCTTTGGTAGTAATATTATTGGCAAACCATTCGTGACCGCTTTCGTGTATAATAATATAATCCCATTTTAATCCCCAGCCGCTGCCACTGAGATCTCTGCCCAAATAACCCATCTTGTATTGGTTACCGTAAGCAGTGGCACTCTGATGCTCCATTCCTAAATGCGGCGCATCTACCAGTTTGTAGCCGTCTTTATAAAAAGGATACGGACCAAACCAATATTCAAATGCCTTCATCATTTTGGGGGCATCTTTAAAATGTACTTTGGCTTTTTCTAAATTAGAATCGAGTACCCAATAGTCCATATCTAAATCACCGGCTTCTCCTTTATAGATTTCACTAAAATGAACATACTTGCCGATGTATGGAATAATGGTATAATTATTAATCGGACTGGTAACTGCCCAGTCATAAGTAGCAGTGCCATCTGCATTATTTGTTTTTCCCCTGAATCTTCCATTGCCCACTGCCACCAAACTATCAGGAATGGTAATGTGCATTTCTGCACTGTCCGGTTCATCACTTTGAATGTCTTTGCAGGGATACCAAACGCTGGCACCCAAACCCTGGCAGGCAATGCTCACCCATGGGTTACCGGAAGTATCTTTTTTCCAGATCAGGCCGCCATCCCATGGTGGACGACGGGCTATTTGGGGTTTGCCGTGGTAGAAAATAGTTAAATAATTTTCATTGTTTAGTTTTGGAATCTGAGTTTGTAAATTCGGAGTATTGATAAAATAGGCATTGCCTTCCTTTTCAAAACTATTGCTTGATAAATTGACTTTATAACTCCCGATAAAACATTTTACGCTATCGAGTATTAATGGTTCCTGCAAATCAATTTGCATTACATTCCCTTTCTTCAATACCTTAAATTGAATAGTATTGTAACCACTAATCGTACTATCCTCAATATTAAACTTTACATGGATATCATATTTGGTAGCATCCCACCAATCTCTTTCAGGGCCATTGCTACCACGTAACGTATCAGACTTTGTAAACACTTCCTTGGGTTCCATGAGTTGTGCTTTTAATTGCACATTGATCAATAACAGTAAAAATAAAAGCTTGCAATACTTGCTCATCAATAGAATTTTAATTCGCTAATTTAGATTTTCTTTTATTGTTTTATGCACCATCCACATAATTACCAATTATCTATTTTCAAATTATCAATTCTTGCATGTGTATTGAATCTTGCATCATGCAAAAATCATCAGCATCCGGATAAAAAAATATTTCATTACAATGAGCAAACCGGCATAGCTTCTTTGGACCCGGCCTTTGCAAAGAATCAATCCATCATGTGGGCCGTACACCAGCTGTACAATACATTGGTGGAAGTGGATCAGAATATGCAGCTAAAACCATCTCTTGCAAAAAACTGGGAGATCAGTGCAGACAATCTTTCGCTGATCTTTCATTTACGTACCGATGTATTTTTTAATAATGATGCCGCTTTTGAAAATGGCAAAGGGCGACAATTGAATGCGAAGGATGTTGTGTATAGCTTCAATCGTGTTATCCATAAAAATACTGCCAGTCCTGGTGCATGGATATTTAATAACCGGGTGGATAGTGTGCAGCCATTTACAGCAGTCAATGATTCTACTTTTCAATTGAAACTACTGCGGCCTTTTCAACCTATTCTCGGCATATTGAGCATGCAATATTGTTCAGTAGTGGCAAAAGAAGCAGTGCAAAAATATGGTAGTGATTTTCGCAGTCATCCTGTTGGTACGGGCCCTTTTGCTTTTGTAGCCTGGGAAGAAGGACAGGCGTTGGTACTGAAAAAAAATGAACACTATTTTGAAAAAGACAGCAGCGGCTATGCGTTACCGTACCTGGATGGTATCAAGGTTTCTTTTTTTGACAGTAAGGCAACAGAGTTCCTGGAGTTTCAGCAAAACCGGCTTGACTTTATCAATGATATTGAAGCGTCTTTTAAAGATGAAATACTCACTAAAACCGGCAGCCTGAAAAAGCAGTGGGAAGGGAAATTACTACTGCAAAAACATCCTTACCTCAACATTGAATATCTTGGCATATTGGTGGATTCTACCAATGAACTGGTAAAGCAATCTCCGCTCAGATCAAAAAAAATACGTCAGGCAATCAACTATGGTTTCGACAGGAGAAAGATGATGCTCTACCTGCGTAACTCCATTGGCACTGCAGCTGAAAGCGGTTTTGTTCCTGCAGGCCTACCTTCCTTTGACAGTACTATTGTGCATGGATATTATTACAATCCACAAAAAGCAAAACAACTCTTACGGGAAGCAGGTTATCCCAACGGTGTTAATTTACCTGCAATAAAATTATTAACAATTCCCGTGTATGCTGATTTGGCCGGATACATTGCAAACGAGTTGTTGCAAGTTGGAATAAAAGTGCAGGTGGAAACCGTTCAAAAAAGTTTATTACTGGAACAAACCTCCAAATCACAGGCATTATTTTTTAGAGGCAGTTGGATAGCTGATTACCCCGATGCTGAAAATTACCTCAGTGTTTTTTACGGAAAAAACCCTGCTCCTCCTAACTATACCCGGTATCACAATCCTCAATATGACCTGCTCTACGAAAATGCTATTGCAGAAAAGAGCGACTCCATACGTTACAAACTTTACCAGCAAATGGATCAGTTGATGATAGATGATGCACCTGTGGTGCCGCTATGGTATGATATGGCCATTCATTTAGTGCATACCAACATCAAAAATTTTTTTCCCAATAGCCTGAACCTGCTGGAATTGCGGAAAGTTAAGATTGAAAAATAATTTGGACAAAATTCTTTAATTATTGGAAAAATGTCTATTTTTGAGAAAAGAATAAAATATGAAAACAGAAAATAAACCCGCCGAAAAAGTTTATAAGCAATATGCAGATTACTTAGATAACGAGGAGCAGAGTATTGTTTCTGAACCACAGGAAGTATATGCCACTGCATTTAATGATATGTTGTCTGTGGCTAATTATGATAAAGATTTTGCAGCTGATCTGCTGGATGTTTCCTACAAAACAGTTACCCGTTATCAAAAAGAAAAGAAGAAATTAAGTCCATTGCAAAGTGAATATATTTTAAAAACAATTGCTTTGTTTAATAAAGGTGCTAAAGTGTTTGGAAGCGAAGAAAGTTTTAATCGCTGGCTTGATAAACCTGCATTTGGCTTGGGTAATAAAGTACCCCGTAAGCTGGTTACCACTGTAGGTGGCATTAATTATGTTATTGATGAATTGAACCGGATTGCACACGGAGATTTAGCTTAATTGTTATGACTGTTTTCAGAATTACAACAGAACAATGGAGTAAACAATTGACTGCGTCAGGTTATCCTGCAAGGTGGAACAGCAGGGGAAATTTTATTATTTATACAGCTCAAAGCAGGGCGCTTGCCTGCCTTGAAAACCTGGTACACAGAAGCGGAGAGGGAAACAATGCCCTGTTTAAGGTTATGGTGATTGAAGTGCCTGATTCAATCAAAGTGGATGTTCTTGATATAAAAACTTTAAAAAAAGAATGGTACGCAATAGCAAATTATGCATACTGTCAGTCTATCGGAAATCAATGGGTGAGAGACGCAAAAACAGCCATTATGAAAATTCCATCGGCGGTTATCAAACAGGAATATAATTACCTACTGAATCCTAATCACCCGGACTTTAAGAAAATAAAACTATCCGGTACTGAACCTTTTAATTTTGACGAACGGTTCTGATCAGTGCTTTTTCAACTTACTCTTAAATACCTTCTCAAACTTCTCCAACTTAGGCCTTATCACAAACTGGCAATAACCCTGCCCGGTATTGTTGTTGTAATAATTCTGGTGATAATCTTCTGCAGGATAAAATTTTGTAAATGGCTCCAGCTTGGTTACAATGGGGTTGCTCCATGCACCACTTTTATCCAGCTCCTTAATATATTTTTCTGTGGTGGCTTTTTGTTTGTCATCATGATAAAATACCACACTGCGGTATTGTGTACCTACATCATTGCCCTGCCTGTTCAATGTTGTTGGGTCATGCACCTGCCAGAACATTTCCAGCAGTTCATCAAAAGAAACCTTTGACGGGTCATACACAATATTGAGGCACTCTGCATGGCCGGTGGTGCCGTTGCAAACTTCTTTGTAAGACGGGTTGTCAACAAAACCACCGCTATAGCCGCTGGTTACTTTAATTACACCTTCCACCTGTTGAAACACCGCTTCGGTACACCAGAAACAACCGGTGCCAAAAGTAGCGGTATCAATAGAAGAAGTAGTTGGTTTGGGAGTATTATCTGTCATAGCTTTTATTTTATTGTTGAGCTCAGCACTATTGTTTTGAGCACATGAAATTAAAGTAACAAAACTGCTGATTGCCAGGAAAATCTTTTTCATATTGAATTTATTTGAACCAGTTACGCAAATGTAACCAGCATAGTTTCTAAAACAATTTATCTTTAGATAAGTTTAACAAGCCGTAATGTTTAACAATTAATACGTTCATTACAGGATAAACTTACAAAACATTTATTTTTATTTTGAATACCAGCAACGGATTTTTCATGGGATCAGAGTTGTGTCACTCACTTTTACTGCATACCAGTTGGCAGCGTTTGTTTTCCATAACAATGCTTTTCATATTAATTACATCCTGCAAAACTAAACATACTATGCCAACAGTAACTCCGCATGCCTTCCGCCTAAAACCCGGGCAGGACATGAAACAGGAAATACAAAAAATAGTAGCCGAAAAACAAATGAAGGCAGGGTGGGTAAGTACTTGTGTTGGCAGTCTTACAAATTACAACATTCGATCTGCCAATCAGCCGGATGGTAGCACTGGCAGTGGTCATTTTGAAATCATCAGCTTAACCGGAACCGTGTCAGTTAGCGGTAGTCATCTCCACATTAGCATCAGCGACAGCACCGGCAAAACCATCGGTGGGCATTTAATGGATGGCTGTATTGTTTATACCACTGCGGAGATTGTATTGCTGAGTTCTGATGAGTTTGAATTTAAAAGAGGGCAAGATGGGAGTACGGAGTGGGAGGAGCTGCAGGTGAAGTAGGATTTAGGGATTGGGGAAAATTTATTGTGCGGATTTCGTAAAGTATCTTAGCATAAGTACTAATTTCAACTAAAACGAAAAGTAAAGGCTCATTGCAAAGACGTATTACTAATAGGTGACCATGAACATTGTTTCTTTATATAGCACATCTTTATTTTCTGTAATTCCTTGCACTATTACCGTGAAATTACCTGTAATATCACTAGTATAAAAATTCAGTTCTGTATCGGTTTCTGTATTTATAAGAATACCTGATTTCCAGAAAATGGTGGAAAAGTATTCGGGTTCGTTCTGATCTTTTTGTTGCTGAACCACTCCGTAAAACTCACGGGCATAAAAAATACCTGGCACTTGAACAATGTTTTGTCTCTTTTCAATTGAACATCCTTCATACACAGTTTTAGTATTAGTAAAATGGGCATCTCCTGAAGCATAAACTTGTTCACCAACTTGGGGTGGTCTGTTATCGCTTTCATTGTAATGGTTTCTGCAGTTCAGAATATTGTACCTGCACAAATAGTCGCCACAAATGTTTGAATTTGCTCCACCCTTTTTTTGATAAGAATCGGCTTCACTATTTTTTTTCCTTATTACTACTTCAGTTAATCTTTTTAAAGCGGGTATCTCCTGTTCCGTTAATTGTTTTTCTTCCAGGTTATCAGTTGCAGGTAGTTTGATGCCAAAATTAAATGATGAAGTTAAATTGTCTAAAATACTTTTTAGACTGTCGGCAATTTTTATCTCATATTCTGTATTGTAATTTTTATTCACACTCATGAATATCCTACGCCCTTCCATAATTAGGAGATTATCAGGTGAAATTTTAAACTTGCCGGTATTATCGGTAAACAAGAGGTCAATAATAGAATCTCTGAAAATAATTATTTGAACGGGTTTTTTAGGTTTTTTTCCATCAATAATTGTAGTGCCTGTAATGCCAACGGTATACGTAGGGGATTCCTCAGCAATTGAACTCATGGCGGCCTGCCAGGTATAGCGTCTCCACCCTTTTATCAGCAGAAGATTTTCCAGGTAGGGCTCATATTCTTTTGTAAAATGAAGGGATGGTATCAGGCTGTCGATGAAACGTTCCAGATAAAAATAAATTTCAATATCACTTTTATTGGCAGAATTCACTCTAGTTGATTGCACACAAGCAACAGATACAACAGCTCTAAGACCTTTGATTTCGGTATTATTTAATTTTAATTTTACGGTAACCTTTTCGTGGCGTGAGTAAGTTTGCTTACCTGTAGCAAGAGTTGCACTTGTGGTGTGATAATAATGGGCAAAAAAGATCCGTTCTGCCAGTGGGATACCGAAAGCATCAGTTACTGTAACTGTAGTTAAACCACGTGGTACATCCTGCAATAACAATTTTATCCTTTTACTTTCCTTTCCTGCATAAATTTTGGTAGTGGCAGAAAGTGTTGAATAATTGTGTACATAAACATGTAAGTACCGGTTTGCAGATGAGGCAATGTCAAAGATAGCTGTGTCGCCTGTAAGTGCAGTGTTCATTGATATGGTAACGGCATCCGGCACTGCTTGTGGCAAAGCAAAAAAACTAGTATCAGAGCAGCCCTGCAAAGAATTCCAAATAATTTTCATTTTAAAATCATCTATTACGAGGGGTGTTATCTTAAAAGCACCGATTCCATAACGGGTCGTGTAAACTGTATCTGCGGGCAGGTTATTTTTGTAAAGAATCCCTTTTACAGAAACGGGAGTTCCATCAGCGAACATGGTTTCAATCCCTATTTTATTCTCCAATCCCATCACAAGATTTCCTGATTCAGGATAAAACTTTGCATAAATACTGCTGTCTTTTCTTAAGCCGGGAACTTTAAGCGACAGCAACTGGAAATTATCACCTGCATTTACTTTAAAGTGTATGAATTGTTCTTCGGACTTCTGTTCAACTTGTATGTCAACTAATCCTTCTGTGTTTGTAGTCTTTTTTTTGAAATCACCGCTATTGACAGAATAAGTTATTATCGCTTTATTTATCGGCTGAAAATTTTCATTTTCTACCTTTACTGAAGCCAACAGGATATTCTTTTTATTACTGTTGTGAATAAATGCTTTTGTTTTAATACCATTATTAACGACATACTTAACTGTTACTTGCTTTGTGAAAATTCCTACAGGTCTATTATGTAGATCCAGCATATTGCTAAACGCAGTAAACATATAATTGCCTGGTGGTATACTGTCTGGCAATGCCAGGTTACCAAAACAAATCCCTTTTGTAATAATGAATTTATTTTCAAGAAATACCTTTCTACCATCTTCTTTTGTTAAGGAAACAGACAGGTAGGAATGCTGACTAGTGGCAATTGCGTTGTAATTAACAAAGTAGGCGCTAAACCATATTTGTTCATTATTGGTGTATACATTCTTATCTGTATGTACAAACAGTACATCATCAAAATAAGTTTTTGAATAATGATAAAGTCTTGCAGCTACGGCGCTGTCTGAAATGCTTGCTTCCTGTGCAGAGACTATATTGGCAGATACCAATAAAAAGGAGTAGAGAATTAAAAATTTCAAAAACCAGTTTTTTAAATTAAGACAATGCTTTGATTTGTTGAAGATAATTCATCCTGAACAGGTTTGTCAAAATGATATTTTCTTTTAGGCCTTTTTTATAAAATTACGTTAAGTATTGTAAACTATTCCTGTAGCCTTCAGAGTTTTCTACGGTGCCCAATTTTCACTACTTCTATTAAAATACAAATCTGTTCAAATTATTTTGAAGAGTTAAGCTTTTAATAAGTTTAGATGTTTAGGGTTGATTGCTAGAACCAGGCTAGTGGTATACTTTCATTTTTTGGAAATCAAAAAATAAATTATGCAGCGATACAATTTTTATAATGGAGGGGATCAGACCAATATAAAAGAGCAGATAAAAATATTTTTATCCTGTATTGATTAAATTGATGGTAAAGGAAAAAAGGAATAGGCATTTACAGAGATTTTACAAAACAGATAAAATCCAATTAAGCTGATCCTTAAAATCAAAGCCGAAAATGAAACCAAATTTGTTTTTGCAGCATCATCCTGTACCTTCGCAATTCTAAAATACTTCCATTATGAACCTCGGCTATTTTAATTATCCCATGCCGGTAAATGAACCGGTTTTGAGCTATGCTCCCGGCTCGGCTGAAAAGAAAAGATTAAAAGAAGTACTGGCAGAATTAAAAGCCACCAAAGTGGATGTGCCCATGTACATTGGTGCAGATGAACTAAGAACGGGAAAAAAACTACCAATCAATCCGCCGCATGAGCACCAGCATGTGCTGGGCTATTATCATGAAGGCGATGCCAGCCATGTAAAGAAAGCTATTGCGGCAGCATTGAGGGCAAAAGATAAATGGGCTGCCATGAGCTGGGAAAACAGGGCGAATATTTTTATCAAAGCTGCTGATCTCATCGCTAACAAATATCGTTCATACATTAACGGTACTACCATGCTGGGGCAGAGTAAAAATTGTTACCAGGCCGAGATAGATGCCGCCTGTGAACTGATCGATTTCCTGCGTTTCAATGTTCATTTTTTAAGTGAGATTTACCGTCAACAGCCCATCAGTGGTGCAGGTATGCACAACCGGCTGGAGTACCGTCCGCTGGAAGGTTTTGTACTGGCAGTTACGCCATTTAACTTCACCGCCATTGGTGGCAACCTGCCCACCAGTGCTGCCATGTGTGGTAATGTAGTGGTTTGGAAATGTGCCCACACACAGATTTACAGTGCACAAATGTTTATGCGGATATTGAAGGAAGCCGGACTTCCTGATGGAGTGATCAACCTGATTTATGTGGATGGCCCAACAATGGGGGATATTTGTTTTAACCATGCTGATTTTGCAGGTATACATTTTACGGGCAGTACAGGAGTATTTAACCATATGTGGAAGACCATTGGTGCCAATGCAAGTATCTATAAATCTTATCCCCGTATTGTGGGAGAAACGGGCGGAAAAGATTTTGTAATTGCTCATAAAAGCGCTGACCCAGATGTGGTGGTGACTGCACTGGCAAGAGGAGCTTTTGAATACCAGGGGCAAAAATGTTCTGCTGCATCAAGGGCCTATATTCCATCCAATTTGTATCCTGCAGTTAAAAAGAAACTGGTGGCTGAACTGAAGAGTATGAAGATGGGGACAGTAGAAGATTTTACCAATTTTATCAATGCGGTAATTGATGAAAAGAGTTTTGATAAATTAGAAAGCTACATCAAAGGAGCCCGTAAAAAGGGTAGTAATGCTAAAGTGATTGTGGGGGGCGGATGTGATAAAACAACTGGCTATTTTATTGAGCCAACTGTGATAGAGACAACCGATCCAAAATATGTTACCATGTGTGAAGAGTTATTTGGGCCTGTTCTTACGCTGTATGTGTATGATGAAAATAAATTTGAAGACACGTTGAAATTAGTAGACACTACTTCACCATACGCATTGACTGGTGCAGTGATAGCGCAGGACCGCTATGCAGTGGAACTGGCCACCAACAAGCTTCGTAACAGTGCCGGTAATTTTTATATCAACGATAAACCAACCGGTGCAGTAGTAGGACAGCAGCCATTTGGTGGTGCAAGGGCAAGCGGCACCAATGATAAAGCAGGTTCTATGCTGAATCTTTACCGCTGGTTGAGCGCAAGAACCATCAAAGAAACATTAACCCCGGTTACAGATTACCGTTATCCATTTTTAGGGGAAGAGTAAATCAACAATATTTAATAATGAATTTATAAGGCCGTTTTTACACGGCCTTTTTTTATTGGGGAAGAATGTCTACATAATTTTTCAATAAGTTATCATAATTCAACTAAAGTATTATTGGCATTTGTTTTGGCTGAGTAGGTTAAACAAATATTTATATCATGAGAAAGGTACTTATTGGATTAACATTGTTAATCGCAACAACAAAAGCAGCTACAGCGCAACATGCTGAGTTTGGTATTAAAGGCGGATTGAACGCATCAAAATTTAGTAATGAAAGTGGTACTAACTACAAAATGAACCCATCTGTGCACCTGGGTATCCTGGAACACATTCATATTACTAAGTCATTCGCCATACAACCCGAACTGGTATATTCGGTGCAAGGAACAAAATATACTTCAGATAATACAGATGTCAAGTACAACCTTGGTTACATTAATGTGCCTGTTTTATTTCAATTGATGTCGAAAAGTGGTTTTCGATTTGAGACTGGCCCACAACTCGGGTTCCTGGTTAATGGGAATGTAAAAACAGGTAATACTTCAGTGAAAGTAAAAGACAATTTTAATTCAACTGATTTTGCATGGGCTTTTGGTGTCGGTTACATCACAGCTTCAAAATTTGGTTTTGATTTAAGGTATAACGTTGGACTTTCAGACATTACAAAATCAAATGAAAGCAACGTTAAAAACAATGTTTTACAGGCAGGCGTATTTTATCAGTTCCATTAAATCCAGTCAAAAGCTGGCTTTATAAACGGATCATACAAATAAATTAAAAGGGCTTTTCAGAGGCCCTTTTAATTTACCATCTATTTTAGGTTGCGATAAAGGATTGTTTTATTTTTATCCCCTAATATTTTTGTATTGAAAATAATTCTCGAAAAGCAACAATTGCATTTGACGCTCCAACGGTTGGCCAGCCAGTTGGTGGAGAACCACAGCACTTTAGAAGAGCTGGTTTTTATTGGTCTGCAGCCAAGGGGAGTGCAGGTAAGTAAGTTGCTGGTGGAGAATATCCAGGCACTTTTTCCGGATGAAAAAGTACATTATGGTATACTGGACATTACCTTTTACAGGGATGATGTGAGAAGTGAACTGCACAAAGCCAACAAAACAGATATACCCTTTTCAATAGAGGGCAAACAGGTGATTTTGATTGACGATGTACTATACACCGGCAGAACAATCAGGGCTGCACTGGATGCTTTACAGGATTTTGGAAGACCGAAAAAAATTGAATTGTGCATTTTAGTTGACAGGCGGTTTAACAGGGAATTGCCCATCCAGCCTGACTATTGTGGTAAAGCCATTGATACGGCAAGCTCCCAGAAGGTGAAAGTGGAGTGGGATAAAGAACAGGTTATTTTGTATTGATTTTATTTTTCCATTATTTTTGCTTTTTAATGCGACTATCTACAAAACATTTACTGGGCATTAAAGATCTCCTTCCAGAAGATATTTCCCTTATTTTATCGACAGCATCTCAGTTCAAAGAAGTATTACAGCGGCCTGTAAAGAAGGTGCCATCGCTGAGGGATGTTACTATCGTAAATCTTTTTTACGAAAACAGTACCCGTACAAGAATATCTTTTGAGCTGGCAGAAAAACGACTGAGTGCTGATACCATCAATTTTACCGCATCCGGCTCTTCTGTTTCAAAAGGTGAGACCCTGCTGGATACAGTGAATAATATTTTGAGCATGAAAGTGGATATGGTGGTTATGAGGCACAGTGCCAGCGGAGCCCCTCACTTTTTGGCAAAGCATATCCCTGCCGCCATTATAAATGCAGGTGATGGTATCAATGAACATCCCACGCAGGCATTGTTGGATGCCTTTTCTATCAAAGAAAAACTGGGAAGCCTGGAAGGTAAAAGGATCGTATTGGTTGGAGATATCATGCATTCAAGGGTTGCATTGAGCAATATTTATTTACTGAAGAAAATGGGAGCGGAGGTTATGGTGGCAGGTCCACCCACATTGATCCCCAAATATATACAGGAAGCGCTGGATGTAAAGGTTGAATACAACCTGAAGAAAGCCCTTGAATGGTGTGATGTGGCTAATGTATTGCGCATTCAACTGGAGCGGCAGAACCAGGTGTTATTTTCCTCACTGAGAGAATATAACCTGGCTTATGGTGTAAGTAAGAAATTACTGGATGGGTTAAAAAAAGAAATAGTGATCATGCACCCGGGGCCCATCAACAGGGGAGTGGAGATAGACAGCGATGTAGCCGATGGTAATCAGTCCATCATTCTGCAACAGGTTGAAAATGGTGTGGCGGTAAGGATGGCTGCCCTGTATTTACTCGCCGGGAATAAGGGTTTGTAGAAATTGGTTATTTGTTATTTTAGAAATTGCATTTCAACAATACAGCACTAACTTTAAGTTCTGATAAACTCAACCTCTAAACGATCAGCATGAGCCGCATCTGTTTATTCCCCGGAACTTTTGATCCCATTACACTGGGGCATACAGATATTATTAACAGGGCTTTACCTTTGTTTGATAAAATTGTAATCGGCATCGGCAGAAATGCAAGTAAAATTCCCATGTTTAAAGAGGAACTGCGGCTTGAATGGCTGAAAGAAATTTATGCGGATGAGCCCAAGTTGTCTGCTGTTATTTACGAAGGCTTAACCGTTAATTGCTGCAGGGAAGCAGGGGCTAATTTTATTCTCAGGGGTATCCGCTATGTAAATGATTTCGAGTACGAGAAAGCGATTGCTGATATGAACCGAAGTTTGGATCATAATATAGAGACCGTGTTTTTAACTTGTTTGCCACAATTTACTTCTGTTGCATCTACACTGGTAAGAGATGTTTTAAAAAATGGTGGAGATGTTTCACAATTCTTACCCGCCGTGGTTGCCAAATCAATTATTAAAAATTAAACACTGTAATTATGTCTATCTGGTTTAACAAATCACTGAAATTAGCTGATCTTGAAACAACAGGTGCCGGAACCATGAGTGAGTTCCTTGACATGCAATTTGTGGAATTGGGTGATGATTATATCAAGATGAAAATGCCTGTTGATCACCGCACCAAACAGCCTTATGGCCTGCTGCATGGCGGGGCCAGTTGTGCATTGGCGGAAACTGCTGCAAGCCTTGCTTCACAATTGGTGCTGGATCCAAAAAGATTTATTTGTGTAGGAATTGAGATCAATGCCAATCATATTCAAAGTGCAAGGGATGGTTTTGTAACTGCTATTACAAGGCCTTTACACCTTGGTGCCACCACACATGTGTGGGATATTAAGATTTACGATGATAAAGAAAAACTGATCTGCATCAGCCGGTTAACACTGGCTATTTTGAATAAAGCATTTTAATGGTGTTGGCTGATGGATAAGTTTTTTAAATCTTTGGTTGTTACTGGTCTGTTATTCTTTTTTTTAGGTTTGGTAATGTATCCATTCATCTTCAATCTTACTATACCGAAAGTATATGGACCATTCAAGGATGTTCAAGTTCTCAATATTGCCTTTGAACGTTACTTGTACTTCGCATTTATATTCGCTTTTACTCCTTTGGTTTTAAGAAAAAGTTGGAAATATGCACATATTGTTGATAAGAATAAGAAAATTATTTCTGGTATTATCACGGCTATTTGTATTGCATCGGCCATTTTTATAAGACACAGAATACTTGAAAAATACTTAAAGGGTATTTCCTTAGATATACCCAAAGATGAACTCAGGACTTACTTTGAAGTAAATCAGTTTTACCTTGAATATTACCTATTGGCCGGAATTATTGCAGGTTGTATAATGTCGTCCCTGGTACTGAAGCGACGGCAATCTTCATTTTAATAGGGCTTAATATTGAATCTTTCTTTTTACGTATGAAATTAAGACCTACGGTGTGTCAAAAAAAGTACCGAGAATATCTTTAATGGAAGGGTAGGTATTTTTCATTGGTTCCTTGATGTCTTTTGTTTTAACCCATTTTATTAAATCAATGTGCTCCTCTGTTTGAGGAACAAGTTCCTGTTTAGAAGAACAGGTCATATAAAACCAATGGGTGGTTTTCAAATAGTGTTTACCGTATGCATTGTAAGTATGATAGGTTTCACCTGTTTTTTTATGCATCTTTAATTTAGACACACCCGTTTCTTCCTCTACCTCCCGTACAGCACAAGTTTCAGCATCTTCTCCTTTTTCCATTTTACCTTTTGGAAGATCCCATTTACCAAGCCGGAAAATAAAAAGTAATTCCTTCTTTTCGTTTTGAACAATACCCCCGGCAGCTTCTATCAGTGTAAAATTTTTGAAGAAGGCCTTTTTTAGTTTTTCCAGGTCATTGTTCCACACCACGCCGGCATGAAACTCTGACTTTACTATTTCATGCAGCAATGATTTTAACGCAGCATTTGAAATTTCGTCAATAAATACGGCATCAGGGTGGTGCAGTATCTCATTCAGTTCCTTATCTATCTCATCGCAGAGATAAACCGGTTTGTCATCGAAGTAAATTTTAATGTGCATAATAAAATTTCTTAAGGTAAAATTCAAGCCTCAATTTTGCGGCATGACAAATGAAAAAACCGTTGCTGAAAAGTTATTACAAATTAATGCAATTAAATTAAAACCGGAAGAACCTTTTACCTGGGCCAGCGGATGGAAAAGCCCGATCTACTGCGATAATCGTAAAGTGTTGTCATTTCCAATCATCAGGGACTTTATAAAAAGTGAGTTGTGCAGCGTCGTATTCGAAAAATTTCCTGGTGCGGAAGTATTGGCTGGCGTAGCCACAGCAGGTATTCCATGGGGAGCCATGATAGCCGATCAGTTAAAACTACCGTATATCTATGTACGCCCAAAGCCAAAGGAACACGGACTGGGCAACCAAATTGAAGGCTATTATGAAAAGGGGCAGAAAGTAGTGGTAGTGGAAGATTTGATCTCTACTGGAAAAAGTAGTCTGCAAGTGGTGGAAGTACTGAGAAAAGAAGGTTTTCAGGTGGAAGGAATGGTATCAATATTCAATTACAATTTTGCAATTGCTGATGAAGCTTTTAAAAATGCGGGTGTGCCTTACTACTCTATTACCAATTATAATGCGCTGATTGGGCTGGCTATTGAAAAAGGAATTGTGTCTGCAACGCAGGAAAATACTTTGTTAAACTGGCGGCAGGATCCTGCTAATTGGAATGCAAATTGATACCTTTATAAAAATAATAAGCAGATGAAAACATTAAAACTTACAGTGTTATTCTTAATGGTATTTGTTGGCGCTACTTTCGCACAGCAAAAAGCTTCTCAGAAAGTGGTGATCAAAACTCCAACGGTGCAATGTGAAATGTGCAAGACGAAAATTGAAAGGTATTTAACGAGGGAACCTGGTGTTTCAGAAGTAAAAGTAGATTACAAAAAGAAAACCACCACTGTTACTTTTTTAACTGACAGGAATAATATTGAGCAATTGAAAACAGCCATTGCCAATGCAGGCTATGATGCTGATGATATAACAGCAGATGAAGAAGCGTATAAAAAATTACCTAAGTGCTGTAAGAAACCTGCAGTTGTGGAAGAGAAAAAATCCAATTAATAATATCTTTCTTTACCTGATTTATACAAAAGCCCTTGCATGAATGTAAGGGCTTCCTTATTTGGGACAAATCTTTTTGTACACCAATAAAAAAAAGCCACACCATACAGGTGCGGCTTTTTAAATATTATAGTAATATGATTAAGCTTTTTCTAAATCACTGGCCATCATTTCTTTCACTAAAGCTGCCAGGTCATATTTAGGTGTCCAGCCTAATTTTGTTTTGGCTTTGGTAGCATCACCAATCAGCAGGTCCACTTCAGTAGGTCTGAAATATTCAGGGTCTACTGCCACCACCACTTTACCAACTGGTAACTGGTAGGCAGGATTACTGCATGATTTTACTGTACCTGTTTCATTCACACCTTCTCCGTTAAATTCTAATTCGATGCCTGTTTCTGCAAATGATAATTTTACAAAATCTCTTACTGTGGTAGTGATACCCGTAGCGATAACATAATCTTCTGGTTTATCCTGTTGTAAGATTCTCCACATGGCATCTACATAATCTTTAGCATGGCCCCAGTCTCTTTTAGCATCCAGGTTTCCTAAGTATACCTTTTCCTGTTTGCCTTTAACTATTGCCGATACTGCTCTTGTGATCTTACGGGTAACAAATGTTTCACCCCTCAACGGGCTTTCATGGTTGAAAAGAATACCATTGCAGGCATACATGCCGTAAGCTTCCCGGTAGTTAATGGTGATCCAGTAAGCATATAACTTGGCAACCGCATAAGGGCTCCGTGGGTAGAATGGTGTAGACTCACTTTGTGGTACAGCCTGCACCAAACCATACAACTCAGAAGTACTGGCCTGGTAAATACGGGTCTTCTTCTCCAATCCTAAAATCCTCAACGCTTCTAATAAACGAAGGGTACCAATGCCATCAGCATTAGCAGTATATTCAGGTTCGTCAAAACTTACTTTTACATGGCTCATAGCAGCCAGGTTATAAATTTCATCCGGTTGTGTTTCCTGTATAATGCGGATCAGGTTGGTACTGTCGGTCATATCGCCGTAATGCAATTGGAAACGTACATTCTTTTCATGGGGATCCTGGTAAAGATGATCGATCCTTTGTGTATTGATCAATGAAGATCTTCTTTTAATGCCATGGACTTTATATCCTTTCTCCAGCAGAAGATCTGCAAGATAGGCTCCGTCCTGACCGGTAATACCTGTAATAAGCGCTGTTTTGCTCATGTTGATGTTGATGTTATTTTAATGTTGGGGTTGTTAATATAGTTTGATCAGGCTTTTTTTTCAGGAAATCCTGGTATGCCATTTCTATTCCTTGTTTTAGTTCGATGGTATGTTTCCAGCCAATGTTGTGAAGCTTTGTTACATCCATCAATTTCCTGGGTGTACCATCTGGTTTGGTAGAATCAAAAATAATCTTGCCTTTAAATCCTACGATATATTTGATAGTGGCTGCTAAATCTGCAATACTCAGATCTTCACCAGTACCAATATTTACTAATTGTTCTTCATTATAGTTTTCCATTAAAAAACTGCATGCTTCGGCAAGGTCATCGGCATACAGGAATTCCCTTTTGGGAGTACCTGTTCCCCAAACAACCACCTCGTCAGCATTGCTTTCTTTGGCTTCATGCATTTTGCGTATCAGCGCTGGTAACACGTGTGAGTTCTTTAAATCATAATTATCTCCGGTACCATATAAATTGGTAGGCATCACACTAATGAAATTGCAACCATACTGGCTGCGGTATGCTTCACATAATTTAATGCCTGCAATTTTTGCGATGGCGTAAGATTCATTGGTTGATTCCAAAGTACCCGTCAACAGGTAATCTTCTTTCAATGGCTGTGGTGCCATTTTAGGATAGATACAAGAACTGCCAAGAAACATCAATTTTTTTACATTATTCTTTGCGGCTGCATGAATGATGTTGGTTTCTATCATTAAATTATCATACAGAAATTCAGCACGGAAAGTATTGTTAGCATAAATACCACCAACTTTTGCTGCGGCTAAAAAAACATAATCTGGTTTTTCTGCTTCAAAAAAATCATTGACAGCAGCCTGGTTTCTGAGATCCAGTTCTGCTGAAGTTCTTGTAATGATATGTTGAAATCCTTTTGAAGTTAAATTTCTAAGAATAGCACCACCCACCATTCCCCGGTGTCCTGCAATATAAATTTTACTGTTCAGCTCCATATCCTTGTTGTAATTAAAATTTGAGGTTGCGAAGATAATTTTTTTGACTCATTTAACCTCATCTGTAACCTTTGCCGGTTGCTGGTTCTGCAGGTTTACCTGGTAATAATCAAGATACCAGTCGATAAAATTACTTACACCTGTTTCAATAGTGGTGGATGGATCATAACCTACATCTTTTTTCATGTTAGAAACATCAGCGTAAGTTTTAAGCACATCTCCCGGTTGCATCGGCATCATTATCTTGTCAGCTTTTTTATTCAGCTTTATTTCGATTGCTTCAATAAACGCAGTTAATTTTACCGGTTTGCTATTGCCAATATTATAAATTTGATAAGGAGCTTTGGAAGAGGAAGTAACAGGGTTTAGTCCGCTCCATTCTGGATTTCCTGTTGGTATATTATTGATCACTTTTACCAACCCATCTACTATATCATCAATATATGTAAAGTCCCGTTCCATTTCTCCATTATTAAAAACCTGTATGGGCTGATCATTAATAATAGCTTTAGTAAACAGGAACATGGCCATATCCGGTCTGCCCCAGGGGCCATATACAGTAAAGAATCTTAACCCCGTTGTGGGCAGGTTATACAAATGACTGTACACATGCGCCATTAATTCATTACTCTTTTTGGTAGCGGCGTATAAGCTGATCGGGTGATCAACAGAATGGTCTGTTTTGAAAGGAATTGCTTCGTTTAAACCATACACACTGCTGCTGCTGGCATACACAAAATATTTGATGTTGTAATGTCTGCAGCATTCCAGCAGGTTTGCAAAACCAACAATATTACTTTCAATATATGCAGCAGGATTAGTAATGCTGTAACGTACACCAGCCTGGGCTGCAAGGTTTACTACTATGTCAAATTGCTGGCTTTTGAACAATGCTTCCAGGTTTACTTTATCTTCAAGTTGAAGCTGTATGAATTTGTAGCCATCTAAGGTCTTACTTGAATAAAGTTCATTGTAATGAATTTCTTCTTTATCAATACCGGCAGCTTTCAGCCGGTCGTATTTTAGGCTTACCTCATAATAATCATTTAATGAATCCAGCCCCACCACTTCAAACCCATCTTTAATTAACCGGGTGGCTAAATGGAATCCAATAAAACCTGCTGAGCCTGTAACTAAAACTTTCATTCTGTTTCTAAATTAATAAGACTACAATTGTTATTATGAAGGCTGAAGTTCCCTGCTGTAAATAGATTGTAAAATTTCTACTATTCTTCCGGAGGTTTTACCATCCCAGAATTCAGGTATCGTTCCTTTCTTCCAGTTGCCTTTCACTATTTGACCTAAACAATTTTCTAATTTTTCAAAATCATCTCCAATCAGCTCATTGGTGCCCAGTGTAACAGTTTCTGGTCTTTCTGTGGAGTTTCTCAACGTGAGGCAAGGTATATGTAAAACAGTAGCTTCCTCTGTAATGCCCCCGGAGTCTGTGATAACGCCTTTTGCATTTTGCACTAAATAAATAAATTCATGATAACCCTGTGGATCGATCATAATCAGTTTTTCTGTACTGATGTTGTAAGTGTCCATGATCTTTCTTGTTCTTGGATGTACAGGGAATACTACAGGGAAATCTACCGTTGCATTTGTAATAGCATCCAGGATCTGCTTCAGCTTTTCAGGGTCATCTACATTAGAAGGGCGGTGCAATGTTACTAAAAAATAGTTTCCGCTGCTCAATTTATAGTTATCCCAAAATGAAGGCTTTTTTAATTTATTCATGTTTTGATACAAAGTATCAATCATAGTATTGCCAACAAAGTGAATATTTTTTTCAGGGACCTGGTAGCGTTTTAGATTTTCATTTGCGTAAGTAGTGGTGGTGAAAAAATGATCACAGATAGAGTCCGTTACAATGCGGTTGATCTCTTCCGGCATTGTCATGTCTCCAGACCGGATACCTGCCTCCACATGCACCACATCTACACACAATTTTTTTGCAGAGATACTGCAGGCCATTGTTGACGTAACATCCCCCACCACTAATACCACATCTGGCCTGTTCTCCATCAGGTCCTTTTCAAACTTTATCATGATGGCGGCTGTTTGCTCAGCTTGTGTTCCCCCGCCGCATTCAAGATTTACATGTGGATCAGGAATGCCTAATTGCTCGAAAAAATCACCACTCATTTTTTTATCATAGTGCTGGCCTGTGTGCACCAGTCTGTAATCGATGGAATTGCCTTCTTCCTTTGCTTTGTTTATAGCCTTGATAATTGGGGCTATTTTCATGAAGTTAGGCCGGGCACCCGCTACTATTGTTACTAACATTTTTATCAGGGTTTTGAAAATTTTACAGCAAGAAATGCATTGTAATTTTAAGCCAGTTGTTTTTGCTTATCAAATTGCTGTATGAGTGAAACCGTTTCATGAATGTTACCTCTTGAAGAAGCTCCAAACAAAATGGATTCAATATTTGGCAGGCTGCATACATACTGAATGGCATCTTTTACCGGTGTTGCTCCGCCTGATAATACCTGCATGGCTATCGCCCTAACCTGTCTTGTTTTTAAAGTCTGTTCGTACAATGCTTTGCCACCACTCATTCTAAAGCCATCTACATTGATAGAAGAACAGATGATGGGGTTTTGTATACCAACACTTTCGAGCATGTCTAACAGTTTAGGCATGTTCATGGTGATGTAACCTGGCTCCGCATTGTATTTTTTTATGATGTAGTCGTGATAAGCCTTTAATACATCTTTCATACCCAGGCCCATTAAAAGATCCGTCAATACATTTTGTATAAATATTACTGGTGTATTAATGCCCTTAAACATTTTCATTTCTGCATCAATCAGCAGTTCCATCATTGACATATAGTCTTTCGAAACAAATGCAATTCCTCCTTTAAATAAAGAGCCAAAAAAATTACCCGGCACATATTCTTTTAAAGTGCCAACAATACCCAGTTCTGTTACCGCATTTGCATATTTGTGTGCATAAGGCATACACGGGTAGATATTGAAATTGGTGTATTTTTCAGGAGTTTGCCTGATCAGGTTGCATACATTTCCTATACGGTCATGTGTGGTACACATGAATGTATTAATGCCTTCATCAATGGCAATGTCTAATGTTTTTAAAATTGTTTTGTCTTCCTTAAATTTTATAGCCTGTGCTCTTGACTTTTCATCGGATACATGGTTTACGCCAAAGAACTGATTATCGCCAAACAATATTCTTTCCATCTTAATTATTTTTGTGTTTTTTTATTTTATCAATTACGTTGTCGGTAAGCCATGCACTTTCAAACGTATTTTTATTATTGGGAACTTTGCCCTGTATCGCTTTAATAAAATAGTCAATCTGGGCAGAATATTCTTCACCTCTCAGATAAAAGTCAACCTCCTCTGCAAAATCATTAATGTGTTTAATGTTCCAGCCTTTTGTATAAGGGGCAGGACAGTCAGCTTCTTTAAAATAGATCTTCACTTCAGTAGCATCGCAAATGATCTTTCCTTTAGAACCAATGATAGTAACAGTGGTGGACATTTTTCTGTATGTTTCATCACTCCAGTTAACAGATAATACTCCTGAAATATTGTTGCCGGTTTCTAAAAGCGCATACACTGCATCTTCTACATTTCCTGAATAAATTGATTTCAGCATAGCACCATGTACTTTGTTAATAGGTGCTACCAGGTAATTCAACAGATCAATTACATGGGATGCATAATCCAGTAAACAACCTCCACCTTCTTCCGGTTTAGAACGCCATGTATCCTGTTTCTTTTTAACTACTACGGGGCCGTAAGCTTCTCCTGTAAAATGTTCTATTGCGCCAATGGCTCCGCTGTCAACAATTTTCTTTACTTCTTCAAAAGTTCCGATGAATTTATTGTGATAGCCTACCTGTGTTACTACACCTTTTAGTTTAGCCAGTTGTACCAGCTCTGCGCCTTCATTTACATTTAAACAGAACGGTTTTTCTACAAATACATGAATTCCCTTTTGTAATAATTCTTTTACAATAGTACCATGATATTTTGTTGGGGCTGCCACAAACACAGCTTCTGGTTTTGTTTTATCCAGCATTTTTTCATAATCAGCAAAACATTCAAATGAGGAATATTTACCTAAAACATCTGTAACAATTTTTGATGTGTCTGCTACCCCCACTACCTGAACGCCTGGGTGAGCCCCTAAGATTGCCAAATGTGAAATGCCCATTTTTCCTGCGCCAATTAATGCAACTCTTGTCATTTTTTTTCGAATTTTAATATTTCACTTTTTAATAAATTATATGCTTCTTTACCTTTATTCATTAATTCTAAAGCAGGAGAGGTGTTTTTTAAATTTTCTATATAAGAAATCATTTTTTCGGCAGTAAGATTTGGTTCATGCAGCATCAGGTTTTTAGATAATAAAAACTGATCCACTTCCAGCAATGCATCCTGGTAAACAGAGATTGTTGGAATTCCCAGTATTGCCAGTTCTCTTGTCATTGAGCCGCCAGCCCCTATAAAAATAGTACAGTCAGTAGCAATAGCATCAAAACTCAATGGTTTTTGGGGCACATAGCTACCTGCAAATCTCGGCTCCATGTAATGATTATATTGGTTAGCATCTCTTGGTAATATTGTAATAGAATATTTATCCTGCAACACCAGTATTGTATCATCTAAAAAATCCTTTTTGCCCTTATAGTATTGTGCGGTTTGAGGCTCAGGTCTTATGTAGATTTTTATTTTGTGTGAGGTATTAAGTTTTCTTTTTTCATGGATTTCCTCGCCTTTACTCCACAAATAAATACCTTCTTTTACACCCGGGTATTGTATTACTTTTTTTGGAGAAATACCATTCTTTATTACCCTTTTAATTGGGAGATTTTCCGGGATTAATATTTTAGTAGCAAAAAAGAAGGAGGGTTGATTTCCCATTGCATGTTCATTATCATTGGTATAAATGGAGGGAATGCCTAGTAACCTTGCTACTAATGGTGAATGAAAAGAACTTTGCGAAATGGCCAGGTCAATTTTTTTATCTTTCAAAAAATTTCTTAGTTGCATTACCCTGATAGGATATCCAAAAACTTTCTTAATTAAATCTTTTCCGTAATGGTCACCTATAATTGTATGCTTGAGGCCTCTCTGATCAAGCAAAGCGATAGTATTAGCCAAAGGCCTGGAAGTAATAATTACTTCGTGCCCTTCAGCCTCTAACTCCCTTATCAATTTGTAAAACATGTTTACATGAGGAGAATTGGAAATATCAAACCATATCCGCATAAAAAAATAATAATGGCATTTACGATCGTTAAAGTTGCTTTAAACTAAATAAGTATTAAGGTTACTTCCGTGTTATGAAAATTGGCAGGAAGAACTAATCTATTTATTGAAATATAATTTTTATCATTCAATGCCTACTCTAATCCGGCTAATTAAAGTAAACTTGTTTTATTTTCCGAATACTGAGTAAATTATTTTATGTATTCTCCTGTTATCAAATAAAGATGCAATTGTTTTAGGAAAGTACTTAATTTTTTTGTTATTTATTGCTATTGCCCCGCAATAAACTTTTATAACAGATTTCCATATACTTCATTCAGTTTTTCAGTTACTTTTTCAGGCGAATAATTCTTTACGATTTCCAAAGATTTGTCACCATAGAGTTCTAATATACCGGGGTTAAATTTTATCTGCTGAAATATTTCAGCCAGCGTTTTTATATCCCCGGCCTCCAGCAGCCACCCATTTTCATCCTGTTTTACAATTTGGGGGATACCTCCAACTTTACTGGCTATAATAGGTTTGCCAAAAGACATGGCTTCTAATATTGACATTGGTAATCCTTCATAATAGGAGGTAAGAATAAATAGGTCGCAGTTTTTTATTATTTCTTCCTTTTCTTTCCCCACTACCCAGCCTTTGTACTCAATAATATCAGCCAGGTTGTTTTCTTTGATAATTTCATGGAATTCTTTTTCTGCTCCACCGGCCCCTGCAACAATTAATTTAAATGATCCTTTCAACCATGCTTTATTTTTGTTGAAAAATTCTGCAAGGTCAATAATGCCCTTTTCGGCCACTATGCGGTTTAGAAATAAAACTTTTATGGGATTACTGCAGGGTATCCGCTTGATATGTCCCGGTAATATTACAGGGTTATTTACTACAATAGATTTTTTACTTTTTGTTATAGAATCAAAATATAATTTCCATTCCTCTGAAAGACATACCAATTCATCTGGTTTATTGAGAATATATTTAATAACGAATTGTAGTTTAGGATTGTTGTTGTAAAATTGTTTAAACCATCCTGAATGTATGTGAAGTATTGTTTTCTTTCTGAATATTTTGGCTATTATCAGAAAGATTGATTTCCTCAAGAAACTACCTCTTACCGCACTGTGTATATGTACTATTTTGATATTCCTGTCACTTATTAATTTATAGACAAACTTTAAAAGTGAATTTGCAAAATAGAAAATATTATAAATGCCGTTCTTTTTATCATAGCTGGAGATAAAATTAAACTCAGGAATTGATTTTGAATACACTTCTAATACAGATGCAATACCTCCCAACTGATTATAATGCGGACCGATAAACAATACATTTTTAAAGTACGTCTTCCTTTTTTTTATAATTGCTGTCTCTGTTGCTAAATCGTTTTCCTGGTTCATTGTACAATTCCATTAAAGGAAAAAATAATCATTTTCTTTTTTTATTCCATACGCCCATCATACGGCAAATATTCTCTTCAAACGATGCATCTTCCAGCATCAGCAGTCTGGGAAGCCTGTACATATCCTTAAGATCGCCAGGAGAAAGGTAACGCTGATTTGTGGTAAATGCAGCAGTATATCCATCCTGTTTCAGTGTGTCTATTTCTCTTTCGGTATAGTCTCCATTTGGATAGGCAAAATGACTTACGTTTTTTCCTGTCCATTCCTGGATTGTTTTTTTTGACTGGGTTATTTCATAAGCAGATTTCTCATCAGAGCATTTAGGTAATATGGGGTGCGATACAGTATGACTTTCGATGGATACTACATCACTATTCCGGGATATCTCTTTTACCTGTTCTATGGTAAGTGCCTGTCTTTCTAATTTAACCTGTAAAGCAATCTCATCAATAATTTTCAGGCGGTCGTCATTATCAAGACTTTTATAGTATTCAGCAGAATTGTTTACCAGGCCTTTTTTGTTTGCTTCATTAATATAAGACCACCAGTATGCATTTCCTTTTTCCACTATTTCCGGATTAATAAAAATGGTAACAGGTATTTTGTTTTTTACAGCTATTGGTAGGATGTTATCAAAATTACTTTTCCATCCATCGTCAACAGTAATAACTACCGCTCCTTTTGGGAAAGGAATTTCACCTTTAGAAATTTTTTCAAGCTCGTTTACAGAGATAAAATGAAAACCATTTTTTGATAGCCAATTAATGCAGGATTCAAAAAAATCCTTACCTGGAGAATGGAAGCATAGAGATATTATATAATCACCATCCTGTATTTTTTGGCGGGCTTTTTTTACAATACCAAGCATACTCATTGCATTGGCAATTAAATATCCTGTAAAGTTTCTAATTGAAGTTTTCATTGAAAATTGTACTTTTTAAACCTATTTATTAAGGAGCCAGATAATTAACCGAAAAGTTATTGCCGGTTATATACAGCAATAAATTCCTCTGTCATTCTGTTAAGCAAAAATTTATCATGGATGGTCTGCAATGCTTTTTCTCCCATTTGCTTACCTATGGCGGGATTATTATAAAGATAAAGTATCTTCTCCACCAATTTCTCCACTCCTTTGTACTCTATCAGATATCCATTTTTAGTGTCTTCAATAACCTCATTGGTGCCACCTCCTTCGGTAGCTATTACCGGCTTACCCAAACTCATATATTCTATAATTGAGTTTGAAACTCCTTCCCCATGTATTTCACTATTGGTACATAATACACCTATATCAAATACCTGTATCAATGCTTCCACATCCGATCTGCGGCCAGGGAATAAAATGTTTTTTTTATCGTCTTCTGATAAACTATCCTCGATAGGTTTCCGGTTTGCCCCTTCACCAATTAATAAAAAACATACATCCTTTTGTTTGCTGATGATTTTTTGTGCAGCTTTTACAATTGTATCAAAATCTTTGCGATCCATAAATCCTCCCACCATACCAATCACAAACTTAAATTGCTCAATGCCAAGTTCTCTTTTTAATTCTGCCGGGTCACGTAAATTTTTAAAGCGGTTAATATCAATGCCATTATAAATACATAATGTTTTTTTGATTGGGGCATCGTAGGATTTTATTCCTGCAAGCGAATTAGATAATATCACATCTGAAAAAGGGTAGGTGAGTTTACCCCTGAGATATATTTTTTGGTGCCACTTTAATTTCGCAGGCGCATCTGCAATGATCCCGTTAATGAATTTGAATTTTCTGAATATCAAATGTGGCAGCATAAATAAACTGCTCATCGATCCCCAGGAGTGTACAATATCTGGCTTATATTTTTTGATGGCATCTCTAAATATAAAATAAGGCTTAATTGTGAATTTGTGTTTACGGTCCGTTTCTATAATAGTGATAGGGAAGTCGTACATGTACTTATAACCCACTCCCATATCCATTAAGGAAATAAGAATTATTTTGTATGATGGATATTTACTCAGCGATTTAATTAGTTCAAGCATTCTCCGCTCTTTTCCGCCACCACCTAAATTATCTGCTACAAATAAAATTGTCATTCCAGGTTTGTTATTTTAAGCTTTGTTATATGATTATTTATATTCTCTTTTGAAAATTAATTGCCTGCTATCATTATTCTCTTTGCAATAAAAAACTCAAGCAATAGTATCACGAGTCTTTATTAATTAAATAAAAATTAGATCTTATTTAAAATCATTTAATTCGCAGGGAGATTTTCAGATTTTAAAACTTCCTCTTCCTGGATAACTATTTTAATTCCTTCAGATTTTTGAATTACATACTTTTTATAATAAAAAATATATAAAGCGGCGAAAAATATCAAAGATCCAAGAGACTTAGCTATTACACCACCCGTTGCGGAAAATAATTTTATGAGGATAAGAGAGGAAATTAATTGCACCACCCCCATAGCAATGGATACTTTCTTTAAATATTTAGACTCTCCTTTTGCCATTAAAAATTTATTAACAAAATCACCAAGTCCATGTAGTATAGCTCCCAGTGCCCCAATTTTAATAAGACTGGCAACATCTTTGTACTTTGCTCCCAACAGTAAATCAATAAAGAAATCAGCTCCAAATATTAAAAATATGAATAACGCAGAAGAGGAGATTAATACTTTCTTAAATGCTACTCTTGGGATAGTTTGTAATTTTATATATTGTTTAAAATAGGAGGTGCCTACAAGTCCGGGTATGAGCGTTAGCGGCATCATAAAACTTAGCGCCAATCCATAGGATCCTACTTCTACATTATTAATATTAAAAAGTCCTACCAGTATAGGTAATAAGTACATTACACCTACGCTCCAAAGACTTCCCCAGTAAAGGTGAACGCCATAAGATTTATGTTGCAATTTTAGATCTTTCCACTCGCTTGTATTTCTTTTGAATATTGGTTTGTCATTCCACAATAGTATCATAAATACTACAAAATAACTTATGTAATAAAGAACAGCATTATAATAAATACTTCCTTCTGAAAAGGATTTTAGCGCATATAATAGAGTTACGTATACTAATGGTGCTGCTAATTTATATACGGCAAGTGATAACAATTTTCCTTCTGCCTGGTAAACAGACTCAAAATAAAAAGTTAGCGTATTAACAATAAAAAAAGGCATTAGTACAAGTGCCAGATGGAATAGATTTTCATGAAGTACTTTTGGGAAAAATACCCCGGAAATTATAATCGATAGAATAATTACTAACACACCTGTCATTGCGAAATACAGCAAGTACCCTTTGTATACTCTGATTTTTGTTTTATTGTCAGTAGCAGCGATAAGTCTGCCCCCGGAATAGTACAGGCCAAAATTTACCAGGTAGCTAATTAGAACTAAATAATTCTGCAGGTATTTCCAGTCTCCAAAAGATTCTTTGGAAAGTAGTTTTGAATTTAATAAGCTTCCTAAAAAACTAAATCCTACCCCCGCAAGCGAGGCAATATATAAAATTTTTAATCCGTGTTTTTGTAATTTATTCATTTTCGAATTCTAATAATTTGCTGTATTGGCAAGCATTCATACCCATAAGTAAGCTTAAAAAATAATAGTATGGCTCACTTGATACGGCTATGTAAATAGCCAGCCCGAGGCAAGCTGCAATCCATAGCCATATAGTCATTTTAAGACCCTTTATATCTTCAAATAATAAAATTTCACTTTTTAGCGTAAGAGATTTTATTAGAAAATATATATAAGTAAGAATCGTTGGCAATCCTGCCCACCAGGCTATCAATAGGATTTGGTTATCCAAAAAACTGTACATACCAATACCATTCCAATACCATTTTTTAAGAGGCCCAACACCTTGAATAAGATAATCTGTATCATATTGGGAGAGAAATCCAATTATTTGACTGGATCTTGAATCTTCAGTTCCTCGTTCTGTAAGATTTGTGGTTGCATTATCAAACGTACCACTTAAGCTGCTGTTAATAAGTACAAAATAACCTGCTACAGCAAAAATAACTAGCCCTAGAATTGTAACTATACCCATTTTGGTTTGCAGTTGGGACTTAAATTTGGTTATAATGTACAGCCCATATATTAAAAGATAACTTCTGGAACCACTGGATAGAATGAAAATAAATATGACCAAAAAAATTGCCAGTGTCAGGATGTTCTTTTTTTTATCAGGTTCATCCTGGAGGAAAAAATAAGGGAACACCCAAATTAAGAAAACGCTGTAATCTCTGATGGCTAATAAAAATTCCTTTCTGCCGGCACCTAAACCTACTTTGCCGAGATTAAAGAAACCTCCTAATATTATCACGATACTGGCGCCATAAAATAACTTTAAAATTTTGGGAAAATTTAAAGTGTCTGCTGTAAAAAAAAGAATTCCGATATTAATAAAAGTGCCAATGCCTTTAACTGAATAAAAGAAACTGGGTACTTTTAGAGTTGTGGATAAATCTGCTGCTGATGCAATAATTACCAAAAATATCATCAGAACATAGCAGACGGATATAAATTTAGGAAAATATTTGTTGTATAAAAGAAAAGAGCCTAATGATGCAAAGCTTATTAAAACATCACCAATAAAATCAACTTTATAATACCACGGAAATACCGCTTCGGCTAAGATTGATTCCAAATCACGTTGTGCAAAAAAAAGTTTTACGAGGTTACATGTAATCCCTAAAACAATACAATAGAAAATTATTTTGGATAACGATTTCATTCTGATAACAACAGCATTATAAATACAATTTGTTTTTTTTTACAAGTTTGAGCAAACAGCTAATTGTAGTTGTCAGATTTTGAGAGTAAGGCAATTTTAGAAATGGTTTCTTACAAATTATGGCTTCGCCTATCTGAGTCACATATTGGCCCATAGCATTTGAAACTTGAAAATCCCGGCAATTACATTAGCCGAATTATTTAAAGGGTTAATGTGGGCTTCCCGCTGCTGAAACGCTATTCTTATTATAAAAATTGTACATAATTATAATGCCCTTATTACATTCAAGATTTGAACCAGAAATTTCAACAAGGAGTTAGGCCAGTCGCAGACTTGGATTGCGAAAAAACTTCCCTGCACAAAAATATGCACTTAAAGCAATAATTATGTTTAGACGCTCCCGGGATTCATGTATCTGATTTGTGTAAGTCTAATCTGTATTTTCCCGGGATTATATTTCTTATTTTTTACACCTGCCCCGACATTCCTGCTAATTTGGAAATTTTTTTTAATAACCAATAGGAATATGAATAGTAATTAGTAGAAGTAACAACTTGGCCTCCAAATAATAGTTTGTATTTATTAATTCCAATAAGACTTTCATCTGTCGTTTCCGCCGCGTAACCTCCAAAATCGAAAATTTTAAAATTCTGTTCTTTAAAATATTCTATATTTTTAACAGTAAGGTATTTGTTTGCACGACCGATTAGATTTTTGTCATAATTATCATCCAGTCTTTTCGTTGCTGAGTGATGGTGCCTTACAATACCAATTTCTCTGTCTATAAGGTAGCTGTGAGCTGCTAATACCTGGCCATCATACATGGCAAAACTTAACTGTAAACTTTCTCCCATTTCTTCAATTCTTCTTTTGCTTACTGAATAAGTATTCTTCTTTGCAGCAAAATCATTAAAAAAAGACACGAACTCTCCCACATTGTGATTAAATGTACACACAATGCCTTCTTTTTCGGCGATTTTAGCTTGCTGTCTTATTTGCTTGGAAAAATTGGAAAAAATTACTTCTATATCCTGTTCAAGATCCAGTTCTATAGTATGAGAGACGTTTTTTATTGACGGAATGTTCTGCCGATCTTGTTTCTTTATATTCCAATAAACATTTAGAGAAAAAAGATTTTTGATTTTATGCCTGTATTCGAACCAATTTTCATAAACTTTTAAAAAGTAAAATTTCTTATAGTAACGTATCATTTGTTTTAATGGGGTTTAGTAAAATCTGTATCTCAATAAGTTATCCTTTTAACGCAGGCTTATATATATTATTTTCCAGTTCAAATTTTTTTGTAATTTATGAGCAAGGCTTTACAGTAATTAACTGGGATCGGTAGTCAGATAAATACCTTGTCATACTTGCGACAGGATGCTCTATCAACATTTTAAGATAGTACGCTTGTATGACCGAGCTGGGTATATATTTTAAAGAAGGTCTAAATTAGCATATTGCTGTTTCCGGTGTCATAATTAAAAGATTCAAGGATTACTTCTGTTTCAGCATGTAGAATACAGCCTAATGATGGTAATGATGCCTGTATCTTATTAATTTTATACTGAGTTATTCTTAGATAATCCATTCCATGGTCATTTTTAATATGTACCATACCATTGGGGTTTACAGTCGTCTTTTCTATATAAATATTATAATATGAATTTACAAATTGGTTAATATTTTCTATTTCTGCAGTTTTAATAACCGCAGGCTTACCAAGCCAATAAATAAAATTTATTACATCATTAGTTTGCCTTACAGCAGGCATTTCTGATTCTGAAATAAAAACAAATACAAATGAGGGAAATAATGGTTCGGAGAGGATTTTTTTCCTGTTCCCCTGACTTTTTAGCACACGACTATTCTGAGGAAAAAAAATCTCAATTTTCTTTTTAGCTAAAAGGGAAGCTGCCTTTTTCTCACATTGCGGCCTTGTATAAACTGCATACCAACTTTTTTTCATTTTTATCCATTTATTTAAAAAATATGCAGTTTTTCAATGGATTTAATTATTGGAAGTTATCAAATAGGCAAGCAATTTTGTTTTAGTGGGTTAGGATTTCTCTGATAGACTGCTAAGTTAAGCTTTTACTTTATTTTTTTTATTTTTTTTATCACTTCCATATATATAATCATACCCATAGCCATAATTGTTTTGCACAAATCCCTTTGTTTTTATGCCATTAAATATTATCGCCGGATTTTTAAGCGTATTTATTTTGTTATTCTCATCTATACGCTTAACAAGCATTTTGGGAGTATATTTATGACGAATTATATATAATGTGGTGTCAGCAAGGGATGACAAATAATAGGCATCTGTTACCATTACCACAGGAGGGCCATCTAATACAACAGCATCAAATGCTCCGTCAAGGTAACTGATTAGATTCTGAATTTGCCCATTTTCTAATAACTCTGATGGGGTGGGATGCAATGCTCCGGCTGGAATAAAGAATAGGTTTTCATGAGAGGGGATTTTGATGAGAATATCTTTTGCTTCTTTTTCCCCCAATAAAAAGTCGCTAACTCCTGGATCTTCCAAAGGAATATTAAATAATTTGCCCAGGGAAGGGTCGTGTAAGTCCATATCAACCAGCGCAACTTTTTTACCTGTCATAGCCAGGCTAATGGCCAGATTTGAAGCAACAAAGCTTTTTCCTTCTCCGGGAATGCTTGAGGTTACTAATATTTTTTTATGATAGGAGTCAATACCAAGGTAAAGCAACGATACTCTTATTTTTCTAAATTCCTCTGCAATAAAAGTTCTTTTACCTGGTTCTATCACCACTGATGCATTGGATTTATTATGAACAATTTCTCCTACTACGGGAATAGAAGTAGCAGATTCTATTTCTTTTCTGTAAAGTATTTTATTATTTAAAAGTTCTTTTGCATTCACAAATAAAAACGGTATTACTAAACCAAAAATAAGGGCCGCCGCAAAAATGAGTGTTTTTTTAGGACTTACAGGGGTACGGCTGGCAAGGCCATAGTTAACAACTTTACCGTCAGTTGTATTATATGTGTATGATAACACCGTCTCTTCTCTTTTTTGTAGTAGAAAGGAATAAATACCCTCTTTAATCGACTTATCCCTGCTTATTTCTATTAATTCTTTTTCCTTTTCCGGTATGTAATTAAGCATGGAGCTGTACTTTCCCGAGGTAGAACGCAGATTTGAGATACTTGTGCCCAGATTTCTTTTTTGTGTTTGGATATTTGACAGGATATCCGGCTTAAGATTTTTTATTTCCTCTTTATAAGATAGTAAGATGGGATTGTTTTCTCCAACAGTTTTTCTAAGCTTCTCATAATTGATTTGTGCATTATTAAGATTGCTCATTAGTTGTGTAAGGGAGGGATCGTTAATACCAAGACCAGCTGGTAATATTCCTGCATTATCTGAGGAGGAGGCTACAAATTTTTCTAATTGCTCTAAATTAGATAACTGTACCTGTGTCTCTCCTAATTTTGTATCGCTGTTATTTACACCTGCTAGATAAATATTTCCTTGTTGACTCAGGTCAGTTGCTTTGTTAACAGATTTATAATTTTTCATTTTTTGCTCGATAGAATCAAGATCATGCGCCACAACAGTTAATCTTGAATCGATAGACTCCAGCGTATTTTTTACCAGGATATTTTTTTCTTCCAGGCTAGCTTCGTCATAGAACATAAGTAAGCTGTTAAGTATATCCTCTGCTCTTTTAGGAACCTCATCCACATAACTCAGTTCCAAAACACTTGAAAGCTTATTTGATGGATCTGCTTTAAGGTTTCCCAGAATCATAGGTACCATATCTTTGGGAGGTATAAAATTCAGTTGTAAAGGCTTGTATTCATCCGGCTCTGAATAATTGGGGTTTTCAAGAAATTTTAATTCACCATAAGGAGTTTTAACCCATTCATTTATGGGTGCAGTCAAGTTGTTTAGAGTAACCATTTTGGTAGCAAAATCATACTTTAATGGCAAATTGGCTGTTGTATCCCAAGAGTATTTTAACTTATCCGGATATTTTGCTTCAACAACAATTGGAGACGATAAATAGGCTGATTGGTTATTGATATTTCCTTCTCTTGTTATTGGCGCATACAGTCTTAATTTTTTTACCACTTTTGCCATCAGAATCCTCGACTGAAAAACTTCAACTTCGTTTTCAATAATTTTTTTTGTACTAATTACATCTATATCTTCCGTTGCTTTGGTATCCTGGTATCCTTTTTTGGGATCTTTTATTATTATTTTTGCAGAAGCCTGATATTTTGGTATGGAATAGTGTATATACACAAATGCGGCTCCAATAGTAAGGAGTAATGAAAGTATAAACAAAGGCCAGTAGCTTAAATATCCGGCCAGTATTTGAAGTAACGGATTATCTTCTTTTTGTTGTACTTGCGCTTTACTTTGTCTTGATTGCATATGTTTTTATAAATATGTTGTTTTATCAACGAGTTAACCGGTCTATTAAGATTATTAGAATTGAGATACTGCTCAATATAGTGGATGTTAGCATCCTGTTGCGACTTACATTAGAGGCTTTATCTTTGTTTGCTTCCACATACACCACATCATTTGGTTGCAGATAATAATAATCTGATTGTAAAAAACTGGGGGAATTAAGATCAAGACGTTTGATGATTTTCTTGCCATCGTCCTCTCTTATTAGTAAGACATTATCTTTTCTGCCGAAAACAGTTATATCTCCTGCAACCCCCAAAGCTTTCAGCAGTGATATTTTTTCATTTGGAACTGTAATAACAGTAGGGCGGGCAACTTCACCAATGATAGTTATTTCATGATTGAGATGGCGTATATCAACTATTGGGTCTATTAATAATTGTTTATCAAGTAAAAGTTTGGTAATACGTTCTTTCAATTGATTTTTAGTAAGCCCCTCTGCCTTTATGTTCCCAATCATTGGAATCTGTATGTACCCATCTGGGTTTACCAAGTACCCGGAAGACTCATTCCTGGTTCCTGTAGCGGTTGTAGTGGATGCTGCAGCCGTATTGGTTGCATTAAACATCTCTGACGCTTCTTTGCTAAGACTGGTAACCCTTATGCTTAAAATGTCATTTTTTTGAATTACATGTTCTACCCCTTCATAATTGCTGGATTTTAATACCGAATCATTCAAGTCGTTGAAATAGGTCGATTTTCTTGTATCAACACAGGCGGTTAAAAAAAGAATTGAAACGATAAAAAAAAATGAGTTCAATACATTTCTTCTGTACATAATGTAAATTATTGGGGGGTTTATAATACTAAACTTGTACTAAAACTATGATTTTGAAAACAAGAGTAAATTTGATATTTATATGACAACACAACCAAAGATGCCGGGTTGCAGGAATTATGCCGGAAATAGTTCTCAATAACAAAATTTAAGTTACAATCATATTTTCTTAAGGTTTAGGTTCATTAATTTAAAGTACTCAGACGACTAATGGGTAAAATTAACAGATTAAAATTAATTATCCAACACCGATACCAATCGTTTTCGCTGTATTAACCTATTCTGTAGTTCAAATAAAAAGCTGTTATTTACAAAAAATGTAATAACTGAAAGATTAACGAAATTATTAATGAAAAATTATTTGGTCAGTGCTTCTACAGCCTTTTTTATCATATCGTCTTGCGTATTTATAATTTGGAAGTACCCCTGATTTCTCCAGATTTGCCTGGCAATTGCAGATTTTATTCTTATCGAAATTTCATTTTTTTCTTGTTGAGGAATATTTTCCATGCTAATGGAATCTTTCTTTAGCTGCTGCCCGAAAAATACCCAGTCCTGGTCTGCCAAATTAAAATTACCAGCAAAATCAGCTGCATTTTTGTAGCCCTTAAGTTTATCCTGATTCCGGAGGTAATATTTATAAGCAAATTCCCCAATACTTCCTTTGTAATACAATTTAGACAAAGTGAATGCACCTGAAGCGATGGTATCAAAAGCAACAAAAATATCCGGTGTAATACCCCCTCCTCCGTATACAATTTTGCCATTTTGTGTTTTAAATATTTTAGTGGTATCATTTTTCACAGAATCAGCATTTACCACTTCACCATCATGAAAACGGGTGTTTATCTCATCGTAGTAAGCTTTCTGTCCATTTGTATAAGGCCGCTGAATACTTCTGCCAACAGGTGTAAAATACCTGGCTACAGTCAGTCTTAAAGCGCTGCCATCACTCAGGTCATATTGTTCCTGTACAAGGCCTTTGCCAAATGTTCGTCTTCCTATTATGGTAGCCCTGTTCCAATCCTGCAAAGCACCAATCAAAATTTCACTGGCGCTGGCAGTGCCCTCGTCTGATAGTACCACCAGTTTCCCTGTTTCAAATAAACCCTGTCTTTTGCACCGGTATTCTTTTTTGGGAAAATGGCTTCCCTCTGTGTAGGTAATCAGTTTATCGCCATCTAAAAATTCATCTGCCACCTCGGTTGCCTGATCTAAAACGCCTCCGCCATTACCCCTTAGATCCAGCACCAGTTTTTTTAACCCCTGCTTTTGCAACTCCTCCAGTTTTTCCATAAATTCACGATAAGTAACCTGGCTAAATTTATTCAGACGTATATATCCGATCTCACCTGTCATCATATATGCTGCATCTACGCTGCTTACTGGGATGATGCCCCTGGTAATAATGATCGTTTTGCGTTCTGTATTCCGGAGGATTTCAACTGTTACGTTACTCCCATTTCCCCCACGGAGTAATTTTTTGATGGACTCGGTTGGTAATTTCCTTCCTGCAATTACACTGTCATTTACTTTGATAAATTTATCCCCGGTTTTAATCCCGGCTTTAAAGCTTGGTCCATCCGGAACCAGGTTGATCACATTAATGGTGTCTTCCAACAAGTCGAACTCAACCCCTATGCCAAAAAAATTGCCGGCAATATCCTCATTCACTCCTTCCACTTCTTCCGCAGAAATAAAAACAGAATGAGGATCCAGCTTACCGAGAATTGCATTGATGGCAGTATCCGTAAGGTCATTCATTTTTACTTCATCTACATATTTTCCTTTGATAAGATTGAGTACTTCTTGTAAGGGATAGGATCTGTCCAAAGAGAAAAAACTTCTTCCCGGCATAGCATCCCTCATTCTGTAGCCAAGCATCATACCAACGATCATTGTAACACTTAAAAGCAGTGGTAGCCATACTTGCAGTTTCTTTTTCATACTATATTGTCTAATGCACGAAAATAAATGAATTATAATGAACGCTGTGGTTGTGTTTTTTAAATGGTATTCAGCCGCAGTTATTATCACTTCATAAGTGCTTTAAATATTGATAAGATTACACGTTGCTTTATGGAAATAGCTTGTAAATAACAAATCCATCACAATAACTTTGCTTATCGTGGAAATGTGATTATATTTAATAATAAACTTTAAAAAATTGACATTCAATGGCCATTAAACTCATTGCTGACAGTGGATCTTCCAAAACGGTTTGGTGCCTGCTGGACGGCAAAAAGAAGAAAACGATTTCAACCCAGGGGATTAGTCCCTATTTTCTTACCACTGATCAAATTCAGGAAATATTAGAAAAAGAGCTTATCCCTAAAATAAAAACAATCTTACCCCAGGAAATATTTTATTATGGTACTGGCTGCAGCAATCCGGCAAATGTAAAATCAGTGAAACTGGCCCTGAAAAAGGTTTTCCCTCAGGCATACATATCAGTAGATCATGATCTGATGGGTGCAGCAAAAGCGCTTTGCGGAGGTGAAAAAGGGGTGGCATGCATATTGGGTACAGGCTCTAATTCCTGTTACTATAATGGAAAAAAAATTGTAAAAAACAGCCCCGGGCTTGGTTTTATATTGGGAGATGAGGGGAGCGGTGCTTATTTGGGTAAAAGAGTAGTGCAGTACTACCTGTACAACACATTTGATCCGGATTTGATGGAAAGATTCAATACTAAATTTAATACCAATGCGGTAGAGATATTAGAAGCTGTCTACAGGAAGCCATTGCCAAACCGCTACCTGGCAAGCTTTACAATTTTCCTGGTAGAAAACAGGGGGCATTATATGATTGAAAATATTATTGAAGACAGTTTTAATGATTTTTTCTTTAACCACATATATAAATACCGGGAAAGCTGGACAATGCCTGTTCATTTTATTGGCAGTGTAGCATATGGCTTCAGGGATGTACTAAAAGAAATGTGCAATGCTTATGAACTGCAGTTAGGCAGGGTATTAAAACACCCCATGGACGGATTGGTTAAATATCATTCAGTCTGAACTTTCAGTACAGTTACAGCAAAGTGAAAGCGGATATTCCTTTTACATTTCTACAACCACGAGGGAGATTTTACAATAATTTAATTCTTGGATTTCTTGGGTGTTTTTTATACCTTACAAATTCAACTTTTAAACTATACTTGTATGAGACAAAAAATTTTACTCATTACCAGCCTTCTTTTTCTCACACTTATATCCGTCGCACAAAAGGTAAAAAGAACCTACGCTGTAACCGGTAAAAGCAACAATAAGTTTGTATGGGCCGATATTAAACAAATTGACCTTGCAACCGGAAAAGTTGTGAATACGCTGTTTGAGTCGGATAAAACCACTTTCAAATCAAGGGCGCTTGACAGATCAGCTGAAGATAGCAGAGGTATTAAAAACCCTACCGGTTTTGGAGTGGCGGGGTGTGCCCTGGATGAAAGAAACGGCAGGTTGTATTTTGCGCCTATGCATTTTTCAGAAATAAGTTTTTTAGACCTGAACGAACCTGAAGCCAGTTTTACCACTGTAAAGAAACATATTCTTCCGGTATCATCCATTGGCGCTTATGTAGCTGAAGAAGATCAATTATCAAGAATGGTAATTGCTGCTGATGGTTACGGTTATGCGCTAACCAATGATGCTAACCATTTGATTCGTTTTTCTACCGGTAGAAAAACAACTGTGGAAGATTTGGGAGCATTGATTGATGCAGGAAGCAATAATGGAATTTCCATCCATAATAAATGTCCGAGCTGGGGCGGCGACATGCTGGCTGATGCTTTTGGCAAACTGGTGGTGATATCTGCCAATCACAATGTTTACACTATTGATCCGGGTAGCAGGATTGCAACATTTACCGGCACCATTACCGGCCTCTCTGCTAATTATACTACTAACGGTGCTGTAGTGGACAATGATGGCAGCATCGTTGTGAGCAGTGCCAATGTATTTGATGGATTATACAAGGTTAATTTTAAAGATTTAAAAGCTGTAAAAATACCATCAGACGAAAAGGGGTTCAATGCTTCCGATATGGCTAATGGCAATTTCTTACTGCAGCAGGAAGCTGATGCTGTTACAAAGTTTGATTTTTCAAACTCAGTATTGCCTAAATTAGCACAAGATGCTGCAGCAAGAGTATATCCTAATCCGGTAGCCGGAAGCCAGTTCAATGTATTATTTGAGAATCAGAAAGCGGGCAGGTATACCATCCTGTTAACAGATATTGCAGGAAAAATTTTACAATCTAAAGTAGTGAATATTGTAAAAGACGGACAAGTGGAATCAATACGCTTTGTAAATAAAATCACAAGAGGTACGTACCTGGTAAAAGTAGTCAGCGAAAATAAAGTCGCTGCTTTTTCAGAGAAAGTAATAGTGCAGTAAAAGAATTATATGGGTTAAATATTAAGCGCCTCCATAGTGGGGCGTTTTTTATTTATGAGATAGGTGATTGTGAGCGGTTTTGCCTGCACTTTTTATTTGAATTTTTAATGTAGTAAGTATGATTAAATGTTGCTGAACTGATTGTTTTATGAATAAGTATGTGGTACTTTTACAAAAAAATAATTCACTGAAACTATTCAACAGCAAGACTTGTAAACAATATGCAGAACATTGAGCCATACTACAATTGGCGGCATTTATATGCAGCGGAAGAAGATGAACGGTCTCCTTTTTATGGCCGCACTTACAGCGAGTTTGAATTCTCTCAAACAGTTTATAATTACTACATACATCCACAGTGGGACGAGTTTGGGAGCCGTACACTCTACATGAAAATTTTATTTGCAGACTATGATCAAAGCTATGCCATCATAGAGTTGATAGGTGAATGGAACGATGCCATTGAAAATGATATAATGACCCTGCGGAGAGATATAACAGATCAGATGTTTGCACAAGGGATCACCAAATTTATTCTCATCGCTGAAAATGTATTGAACTTTCACAGCAGCGATGATAGTTATTATGAAGAGTGGAGAGAGCAACTGGAAGATGAAGGAGGATGGGTAGTGGTGGTGGATATGCCACAGCAAAGCCAGTATGATTTTAAAAGATCAAGACTTATCAATTATATAGCACTGTTAGATTTTCCTCAATGGCGCACATTAAAACCTGAGTTAGTTTTTCAGCAGATAGATAACTGGATGATGAAACAATTAAAATAAATAATTTTATAACAAACGGAGGTGAGTATAAAAAAATACAATAAACTTATATTTTGAAAATTCCTTACGTACTTTTGCCAAATCTTACTAATATAACTACTGCAACATGACCTGGAAATCATTTTTCGTCTCTTCAATCGGAAAGAAATTTGCAATGGGGCTTACCGGCCTTTTTTTAATAACTTTTTTAATAGTACATGCAGGGGTCAACTCCTGCATTTTTTTAAATGATGATGGAGAGACCTTCAATACTGCGGCTCATTTTATGAGTCATAACTGGGTGGTTCGTATTATGGAGATCGGTCTTTTTGCAGGCTTGTTTTTACACATTATTCAAGGGTTGCTTCTATGGAAACAGAACAGGGCAGCCCGTCCTGTAAAGTACAATGCCAACGATGCAGGCAAAAACAGTAAATGGTATAGCAGGAGCATGGGGTTGCTTGGTACTTTATTATTATTCTTTCTCATCATCCACGTTTCTAAGTTTTTTGTTGATACTAAAATTGCATTGTATGGCAGTGGTGATCAAGAACATAACCTGTACAATTCTATGAAGGAAGAATTCGCCAAATGGTGGGTAGTGGTTATTTATTTGCTTGGAGTTGCTTCTCTATTCTGGCATTTACTGCACGGCTTTAGCAGTGTTTTCCAAACTTTAGGCATCAATCATAAAAAATACACCCCCATTATTAAAACCATCGGTACAGCCTACACTGTAATCATTTGTTTATTGTTTGCCTTAATGCCTTTAGCCTTTTATTTTCATTGGATTCAGTAAACAAATCTTGATCACAAAAGTTATACTATAGATAACTGACTCCGGTAACAATTTAATTAAACCTCACAATTTTTTAATATTATGGCTTTAGATTCAAAAATACCTAACGGTGAAATGAAGGAAAAGTGGGAAGACTATAAGGGGCATGTAAAACTGGTAAACCCGGCTAACAAACGTAAACTGGAAGTGATTGTAATTGGAACAGGTTTGGCAGGAGCTTCTTCTGCTGCTGCATTGGGAGAAATGGGTTACAAAGTAAAAACATTTTGCTTCCAGGACAGTCCACGCCGGGCTCATAGCATTGCAGCGCAGGGAGGTATCAATGCAGCAAAAAATTACCAAAATGACGGAGACTCAGTGTTTCGTTTATTTTATGATACGGTAAAAGGAGGAGATTACAGGGCGAGAGAAGGAAATGTGCACCGGCTTGCTGAAGTGAGTGCAGCAATTATTGACCAGTGTGTTGCTCAAGGTGTTCCTTTTGCAAGAGAATATGGCGGATTGCTCAGCAACAGGAGTTTTGGTGGTACACAGGTACAGCGTACATTTTATGCAGCAGGACAAACTGGTCAGCAGTTATTGTTGGGTGCATATAGTGCTTTGGAAAGGCAGGTTGCATTGGGAAATGTAGAGATGTTTAGCCGTCATGAAATGCTGGATATTGTAATGATTGATGGGAAGGCAAGAGGTGTGATAACAAGAAATTTGGTAACAGGTCAGCTGGACCGTCATTTCGGCCATGCGGTGCTGTTATGTACTGGTGGATATGGCAACGTATTTTATTTAAGTACCAATGCCATGGGCAGCAACGTGACTGCAGCATGGAAGGCTCATAAAAAAGGTGCTTTCTTTGGTAATCCATGCTTTACACAAATACATCCAACCTGTATTCCTGTGAGTGGCGACTATCAAAGTAAACTAACGCTGATGAGTGAAAGCTTACGTAACGATGGAAGAATTTGGGTGCCAAAGAAAAAAGATGATAGCAGGAAAGCTGTTGATATACCGGAAGAAGAAAGAGACTATTATTTGGAAAGAAGGTACCCTGCATTTGGTAACCTGGTGCCGAGAGATGTGGCTTCAAGAGCAGCCAAAGAAAGGTGTGATGATGGATACGGAGTAGGTACAACTAAGTTGGCCGTTTATCTTGACTTTGCTGATGCCATTATAAGATATGGAAAAATAGAAGCAGGTAAAACGGGAAGTATTGAAGGTACAGATGAAGCTGCTTTAATAAAGTTGGGTAAAGAAGTGGTGAAAGAAAAGTATGGTAACCTGTTTGATATGTATGCAAAAATTACTGGTGAAGATCCATATGAAATGCCGATGAGAATTTACCCGGCGGTGCATTACACCATGGGCGGCTTGTGGGTAGATTATGAATTGCAGACAACAGTGAAAGGTTTATATGCATTGGGGGAAGCCAATTTCAGCGATCATGGAGCTAACCGTTTAGGCGCATCTGCATTAATGCAGGGTTTAGCAGATGGGTATTTTGTGATACCATATACGCTGGGTAATTATTTAGCAGATGAAATTCGTACAGCAAATATTCCAACAACGCATCCTGCATTTGAAGAAACAGAAAAAGCGGTGAGTGAAAGGATCAATACATTGATGAATATTAAAGGAACACAAACTGTAGAAAGTTTTCACAAGCGTTTGGGAAAAATTATGTGGAATAAATGTGGTATGGCAAGAAATGCAGAAGGATTGAAAGAGGCCATAACAGAGATACAAGCCTTAAAAAAAGAATTCTGGAGCGATGTGAAAATACCTGGTGAAATAAACAGCATGAATCCTGAACTGGATAAAGCCGGACGGGTTGCTGACTTTATTGAACTGGGAGAATTGATGTGTAAAGACGCTTTGCAAAGAAATGAAAGTTGCGGTGGACACTTCCGTGAGGAAAGCCAGACCGAAGATGGCGAAGCAAAGCGTGACGATGAGAACTTTTGCTACGTATCTGCATGGGAATATAAAGGAGAGAGCGAATGGCTTTTGAATAAAGAGGAATTAAATTTTGAAATTGTGAAGCCAACACAGAGAAGTTATAAATAGAAAAGAAAATATTCATAAAAACCAACCATTATAAAATGGAACATTACAACATGAATCTCACACTAAAAGTGTGGCGCCAAAAAAATGCTGACAGCAACGGAAGTTTCGAAACCTATGGTGTAAAAGATATTTCCTCCGAAATGTCTTTTCTTGAAATGATAGATGTGTTGAATGAGCAATTAATTGCTGAAGGAAAAGATCCGATAGCATTTGATCATGATTGCCGGGAAGGTATTTGCGGTGCCTGCAGCATGTATATCAATGGAAGGGCACATGGCCCCTGGGGTGCTAACACCACCTGCCAGTTACACATGAGGGCATTTAAAGATGGGGATACTGTTGTGATAGAACCTTGGCGCAGCAAAGCGTTTCCGGTGATGAAAGATTTAGTGGTGGATCGTTCTGCTTTTGACAGGATCATACAGGCGGGTGGATTTATTTCTGTAAATACGGGAAATGCAGTAGATGCTAACTCTATACCGATTGACAAGAAAAAAGCAGATGATGCGTTTATGGCTGCAGCCTGTATCGGTTGCGGTGCATGCGTTGCTACTTGTGTAAATGGAAGTGCCATGTTATTTGTAAGTGCTAAAGTTTCTCAATTAGCATTATTGCCACAGGGGCAACCAGAAAGAGAATCAAGGGTATTGAATATGGTGGCTCAAATGGATAAAGAAGGGTTTGGTAACTGTACCAATACCTATGCATGTGAAGCGGAATGCCCTAAAGAAATTTCGGTATCTAATATCGCAAGGCTTAACAGGGAATATTTAAAAGCAGGGTTATCTACAGAAAGCTAAAGAAGTGTAAGAATATTTTAAAAACCTCCACCAATGGAGGTTTTTTTATTTGCAGCATAATATAGCTTTCAAGCGGCTTACACAATAAATATTAACTTTAGCCATTCTATTCAAAACCCCTCCATTGAAATTGATAAGGATATTTTTGTTGGTGCTGAGTCTATGGTGTGTGCATGTATCCCTGGCACAAAATAATCCATCCCCTTTAAGCAACCTCCGCACAAAATATATCTCTTCAAAAAGCACCCAGGTAAAAATAGACAGCCTCAGTATTTTTCCTAACACCATTACTGTAACTGGAGTAACCCCCGATCAATATTCTATTGACCCGGTGAATGCAATATTGATCTGGATCAAAAAGCCAATGGCAGATACTGTGCAGATCAGTTACCGGGTGTTTCCCTACAAATTAAATGAACCAACCCGGCACAATGATTTCGAGGCCATCCGAAATAATTTTTTGCTGGAAAAGCCCACTGTTGTCAGGTATGGTAGTAAACAGGCCGGTGGTATACTGGATTTTGGCAATATGAACTACAATGGTAGTTTTGGCAGGGGCATCTCGTTTGGTAACAGCCAGGATGCAGTGGTTAATTCAAGTATGAACCTGCAGTTGAATGGTTTTATTGGTGACAGTCTTGAATTAACAGCAGCCATTACGGATAACAATATTCCCATACAGCCTGATGGCAATACTCAGGACCTCCGTGATTTTGACCGTATATTTTTGCAGGTTAAAAAAAGAACCTGGCAACTCAATTTCGGTGATATTGATATCCGCCAGAGCAGAAATTATTTTCTGAATTTTTATAAACGTTTACAGGGAGGTTCCTTTATTACAGATAATAAAATTGGGAAGAACGTAAATAATTCTTTGTTGCTGAGTGGATCCGTAGCTAAAGGAAAATTCAACCGCAATAATTTAATACCATCAGAAGGTAACCAGGGACCATACCGCCTGCAGGGCGCTAACAATGAATTGTACTTTACCGTATTGGCTGGAACAGAAAGAGTGTTTATGGATGGCGAACTACTACAAAGGGGAGAAGATCAGGATTATGTTATCAACTATAATACAGCAGAACTGACGTTTACCCCCAAGCGTATGGTGACTAAAGACAAAAGGATACAGGTGGAGTTTGAATATGCCGACCGCAATTTTCTCAACTCTAATTTGTATGTGAATAATGAGATCAATTTTAAAAATAAATTGCTGGTGAGCATTGCTGCCTTTTCTAACCAGGATGCCAAAAATTCTTCCATCAATCAAACACTGGATGAAAATCAAAAACAATTTTTATCAGATGTGGGTGATGGCATTGATACCGCATTTTATTCAGGAGCAAGCACAGATACATTTGCAACTGATAAAATTTTATACAAAAAAATTGATACGGTTTATAACAGTAATACGCATGATTCTATTTATGTGTATGAAACTACTGACAGCGGAAAATTATATGCTGTTTCATTTTCTTATTTGGGCCCGGGTAAGGGTGATTATGTTCAGTTACTGAATGGAACCAATGGCAGGGTGTTTAAATGGGTTGCACCAGGTGCAAACGGAAATAAGCTGGGAGAATGGGAGCCCATTATTTTATTGGTTTCTCCAAAAAAATTGCAGGTAGTTACTGTGGCGGCAGAATATGCTATCGATGATAGAACAAAGATCAAGGGAGAGTTTGCGTCCAGTAAATATGATATCAATTTGTTTTCATCAAAAGATAAAGAGAATGATAATGGTGTAGCTGCAAAGCTGCAGCTGATAAAAGAAAATCAGCCGGTGAATTTATTTAAAAAGAAATTGTTATTGCAGGCCAATGCCGGATATGAATATGTGAACAAACGGTTCAAACCATTGGAAAGATTGAGGAATGTGGAGTTTAACAGGGATTGGAGTCTGCCGTATATTGTTAACGCTGCTGATGAACGGCTTGCCAATGCAGCGGTTGGCCTGGAGGATAAAGCTGGTAACCGTTTCCGGTACGAAATAGTAAACTATAACAGGAGTGATAATTTTAATGGGTTTAAGCACCAGTTAGATTATTTTACCACCGTAAAAGGATGGAAGTTCACCAGCAATATCAGCCTTACCAATATCAACAGCGCAGATCAAAAGGGTAATTTTTTGCGGCCAACCATTGATGTGAGTAAGCTGCTGAAAAATTTTAAAAATATGGTGATCGGTGTGAATTACGCTGGGGAGCATAATAAACTGTCAGACAAAAAAGCAGATACCTTAACACCCTACAGCTATGCTTTTAATGTTTGGCAGGCATATGTAAAATCAGACAATACCAAATTAAATAAATGGGGTGTGAGTTATTTTACCAGGAGTGATTATTATCCTGTGGCCAATAAATTACTGCAGGCTGATAAAAGCAACAACGTCAGTTTTTTTAATGAACTGCTGAAGAGTGAAAGGCATCAGTTGAAGGTGAATGTTACTTACAGAAAACTACAAATCATTAATTCGTCAGTATCAAAACAAAGGGGCGACGAGAGTTTACTGGGCAGGGCCGAGTACCTGGTGAATGAATGGAAGGGATTATTAACCGGAAGTATTTTATATGAAGTAGGAGCAGGCCAGGAACAAAAGAGGGAATACGCTTATGTAGAAGTGCCCGCCGGACAAGGAGAATATACCTGGATCGATTATAACAACAATGGTATAAAAGAACTGAATGAATTTGAATATGCATTGTTTGCTGATCAACGAAAATACATACGGGTATTCACACCAACTAACCAGTTTGTAAAAGCCAATTATGTACAGTTCAACTACAGTTTTGAATTAAACCCAAGGGCTGTGATCAACACTGCAAAAGCAGTTGGCTTGCAAAAAATATTGGCTAAAATTAGCACCGCCTCTTCTTTACAAATCAATAAGAAAAATATTTCAACCGGTAGTTTTGAGTTCAATCCATTTACAAAACAAATAGAAGATACCAGTTTGCTTTCGCTCAGTTCTTTTTTATCGAACACTTTTTTCTTTAACCGTACCAGCTCCAAATGGGGGATGGATATTACGCATATATTGAGCAGTGGTAAATCATTGCTTACTTACGGAGTGGAGAGCCGCAAACAACGAAACCTGTCTTTAAAAATGCGGTTTAATATCGGCAGGAACATTACCACCAATCTTACTGCCCGTTCAATTTTAAATGACCTGACCACACCAAAATTCAGCAACAAGAATTATGCGATTGAACAAAAAGTGCTGGAACCATCTGTTAGTTATGTGAATGGAACCAGGATGAGACTAACGCTGGGTTATAGTTTCAATGATAAAAAAAATACCACGGGTTTTTCAGAACAATCCACCAGCAGTGCATTGAATACAGAAGTAAAATACAATGTACTTTCCAGCAGCAGCATCAACGCCAAATTTTCGTTGAACAATATCAGTTTTAAATATGCCACGGGTGGCTCACCTAATTCTACAGTGGGTTATATTATGCTGGATGGGTTATTACCGGGTAAAAATTATTTGTGGAATATTGAATACACCAAGCGCTTGTCTGGCAATATTGAAATGAGTGTTCAGTATGATGGAAGAAAACCGGGAGAGTCAAGAACGGTGCATATTGGCAGGGCAACAGTGAGGGCTATATTTTAATTGACCCGTAAAAAAATTATGTCATTTCCGATACAAAAATATAATGCCAAATCGCAAAATTATCTTACCTATACAGTCTCATAAAAAATAACTAACATGAAAAGTTTCAGCATCCGGGAAATTACCGAAACAGTGAAAGGCGTTTTATCAGGAAATACAGAATTGATGATCACCGGCCCGGAAGAATTAGCACAGGCAAGCAATACACAGGTAAGTTTTGTGGGAAGCAAAAAATTTGTAAAAGCCTGGGAAGCATCCAAAGCCTGTGCAGCAATAGTAAATGAAGACATCGAAATAGAACCCGTCGATGGCAGGGCCATCATAAAAGTGAAAAATGCAGATATTGCCATGGCCGAAGTACTGGAAATGTTTATGCCTGAAGCTGTTGTTTTTGAAACAGCCATTCATCCTACAGCAGTGATACATGCCACTGCAAAAATTGGTGACAATTGTAAAATTGGTGCAGGTTGTTATATTGGCAAAGAGGTTTCAATAGGCGCTAACAGCATAGTGTACCCCAACGTAACTATTTTCGACAATGTAACCATCGGCATCCATACTGCCATTTGGTCAGGCACTGTTATCCGGGAAAGATGTGTGGTGGGTAGTTATTGCATCCTTCATCCAAATGTAACTATTGGTGCTGATGGTTTTGGTTTCAGGCCTGCACCCGATGGAAGAGGTCTGATGAAAATCCCTCATATAGGAAATGTGGTGATTGGCAATGGCGTGGAAATTGGTGCCAGCAGTTGTGTAGACAGGGGGAAGTTCAGCAGCACCATTGTAGGCGATGGTTGTAAAATTGATAACATGATACAGATAGGCCACAACAGTAAAATGGGGCGTAGCTGCATCATGGCCGGAGCCAGTGGTTTAGCCGGTTCTGTTACACTGGGTGATGGTGTAATTATTGGAGGTGGTGCCCGTGTTTCAGATCATGTTACGCTGGGCAATGGCGTTTCGGTGGGAGGCAATTCCGGTGTCATCAACAATTGGCCCGATGGTGCAAAAGTATTGGGCTATCCTGCCGTTGATGCAAGGGATGCTTTAAAGCAATGGGTGATTTTAAGAAAGCTGGTGAAGGAGTCTAAGTAAATTTTTATAGTAGAAACTGTTTGTTTTTTGTTTGATACCAGCTTATGTTTTTCATCCCGTACTTACGGGATCCTTGTGTCATGTTAATACCGGTTTTTTCCGGGACTCACTTTTACCATATACGATTATTCATCTTACAATTTCATAATCAAAGTCTCAAACTGAATTCAATAGTTTGAGACTTTGTGTATCTGACAATAATATGAAGTGTATTTGCTACTACCGGGTAATCCAGTTAAATTCGTAATCCAGCGGAGCTTTAATTCCAGTGCGATCTGATATTCTTCTGAATCTTACCGGCAGTGCCATCAGGTAATCCCTTGCTTTTTCTGCGGCATCATTTAGTCCGGTAATATTTTCAATATTCCATTCTTTTATCAGGCTCTCTAAAATATCTGTATAGTCAGAAGAAGTGTACACACCCAGCCGTTGTGCAGCATCACTGAAATGTGAGAATGCGGTGCCAATTTTCTCCCCTTGCTGCCGGAGGAACTGTGCAGGCATTACAATTTTTTTACGCATCATATCTTCAAAAGCCAGCATCATTTCACTGGGGTCAATTTCAAATATGCTGCTGATAAAACTTTTATATGCTTTGGCATGTCTTAATTCATCTGCTGCAATTACGCCGCATATTTTCGACAATTGTCCATTGCCATAATTCTTGGCCAGGGTGGCTGTACGCCGGTGAGAGATATTAGTAGCCATTTCCTGGAAGGAGGTATATACAAAGTTTCGGTAAGGGTCACGGGCTGCTCCGTTGTCCACTCCATCCGCCAGCAGGTATTGTGTACTGATCTCCATCTGCCGCATATCCACACGGCCCGATAAATAAACATATTTGTTCAGCAGGTCGCCATGGCGGTTTTCCTCTGCTGTCCACAGTCTTATCCATTTGCTCCAGCCTTCCCTGTGGCATTTATCCACCCCTTCCACATCCATCAGCCAGCTTTCGTAACTCGGCAATGCTTCTTCAGTAATAATATCACCAATCAGCACCACCATATAGTCATAAGGAAGTTCCTTACACTCTTGTTGCAGTTCCTTTATATCTGCAGTAAAAGTTTCACTGCTGCTCACTGGCAACAGGTCGGCAGGCTGCCAGTTATCGTCAATGTTTTTTAAATAGGTATTAACGATGTTGTCCATGTCCTTTTCAAGGAAATGCATTACTTCCAGTCTTTTAGGTGTTAAATTCATTGCCAGGCTTTAAATCAATTTGTTTATATGTAATATGAAATGGCTAAAGTTACAACACTTGTATACAATAATTGTTACAACTATTAAAGATTACAGACTTTGCTTTATTGTAACCCAATGTGATAAGAACTGAACAGTAAAATAAAATATTTCTGATAAAAATTTTGCAGAAATACTTTAACCCTTATCTTTGCCATCCGAAAATGAAAAAGGGAGTTTAGCTCAGTTGGTTTAGAGCATCTGCCTTACAAGCAGAGGGTCGGCGGTTCGACCCCGTCAACTCCCACAGTGATAATCAAGCAGTTAAGAAAAATATCTTAGCTGCTTTTTTGTTTTGCGACCAAAAATGCGACCATATAATGGTACAAGAAAAGATAAGAAGAAATAAGTAAGAGAAAACAAAAAATTGAGTGTAGAGAGTGGAAAGCCTGACCATAGCTTACAACGATTTTTGATGGTTAATTACTTCAATTGTTTTATAACAATATCAGTTTGCAAACCCATATACTGACAGAACTCATCAACAGTCACAACCTGGTGTTGTAGCTTGTTTAAATGATGCTTGATCTTCTTAATAAGATTCCTGCCGTACCTATCGCTTCTGCCTGTGATTACCATAATGTCCTTTGGATAAATACACAGTCTATTCATTAATCAAATAACTTTTTAATACACTATCCATACTTAGGGTATGCCTTTGATATGAATTATATAGAACAAATATAACTCTTTTTTGAAGACGGGAAAACAGTGTTTGTTGGAATAATGTGGACTAATCGGAACGGACGACCGGCCGCATTTGTAAAAGCTTTACAGCAGTTATAAATTTGTTTACGAACGCTGATAAGACAGCAAATTTGAAACAAATTATTAACCCAATAAATTTTTTACAATGGCAAGGCAAAAGGGAATTATTAAATTAGACGGTACTATTGGAGATATTACCTTCTACAAATCACAAGATGGATATTTGGCAAGAGAAAAAGGCGGTGTGTCTGCCGACCGAATTGCTAATGATCCTAATTTTCAAAGGACCCGTGAAAACGGTGAAGAATTTGGAAGGGCCGGCAAGGCTGGCAAAATGTTACGTACTTCCATCAGAGGCTTACTGCAAAATGTTGCGGATGGCAGAATGGTGGGACGCCTTACTCAGGAAATGGTAAAAGTATTGCAGGCTGATGTTACCAGTGTTCGTGGTAAACGTAATGTGATTGATGGGGAAGCAGAGCTTTTGGAAGGCTTTGAATTTAACATTCGTAGTAAATTTGGAACAACCTTATTTGCACCGTTTACAGCAGTAATAGACAGAGTGGCCGGAACCCTTAATGTGGATGTAGCTTCTTTCATTCCAATTAATATGGTAGCTGCACCAGGCGGAAGCACTCATTTTAAATTAACGTCTGCCGGGGCAGCGGTTGATTTTGAGAATGAAACTTTTGAAGTTGATACAAATGAGACTGCACAAATGCCCCTGGACAGCATCGCTACCGCAGTGATCAACCTGTCAAATTCAGTTACTGCAAATAGCACAAATCCACTCTTTCTGGCTTTGGGAATTGAATTTTACCAGGAAGTAAACGGAGTTAAATATTCATTGAAAAACGGATCTTACAACGCCTTATCTCTGGTAAAGGTAAATGGTGTTTAGTTTCAATTAATTTAAGCCTTTTGAAGGCTTTGAAAAGTCTCAGGTTTTCTGAGGCTTTTTTTTTGCCCTATAGATAATTATTTTGTCGGGATAAAAAAAGGATATACCCTACCCGAGGGTACACCCTAAAGGCAAAGCCCCTAAAAGGGCAATGCACAAAGTTGACGGCGGCCTGATGGAAAGCACCACAGGAACCAACCAGACCGAAGCCGATAAACGGAACAGCCGACTAATGGACGATAATAAACTGAACGGCGACGAAAATGCCTGCTGAAAGCTACCTGCGGAACTGGCGGCACTGGAAATAAATGACTGCTGACAGGACAAACTGCCAAACGACGACTGGTGATGATACGAAGCTGCTTTTGCATAATGTGAATTTTTATAAGCGTCTCTCAGCGAAGGCAGATAAAAAAACCAAAAGGAAACGGAATAAAAGATAGGGCTGTGCGTCTGGGCTGTGTTTATGCCGTAGTCTTTTGGTTTTTTTAGTCGGGGCTGTGTAGCGGGCTGCCGTAGCTATTTTTGCTTAATAAAAAACACATTTGCAAAGGCTGTCTCCTTTCACCAGGTCTGTGAAGGATGTAAAAAAGCGGACACGAATGCCCGCCTTTGTTACTTTAGTATTCAGTTGGTAGCATCAGGCAGCCATCAACGAGCCATATTGTTGCAGCATCATAGGGGAAATCGCTGAATGGGATTTTCTGACTTGCAACCGGATTGTTGTTGCCATCTGTGGCTTTGATAAAAAATTTGTCTGCCTTTTCCCGTTTTAATTCCCACACCTGGAACCTTTCGAGATTAACTGCTTTTTTACATTGGTGGCTGATGATGAGGTCAATCAGCCAATAAGCCTGGCATGTTTCTGCCATGTCTTTTACGCCATCAGTGTATAACATGAGTGATGGACGGTGGCAATAGAAATTTTCTGATCCGTTGCCTGTCTGGATGTTGTCGTTTGCGTTGGTCATTTCAATTGTTTTTTTGTTTAATAATATTTTCCAAAAGAAAAAAGGAAAAAAAAGAAAGCTGTTGTATTAGCAATGCAGCTAAAAAAAACAAAAGCAGAAGCCGCATAAATGATGGCTTTTTGGCGTGGTTTTTTTGTAAAAAACCATGACAAAAAATTGTGCGGCTGGGGCTGTGTTTATGGCGGCTGTCTTTTGTTTTTTTTATGTGGGTATTGTGCGGTGGGCTGCATTGATATTTTTGCGATCTTTTTATTACTTTATTTTTTTGGATTTTTTTTCGTTGTTGATTTATCAACTGAAAAAATATTTTGTATTGCTGTCTTTTGTATTCCTGCATTTTTGTTATTAATGAAAATCAACTGTTGATTTCCTGCTGCAACTGCTGACCTGCGACCCCTCCTGCGCCTTTGGCTTGCTGGGTGAGGGCGGGAATGGCTTACCCCGACTTAAAGTGGAGCGAAGCGGAACGGCGAGGGGTAAGCCATGAAGCCCGCAACTCAACGTGGCTGCTTTTTTGGGTGGAATAGCATAGCGAAGCTATAAGCAAGGGGATCACACAAAAAGCAATGGGTAAGGGCTGTGCCAGTGCAGCAAGCCAACAGCAGGGGGCGCATAGGGAGCAGGCGGTTTTTGCGCTGGCTTCTGAGCATAGGAAAACCGCCGTAGCGACCGGGCTATAGATGAGGAGGAGGCTTTATTATTTTTTTCACTACAGAACGGCGAAGCCACCTATACTAAAAAATAATAAAATAGCCGACGGACTGCGGGGCAGCGAAGGGTTGGCAAAACCATGACAATAACGGCGAAGCCTTATTGGCGTGGTTTTTATTGCGTGGGCTGCTGCAACCGCAGACAACTTAGCCCAAGATACTTTGCAATGGAACGGAGTGGAATTGCAAAAAAACAGAAAGGCGTAAGCCACCATATAAAAAAGCGTAGGGTGATTGCTGCTTATTTTTTTAAAAGCCTTGGCCCTTGTGTTGGCTTAAAAAAATAAGCTGCAATGGCGGGCTGTATTTGTTTTACTGCTTAGCCGCGTTTGGGCTTAGCAGTAAAACTTTGATTGTCATAAAAAAAGCCCCGAAGGGCTAGTACTAAGGAAGCATGGCATACCAACGCCTGGAACCAGGAGCCGGATAACGGTTACGGGAACTAAACTTGCCACGAATGACATTGACACGCCAGCCATTAGTAGATTGCCAAATTTGCAGAATAGGCGAACTGAAGATTAAGTGATACATAACATCATTAGCGTTGCGTTGTTATAATCATTAGTTCTTTGAAAGTATTGTCAATATTGAGTTTGCGCTGAATACGAGCCTAAGACGATTTGATTTTTTGAG
>JAYWII010000007.1:0-21139 GCA_043788995.1 Chitinophagaceae bacterium | reverse complement strand
GGGGTCAGTTTGAGCCGGAATTAGGGGGTCAATTTGAAATGGCGGGAGGGGGTCAGTTTCCCGTGGCGGGAGGGGGTCAATTTGCGTGGATTTTCCACAAGACTCCCACAAAGCCCTTTGGTCTTTTAGGGTTTTTATCAACCCTGAAATCATGAAACTGGATTCTTCAATTAGAACGTATTTTAATAATGAACTTTGCTACAATGTGAAGAAAAAAGCAAGCAAAGAAAAAGCCGCCTTAAAGGATTGGTTGGACTATGAAATCGAAAATAAATTCAACATAGATACAATCCAACATGATATATTCAAAAAAATGAGAAGTGAAATTGAAGAAAAGATTTTAGTAGAAACTAAGGGAACAAGGGAAGTCTCAAAATTACAAGATATAGTAAAAGAAATTTGTCAAAAAAATGGCATTACTAGCAAATGATAAACTAACTAATCTTGGTTTTGCAGTATCCGATGTAATACAGGGGCAGCCTTTTATTCTTTGGGCTGAATCTACAGCACAGAATATGGTAAATAAAGTTACTAAGACTTGTAAGGAAGTTGATATTAATAGTATCTTAACTCTTAGAAATATCATTCTTCATGAACTTATAGATGCTAGTGAAAGGACTGCATATAAAGCTAGTTTAATTAATAATATATCACATTTCGATCTTTATATCGATTTACCAAGAATAAATTCTAACAACGAAAAAAAATTTATTCTTGCCCACGAGATAGCCCACACACTATTTTACACCAACAGTAGCGAAGGATTAAATAAAAAAACATCTTTATCTTTTGGTTCGGATCAAATTGAAAATATTTGCGATTATTTAGCAATATGCTTACTTCTCCCCAAAGCATTTATTGAAAAGGAAATTTCAATTTACAAAATGGAAAAAGATACTCTTCGAATGCGAAATGAGAATTATTTAAAATTTGTATTCCATTTAGCTGCAAAATATCAAGTCGGTATACACTATATACTATATCGGTTGATTGTAAATTTTAATTTTCTCCCAAATTCGCTTTGTATTGAATTTATCAAAAAAGATAAGTGGTATCTTACTTGTATTTATCAAGCGGATTCATTAAGAAAAAAAAATCTTTTCATTCCCAATAAGAGCAAGTCTGATACACGATTTGTTTCTGCTAAAAAATCATTTGTAGATATTCTTGAGCGCATCGTAGATGATAGCTTGCTGCAGCCTAATATGTATGGACATTTAATAGTTAAGAAAACCAATTTTGATTCCTACTACCAGGGCAATATAAAGCAGTTTCTTTTTAAATATTTTACCCAGGACCTAGATATTTTAAAGATATATTATCGTATTAATACAAATAAAAATGTGTTGCTATTATTTCCATTTGATGGATTGTTAATATAGTAAATAATTAAAAAAAGCATCAAAAAATCCATCTGATAAAGATGGATTTAATAACTTACCGCAGGTTCTGTTTATATCTCTTAACAGGTTCCTGAAATCGATTACAACCGTGATTAAAAAGATGCCCTTTTGACGCTGGCGGCAACTGCTCCATAATGCGGTTCTTTTGTAATCTCAATACGGTTTTAAGATCATTTGTTTTAAACAGTTTTATAAAAGAACAAATTACTATCATCTTCAAGTATTAATCTCGTTTGAAGAACCGACGATGTTTTTTGGTGACCATTTGTTGCTTTGGTAAGTTACGGCCTTCTAAAGTATACACCCAAGTTCACTTCTTGTAAAAAAGCCTATTTATATATAAAAACATGTTGATTATTTAAGGCTTTGTATCAACCAAGATACAGCACAGCTATTGGTTCATGCTCTAATAATTTTGATGAACATATTTTTCCTTTAGCACCCTTTTTGCTTAATTGACATTTATTATTTGTTTTAATATTCGGTGTTAAGAAATGCGAACTATCTCCGCTAACAATACATCTAGGTCCTGTTTAAAGTCTACTTGGATCTCGGTCGGCAATACTTCCTTTTTTCGAATTTGTAGGTGCAAATAACTATCAGCGATATTCTTCAGTGAGTCACTCAGGTGAGACATGTTTTTTTTAAAACTTTTATGCTCTTTTGGGCCAGCATAATTGCTTGCAATTTCTTCAAAATTCTTTAGCCCAAATATTGGAGGCACGTGATTCATAATTGTTCTGACAATCATGCCTACTGTCAAATAGCTTTGTTTGGCAAAATTTTCATTCAATTCTTCACAAAGCTTCACAAGCTTAGTAAAATCAAATGAGCTGTTTGGTAATGCTTTAAGTTGATTAATTCTTTCCTTATCTACATATGCATTTGTCTCTTTAATAATCGCCTCTTTTGTGGCAATCTTGATATTTTCACCATACTCTTTATCCTGCAAAAAACCATCAGTAACATCCTTCCCTAACTTTAATAAGGTGGATGGGGGAAGGTAAAGTTCTCCTGACGATTTCTTGCTGTAATTAATATTGCCAAGATAGTATTTGATCGAATCTTCCGTTGAATTCTCACATTTTTCATGTTGAAATATTTTTACGTCCGAAGGTTCATTTATGTAGTATTTTGAACCACTTATGCTCACATATTTTTCTCCATTAAGGTAAGCCATTACCAATTTTTGTACTTTTTGCTTGGTCAACCCAAAAATGTTGTATTTCCCTGTAAAGTGGGATATGTAAATATTATATAGCATTAGTCAATGAAATTTATATTTAGCTTTCCCGTAATTGGCTTTGGCAAATTTGAAATAATTAGTTTGTATTCTATTTCAAAACCCTTTGCAAGAGTAATGTCTTCAAATTTTGCGTACAATGTTTCCAGTTTGAATTGTTGATTGTGCTTTAGATTTTTAATATGGTACGTAACATTATAACTATTTGTTTTTTCTATAGTTGGTTTGTTTGTGTTTAGCGGTTCTGGGGTAAAGTGTAATGGTGGTCGAATGATTGGCATGCCTATTGAATCTCCCATTGAATAGCCAAAGTCAAAAGAATTCTTTGGCCTGTAGGGTTTTGATGGCTTTTTCCCAGTATTTGGTTGATTTTCTTCGGTATATAGTTCGAATCCGTCAGGAAAGTGAATTTCTATATCTATGTCTTCTGCAGGCGAAGTTCCGCTGTTGTTTAATAAAAAATCAATCTGGATAGAATTGTTCTTGAAATCAAAAATTGTAAACGCTTTTTCTAAATATTTCCTGTACTCATCATAGTACCTGTCTAGCTCGTTATTGTATTCATTAATTTGATTTTCAGTTAAACTGAATGGCCCGAAGGCTGCCAATTGCAGTGCTGGGTATTTCTTAAGACTTTCTCTGGTATGAAATATTAAATAAGGCGTTTCAGTTTTGGCAGCATCTAATTCTCTCTCAATAAATTGCTCTTTTGAAACCCTTACTTTTCCTTTCTTGTAAGTGGCTAAATTGGATTTTTCTTTGAAGTAAAGTTTAAGAATAGGTAACCTGTTCTTAAATTCATCTAACTCTTTCCGGAGTGCTATATTTTTTAGTTCGGTTTCATCCGGTTCAGTAGATAGTAAATACTCGTCTTCTAATTTCAAAGTCTCAATATGTAGAGATTTTGCTTTTAGTCGTGGCCCCACATCATTTGTTATAAAAAATATTTTATCGTTATCAACGATTTTTTCGGCGAATTCAATGATGCTTGCTAACAGGCTGTCGTCTTGTTCTGTTTTTAATAAGTTATTCTCAGTAAAAGTATTTTCAGATGGTCTATTGTCAAGTATTTTTAATTTATGCCGTAAGCTGTCAGGATAGTCAATGCTGGTTTCAATTTTTGGCAAGAGTTTTTTTACACGCCCGGCAGTTTTTTTATTTTTATTGTATTTGTGCTTATCCAGCTCGTCAATAACTATTGGTGCAAGCACAATTATAATCTCATCGTCTACATTTATTATTTTCTTCCAGTCTATTTGATCAAAGTCAACAAAATGTATAAAAATATTCGTATCAAGAAAAAGATAGGTCATTGAAATATAATTTGATTTATATGGTAGGCGATTTGCTCGTTGCTCCAATGTCTGAGATTACCCTTTTTAGTTTCTTGCTTTTTTGTAATTGCTGAACTTTAATATTTTCCCACATTATCACTTTATTATTAATTGTCGTTATTGCCCTGATGTCACCATCCTGTGAAACTACGAAGCCTATACTGCCATGATTCTTTCGACAAAATGAAAACATTGATCTGTGTCTGGTACCAAAAGTATTGGGGTTTTGTTTAGTCAGTTTTTCTTCATTTATCCTACTTGATTTGGATATGTAAATATTATCAGGCAAGTCAATGTTTTTTATTACACAACCAAATCCTTTTACACTGAGGTTAGTATCCATTAAAATAAGGCCGTCGATACAGCTGAGGGAGGAAACAAATCTTATAGCACCCCTTAACTCATCATTGCTTTCGTTTTTTTCAAACATGGAAATAGATTCCTTTAAATAAAATAATGATGGAATACTTTTCTCTTCATCTATCCGGTCCATTACTTTATCTCCGTAGAACGAGTGAGCCATTTTTTGCTTCATTACATTTTGTATCGAAGTACCCAATCTGTCATACTCAATAATATGTTTTATATCAAGGTCTTCCGCATATTTGTCAGTGATTAGAAGTGCTCCACCGTGTCCATAGTTCTTAATTCTGATCAGTAATCTGGAAATTACTTGGATCCAGGATTCAAAAATCAAATTATGCCAATAGGTATCAATATCTTCCTTTGGAAATTCTTTTTCAAGATATTGATCAATTTCTTTTTTGAAAGCATTGGAAAACCTTTTTAAGATGGTATTTATTGGCCCACGGCTGAATACATCGAGGTAGTTGACTATAAGTAGATTTTGCTTGAGTGTGGCAATAAGTTCATAGTCAAATATTACCTCCAGGCAGCCAATACCGGTTATGGATACCTGAAAAAGTCCTGGCTGTTCTGGTCCAGATTCTACTTCGTAATGCAAAAAACCTTGGTAATGTACAGCCTGATCAATCATTCCCCAAATAGACAATTTTCCGCTTGCATCAAAATCAATAGCCAGGGATGAACTCCAGGGGTCAGCAGCCTTACTCAGTTTTACAATATTTTTTACGTTTAAATCAATAGCGCTGTCAAAGCGAATGCAATTCCATCTGTTTTTTACAATTCTTTTAGGTGGAGAAGGATCTGGATTTTTGCGGCTTATCAAAGTTACTGTAACTTTTATGAATTCACTTTCCTCTGTTTTTAAACTGGCGTAAAATAAGCATTCAAAAAGTTGAGTTAGAATGTTTATTTCCGGTATTGGATGTTTAACTCTTGCACCTTGTATTTTTTCAAAAACTTTTCTAGCTAAATTTCCAGGCGTTGAATTTCTTGCCATGACTTAAAACTTATGATTGATTTATTAGAGTAGTAGTTTATAAAAATACATAATTATCTGCGGAGGTTCATCTGGCAAAAAAAATTGTACTGTCTGTCAATATCAAAGATTTTTTGAAACCATTAAAGTAGTTGGAAAATAAAAGATGATTAACTTAGAAAACCCTAATGAAAGCTTGCACTAAATAAGGTGAGCCTACATTTTGTATTCTTAATCTTTCTCAGGAAAAAAAGTAATTCAGGATCATTTTTCTTAGTCCTAAAAGATGTTCAAGTATTTTTTCGTGAAGTCGTATGATTTTTTCCATATGGTAAAGTGTGAGTTAGGATACCCTTGTTGGCAGAAATATCATTTAGTTTAAATGTATTCGTCTTATGTAAGTAAAATTAAAAACACTAAGCAAAAAAGATAGAGCAATTAATCCGATTGAAATTAATTTAATTGGCTGGGGTACTTTAAAAATAAAAGTAACAATAAGAATTGAATATCCAATTAGGGCCATCGCAATAGGAACATAAAAATTATTTCTTTTTGAATGCCTGTACATAAAAATTATGTTGATGATTGCAAACAAAGCTAACAACCAATAAAAATTGGGATTGTATTTGAGCCATGAGATACTTGATAAACAGAATAAACTTTTCGGATACAAATATTTCTGCCAACATTAAGGGTTTTTAAATTTAAGCCCTATCCACAACGGGATTGCAACAAACAATTACATTTTTCATACTAAATAACAAATTCGGCCAGCTCCCGGCAAAGCTATTGGCTTCCCACAATCGTCAGTAAAGGTCTACGCTCCATTTCATTTCGCTTGCCTCCGGTTTCAGCAAAAAAATCTCCATACCCATTTTAGCTTTCTCTCATTTCTTTGGGATAGTATTTTTTTGCTGAAAACCTTGACTTCCTTCCACGCTTCTATTATGGGTTGCCTACGCTGGCCGAATTTCTATTTTCTGCCGATTATTTAACTCAAAACTATTTTTTATGCAACAGTCTGTCAGGTTACGAACCGTTATGAAAATCTCATGGGAAATACAAAAGAAGAAAAAGTGTATTCGGTCTAAAGCTCTGGAGTTTGCCTGGGCCATCACACAGAACGAGGACATCACTATCTATTATCTGGTGAAGAAGCACAGTCATGTGAGTTATAAGAACAAGGTTAAGGTTCAGGAGCTGTCCTTATTTAAACAAGTGTAAACAACTATTATTTATATTTAAAAAACAAAAGCTATGGTATTGATTGGTCGATTGACAAAAAGTGCAGTTGTCGTACAACTAAAAAAGGACGAGCGCAGGGTGGTGAATTTCACTCTTGCACTAAATGATTCGTATAAACCCAGGAATAGTGAAAAGGTTGTCTCCGTAACAACCTATGTCAACTGTTCGTACTGGATTAGCCCGAAGATTGCGGAGTGGCTCACCAAAGGAAGTCTGGTGGAAATTACCGGCAGGCTTTCAGTATCTGCATACAATGATATGCAGGGTGAAGCCAAAGGAACACTCAACTTTCATGTTGATGTGATTAAGATTCATCAACAGTTTAAAGGTACTTCTGTGCAGGCGCAGCCTGTACAGAAAGAGGTGGTTTCAGAGGACTTACCTTTTTGAATTATTGAATGCTGGAAAGCTGTCGAACTCAAAGGTTCGACAGCTTGGCTTTTGGATTTCCTAAATGTCTAACGGTATTCATAGACGAAATTAAAATAGTAATAATTGAGGTTAATTTTCTAAATTATTACTAAATAAATTAGCCTAAAAAGTAGACTTTTTTGTAACTTTAAAGAAACAATTAAGAGTATGGAAACAAATAAAAATATTGGTATTTGGGTTCGGGTTTCAACTGATGGACAAGTTAAAGATGATAGTCCTGAACATCATGAAAGACGGGCACGATTATATGCAGAAGCAAAAGGATGGGTTGTGGTTAAAGTATATCGTTTAAATGCAATGTCGGGTAAATCAATTGTTGATTATCACGAAACCAAGGAAATGCTTAAGGATATGAAGTCGGGGTTAATAACTGGACTTATATTTTCCAAATTGGCACGGCTTGCCAGAAATACGAAAGAACTACTTGAAATTTCTGAAATATTCCGACACCATAATGCCGACCTGATTTCCCTGGCAGAAAGTATTGACACTTCAACTCCTGCTGGCCGATTGTTTTATACCATGATTGCAGCAATGGCGCAGTGGGAAAGGGAAGAGATTGCGGAACGGGTGGCTGCCTCGGTTCCTATCAGGGCAAAAATGGGTAAGCCACTTGGTGGAGTAGCTTCATTTGGGTACCAATGGGAAAATAAGGAACTGGTTGTTGATGAAAAGGAGGCGCCAATACGTAAACTAATGTACGAATTGTTTGTAAAGATTAAAAGGAGAAAAGCAGTGGCCGCTGAGTTAAACAAAATGGGGTACCGAATGCGGGGAGGGTTTCTTTTTTCTGATACGACGGTTGTAAGGCTTTTAAGAGATACGGCTGCTAAGGGTATAAGAAAGGCAAACTATACCAAGAGCCAAGGCAAGAATAAAAAATGGATAAACAAACCGGAGGAAGACTGGGTATTAATACCTTGCCCAGCGATTGTATCAGAGGAACTTTGGAGTGAATGCAATCAGATATTAGCTGATCAGGAGGTGAAACATATAAAGCCAGGTCCACGGGTTAATCATTTACTTTCAGGATATATCTATTGCGAGTGCGGAAAGAAAATGTACGTATACCACACAGCCCCTGTTTTTACTTGTAAATCTTGTAAAACTAAAATTGCGACAAACGATATCGATGAGATTTATCATAATCAGCTCAAATCATTTTTACTGCCTGAGACAAATGGAAGCAGTTATCTTCAGGAATCAAACGCTATTTTAAATGAAAAAGAGACATTATTGATATCGAGTAAAGCGAATCATTCCAAGCTAAAAAGGGAAATGGATGAATTACTTTCTATGCGATTATCTGGAGAGCTCTCAAAAGAAATATTTCCGTTGCACTACAAACCGCTGGAAGAACAGTATCAGCAAATCAATGAACAATTGCCTGTTATAGAAGCAGAAGTAGATTTTTTGAAGATTCATTCTTTGTCATCGGATATCGTTTTAACCGAAGCAAACGATTTGTATAATGGTTGGAAGGATATTGAATTTGAAGAAAAGCGATCTATCATAGAAACGATTACAGAGAAAATAACCGTTGGGAAGCAAGACATTACGATTGCCTTAGCATATATGCCGGCGCCGCAAACTCATTTTCTTAAAAAAGGTGGAAATAGGCTATATAACCTAATGGATGTACTTTTGTTATTAATTATCTAAACGGTTATATGAACTTGAAAAAACTTTATAATAAGGCGATGAACTTTGAATTCCTGTCTGCAGAGGAGGGAGTTTACCTGTTTGAAAAAGCACCATTAGCAGAGTTGATGTTTGTGGCCAATGAGCTAAGAAAAATTCAAGTGCCCCACAATAAAGTAACCTGGATAATAGACAGAAATCTAAATACTACCAATGTATGTATTGCGAATTGTAAATTTTGCAATTTTTACAGAGTACCGGGCCATCCGGAAGCTTATATCACAGATATACCAACCTATCAAAAAAAGATTGATGAGACCATCCGCTATGGTGGGGAGCAGTTATTATTACAGGGTGGGCACCATCCTGATTTGGGGCTTAGCTATTATGTAAATCTTTTTAAAGAATTAAAAAGACTGTATCCAAATATTAAGTTACATACGCTTGGTCCGCCGGAAGTAGCACATATTACAAAGCTTGGAAAAAGTACCCACCGGGAAGTATTAATAGCATTAAAGGAAGCAGGACTGGATAGTTTACCTGGTCCAGGTGCTGAAATATTATCTGACAGGGTGAGGCGGTTAATCAGTAAAGGAAAGTGCGGAAGCCAGGAATGGCTGGATGTGATGCAGGAGGCACACAAACTAAATATTACTACCAGTGCCACTATGATGTTTGGCCATGTGGAAACCATCCAGGAACGTTTTGAGCATTTAGTAAAACTGAGAGAAGTACAAAGCCGTAAGCCTGCTGATGTCAAAGGGTTTATTGCATTTATACCATGGACCTTCCAGGATGTGGATACCTTGCTGGCGAAAATAAGAGGCGTACATAATTTAACCACTGCGGAAGAATATATCCGGATGATCGCCATGAGTCGAATCATGCTTCCGAATGTGAAGAATATACAGGCCAGCTGGCTTACAGTGGGTAAAAAAACAGCCCAGTTATGCCTGAATGCCGGAGCGAATGATTTTGGCAGTATTATGATTGAAGAAAATGTGGTGAGTGCTGCCGGTGCTCCGCATAGGTTCACCAGTAAAGGTATCCAGAAAGCCATACGGGAAGCTGGATTTGAGCCCCAGCTACGTAATCAGCAATATGAATTCAGGGCAATGCCTCAGGTAATGGAAGAGCAGGAAATTACTTATTAAATTAAAGTGAAAAATAGTTTAAAGAAACATAGCTGGAATCCGTAACAGGTAATTGAAATACAATAATTCTTAGCCGCTATCGTTTTGAAATTGTTAAATACCCTATAAATGAATAATAATATTGGTAAAGGATCAACCAATCCGCTTATAAAAGCAGTAAAGATTTTTTTCAGCAAGTTTATGAAAGCATCTGACGAATATCCTGTAAAATATTATAAAAAGGATAAACAATATCCAAGAAACAGGCAGCTATAATTAAAGTGTACTAACCCCATAACTATAAAAAGGCCTTTACTTTTGTGAAGGCTTTTTCCTTTACAGCGATGAAATTCCCCTTAATTGATAAAAAGGCTTACAAAAAATAATACTAATACCGCAATAAGAAACTCAGTTATTCGTTCAGTCTTTTATTCTCCAATAAAACCTGATAAATATGAATAACAAAAAAATTAAAAGAAGCGAAAACCTCCTTTCAGTTGTTTTCGGGAAACTTTTTACCCGGTTAATACAATCCCCGGAAGTTTATCCTATTAAATATTATATCAGAAAAAAGCGCTCCCGCCGGGAGGGGTACATTTATTCCCTTAGATAAAGTTTTGGCCTCATAATATTAAACCGCCTCCGCAAAAACGGGGGCTTTTTTATTTCCTGTACCTGACAGAAAATAGCTAACTCCAATGAAATGACTTTTAAGTCAAGATCAACAATATAAAATCAATATCTGTAAAAAATACCCCAAAGGGGGTATTGTTGGTCGTAATAATTACTTATATTTTTGTAAAGGTTTTTCATAGGATATTGGATTTTAAAGCGGGCCTGGATCTCTATCCTGGGCCCTTTTTTTTACATCTTACCCGCCAGACCTCAAAAAAATAAGATAAAACCTACTTTAGCCTGCTGAGAATTGTATGTTTTAAGCAGGGGTATTTTGTAAAAAATCGATTGTCTTCAATACAACATCGTTCATTGCTTCTGGAAGAAAGTTCATTATCCATGGGTGTTTCCGGTCAAATACATGATTGCTTTCCACGATGTACAATTCTGCGGCAGGCTGCCATTCTTTTAGCTCATAGGCTTTTTCAACCGGTAATGCAATGTCCAGCGAGCCATGACAGATCAATACAGGAATGTGTATATTTTTTATTGCCTGTTTAATATTAAGTCTTGCCCGGTTATTTTGAAAATCTTCATACAACTGGAAGTACAAGGGCATTTGTTGATTAGTCCTGGTATTGGTATAATATTGAACACCTAAATCTTTCCATGCTTCAATTTTATTTTCAGGCCAGCTTGCCCAGGGAGTTTTACATTCACTAATACCTGCCCACGTAATCAATTTTTTTATGCGTTTGTCTTCAGCAGCAAAGATGGTGGCAATACCTCCACCCATGCTGTGTCCTATGATGCTGATGTTGCCGATGTCAAATACGCTACTATAAGGATTTGTTGAAACACAGATCCAGTTTAACACCAGTTTTAAATCCTCTAATTGTTTGCTGTAATTGTTATTGCCAAAGGCTTCCAGATCCACAAACTCTTCCGGATTTTCGGGTGTGGTACCATTGTGAGAGAAGTTAAACTTTACTAATACAAAACCTTTGCTGGCAAATGAAGCTGCTATAAGATCAAAATTGCCCCAGTCTTTAAAACCATTAAAGCCATGAGCATAGATAACAACTTGTTTCCCTAGATGCCCATCTTCAAAAAAAATATCAAGTGCAACAGGTTTGTTGCAGGCTCCCTGTATTACTATATTTTTAATTTTTTCCATGCACCATTTATTAATATCTGACAGACAAAATTCTGGCTAATAATTTGGAATCTGAATTTATAAAGTGTTTGATTTACTTCATTAAAGACTTTGAATTTTGATATGACTAAGCGTTACAATTAATGATAATAACCTTTTCAAAATTAAAAGATAATAACATATGACCATATTAAAATAAACACCGGTGCTGTGTAGAACATTTTTGTGATGTATACTTTGTTTTATCTTGCAGTTAGTGTAGTAACTTTTAAATTATCTCAATAATGGATGCTGTAAAAAATATCATTTTCGACCTTGGAGGTGTATTGTTAGATATTGATTATAATAAAACCAGCGATGCTTTTAAAAAATTGGGGGCATCAGATTTTGATTCATTCTACTCTCAGCAGGGTGCTAACCAATTATTTGAAGACTTGGAAACCGGGCAAATAACTGAGATGGATTTTTATAATACCATGCAGGAGCACTGTGTATCCAATACAACACATGAGCAAATCCAGGCAGCATGGAATGGTATTTTACTTGATTTCAGAAGGGAAAGCCTGCAATTTTTATCGCAGCTTAATACAAATTATAATTTGTTTTTACTGAGTAATACCAACAGTATTCACCAGGCGGAGTTTAATAAAATATTTACCCTCCAAACCGGCCATTCCAGCTTTGATGATTTCTTTTCTAAATCATATTATTCTCACCTTATACATAAACGTAAGCCATATCCATCCACTTACACTCATGTATTAGCGGATGCAGGTATTAATGCTGAGGAAACACTATTTATTGACGACTCAAAAGTAAATATTGAAGGTGCTGTAGAAGCAGGATTGAAAACTTATTGGCTTACACCTGGAGAAAAAATTGAACTGCTAAGTTTATAAGCAGGGGAATCTTATATCGTAAGCATTATTTTATTTCCTCAAATTCAATATAATCATCACTCTTACCGGAAGTAGGTGCCGGAGTGGTATTTTTTGTAAAAGTATTGTTTTGTTGTTGGGCCTTTTGCTGCTGCACGGTTTCCTGCATGCGGTTGCTCATATCATTAAATTGTTTCTTTACCTGTTTGGTAGTTCTTGCCACAGGTATAATAAAATCAAATATCAGCTTGTACAAAAGATACAAAGCAAATAGTTCAAAAACGATTCTGAATAGATTCATACCACAAATTTATAAATCTATTGAATTGAATCCTGTTAATATTTAGCAATTATATAAAACAATTCTTTGGTATAAAGTCAACCTGTTTTGGATGTTAGTTATTTGTTACTTACATTTGCAGTGGAAAAAGATACAATTGAAGGGAACGGGAAACGTTCCCTTCTGTTTTTAACATGACTGAGATATTACCAATACAACGGATAGAAGCCTTAATTGAAGGGTTGATTGCAGAAACAAAAGAGATATTCCTGGTTTCTGTAAAAATTAAGCCCACCAATAATATCAAAGTATTTCTGGATGCTGATAATGGCCTGAGCATTGAAAAGTGCACCAAAATAAACAGGGCCATGTACAGGGTGATGGAAGAAGAAGGGTGGTATCCCGATGGTAATTTTTCACTGGAAGTATCCAGCCCGGGTGTGGATGAACCCCTTAAATTGTTAAGACAGTACAAGAAAAATATTGGCCGGAAAGTGGAAGTTACGCTTGCAGATGATGTCAAAACAGAAGGAAAATTAGTAGGTGCAGCCGAAGAAACTATTGAGGTAGAAATTACAGAGGGTAAAAATAAAAAAGCAATAACAACCGTAAAAGCAGTAGCTTTTGCAGATATAAAACAAGTGAAAGTATTAATATCATTTTAAAATCAATAACAAAACTCCCCTGCCGGCGGGGATACAAAAGTGAGGCTGGTGTGGTTTTATGGCACGTATTAATTTAATCGATTCCTTTCAGGAATTTAAAGAAGCAGAAAACATAGATCGTCCAACCCTGATGAAGGTGATGGAAGATGTTTTTAAAACATTGATACGAAAAAAATATGGCAGCGATGAGCAGTTTGACGTAATTGTAAATGACCAGAAAGGAGATCTGGAAATTTTCCGTCGCCGTACTATCGTGGATAATGATGATTTGTATAATACCCTCACGGAGATTGAATATAAAGATGCGATTAAAATAGAGCCGGATTACCAGGTGGGTGAAGAGTTGTATGAAGAAGTGGATATACAGAAAGAGTTTGGCCGCAGGGCAATCTTAGCCGGAAAGCAAACACTGGCAAGCCGTATTAATGATCTGAAGAAAAACTTGCTGATAAAAAAATACGAAGACCGTGTGGGTGAAATAGTGAATGGCGAAGTTTACCAGGTTTGGAAAAAAGAAGTGTTATTGCTGGATGAAGAAAGCAATGAGATGATCCTGCCAAAGTCTGAGCAGATACCTTCAGACTATTTCAAAAAAGGAGAAACCGTTCGTGGTGTGGTGAAAAAAGTGGAATTAAAAAATAACCAGGCAGTTATTATTGTATCCCGTACAAGCCCGGTGTTCCTTGAAAAATTATTAGAAATAGAAGTTCCTGAAATATTCGATGGCCTTATTGTTGTTAAGAAAATTGTGAGGGAACCTGGTGAAAGGGCCAAAATTGCAGTAGAAAGTTTTGACGACAGGATTGATCCGGTGGGAGCCTGCGTAGGTATGAAGGGAAGCCGTATTCATGGTATTGTTAGAGAGTTGAAAAATGAAAATATCGATGTAATCAACTGGACCAGCAACATACAGTTGATGATTCAGCGCTCACTCACACCTGCAAGAATTACCAACATTGATATTGATGCAGAAAAGAAGCATGCAACAGTATACCTTAAGCCAGACCAGGTTTCACTGGCCATTGGTAAAAAAGGTGTGAATATAAAACTGGCTTGTGAATTGACAGGATATGATATTGACGTATTCCGTGATAACGAAGGTGAGGTAGATGAGTTTGATATTGACCTGGAGGAATTCAGCGATGAAATAGAACCATGGGTAATTGAAGCGTTCAAGAAGATTGGTTGTGATACTGCAAGGTCAGTATTAGACCTTAATGCAGAAGAATTAGAACGCAGAACAGATTTGGAAAAAGAGACAATTAATGATGTACTGAGGATATTGAAAGAAGAATTTGAAAAAGAGTAATTGAGTAAGTTTCAATTACCTGAAATAGCATTTTAACATTAAAATTATTAAAATCCCATTAGGGATTCAGGGCTTAAGAATGTCAGAATTAGCAACAAATACACCCAGATTAATGGCAGCAGCCAAGGAATTTAATATTGGTAAGGATACCCTTATTGAATTTCTTGAAACAAAAGGTTTTAAAAACGAAGACCTGAAGCCAACTGCTAAGCTTACGGAAGATATGTACCGTGTGCTGCAGTTAGAGTTTCAGCAGGATAAGGTGAACAGGCAAAATGCTGAAAAAATAGAGTTGGCCAAAGGTCCGTCTGCTACAGAGCCAAAAAAGAAAAAAGATGAGGAGGCACTTCTCACTTTTAAAAAGAAAGAAACCACTCCCGTTCCTGTTCCCGAAAAACAGCCGGAAATTGTTCCTGTAGCTGCAACACCAGTACCTGTGCAGCCAGAAGTGGTAGAAAAACCTGTGGAATCAGCAAGCGAAGTGGTGGTAAATCCAGTTGAAAAAGAGGATAAAAAAACGGAGATCACTAAAATTGAAGCCCCTGAACTGGAAGCACCCAAAGTGATTTCCAAGATAGATTTGGATTCCATTGACTCTTCCACCAGGCCCAAAAAATCAACAAAGAAGCCAGAAGAAAAAATTGCAGAACCTGCAAAAAACCAGGAGCCAGTTAAAGAAGTAGTAATTGCACCTGTAGCAACAGCTCCTGTACCAATAGCCCCGGTTGCAGTAAAAGAGACGCCAGTAGAAGAACAAAAGGTAGATGCTCCGGCAACCATCGAAAATATTAAAGCCGACAGACTGGAAGGGCCTAAGATTTTAGGTAAGATTCAGTTGCCGGTTGACAATGATACAAGGCCGAAAAAAGATCATGATGATAAACGCAAACGTAAGCGTATACCGGTAGAAAGAAAACCAGGGTCAAACCCGCCACCACCATCAGGACCAGGTGGACCTCCTCCACAGGGAAGAGGACCGGGTGGACATTCACCAAGACCACAAGGCGGCGGACCTTATGGTGGTAACCAGAATAACAGACCTGGACCTGGAGGCCCGGGTCAGCATGGGCCAGGAAGAGATGGCGGAAGATTCAATAACAATAACAGGCCATCATCGGCACCTCCTCCACGCAGGGAAGACAGGGAAATAGATGCAAAAGAAATTCAGGAAAAAATAAAAGAAACACAGGCAAAACTGTCTGGTGGTGCAGGAAGAGGTAAAAGCCTTAAAGCTAAATACCGTAAAGCCAAAAGAGATGAACTGGCAGAACAAAGAACGGGTGGTAGTAAAAGTGATGGAACTAACAAACTACAGGTTACAGAATTTATTTCTGTAAGTGAACTGGCCAGTTTAATGGATGTAAGCTTTGCAGATGTTATCAGTAAATGTATGAACCTTGGTATCATGGTTTCTATTAACCAGCGTTTGGAAGCTGATGTAATTGAACTGGTGGTAAGTGAATTTGGCTATGAAGTGGAATTTATAGGTGTAGAAGATACAGTGGAGCTGGATGACGATGATGAGGATGATAACGAAGAAAATCAAAGACCAAGAGCACCGATTGTAACCATCATGGGCCATGTGGATCATGGTAAAACATCGTTGCTGGATTATATTCGTAATACCAATGTGATCGCTGGCGAAGCTGGTGGTATCACACAGCACATTGGAGCCTACGAGGTTACCTTAAAAGACGGAAGACATATTACTTTCCTGGATACTCCGGGCCATGAAGCATTTACTGCCATGAGGGCAAGGGGTGCCAAGGTTACGGATATTGCTGTGATAGTGGTAGCTGCAGATGATGCGGTGATGCCACAAACAAAAGAAGCCATTTCCCATGCACAGGCTGCTGGCGTACCAATGATCTTTGCCATCAATAAAATTGACCGGGAAGGTTCCAACCCCGAAAAAATAAAAGAACAATTGGCTGGTATGAACATCCTGGTGGAAAGCTGGGGTGGTAAATTCCAGAGCCAGGAGATTAGTGCTAAGAAGGGTTTGAACATTGACCTGTTATTAGAGAAAATATTGCTTGAAGCTGATATACTTGAACTAAAAGCCAATCCTGATAAAGTTGCAAACGGAACGGTTATCGAAGCATCTTTGGATAAAGGACGTGGATACGTAGCTACCATCCTTGTTCAAAATGGAACTTTGAAACAGGGCGATATGATTGTATCCGGCCAGAATTTCGGTAAGGTAAAAGCAATGTATAATGAACGCAACCTGAGAAGTGAGGCAGCACCCCCATCTACACCGGTTTTAATATTGGGATTGAATGGTGCCCCGCAGGCAGGTGAAACATTTAAAGTTTACCAGGATGAAGGAGAAGCAAGAGAAAAAGCTTACCAGCGTGGTCAAATTTTAAGGGAGCAGGGTATGAGGGCAAGGAAACATATTACCCTGGATGAAATTGGCCGTCGTTTGGCATTAGGAAACTTTAAAGAACTGAATGTAATTATAAAAGGTGATGTGGATGGTTCAGTAGAGGCATTAAGCGATTCATTGCAGAAATTGAGTACGGAAGAAATTGTGGTGAAAGTGATTCACAAAGCGGTGGGTGCTATCACGGAAAGTGATGTTACGCTGGCCAATGCTTCCGATGCCATTATTATAGGATTTAATGTTCGCCCTTCTCTGCAGGCTGCAAGGCTGGCGGAAAGCGAAGCGATCCAGATCAAATTATACTCTATCATCTACACCGCAATCGACGAGATTAGAAGTGCAATGGAAGGTATGCTTGAACCAGGTGTGGAAGAAAAGATACTGGCAAATGTGGAAGTAAAAGAAGTGTACAAATTTGATAAAGCTACTGTGGCAGGATGTATAGTCATAGAAGGCAAAATTGCAAGAAACCACAGGGTTCGTTTGGTAAGAAATGGTATTGTGATCTATACAGGTGAACTCGGCAGTCTTAAACGTTATAAAGACGATGCCAAAGAAGTAACTACCAATATGGAGTGCGGCTTAACCATTAGGAATTACGCAAACTTAGAGGTTGGTGATATTGTAGAAGCTTTTGAAGAAGTAGAAGTAAAACGTACACTTTAAAAGAGATTTTTGAAGAAGTACACTTTAAAAATGTGCTGCTCTAATCTTTTGTTAAACATACTATTGAAAGAGCTATTGATGAAATAGCTCTTTACTTTTGATACAATAGCTGTAATGGAGAAAATTATTCAAGATTAAGATGAAAAAAAGAATTTTAATATCACTCATTTGCACTTGTTTCCTTGGTGCTTTAGTATATGCACAACCCAAAAAAGTGGTGGCAGATAAAATTATCGCAGTGGTGGGAGATAAAGTGGTGTTGAAGAGTGATCTTGATAACACCATCATGGATATGGAGCGCCAGGGTGTTGAGGTTCCTGCAAATGCAAGGTGCTTATCCCTGGAACAGGCCATGGGTATTAAAGCGCTGGTATTACAGGCAGAAAGAGATTCATTACCGGTAACAGAGGAAGAAATATCTGCAGATATTGATAACCAGATCAGGGGTTTTATTAATGCTTATGGATCAAAAGAGGAGTTAGAAAGGGTGTCTGGAAGGACTTTGTACCAACTGAAAGAAGATTTTAAGGATGGTTTTAGGGAAAGGAAACTGGCTGCCGCCATGCGTAATAAAATTGTAGATGGCATACGCATCACTCCAAATGAAGTAAAAGCTTATTTTGATAAATTGCCAAAAGACAGTTTAGCCTTTTATGAAAGTGAGCTGGAAATAGGTCAAATTGTTGTCTATCCAAAAGCCAACAGGGATGCCGAAGAATATTGTGTGGAACAATTGAAAGAATTTAAACAGCAATTGGAAAGCGGAAGAAAGGATATGAAGACATTGGCGGCACTCTATTCCGATGATCCGGGAAGTAAAGAGAATTCAGGTCAGTATGAAATTAACCGGAATGAAAAACAGTGGGACCCTGCATTTATGGCAAAAGCTTTTTCCTTAAAAGAAGGACAGATATCCATCCCATTTAAAAGTAAATTTGGTTATCACATCATTCAAATGATAAACCGGGCTGGTGATGATGCAGTGGTAAGACATATTTTGAAGATTCCACAAATTACAAAGACTGAAATAACCAGTGCCCTCAGTAAATTGGATACGGTAAGATCAAAGCTCATAGCCGGAACCATACAGTTTGGTGAAGCAGTATCTAAATATAGTGATGATGAAGCAAGCAAGTTTACGGGAGGTATGCGTACAGCTCCGGACGGAAGTAATTATATTACTATTGACCAGTTAGACAAAGACCTGGTGGTAATGATGAAAGAACTTAGTATAGGCCAGTTTTCTCAACCCAAAGAATATACGGATGAAAGAGGTAAAAAAGGTGTAAGGATCATTTACCTTAAAAGCCGCAGCGAACCGCACAGGGAAAACATAAAAGATGATTACAATAAAGTATCACAAAGAGCTTTAGAAGAAAAAAAGAACAATACGCTGGATAAATGGTTCAACGAAAAAATATCCACTTACTATATTAAAGTGGATGATGAATACAAGTCTTGTGAGCAAATGTCAAAATGGACAGGTCAGGCAAAAGCAACGGCAATAAACTGATAATATATTGAATGAATTTAAATAAAGCGTTCCTGTTACTTCAGGAACGCTTTATTTTTGCAGTATAGTTTTTCATTATAAATAAGATTAAAGAAAACTGAATTTAAAAAATAATCAACTTGATAGAAAAGAAAAAACTTCAACAAGAACAGAAAACAGTACTGGTGGGCCTGGTAACAGCAGAACAAACAGAGCTGCAATTGAATGAATACCTGGATGAGCTGGCTTTTTTAGCAGCCACTGCAGGGGTAATTGCTGTAAAAAGATTTACGCAGAAATTAGCGCATCCTGACAGCCGTACTTTTGTAGGTAAGGGAAAGCTGGAAGAAATAAAAAAGTATGTATCTCAATACAAAGAGGTGGGCCTGGTAGTTTTTGATGATGAACTAACCGGGTCTCAAATACAGAACATTGAAAAAGAGCTGGGCGTACAAACAATTGACAGAAGCGATCTCATCCTCGACATATTTGCCACCCGTGCCAAATCTGCCCAGGCTAAAACACAGGTGGAGCTGGCGCAGTACCAGTACATTTTACCAAGGTTAAAAGGTATGTGGAAACACCTTGAAAGACAAGGTGGTGGTGTGGGTACCAGGGGCCCCGGTGAAACGGAAATTGAAACGGACAGGCGTATTGTAAAAAATAAGATCACCCTGTTGCGTAAAAGATTATCCGAAATAGACAAGCAATCATTTACCCAACGAAAAGAAAGAGGGGAATTTATCAGGGTATCGCTGGTGGGTTATACCAATGTGGGTAAATCTACACTGATGAACCTGCTGAGCAAAAGTGAGGTGTTTGCTGAAAACAAATTATTTGCAACACTGGATACCACCACCCGGAAAGTAGTATTTGAACAAACACCATTTTTACTCAGCGATACCGTAGGTTTTATCCGTAAACTACCGCATCACCTGGTAGAGAGTTTTAAAAGCACTTTGGATGAAGTGAGGGAAGCGGATATATTGCTGCATGTGGTGGACATGTCTCACAGCCATTTTGAAGAACAATTAAAAGTGGTGAATAAAACACTGGCAGAACTGGAAGCACATGAAAAGCCTACTATTACCATTTTTAATAAAATGGATAAATATGAAGCCCAGGCTTTTGATCAGTGGTTGGAACCCGAAGTAAAAAAAGAAATACTGGACGACCTGAAACAACGCTGGCAGAACGAAACCATGGGTAATTGCGTATTTGTTTCAGCACTGGAAAAAACAAATATTGATCTGTTAAGGCAAACAATATTAAATAAGGTAAGGGATATGTACCGGATAAGGTATCCTTATAAAGCAGAATTTTTTTACTGATGAATTAAAAGATTAAAAAAATCCATGCCGCTTGTAAACGATAAAAAATATTCCTGGCACAAAATTTCAAATAGTTTGGAAGAAATTTCTTTTTCTCCCAATGGCCTGGCCCAGGTGGAAGTAGCCGGTAAAACGATTTGTGTAAGCAGGAAAGAGGATCAGTTATTAGCCTGTATAGCAAAATGCCCTCACGCAGGCGGCTTACTGGCAGATGGTTATATTGATCCGTTGGGAAATATCGTTTGTCCGCTGCATCGTTATAAATTCAGTTTACAAAATGGACGAAATGTTAGTGGGGAGGGTTATTTTCTAAAAACTTTCCCGGTAGAAATGAGAGCAGACGGCGTATTTGTAGGCTTTGAGCAAAATAACTTTTTCAATTGGCTGAAATAATCGTTTTATTTTTTTGTTGAAAAACTAAAATGCTTATTTTTGCAACCCTTTACGGAAATTCCTCCCTAGCTCAGTTGGTTAGAGTCCCGTACATACGGGATTAATCATCGGGGTCGCTGGTTCAAGAGCGGGAGAAACTTGAAAATATTATTCCTCCTTAGCTCAGTTGGTTAGAGTCCCGTACGTACGGGA
>JAYWII010000006.1:0-5377 GCA_043788995.1 Chitinophagaceae bacterium | reverse complement strand
TTGATATTCTTTTCATTTTATATTCTCTTTTAGCAAAAGCAAATCATTAAGCGATTGCCTTGTAAAAATGAATATTTAAATAGTAGTGTATTTGGCTTTGCCATCAATACTTTTTGATTTTTAGATTCAATACTTCAATTGAGATAAGGCAGTGAATTATAATTTCAAAAATGATGGCCTTTATTGAATAAAATAAACTTTCGTTAATCCTCACTTTTGTATAATAAACATTAACGGTTAAGATCGGATTGCTTTTTATCTGGCTTTTGTGATTGTTTGTATTGTAACGCTCCTGGTTTTTCCCCCAATTTAACAACGCTATAAAGTATTTTTTTACAATAGGCAATTAGAAACTAATTGCAGGGAATAGTTATTTACTCATTTTTAAAAGTTAGATGATGAAACAATTTCTACTTCATTTGTTATTACTGCAATCAATAATTACTATATCTCCTTTTACAAATGCTCAAAAGCAACAGGGAACCAGTCTTTTTCGAGTTTACGAAGACAATGATTTTTTAAACATAAGAGGTAAAGGAACAGACAAGGCATACAGCGGTGGTACCCGGTTCGATTTATTTTATGAACTAACAAAAAAGCCCCGCTTATTTCCAGTATTTCTAAGATCAAAGAACGATAGCGCAATATTTATTGCACAATGGGGATTAATGCAAACAATATTTACGCCTAATGACATAAGCGATCCCAATTTTCAACGAAATGATTATTTCTATTCCGGGGCATTGTTCATCATTCGTTCATTGTATTTATATAATCCTGTACGGCATTATAGTTTCCAAACAGAGTTACAGTTAGGGATAAGAGGCCCGGCCGCATTGGGTAAGCAAGCCCAAACACTTATACATCGAATGATACAGTACACAATCCCTATGGGTTGGGATACTCAATTACAAAATCCGCCGATCATTAATATCAATTTTGCATTTGAAAAGCAGGTAACACCGGTAAATAAAGAATTTGAAGTAATTGCTGGCGGCAAAGTTTATATCGGCACCCTGCGAAATGGACTAACATTTTCCCCTCAGATACGGTGGGGATTGATGAACCCCTATTTTAAAGGCTATATAAACCAGTTCTCCGGCGTGTTATCTAATAGCAATAGGAAGAAAAGTAAGATACAGGCTTATATTGTTATTAAACCAGAAATACAACTGGTTTTAAATAACGCATTATTAGAGGGTGGTTTGTTCGCAAAAAAAACAACAGTGAAGTTTGATAACCGGCAATCGGCGATACCATCGGGAATAAATACTTACTCTGCAGGAGATATTCGTAATTGGGTATATGCAATAAATTATGGTGTAGTTGTATCGTCCGGAAAATTTGCCATATCCTTTATCCAAAATACTTCGACAGAAATGAGGAGGAGTCCTTATAGTCATGAGGTAGGAAATATTTCAGTGCATTTTACTTTATAGTCAAGCTTTAGTTTTTTCAGATGGATTGTATTAAAATTAGCATCATCACTTGCCAAATGTAACCTTCAGTGAACTTAACTATCCAATTATTTGAATAAGATGTGAAAATGAGTTTAGCAGTTGTTAACCAATTTTACATTAATAAAATTAGGGGATTGCATACAATTTAAAAGTCTGGGATATCGCAAGTGAAAGGCAAATTGTTTATGAAATAAATCACAGATCAGGAGGATGAGAGTGATGTACTTATAAAATTTGGTAATTAGCAGTTGGTTTTGGGGGTAAGCAGGCGATTGTTTCTACAATTGCCTGTTCTTTTAAATTTCTGTACTGGATGTTTTGGTGAAGCAAGTAGCCATTAATATTGATTTAATAAGTCATGGTTACTAAAGTTAAAAATATAAAAAACAAAACAGGTACACTGTGTAAAGAAAAAAGACACTGGTGCTGTTATTGAAGATATTTGGCGAGTGTGTAAAAGGTAATGATGTATTACTATTATTTCGAAATGGGATGAGTTTTAAAGAATAGTCATTTTACAGAAATGGTTTTAAAAAAGTGTTTATTCAAACCGAATAGTAAACTGATTTAACAAAACAATATCCACCGCTGTTAACCAAAAAATCTTAACATGAAAGAAAAAAATACGAAAAAAGCGTTGAAGAAGAGACTATCTGCCGTTGCATTTGTTTACCTGGACGGGCTTGGCAAAAAGAAGAAGGCACGACTGGAGAGATATCTGGATAAAAAATTAGATGGCGTGATGAACTGCTACTTTAATTTAATCAAAAAGAAGAAAAAAACAAAACCCTTTTCGTCGCCCGTTGCTGATGAGCCTGATTTAACCGGCTTAACCAAACATGAAAATGACAATGCTGTTATTATCGAGCCTTCCGAACTGAATACAAATCCCCACGAAGATGCTATCAAATGATGTATCATACCATAAAGCTGCAGATAAATTCCTGAAGAAATACTTTGAAGAAAATGAAGTTACCAGTATTTTTTATAGCTATCGTTTCATGAGTTTACTTGCAAAAGAAGCAAAACACATCGCTAAATCTATTTCACTAAAAGGAATGGATCATCATAATGCCATTGTAGCCACCTGGTTTAGATATGTAGGCGTAACAGACATTTGTTTAGGTCGTACAATGGCGATGACAAATATTCTAAACAATTTTTTTGTCGGGATAAATTATCCTAAAGTTGAAAGGGAAGTTGTTGAAAACGCCATTCACAATGTTGTTGAGAATAAGGAGGCAGAAACCGATGTTCAGAAGGTAGTTGCTGATGCTGTCAATAGCCGTTTGGCAAGTCAGAATTTAATGGAACATATACTTTTAATAAACAAAGAAGTTAACAGGTTAAATGGTACAGATAAAAATGAGCTTTATTATGCTAACTATTTTTTAAATGTTTTTATTAAATCCCGCTACTATACGGAATATGCAAAAGAAACTTATTCATTTCAACGGGAAAGAAATTTTCAATTGCTTGAAAAAAGAATTGATAAATTAAATGAGTTACAGGAAACTGCTAACCGCAATAGCATAAAATTAAATGTCAGTTCTGCTTTGACTAATATAGAAACAGAAGACCTCTTCAAAATAGCTTTCCGTAATTATAACCAATTGGTTGCAGTTGCTGATTCAAAGGCTTCCTTATTGATAAATGTAAATTCCATTATTATTTCGGTGATGCTGGCCTTTGTATTAGGCAGAATAGAAAGGAATATGTTTTTACTGTGGCCTGCTGTGTTACTCCTCAGCATTTGTATGGTCACTATATTACTTTCCATTTTAGCAAGCCGGCCACAAAAAAATAGTTTTATGGAAGATAAAAACTCCCATAGCTATCAAAAATTCTTCTTCGGCAGTTTTGACTTAATTGACCATAGTTTTCATAATGCAGACTGGGAGAAGTATTACCAGCAATTGAATGAGTTGTTCAGCAGTTCAAAAGAAAGTGTTTACCTGGAAATATTTAAAGAGTCATTTAACGTTAGAAAAGTACTGTCAAGGAAATTCAATTATTTGTCAAAGGCATATTGGGTTTTTATTATTGGATTACTCTTGTCAGTGATTGCTTTTTTATTGGCTATTAAAAGTGAAATTATAACATCATGATAAAGGCAATTGCTGTTATATTGTCCATTGTGTTTTTATTAGAAAATTGCACACCAGACCCTGAAAAGAAAGCAATTGTTACTGAACCTAAAAGTAACTTCTCTTATCGCAGTGCTTCACCAGATAAACGGTATGAATTACCTCAAACATTACATGAAATAAGTGGCATAGCTGCAATTAATGATTCAATTTTAGCCTGTATTGCTGATGAAAAAGGTACTGTTTGTTTCTTCAATCTCAACACTACCAATATTGATAACAAAATCGCTTTTTCAGGTAAAGGGGATTTTGAAGACCTGACTGTGATAGGCGATACCATCTATGTACTGGATTCCAAAGGAGTTATTTGGAGTATAAAACATTTTTCAAAGCAACCATTAATAATTTCTACAAAGCTAAATATAGAAAGACCCTTCGAATTAGAAGGTATTTGTCATAGGGGCGATACATTGTTTGTTGCTGCTAATATTACCATAATAAAAAAAGAAATAGTGAAGGCGGGTTACCGGTATGGAAGCTATCAATATCAGCTATGCAAGTGGATAGCCCTTTATTTTATCTACCGGATATTATAAAACCGCCTAACAGCATTTCTATTCCTTTTCATATCTCAGCATTTTTATTTGATGAAATAAACAAAGAATGGATATTTATTAGCACCCACTCTAAAGCGATAATCCGATGCGATTATTCCGGAAGGATATTACATACTGAATTATTATCAGCTCAGGAATTTTTACAGCCTGAAGGAATTTGTTTTACGCCTTCTGGAAATTTATTGATTTCAAATGAGGGTAAGGATGGTGCCGCCACCATTTTATTGTTAAGCGGTAAAAAGAAAAAATCATGAGGTGCCTGAAAATTATTACAATTATTAGTATTGTCATTGTAGCTATTTGCACGGACTGTTTTGCTCAGGCAATGAAAACTGATACAACACACAAAATACTAACTATCTATCACACAATGCCTGCTGGCAGTCGGTTTGCCGCCACCCATGCAAAACAATTCTGGTGGGGCAAACATTGGCGCAAAGAATGGTTGGAGCCTGTCAGTTTTCCCACAATTGACTTAAATACTATTGCAGGCGGGCTAACACCAATAAAAAGAGGCGGTGGGCATGAAACTAAAACCTTACGTTTTTTAGGCCATGATGGAAAGGAGTATGTGTTGCGTACTATTGACAAGAGTTTAGATGTTTTAGTGCCCGAAGAATTTAAAAACAGTTTTATTAATGATATTATAAACGACCAGATATCTACTGCACATCCTTACGGGCCACTGGTAATTGCCAGCCTTGCAGACGGGATTGGCATTTTGCATACCAACCCAGTAATTGGTTTTGTTCCTGATAATTTTATATTGGGTGAATTTAAAAAAGATTTTGCCAACAAGCTTTGTCTCTTTGAAGAAAGGCCATCGGGGCTTGGATGGAACAATACAGCACTTACAAACTTTGCAGATGATATTATAAATTCCGAAAAACTTTTTCAAAAATTAATGGATGGTAACAAATGGCAGGTTGACCAAAAAGAGTTTTTGAAAGTGCGGTTGTTTGATATGCTGATTAATGATTGGGACAGGCATGAAGACCAGTGGGTATGGGCAGCACACAAACAGAATGGCAAAATAATTTATCAGCCATTTGCAAGAGATAGAGACCAGGCTTTTTCTAAAACTGATGGTGTAAATTTATTTTTGCTATCAAGGCCCTGGGCACTACGCAGTATTCAAAATATGAATGCTGATATAAAAGATGTGATTGGAACAAATTTATCTGCTATTTCTTTGGATAAGAAATTTACAAAC
>JAYWII010000005.1:0-21314 GCA_043788995.1 Chitinophagaceae bacterium | reverse complement strand
ATTTATTCTTGATGCAATTGTTCCAAGCCCACCTTCAATGGATAACTTTTTTTGATTGCCATCTTTCATCTTAACATCTATTACAGAAGATAAACGACTACCATATTGTGCCGGCATACCACCTTTATAGACACTGACATCCTTTATGGTATCGCTGTTAAATGTAGAGAAGAAACCAAGCAGATGCGATGCATTGTAAACAGGCGCTTCATCCAGCAAAATTAAATTTTGATCGGTACCACCACCTCTAACATTTAAACCACTATTGCCTTCACCTGCACCCTTGTATCCGGGCATTAATTGTATTGCTTTAAGAATATCTTTTTCGCCAAATATTACCGGGATCTTATTCATCTCGGTCATATTTAATTTATCAACACCCATGATTGGCCTGGAAATATTTTCATTTTTCCTTTTGCTGGAAACGATAACTGTTGCCAGTTGTGCTTGTTTAGATTGCAAGCCTATTGACAACTGCTGGCTTTTGTCTATCGCAATCGTAATAGTGTCTGTTACGTAACCGATAAAACTTACGCTCATTTTGTAGGTGCCTTCAATTGCATTAATGGAGTAAAAGCCATACGCATTGGTGAAAGTACTTTTTGGTTTAACATCAGTCAGCACGATGCTTGCACCTATTAAGGTTTCACCGGTAGCAGCATCTTTTACCGTACCACTAATGGTTAATAATTGTTTGTCTTGTGCAAATGATGCTGTGCTTAATGTAAGGAAGATGAATAGAAAAAAATGTCTCATAAATGATTCTTTTTGTTGTTTTGAGAACATGAAGAAATGTTGATTAACTCGTTCACATTTTCGGTTTAATTCTAATGTTGTTGATTGCTTTTGTATTTAATTACTTCATTTTTTTTGTTAAAAAGATGATTCGCAAAAAGGCATATTTCTCATAATTAAAACACTGTTATTAATTGTAACACATGCAATGCGATTCAAATACTTTTCATTTCAGTTGTTTTTACTTTTATTTGATTCTGCAAATTTGAACAAGTTTTCTACTTCTTAAAAGACATAAGGATGTCAAAAACGGACAACTTAATTTTATTTAAATACTTTGTATTGAATTTGCTTATTAGTTGTAAAATATATCTCTATATTTTTCAGGTATGGGTTGGTTAGTACCTCTCCGTTCTTTCCCCAAAAATTAAACACATTTATTGTTATGCTGCATTGTTGTATAGTAGGTTGTTTGAAAAAATAAGCTGAATCCTTTCCTAATTCCATTCGAATTGATGTATTTTTATTAGTGCCAAAACTCGACCTCATTCGTCTCCAATCTTCCTGGTTGCAAAAAGATTAAAGATGCATCGAAAGAGAACAAAAGATTTTCTAATTGCTGATAGTTACTTACTATTCTGTTCATAAATCCTATATTAGTAAGCAATGCTTATTCCTCCCCCAACCCCCATATCACTATCATAATGTGTACGAATGCTTACATTCTTATTGATGATATACCGTAGGGCAATCATGTATTCTTTGTCTGTATTAAGCATAAATCCCGCTCTTAATCTTTTTGAAATTGGTATGTCTTCCCGCATTATAGATAAGCGTACAATGCCGTCGTGATAGACTTCGGCCTGCACATTGACCAACATTGGCAACGTGTACATTACCCCCAAACTTATAGCAGCCCTGTTATCTTTTTTATTCACCTGCCCAAATATATTTTTCTCGTGTTCGTCTATTCCCATTTTACGGTATCGCCAATCGAAACCTACGAAGGGCATCAGCCACTGCATTTTTCCGATGTATCTTCCCAAATGCGTTTCCACTTCATAGCCGTGCATATTGTTATAGCCCAAACGCCATTCTGTACCCAAACGCCATCTTGCATTTTGCAACATTGCTTCACCATCATTTCCGTTGGTAGCAAAATCATTTTGTGCCATAAAATGTGGCATGTTACTTTCCCGCTGCAACATTCTATAGGCTTTTTCTTTGTTGGGTAACAAGGGATTTTTATAGTCATCAACGGCAAAAACACGGTTCATTCCCGCCATCATGTGGTATAGGATATGACAATGGAAAAACCAATCGCCTTCTTCATTTGCCAGAAACTCAATAGTATCTGTTTCCATCGGCATAATGTCTATCACATTTTTGAGCGGCGCATTTTCTCTATTGCCGTTAATCACCCTAAAATCAAAGCCATGTAAATGTATAGGGTGGCGCATCATAGAGTTGTTGTAAATAGTGATGCGCAAGATTTCTCCTTTCTTAACAGGTATTTTATCGGTTTCGGAAAGGACTTTATTGTCCATACTCCAAACATAGCGGTTCATATTACCGGTAAGGACAAACTTCATATCCTTTACAGAAGCATCTTTTGGAAGTGCTGTGTTGTAAGGAGATTTAAGCATTGTATAATTCAAGGTAACGATATCTCCCAAAACGTTTGCGTTGTATCGGTTAGGGTCTACATCCATATTCATGTTATGTTTGCTATGGCTTTTCTTTTTTACAGTCTCTCCGGTAATTTCAGGATACATCACCACGTTCATATCCATTTGGTTCAGGCTCATGCTCATACCCATATCATCCAAATCGCCATTCATTTTCATCATATCGTTCATCATCTTCATTCCTTCAAAATATTTTAGGCGTGGAAGCGAAGAAATGAGTTGTTTAACACCGTTACCGATAAAATAGCTTGAAGAGTTGGTACGGTCCTCTGTAGTGGCCATAAATTCGTATGCACCCTCTTCTGGAATTGTTACCACCACATCATACGTTTCGGACATCGCAATAATTAATCTATCTACAACAACCGGTTCCACATCGTTACCATCACTGGCAACCACCGTCATTTTCCCACCTGCATAACGAAGCCAGAAATAGGATGAAGCGCCACCGTTTGAAATGCGAAGTCTTACTTTATCGCCTGCTTTAAGTGTTTTGCCATCAATATTTTTTAGATCTGTCTCAGGCTTACCATTCATTAATATTTTATCGTAGTACACATCGCTTACATCCATTGCCATCATACGTTTCCATTCGTTGGTAAGTTTGGTCTTGAAATGCCCTTCCCGAATTGCTTCTGCATAAGACTGCGTAGCCCCCTTTTTAATCGCTGCCCAATCGTTAGCGTTATGCAGCATTCTATGTACGTTATCAGGATCTAGATTTGTCCATTCGCTTAACACGATGGGTACTGCAGGCAAATCGTCTATGTCTTTACGGAAAGTTTTATCATCTTCCTTTTTAAGAAATACAAGATTACCATACATGCCAATTTGTTCCTGCAAGCCTGAATGTGAATGATACCAGTGTGTCCCATTCTGAATAACAGGGAAACGGTAAGTATGTGTAGTTCCAGGAGCTATCGGAGGTTGCGTCAAATAAGGTACTCCATCTTCTTTATTGGGCAGAAATACGCCATGCCAGTGTAAGGATGTACCTTCTTCCAGTTGATTGTGAACAACAATTTCAGCCGTATCACCTTCGGTAAAGATCAATGTGGGCATGGGTATTTGTCCGTTTACTGCAATGGCACGTTCGGTTTTTCCTGTGAAATTCGCCATAGTATCCGCTATATATAAATGATAGGTTACTGTGGTTCCGTTTTTTGTGCGGAATGGTAGTTTTTCATTAAGTTTTTGGTGAGGCGATTCCGGAGAATTTTCCTGAGCCATAGTAATTAATCCAGTTAATACTAAAAGCGATACCATTATTATACTTTTCATCTTTCCTTTTCTTTTTAACTCTTTGCTAATTCCCTGATTTTTTAACTATTCACCATTGTCATTGTAAGGTTTCGGACACTTTACCACAAGTGAGCATACTGTTGCCGTAATAAGGATTTTTTATTTGGCTATCGGCACTTAACCAATAATTTTTCTTCATCGGGCAATAATCAATATAAACAGGTTGCTGCGAAAGTTTTGCCGCTTTGGCCAGGGTTATCATCGCTGCAGAAAAAGAAGCAAATGCTTCCCTTTGATTTTTTATATCTCTTGATGTACCTATTATTCCTGCATCTGATATAAGCCTTGACTTTGTATTGTTAAAAGCCTGTTGTTCCGGCACGTTCAGTTTTTTTACTTCTATTTTTCCAATAGTCGCAGAAAATTCCATTGCTTGTTTGGCAGCACCAGCTGCATCACTCGTAACCAGCGCATTTTTAATACCATAATATTTACTAAGCATTGCAGATAGATCAGATTCATTTTTTTGAGCATTAACCGGCATAGCAAGAAAGCTAAAAATAGTAACAGCTATTATAACCGATATATTCATTTTCATAACACTTGTTTTATTTGTAAAGAAATAACCAGACCTTTTAACCGGTTGATGTATAATTATTATTTAATTTCTATTCATCCTTAAAATTGAAAGCCAGATTAACCCGGCTTTCAATCTCTTCATACTAACTCAGGGCTCAATAACTTTCATTTAATAGCCTCTGCTTTAAACCCTGAAGCTTCAACAGCTTTTATTACTGTATCTGCTGTAAGATGATCGGCTACAATCGTCAATAACTTTTGTGGACTTTGTGTATCTACAACCCAGTTATCCTCCCCAACGATATCATTCAGAAAGGGGGTTACTTTTGCTTCGCATCCGCTGCATTTGATGTTTGTCTTAAATTTTAATGTTTCCATAATTGTTTTTTTTATTGTTCTACTTTATATACAATCTTTTCAATGGCCATTGTTATTTTTTGTATTGACGTTTTTGAATTATTAATACTGATATCAGCTTTACCGATCTCTATGGCATCTAAACCGGCACCTTTATGTGTTGTGATGATATTTTTTACAACCATTATACAATGCTGGCTTCCCATGCCATTGATAATTAAAGAATGCCTTTCTATGTTTTTATTCTATAGTGTAAAATTAGTTTCAATGCTATCTTAACCTGTTACAGAATAGGCTTGAACTTGTATATAATTTTAGCCCTTTGGTTTGTTAATCTATTTTGGTTGTTTGATCTTCAGAACGGCGATCAGCGAACCAAGCCCCGCCAACGCAGCCGTACCTAAGAATGCAATTTGAAAACCATCATTCAAAGCTTGAGTCTCGGCTACTGCATTTGCAACAGATGTTTTAGTTACATGCGAAGCCAGCACTGTAACCAAAGCCAGGCAAATGGCCGAACCTGTTGGACTCTTTTACCACCCGCACATCAACCGGTAAGCCTGGGACAGCTTTGGTAGCAGTTGATGATTTTATTGTTGTCGTTAGCTTTGGAAGAACAGGATTCTAAAACTAATATCATTAACAGTAATCCGAGTAATGATTTAATTGTAATGTTTTGCAGAATGCTGTTTTTTATTGCTTAATAATTAATTCAAAAGTAGATTGAAGTGGTACGTGGCTGATTACACTAAAGCCTGTTAGATTTATATTATTTACAGCATGGTGTACAAACAAAATCCCTGCTAGAAGCAGGGATTTTGTAGAGTACTTTTAAGCTCTCCGTAGTGCAGGTTTCTCGTTTTTTAATCATTACTCCCGCATTACGCAGTTGGGTAGGAATTTAAAGCTAGTGCCTCATTATTTTTATTATTTTTTTAGTTTATCAATGTATGGTGAATCAGTTTCTATCGATGATAACTCCAGATATGCCGATACAAAATGATTGCGGATCCTATTGAGCGATATTGACATAGGGTAAGATAAAGAATCCATCGTGAGTAAATAAAAGCCTTGTAAGAATACAGGGCTTTTACCAAAACACAACCTATTATGAAATTGAAGAAAATTTAAGCCGCAGACTGTTACTAACTACACTAACACTACTTAAAGCCATCGCTGCACCGGCAATCATTGGATCGAGTAAGAATCCATTGATAGGATATAGGATACCGGCCGCAAGCGGAATACCAATCAGGTTATAAATAAATGCCCAAAATAAATTTTGTTTGATAGTACGAACAGTTTGCCGTGAAAGTTTTAGAGCTTTTGGAATACTGTTCAAGTCAGAGGTGATGAGTGTCATTTTAGCCACGTCCATGGCAATATCGCTGCCTCTTCCCATAGCAATGCTTACATCCGCCTGCGCCAGTGCCTGGCTATCATTAATGCCATCGCCAACCATTGCAACAATCTTCCCTTTTTGCTGCAGCTCTTTTACAAAATCAGCTTTTTCGGCGGGCATTACTTCGGCTTTATAGTTTTCAATACCGGCTTCTTTTGCAATAGCTGCAGCAGTTTGCCGGTTATCACCGGTTAGCATATACACTTCAATACCCTGGCTTTGTAAATTTTGAATAGCATCTCTTGATGTTGATTTTATTTTATCTGCAATAGCTATAATCGCAACTGTTTGATTGTTTTCAACAAAAGAAACAACTGTTTTTGCCTGGTGCTGAAAAGCACTTATGTGCGACAACAGAACTGCGGCTGTATTAATTTTTCTTTCGTTTAGCAATGCGGCATTTCCAATTAGATAATCATTCCCGTTATAAGCAGCTTGCACTCCTCTACCGGTAATACTCTCAAAGCGATTTAGTTTCACCGGACTAATATTCTGTTCTTTCAGATAACTTACAATTGCTTCTGCCAAAGGATGCTCTGATTGCATCTCCATCGAAAGCATTACAGATACCAGATCAGATTGATTGACCCCTTCGGCAAAATAAACATCACTCACCGTTGGACTGCCCTCAGTTATCGTACCTGTTTTATCAAGTATAATGGCATTCACTTTATGACCCAGTTCGAGGCTTTCCGCATCCTTTATTAAAATATTATTCTCGGCTCCTTTACCGACACCTACCATAATTGCAGTTGGCGTTGCCAAACCGAGTGCACAGGGACATGCAATAACAAGCACCGTAACCGCAGTTAATAAACCATGTGTAAATGCATTATCAGTACCCAACACCATCCATAAAATAAAAGTAAGTATGGCGATACCAATCACTACCGGAACAAATATGCCGGCAATTTTATCAACCAGCTTTTGAACCGGCGCTTTACTGCCCTGTGCTTCCTGCACCATTTTTATGATCTGCGACAACAATGTTTCTGCGCCAACTTTTTCAGCCTTAAATTGAAAACTACCCCGCTGGTTAATTGTACCTGCAAAAACTTTTTCTCCCTTTTTTTTCTCCACGGGCATCGGTTCGCCGGTTATCATGCTTTCATCAACAAAAGATTCACCGGTTGAAACTATTCCATCCACCGGAATTTTATCTCCTGGCTTTACCAATAAAATATAACCGGCTTTTACCTGGCTTATTGGAATCTCTTCAGACTTGTCATCTTCTAAAATGAGGGTAACTGTTTTGGGTTGTAATCCCATTAATTTTTTTATTGCTGATGATGTGTTTGATTTGGCTTTTTCTTCAAGCATCTTACCCAGCGAAATAAATGCGATGACAACAGCTGCAGCTTCAAAATATACATGTGCATGTAAGCCACGTTGGTGCCAGAACTCAGGGTAAAAGGTATTGAATGCGCTGAACAGCCAGGCAATACCTGTGCTCAATGCCACGAGTGTGTCCATATTGGCCCTGCCATGTCTGGCCTGCTTAAATGCGTTCAAAAAAAAACTTCTTCCAAGGTAAAAAACCACCGGGGTTGCCAATGCCATCATGATATAATTACCAAAAGGCATATCCATAAAAAACATACCAATGATAACAATGGGCAGGGAAAGTATAGATGCCCAGATGGTACGTTGTTTAATGGATGCATAATGTTTTTGTTGTGCAGCCTCTTTTATCTCCTGCTGGTTTTCTTTTTCAATCAGCAGATCATACCCGATTGCACGAACGGTGTTTTGAAACATCTCGGGGGTTGCAACCAAAGGATTATATTCGACCCACGCATCCTGGTTGGCGAAGTTTACACCTGCATCTTTTACACCTTCCACCGATTTCAACATCGACTCCACACTAATAGCACAGGCTGCACAGGTCATTTCCAGCACAGGAAAAGTTTCCTTTTTGTAGCCGCCCTTTAGCTGATCTTTTTTCGTTTCTGTATTGATTAATTTTGACATGATTTTTTTTTACAAAGTTCTTTCAATGGTCTGCGGAGGTTGTCATACAATCAAGGGAATGATGTATAAAATTTTATTGTTTACCGCAGATTATCTCTTATTTTTTCCTTAGTTTCTTTTAGTGATCGGTACCGGGAAGGATTAAAACCTGTAACTGTTTTAAACTGGTGGGAGAGGTGTGCCACGCTGCTGAAGCCAAGCCGGAAAGCCATATCGGCAAGTGTTTGCGTGGAATACAATAAAAATTCTTTGATTTTTTCGATCCGATAATCAATGATGTACTTTTCCAGTGTTATCTGTTCCAAAGCAGAAAAAGTAGCGCTGATGAGATCATAATCCTTATGGAGTTTTTCGGAAATATATACGGAGAAACGGAAGCGTACCGGAAAGTCAAATTCGCCGCTATAAATTTCTTCCGTAATTTTTTTAGCATTGGTCACCAGCTTATGCCTTTTATCTTCCAGTAAACTGAAACCAAAAGGTTTTAATTGTGCTTCAATAAAGCGATGATCGGAAATTTGGGAGCCTGCCGAAAAGGTTACTTCCCCCAGGTTTATATCTTCGAGCTGCAGACCGATGCTTTCCAGCTCAGATTTAACGATGGAGATACAGCGGTTACAAACCATTCCCTTTATATAAACCTTTTGCATGGCACATTATTTTGTACAACAAAGGTTGTACAGATAAAATAATGTCTGTTATAGAATAGGGGAATTGATGTATATAATTTTCTGGTTCAGATTTTGTCCAGCGATTTTCTGTTATTCTCTTTCAGTTGTTTGAATTGTGAAGGTGTGAGGCCGGTTATTCTTTTAAACTGCTGCGACAAATGTTGTACACTGCTGTAACCTAACTGGTAAGATATCTCACTAAGACTGAGTTCATCGTACATCAGAAGCTCTTTTACTTTTTCTATACGTTGCAGTATGGCGTATTTCTCTATGGTGATGCCTTCCACGGCCGAGAAGAGGCTGGTGAAATAATGGTAATCCAACTGTAATTTTTCTTCAAGTATGGTCGATAATTTTTTATTGAATTCCTCTTCTCCATATCCCTGCACCAGCGAAATGATAGTATTTTTTATTTGCTCCACCAGTTTGGCCTTTTTGTCATCCAGCAGTTCAAAGCCTGTTTTAAGCAGGGATGTTCTGAAAGCATCCAGCTTTTCCGTTGTTGGTTCTTCCGTTAGTTCAACATGTCCAAGTTGAATATTTTTATATCCAATCTGAAGTTGATCTAACTGTTGCCTAACCACCAGGGTGCAGCGGTCGCAAACCATATTTTTTATGTAAAGGTTCATATAAATAAAAATTGAGCAGCTTACTGTTATCCGAATTAAAAAAAAATGTAACTGGCATTACTGAAATAATATTCCAGATCCACATTATAACTTTTTAAATGCACTAACTAAATGCTTTCCCATGGTGCTTTTTAATGCAAATACCATGATGAAATTAATTTACAAAAACCACAAATTCTCCTTCCCAAAGTCCGGCAGCTTTTCGTATTTAAAAAAAGGAAAAATTTCCGCTACCATCTCAGGGTAAGCCAGCGTTACCGGTAAATTTTGCTGGCTTACGCTTTTCCAGTACATACGGCTGAATTGATACACCTGGTCAATCAATAAATCAACCAGTTCTTTTTCTTCCAATAACTCCAAATGGGTGGAGGTTAATTTTATTTTAACCGGAAAGTGATATTCTTTAGGAGCTGGTTTTGAATTTTCATCGTAACGGGTGTTGTTAAACAAGAGGTATTCTCTTTCGCCTACATTTAGGTATGTGCCGCTGTAAGGCATTAGCCCCGGGCTGTCAGTATCAAAGGCAAGGAGTTCTTTGCTGGCCGTTTTATTTATGGTGACTACAATAACCGGGATAGATAAATCGAGATTATTGTACAGCGTATCTAAAATTGGTTTAAGTTCTTTTTTACTTATGATTTTATAGAAATGAATGATCAATCTGGTGGCTTTGGGATGCGATTTAAGAAATGCCTCCACCGCTTTTCTTATTGAACCTGCAAGGCTTACCGTATCTCCGCTACCAAAACAATCAAAACCTCTAAACTCGCCTTCGTTATTAAAACAGGAAGCTGAGCCGACATACTTTGATTTGTGTGTATGTGAATAAAATGCTCCAATGCCTACAATCAATTCATCATTTGGTTTCCGGTTAAGCCGCCAAGGGATACCACCCAATTTGCCTAAAATGGCAATCTGTATGTTGGGTAGAAAATAATTGAAAGCATCTTTATTAATGTTCTCTTTAAATATTACCTGGGAAAGGTAACTATGCGTAAGCAGCATTTCTTTTACTCTGTAATAAATTCGCCTCCGCTCATAATCACGTTCAAATTTTGCAACTGGACTTATGTAAACAGCAAAGTATTTTGTATCGGGGTGCTTTGTACGGTTTTTAATGCTTTCCCAAATTGATTTAACTGCAGTGTCTGTACTTTCAAAACAGATATCGAGGCTTTCATCAAATGAAAATGTTTGATGAATAAAATCCTGCATGTTGGGATGGTACTTATAGCCTTTCAAAAAATAGCCTTTCAGTTTTTCCATTAAAGGTTTATCCGCCAGCATGTAAATAAAAAAAAATTTTACATTATTGGGCGGAGGAACGGGCCTGCATGGGCCTAATCTTTTTAAATCCAGTTTAGGCTCTTTGCCAATGCCTTTTCCAAACTGGAGTTTATTAGAATCGCCACTGATTACTTCAAATTCATTTTGTATTCTTGTTACAAAACCAGTTGTTACAAGTGGTATTATTTTTCTGAATGTATCATTATCCAAATACTTTGTATAGAACCCTGTGATTTCTTTATAATATTTTGGGTAGCGGTTTGTAAGATCGGGTGTATCAAAGCTTATGCTTAGTATCGGCTTTAAAGTATTGCTTACAACCGGGAAGACTTTATGAAGGTTTAGTTTATGTTCATCTGGCAGGTACTTCCATCTGTGCAGAATACCATTGCAGTTCATCCAGTTGAATTTAGCCGTATCAAAGCCTACCATTTCCTTTACACTTTGCTTATACACTTTTGTAGTACCATCATAAGCAATTACCAGCTCGGGACCATTGCTAACTTTGTTGTGCTGCACTTTTAATGTATATTGACTGTATACATCGTATTTTGAAGAAGTCTTTGTTTCATCTAAAAACCATACTTCCACTTCTTTAGTAAAATTGCGGTGCATGATATGTGCTACGCCGTTTTTGAAGTGGTTGAACATTAAATGCCGGTAGTAGTGTGCCGCAAAATCTGTATGTAGCGTTAGGTCTATATCAATCACCAATGCGTCTTCTTGCGGTTTCTGAAAATCTGTATAGAGCCACGGGAAATCTGCCCGTTCCAGTAAAGTCATTTTGCCATCGAGCAAGCCAGTCATATCTTCCTCCACATAAAAAGAACAGAATCCTTCTTTGTATTCTTTGTAAAAGGCAAAGGTTACCTGCTGTACAGGAAGATTGAAAGGTATAATATTGAGAAGTAGGTTTTGCTGCATGGACGTAATTAAAAGTTAAACAATAGCCTGTTTTACCAGGCTCATAATGTATTCTAAGTTCTTAGTGTCTTTTACAATTAACTCATAATCGCCATTACCATTATGCCCCTTTAACATTGATACGTCACGCATTATTTTTTTAGGGTCGTCTAATTGACCCTTTTTAAGATTAATCCAAATTTTAAGTGAATTGGCCTGTAATTCTATGTCGACAATATTACTTTTTATCTTGAACGCCAAGTAAGTTTTTTTGGGAACTAATAAAATATTATTAGAAAGATTAAGTATTGCGTTCTTAAAAGTTTCATATAACTCCTGTACATCATCAGATTTATTCTTTGTATGATCGTCTTCAATGTATTCTTTAATTTCTTTTGCAACTTGTTGCAAAGATTCACTTTGACCAGCTATTTGTTTTATGCTTGGTGCGGCTGCTGATTTTTTTATAGAACGTACCATTACTGTTTCATTTTCATACTGCTTAATTTCCCATAATTCAATTGCCAAGTCCTTGAAATTAGTGGCTTGAATTTGGTTTTCTGTAAATGAAGTTGACACAAAAGCTACTCTAGTCTGGCTCCAATCTATATCATCCCTTTTTAGATTTTTTTTAAGTGATTCATTATATTCAATAATAAAATCGGCCTTGTATTCAAGCATTAAATTCAAGTATGATACACCCTGGTCAACTACGGTATGATTTTTTTCCCGCTTGTACTCGATGATGATAAAGGCTCTTGCTTCCTGGTCAAAGGCTAAGGTATCTATTCGCCTATTTTTTATAGTAAATTCACTTTTGACCAACTCTAAGCCCATGATGGCAGTAAGGTTTACTTCAAATAGTTTTTGAATATCTTTCTCCAGTTTAAAGGGTTGCTCCTTTAATTCTTCTAATTTGCCGGTTTGTTTTGAGTACAATATCATTATTTGTTGATTATATCTTATTTATTTTGACAATTCAGAAACTGTTGCTACCCTCTTATAAACAATATCTTTAAACTCTTTGAAATGCTCCTTGCCACATTTAATTTTCAACTTTTCACTACCTCTTAATTCCTGGCCTGCACCCTTTGTTTCGGCTACGAAATATATTTTGCTTTCATTTTTAAATACAACTGCCCAATCGGGATTATATGTACCGATGGGTGTATTGATCTTAAACCAAAAAGGTAGTTTGAAATAAAACTCTACGTTCTCACTGCTCTCGCAATCTTTTGCAAACTGGCTTTCTACATCAGATTGCAATGGCATAAGGTTTTCATAGATCGTTTTATCCGGATCGGCAATTGTATGGGTGAATTTGTCAACGTAAATTTCCAGTTCATTATCTTCAAACAATTTCATCTCATAAACTTTCCCGCCAATTTTTTCATACTTAATTCCTTCAATCATTAATTCATAAAGCTGTTGCCTTATTGCAACCACTACGTTATCCATGAATAATTGTGGATTGATCAGTACTTCCCCAATGCGGCCTGATCTTTTTATGACTTCAAGAATGGTGGAACGGGTTAATTCAGTCTTTGACTGAATGTATCCCAACATATCCGGCATTTCCACCGGAAAGCCATAATCGTCATTACCGCTATCACTTAGTAATTGTCCTTCTACTCCTTCGCTGGTAATCACTACCCGGTTCTTATTGCTTCTGATAGATGGTTTTTTTGTTTCCGGCATTTCTTTTACTGCCTTTGCTGCAAATGTTATGAGCTCGGCTGTATCGTAATTGACACTATATTTTGTATGGAACTTTATCTTATCCCATATCTGTAAAAATTTAGGGTCTGCTTCAAAGCCTTTGCGAAGATTTACTTTTTGTTTCTTGCCCTTGTCTTTAATTCTGCCGGTGAAATCTACACCGCAATCCTGTTCAATTTCTTTTTGCAGGGCTTTTGCAAATTCATCGTAAGATTCATTGGCAACTACTGTAAGCCTGTTTATATTTCTATCAAATATCCGCTGGCCTTCCTGGTTTACACTGAGGCGAAGGCCCCGGCCAATTTCCTGCCGCTTCTTAATCTCTGATTTTGTTTCATTCAAAGTGCATATCTGGAACACATTTGGATTATCCCAACCTTCTCTTAATGCAGAGTGACTAAAAATAAAACGCAAAGGAGTATTTATATCAAGCAGTCTTTCTTTATCCTGCATGATGAGTTTGTAGGTATCATCATCTGACTGTGTTTCTCCACCGGTGTCTTTTACCTTCCCTTTATTATCCTGAGAAAAATAGCCTTCGTGAAGATCTTCCACCCTGTTAGGTATAAAATCTTTAAATACTGGTTTAGCAATTTCCTCCTGGTATATTTCTTCAAACCAATTGGCAAATCTTCCGGGAACCTTGTTGCCATTTATATCATACTCCCGGTAGTTTTTTACCTTATCAATAAAGAACAAGGAAAGCACTTTGATTCCCTTGCTGCGAAACTGCTTCTCTTTTCTTAAATGCTCTTCTACTGTTTTACGAATCATGAATTTCATTACTTCGTCATTCATACCGCCTTGCGACTGTCCAACACCTAATATCACCCCGTTGGTTAATTCTATTTGCTGGCTTCCAAAATCAATCTCGTAAATCTTTAATCCATCGTAACTGTCATTACGGCCAGAGAGTTCAAACAAATCATTTTTTCTTGCATTAGCTGTAACCGTTTTTCTTTTTACACCATCGGCAGCATTTACATCAATTTTTATTTTGGCTGTAATGCTGTTGCCCGACCTGTTGACAGATTCTACCTGTATGTAAGCACTGTTAAAATCATTTTCGCTTAATACTGAATCAACTTCTATCTGCTTCACTAAACCCAAATCATAAGCCTTAACAGGATTTAGCGAATACATAAGATTGTACAAATTGGTATGCGTAGCTGAATAACGAAGTGTGCAAAGCGGATTCAAGTTTTCAATAGCCCTTTTCCTGATTTCTGTTTCCATGTTCTGTGGTTCATCCACAATAACGATTGGGTTTGTGCTTTGAATAAATTCAATAGGTTTTTTGCCGGTAAGTTTATCATTTGTTTTGTTGATAATGTTTTCGTCTTTGGCGAAGGAATCAATATTGATTACCAAAATCTGGATGGCATTGCCACTTGCAAAGCCACGAAGGTTCGACACTTTCTTACTGTCGTACACCTCCGGGTTTACGGGTACCTTATCATACAAGGTTTGAAAATGTTCCTGTGTGATCTGAAGATTTTTTAAAACACCTTCCCGGATGGCTACTGAGGGCACTACGATAACAAATTTTTTAAAGCCGTATAATTTATTTAACTCAAAAATGGTACGCAGATACACATAGGTTTTGCCTGTGCCTGTTTCCATCTCTATAGAAAAATTCATTCCTTCTGGGGCTTCTTTATCATTCTTAATTTCGTTGACTGTTTGGACTGTTTTTACATTCTCCCAAATCTGATCCTCTGATAAAGTAAGCCTGTTGCCAAAACCGTTTTCGGAATGTAAAGCCCCGGCCTGGTAAATGCTGAACTCAAAATCACCACCGTTCAAAGGCTGCCCTTCAAATATATCGGTGATGGATTTTATGGCGTCCAACTGGTATTCCTGGTTACTATCGAAATGAAGTTTCATTAGTCTTTCTTTTTCTTTGCATCCTTTATTACTTTCTTCTCATCCCCATCCAGCCTTCTTTGCACTTTTTTTAAATCCTCAGCAGCCGGCAATTGTTCTGGCTTTACGCCCCTCTCGATTAACATTTTACGCACTGCCAGGTTATTATCAATATGCTCTTTTGAAATTGCCCCTTCGCCCTTCAGCTCTTTTTCCGTTACATTATGACTGGTGAGTTCTGTTGCAAAATCTTTTGCTTTGATGGTAAGCGTAGGTAAAAAATCAGCCAATGGCCGGGTTTCAGGTACATCCAGTTTCCGCTTCATGTCGTTGGTAGTAAAACCACCAAATAAAGCCTGGTCTCCTTTGCTACGGATAATTGCAAACCCCTTTTCATCAATCCCTCTTTCGTAAATAATACCTGAAAGCTTCTTCTCTGCCTTTGAAAGCTTTTCTCTTGCAGAAACCCTTGCCACATCCAGCAATCGCTGTTCAATCATTTCCTGCTTTCGGGTTTGAACGGCAAAATAGGTTTGAGCAAATGCAATGGCAGGCTTTGCCGCATCGCCATTTTGTGCAATTAGATAACAGGCATATCTTGTTAAGGCAATATCCTCAATTTGTCTTTCAGTGCCACTGCCGATGGCTACCATTTTCCCGACATCGGCAAAATGGTCTGAGAGGGCAGCCCCGGCATTTTCGCAGGCTGTCTTTGCTTTTTCAATTACATTTAAAAAATTATTCCATTTTGAATAACCCAAAATAGTTTGCAATTCCCGTGCACTCCAGCATTCAATACCTTTATAATTATAACAGGCATTTTCAAACTGAAGAAAGAGTTCCTGTATCTGCTCCTTTTTCATATTCTTAAATTGTTTTAAAATCTATTTCTACATCTTTCATTTGCAGAACTGTATTTGTTTTCAACTGGTCATTGCCGGTAAATAGATTATCCAATGTGATAACCTTCTTTGGTTTGGCAGCAATGATTTGCTTAATGGTTTTATCATCTAATTTCTGCAATGCAATAATGAGTTCTCCATTTGCAATTGCATAATAGTTACCTGTTTTCTCAACTTTATCTGTAAGCTGATAACCTGCTTTCAGCATTAACTCATACAACATATTTTGCTCTGGACTGTTGGCATGTACCGGATTGGTAAATGCTTCTAATTGCTGCATTAAGTTTTCTTCATTTACATCGCCGCTACGCCAGATTTTGAAATTAGAAGGAGATAGTTTAAATACTTTGAAACCTAAATCCTGTTTACCATTATCAAACATATCCGGTTTTTCTGCTTTCTCTTTTTCGATATTATTAATAACCCTGCGGATTCTTTCCTTTGATATTTCGGCAATGGTTTTATAACCAGCCTTGAAGGCTTCACTATCTTCATCACATAATTCTGGAAGCTGAACTAAAATAAATTTCCTGTTACCTAAATCTTCTTTATTAAATTCAAAAACCGTTTGAGCAGTTGTTCCAGATCCTCCAAAAAAATCAAGGACTATATCATTATTATTAGGCGCTGTACTAATTTCTATAATTCTTTTAATTAGTCTTACCGGTTTTGGAGTGCTAAATATTTTTTTACCTAACAACTCAGCAGTTTCCTTTTGCCCCTCATCGTTATGGCCAACTTATTCAAATGGCCACCAAGTACCAGGCACTACACCATCTTGTAGCTCAGATAAAAATCGTTTTAGTCTTGGTTTTTTATAAGTTAAATCAGCACCCCAATAAAGACGATTTTCTTTGACAATTTCCTCATGCTTTTCTTTATTATACCTCCAAACAGCATTTTCATCAGGCCAAACTTCTTCGCCAGTTTTAGGATGAATAATTGGATACCATAATGTGGGTCTTTCCGTTTTGCTCTTGCTACTAATATACTCACTTGATGTCCAGTCGCCTCTATGGTCATTATCTAAGTTTTGATAACGATTTAATTGCTTCTCTGTTCTTGGTAGAAGGTTCCTCTCAAATTTTGATGTTTTGGAATAAACTATTATATATTCGTGAGTTGCACTTATACCATCATCATCATTTGCAACTGAGTATTTTTTTTGCCATACTATTTCAGCAACAAAATTTTCTTCTCCGAAAATTTCATTCATCAATAACCTCAAATTGTGTACTTCATTATCATCAATGTGTACGAATATTACGCCTTCATCTGTTAATAGATTTTTTGCCAAAAACAAACGAGGATACATCATGCTCAACCAATTACTGTGATAGTGTCCACTATCTTTACTGTTTTTGCGGAACATACCTTCTTTCATCAGGAAGCCTTCACTGTCTTTGTCGCCAATCCGTTTCTGGTATTCTTCTTTATTTTCTTTAAAGCTGTCAGGGTAAATAAAACTGTCGTTGCCGGTATTATAAGGCGGGTCTATTTCTATACACTTTCTTTTATTGAAATAGCTTTTCTGCAATATTTTCAACACTTCCAGATTCTCCCCCTCAATAAAAATATTTTCTGTTGTATCAAAATTTATTGATTCATCCGGCAATGGTTTTAGTGTGGCAGTCGTGGGAACCTGCAATACTTTAAAGGCTTCGGATTTACCTGCCCAATTCAACACATATCTTTCATTGGCAAAATTTATGTCGTCGCTGAAAGTGGCTTTCAGTTTTTCCCAATCCAGCTTGCCTTCTGTAAACAGACTGGGGAATTGCTCTTTCAGTTTAGCCAGGTTATCCTGTTCTATATTTAATGAGTCTCCGTTCATTGCATTTCTTATTTTTTGATACCCGTTTTTATTTATGCTCTTGCAAATTTTATTAAAGGTTGAATATCGCCCTTGTCTGCTGCTTTTATTGCAGTAAGGTATTCTATTCTGCTATCGCCCTGCTTTACCAAATTGGCTGCACCCCAAGTGTAATGTGGCAGCTTAAATATTTTTTCTATCACAATATCGGCCATTAACCGGCTATGCCTTCCATTGCCGTTTGGGAAACAATGAATGCTAACCAACCGGTGTTTGAAACGTATGGTAAGTTCATCGGGGCTGTAGGTGTTATTGGCATACCAAAACTTTGTATCGTCGAGCAAGTTTCTCAGGTCGGTTGGTATCTGCCATTTATCTACCCCAATGTTTTTATTTGTTTTACGAAACTCACCAGCCCATGCCCAAACATTACTATACATACGCTTGTGCAATCCACGTATAAAACCTTCAGTAAAAACAGCCTCTGCTTTAAAGGAACGGTTTAGGGACCACAACACAGCCTGTTCTATATTTTGTTGCTCAAACTCATCCAGCTCGCCACGGGTTGCAATGGTTTTTATAAGCAAGCCTTCTTTTTCATCTTCATCCAGCGGTGTTTGCCCATCTATATAATCGAGGTCTAATCCCATAAGGTTTTAGGCATTTCGTTTTTAATGATGGTTGCCCTTTCTTCAATTGCCTTTTCAATACGCTGTTTGGAGTTTTCCTGGTCTTCCAGTTTCATGCTGTTGGAAGTACGCTGCACAATCTGCTTAGCCAATTCGGTTGCCTTCCGGTCTATCAATGCCTCCAAACTACCATCGTTGGGCACAAAGCCATATATCAATTGCATGTCCAGGGCTCTTGCCGCCTCCCGTAATGCTTTTAAGGAAATGGAGCCATCTTTTTCCCGGCGTTCAATATCCTGCACACTTTGTTTGGTGATAGATAGCCGTTTGCCCAATTGCAACATGCTCATACCAATGGCGTTTCGGATGGCTTTTATCCATCCGGTTGGCGGCGGCGCTACCTTTTTCAAACTGGCGAAAGCCAGCATCTTGCTGTTAAGCTGCTGTATCTGTAATGACGTTTTACCCATGATAGTAAAGTTATACTTTGACTAAACAAAAACAAATGTAAGGATATAATATGACAAACAAAAGAAATAAGTAAGGCTTTAAGCTTACTTTTATACATAGAAAGTATGGGGATAGTTTGACAATTGAATTGAGGAATTGAGGAATTGAGGATTTGGGTATTTCGACAGGCTCTATGTGAAAGCAAGCCTTAATCATTGAAGGTGAGGGAAAATAGATAGATGATAGTTGACGGAGGGAAAATAAAGGCAGTTATTCCTTATATCCTCAAATCCTCAAAGTGTCGGTTGATTTGTAAGCTGTGAGGTTGGGTATATGTAGCAATCATGGGATGGGGTTTGAATGATTTCCGCAGTCACAAATTCTTTGATGTAGCGTTGTGCTGTTTTATCGGGGATGCTGAGTTTTAACCCGATGGCTACATAGGTTTGACGGTTGAAGTTATTTGGCAGGCTTTCGAGGAATTGTTCTTTACGGTTCTTTGGTTTTGCCTTATGTGCTTCCTGTGCAATTTGATTGTACACGTAGCTGCTGTGTTTGATAAGCACAGCTATCATTTTAAGGGTATTATCGAAATCAATATCGCTGCAAGTAAGTGTTGCTGGAATATCGCCATCCTCCATCATTCTTAGTGCTGAAAAAATCATCATTATACGGAAGGCTATTAAGCCTAATCGGCGTACGGATGCAATGTAGTCTTCCTGATGTATGGTGTAGTAATACACCTGTATTTGCTGGAAGTATTGGTTGAATTGGGCTTGCTGATTGGGTGTAAGTGTAAACTGGATTTCGGGTGATGCCTGGAGTGTTTGGTACAGGCTATAAAACTGATTGCCGAGTTTCCCAAAATGTACATCTAAACCTTCCTCGGTTTTTGAAGCAAATACATCTTTCCACACCAGCTTCATATTCATTACATAGAACATAAATCTGCTGAACAGACCATTTTCTGCGTTGGGTATGAGTGTATTTATTTGGCGTGGCGTGCCTGATAGCATTACAGATAAACAAGGACGTTTTATTTCTACATATTCTTTATCGGTACGGCGATAAAAGGAATGTGGCTCATGTTGGAAGGCATTGCGAAAGCCATCGCTGTAATCGCCATAATCGGACTTAAAAGACTTGGAGAGTGTATCAGCTTCGGTTTCAAAAATGATGCCTCTTGCATCACTATCATTCAATAATTCAAAGAAGCCCGTAGAGCTGTTATTAGCTGGAATAAACAGCATTTTTTGGGGTGGCTTCTCCGGCTTTTCAATGGTGCTATCTTTGCCTTTGTTGGCGTTGTAATCGAGCATTTCTGCATCGAACTGCTTCTTTAATAATTTAGCCTGGTCTCTTAAAGCATTGTGAATCGGTTCTATCAATTTTCGGCAATGAATTAAAATGCCTTTACCTCCTGAAGCTTTGGCAGAAATAAAAATAAAGAGGTTTGTGTTTACCGGGTTGTCGCCATACTTACCAACTATTTTGGGCAGGGCTACACTTAAAGTAACCAATGATCCTAATAACAAAATATCTCTTTCTTCCTTAGTGGTTGCTACGTTTGTAATTTGTTGCAAATACTCCGGTATAGTGCTAAAAATATCATCTGGCAGGGTGGGCATTTGTATTTCTTCCTGTTGTTCGTCATTGAGCGCTGCTATTGCTTTGGATTGAAACTTTTTATGTTCGCCCAAATGGTGTTTGTAAGCACTAGTTACAGCAGCTTTAATTTCTCCTTCAGATAGATCAAAATGCTGTGTACATAGAACTTCAGTATCGGATTGTGATAAACCAACCCGATTGCAATTAGAAGCCAATAGATACAAATAGTTATTACGATTTCCGTTGTCATAATTTAATTTTTGATTGGTGAAAAGAATTTGTTGCTGAAATATGAAGGCTGTGTTTAAGTCTTCCGCTTCGGTATCTTCTGATGATGTAATTGGGGCAACCGGCGGAATATTTGCAGGTGCTATTGGTGCTGCAGCATCCGGCAGGTCCACAATGAACTTTCTATTTTCAATGTTTTTATACAATTGCGGATGGTGGCTGACAAAGCAAAGCCTGGTAACATCTTTGCAGCTTGGGTCAGCTTTTAACCCTGTTGCAACTTCGTAATGCTTCTGCACCTGTAGATAGGCAATGTCGTGGTGTTCAATCTCCGTATTTACTTCAATGAACACTTTGAGCCCATTGCCGCTGGGGCTGATAAAGCATAAGAAGGTGTAATTGATGTCGGCAATTACTTTGAAAGCTGCTTCCAACTGGTCAGGCGTGAGCTTGTCAAAATCAAGATGTACAAAGCCGCTGTACATTGTAAGAAAAGGCATTTGCCTTTTCTCACTGAATACAGCGGACGGAGTGAAGTGTAAATCCCAGCTAAACTGACCCCCTCTCGCCATTTCAAATTGACCCCCTAAAAAACGATTTCAAAAAGGTCCTAAAAAAAAGCCTGCTAAAGAGGA
>JAYWII010000004.1:0-73137 GCA_043788995.1 Chitinophagaceae bacterium | reverse complement strand
TAAAATGTTTGCCCTATTATACTGTAGTGTTTTTTAGTAGCGCAAATTTATACAAAACGCAGTAATATCAGCTATCTTTAATTAAACGACATTGGATTTTAAATAAAAAAAAATGAAAAGAATATTGATCACCTTGTTTACATTCATCTTCTTTTGTGCAAATGCACAACAAACAAAGATGGAGCCATTATTTAATGGAAAAGATCTCAAGGGGTGGTACAGTTTTTTAAATACCAAAGGGAAGAATAACGATCCCGAAAAAGTCTTTACTGTTGAGAATAGTTTATTGCACATTACCGGTAAAGAGTTTGGTTACATCTGTACAGAGGATGTTTTTAAGGACTTTCACCTGTCAGTGGAATTTAAATGGGGAGAAAAAAAATATCCTCCACGGGATGCTGACACTATTAAAAGGGATAATGGCATTTGCTTTAATATGCCACTCAGCGAAAAAGATTTTGTATGGCCAAAGTCCATTGAATGCCAGATACAGGAAGGCGATGTGGGTGATATGTGGTTAATCGACAGTGCTACGGTCATTATTGATGGTAAACAAACCGAGCCAAAGAATTTTACTATGGTAAAAAAGAAAAGGGATAATGAAAAACCACATGATGAATGGAATCTCGTAGAAGTGATCGTAAACAATGGCAAGATTACTTATATCGTTAACGGCATTATAGTGAATGAAGCAACATCGCCATCTTTGAATGAAGGAAAGATACTGATACAATCAGAAGGTGCAGAAATTTTTTACAGGAAAATAGCAATAGCAGTATTAAATTAAAGCATCACAAATCAATTTTTAATAAAACCAATCTGATTTTTTAATATTAAATGATACAACAATGAAACGAATACTTATTCTGACAGTTTTATTAACTCCAATGTTTGCTGCCATTCATGCACAAACCAAACCTGAAGCAACGGAATATTATTCCCCGGTACCTGAAGTGGTAACACCCGGCAGCGCTGCTAGCGATGCTCCTTCTGATGCGATCGTTTTGTTTGATGGAAGGAACCTGGATCAGTGGGTTAATACCAATGACTCTACTCCCGCCAAATGGGTATTGGCAGATAACGTTATGACAGTGAATAAAGCCACCGGTGATATCCAGACCCGTGCTAAGTTCACCGATTTTCAATTACACATTGAATACCGTATTCCGGAAAATATAACAGGTTCTGGCCAGGCACGTGGCAACAGCGGAATTTTTTTAGCTGCATTACCATGGGGGGCTGGTGGTTACGAAATTCAAGTATTGGATAATTATAAAAGCACAACCTATGTAAACGGCCAGGTTGGTAGTATGTACAAACAATCGGTACCGTTGGCTAATCCTTGTAAGAAGCCAGGGGAGTGGCAGACTTATGACATTGTTTGGACAGCCCCAAAATTTAGTAAAGAAGGGATATTAATATCACTGGCACGGGTAACCGCCTTTTTAAATGGTGTGCTGGTGCAAAATAATGTAAGCCTTTTGGGTGACACTCCATATATAGGTCAGCCTTCTTACAGGCCCCATGGCCCTGCGCCGATCAAACTTCAGTCACACGGAGATAAAAGTGAACCGATCAGCTACAGGAATATCTGGCTTAGAACTTTGTAAAAGACGACGAAGATTTGCCGGATTATTTTTATTAACTCAATAACGCTGACTAATTCTGATTTGTATTATCGACGATTACGATACTGTTTGTTTTCATTTTGGTGTGTGGATGTACACAAAAGCAGCAGACATTGTTTTCTTCATTGTCTGCCAAAGAAACAGGAATCAATTTTGTAAATCGTTTAACAGATACGGATTCCTCTAACATTTTCGAGTATCTCTATTATTACAACGGAGCCGGTGTTGCAATCGCTGATTTTAATAATGATGGATTGGCTGATGTCTATTTTACGTAGAACCAGGAAAGCAATAAATTATACCTGAATAAAGGCAATTTTAAATTTGAAGATATTACGGAGAAAGCAAAAGAGTACGGCCTGGATGCAGAAGGCTTTAACACCCAGTCAGTATTTTTTGATTATGATCATATGGCGACCTGGATATGTTCCTGGTAAATCATTCTGTTCATTCAACAGATACTTATTTAAGATCAGATGCAAGGCTGGTAAAGAATGAAGTGAGCGGTGATAAATTATTCCGCAACGATGCTAATCATTTTACCGAAGTAACAGAGCAGGCAAATATTTACAGCAGCATCATCGGTTACGGATTAAATGTTTCTGTTGGCGATTTGAACAACGATGGCTGGGATGATATTTATGTAACAAATGATTTTCATGAGAACGATTACTATTATGTGAACCAGCAGGACGGCACATTACAAAATTGACTGCCAGCGAAAAATTTCCTTTGGAATTATATGTTGGAGATTTTGATAGTAATGGCGACTTAGATCAGTTAATGGCTGTTGAAAAGAAGGAAAGTATTATCCCTTTGTTGGTAAAGAAGAACTGGAAAGCCAGTTGCCTTCTGTTATTAAAAAAGATATTTGGGCTATGCTTCTTTCGCAGGGCAAACAATGCAACAGGTGTTTGCAGAAAAATTGGATCATGCGAAAAAACTAACGACGGAAATTTTATCTTCTGTTGTGTTGATCAATAATAAAAGTGGCCACTTTGCAATTACTCCATTGCCTCCACAGGTACAATGGTCACCTGTATTTGCATTCTTCACTGCAGATATTGACCAGGATGGCGTAACAGATATACTTACTGCCGGGAATTTTTATGGTGTGTCTCCTTATGAAGGAAGGTATGATGCCGGTTACGGCAATGTGCTGCTGAATCAAAAGAATGGGGCTTTTAAAATACCGGGCAGTTTACAAACAGGATTGATAGTGGATGGTGAAGTGAGGGATATTAAAATAATAAAAACAATAAAAGGCAGTACTATTATTGCATTTGCCCGAAATAATAACAGCATACAATTTTATAAGCTGACAGGAAAAAAGTAGCAGGCTTGAATTAGAAAGTGATGACATGAAAAATTGAACTTGAACGGAGTCCTTCGTTGCTCAGGATAAACTCTGTCAATGTCGTCGCCATTAAATCAAATGTTGGTACAACAAAAAAATATAAGAACGAAAAAATATTCTTTATCATAAAAATTTAAAACAATGGCAAACACTTATGATGCAATTGTAATTGGCTCCGGGATCAGTGGCGGCTGGGCTGCAAAAGAGTTGTGTGAGAAAGGGCTTAAAACATTGGTGCTTGAAAAAGGCAGGATGGTAAAACACGGTGTTGATTATCCAACTGCTAATATGGATCCCTGGGAGTTTCCTAATGGCGGGCAACTTACACCGGATGAATTAAAAAAACATCATGTGCAGATCCGCAGTGGTTTTGTTGGTGAATCAACCAAACATTTTTTTGCTGACGATGAATCCAATCCTTACGATGAAGTAAAACGGTTTGACTGGATCCGTGGAAACCAGGTAGGTGGCAGATCACTCACCTGGGGTAAACAATGTTACCGCTTGAGCGATTTGGATTTTGAAGCGAACTTAAAAGATGGCATTGCTGTTGACTGGCCCATCCGCTACAAGGATGTAGAAGACTGGTACACGTATGTAGAAAAATATGTGGGAGTAAGCGGACAAAAAATGGGATTGGCGCATTTACCCGATGGCCATTACCTGCCACCAATGGATCTAAATACATTGGAGAAACATGTAAAAGAAAGAATCGAAAAACAATATCCCGGCAGGTATTTAACTATTGGCCGTGTGGCGCATTTAACAGAGCCTTTAAATGGACGTGGACAATGCCAGTCCCGTAACCGATGTTCAAGAGGTTGCCCGTTTGGCGCTTACTTCAGTAGCAATGCAGTTACGTTACCTGCTGCAGAAAAAACAGGAAATCTAACCATCAGGCCATTCTCTATTGTTCATTCCATCATCTACGATGATGCAAAAGGAAGGGCAACAGGTGTAAGGGTGATCGATTCTGAAACAAAAGAAGTAATTGAATATTTTGCTAAAATAATTTTCTGCAATGCATCTACATTGGGCTCTACATTTATTTTATTGAACTCAACCTCCAGTCGTTTTCCAAATGGTTTGGGAAATGATAGTGGTGAACTCGGCCACAACCTGATGGATCATCACTATCGCATTGGTGCCATGGGTTCTTATGATGGCTTTGAGGATCACTTTTACAAAGGCAGGCGGCCTAACGGAATTTATATTCCACGTTACAGGAACCTGGATGAAAAAACGAAGGCCAATGATTTTATTCGTGGCTATGGTTACCAGGGCTCCGGGGGCAGGGGGAGTTGGTCAAGAGGTGTAAATGATGCAGGCTTTGGAGGAGAATTTAAAGACAATCTTACTAAGCCCGGTGGATGGGGAATGTCGCTGGTTGGTTTTGGTGAATGTCTTCCATATCACGAGAACAAGGTTACATTGAATCATGATAAAAAAGATAAATGGGGACAGCCGCTGATGTCTATCGATGCTGAGTTTAAAGAAAATGAAATGACCATGCGTAAGCACATGCAAAATGATGCAGTAGAAATGCTGGAGGCTTCCGGATTAAAAAATGTAACTGCTTTTGATAACATGGGTGGCATTGGTGTTGGTGTGCATGAAATGGGCACGGCCCGTATGGGAAAGGATCCTAAAACATCTGTACTGAATGCACACAACCAGTTACATGCGGTTCCCAATGTATTTGTAACAGATGGCGCCTGTATGACATCTTCCTCTTGTCAAAATCCTTCTATTACTTACATGGCATTAACAGCGAGAGCAGTTGATTATGCAGTAACAGAAATGAAAAAAAGAAACATCTAATTACCGAACTTTTAAATACTACAATTATGAACAGGAGAGAGGCACTTAAAAATACATTACTGGCAATGGGCTACACCATTACCGTTCCTTCGCTGATCAGCATATTTAATAGCTGCAGCAGCAACACTTCATTAACATGGAAACCATTGTTCTTATCAGCGGAACAGGCAACTGTTATTGCAGAGCTGGCAGAAACGATTTTGCCAAAAACACAAACCCCGGGTGCAAAGGAGTTAAACATTGACAGGTTTATAGATAAAATGCTTCACCAGGTTTTTTCACCAGAAAAGCAACAATTTTTTGTAAAAGGCCTGAATGAATTTGAGGAGCAATCCAAAGTTCTGAATGGCAAAACATTCATCGATTCATCACCTGAAGAACGGGCTAAGCTTTTAACAAAGCTGGAACAGGAAACAGAAAAAACATCACCGTCCGTTTGGGGAATTAATTTGAAAAAAGACGCCGGGCCATTGCCTTTTTACCGCCAGGCGAAGTCGCTTGTTTTACTGGGCTATTTTACTTCGCAGGAAATAGGAAAAAAGGTATTAGTGTATGACCCTGTGCCAGGGCCATTTGTTGCAGACGTTCCGGTTACGGCATCAACTAAAATTTCGTTTGAATAAAAATCATATTACTAAATAAAAAAAGCGGATCATTCCGCTTTTTTTATTTATAGAAGTTAGAACATTTTTTGTGATCTGATATACGCATGGTAACTATTATTGATAAGCTATCTTTGCCTTCAATTTTTTACATTTTACTGATTGAAGGCTATCAAAAAAATATACCAGTCCATTATTAATTTCCTGCGTACCAAATTAAGCAGGGTTCAGTTTATAATGGTGATTGCTACCCTGGCAGGGCTGGCTTCAGGGCTTGTGGCGGTGTTGCTTAAAACATTGGTACATTATTTACAGCACTGGATTGCAGCGATACCGGTTTCACGTTTTGCATATTTATTATTCCCCTTGTTGGGCTTATTGTTGTGTGTGTTTATCATCCGCCAATTTTTTAGAGGAGAAATAGAAAAGGGTATTGCAATGGTTTTAAAAGCGATTGCCCGTAAATCGTCTTTTATTCCGTTAAAGCATACTTACCTGCATGTTATCACCAGTTCAATAACGGTGGGGCTTGGCGGCTCTGCAGGGTTGGAAGCACCTATTGTTGCAACAGGTTCTGCTGTAGGTTCAAACCTTGGCCGTATCAGTGACCTGAATTACCAGGAACGCACATTGGTAATAGCCTGTGGTGCTGCAGCCGGTATATCTGCTGTATTTAATGCACCGATTGCCGGTGTGATCTTTGCCATTGAAGTATTGCTGACAGAAACAGTAGTGAGTTATTTTATTCCTTTGATCATTGCTTCTGTCACAGGTGCTTTGTGCTCAAAAATTATCCTGGGAGAAGCCTCACTTTTCAATTTTGTACTCAAACAAAATTTTGATTACAGGAATGTACCCTGGTATATTTTACTGGGCATATTTGCAGGCTTCATTTCCTTGTATTATGCAAAAATATTTAAAGTTGTTGAAGGCAGATTACATCATTGGAAAATGAATGCTTATGTAAAAGCAATTATTGGCGGGGCATTACTGATTGGTATTTATTTTTTATTGCCTCCATTATTTGGAGAGGGGTATGAAAGCGTAAAAACGGTGGCGAATGGCACGTTAAAAACTTTTACAGATAACAGTCGTGTTTTCTCATTGCTGGACGATAACTGGGGCCTGATCGCTTTTACAGCCTGTATCGTTTTATTTAAACCCATTGCTGCTGCTATTACCATCGGAAGCGGCGGCAACGGGGGTAACTTTGCTCCTTCGTTATTCACCGGTTCTTACCTGGGTTTTTTATTTTCTAAACTCCTGAATAATTTACCGTGGACAAAAATACCGGAAAGTAATTTTAGCCTGGTGGGTATGGCAGGTGTTTTGAGCGGTGTAATGTATTGTCCGCTCACTGCTATATTTTTAATTGCAGAAATTACCAACGGCTATGAATTATTTATTCCCCTGATGATCGTTTCTTCTATCTCATTTTTTATTGTGAAAAGTTATGAGCCATTTTCAATGGAAACAAAAAAACTGGCATTGGAAGGACAGATATTTACGCACAAAAAGGAAAAAAATATTCTTACTTCCATCAGCCTGGATGAAATGCTTACAGATGATTATAAGACTATATCCATTGACAAAAAATTAAAGGACCTCATTGAAATAATTAAGCTGAGTGAAAAAAATATTTTTGCTGTAACTGATCAGAAGGAACGGTTTGTAGGTATTATTGAGTTGAATGATGTAAAACAACGGATGTTTCAGCCAGACCTGTTTGGTAAAATATCAGTAAAATCCATCATGAAAAAACCTACTGCTATACTGCAGGAAGGACAGGATATGCACACCGTGATGGAAAAATTTGATATTACTCAAAGCTGGTACCTACCGGTACTGAATGAGGAAAGAAAATTTATTGGCTTTATCTCCAAAACAAAGCTGTTTGCGAAATACAGGGAAATTTTAGCACAGCAGGGGGATCTGTATGAATAGACAGCCGCTAACAGTTTAAAGAAAGCCCGGGGATAAATTTTAACTGGTATTTCAACTCTAAAAATTTCGGTGCAGAAAGCCTGAAATATTTTACTTTCATCCAGCGTTAATTATATACTATGAAAATATCCATACTTCTTATACCTGCCCTGATCTGTTTAGTGCCCATCATCCTGCCTGCTCAGGAACCTCAGTGGGAAACCTATATGGGGCAATATGAAAAAGGCCCTGGCTCTACCATATTAGATATGTCCGTAAAGGATAAGGCCCCGGTTAAAGCGCTTCCCTTTTTACTGGTTACCGGTATAAATTTTGAAAATTGCAATAATGATGGGTTGCCAGAACAGGCAGCCTTTTCACAATTGTATAAAGTTTCAGACGCTGTTAAATTATGTGTAGACAGTGCTGTGGAAAATGTTTTTGCAGGCACCTTTACTTACCAGTGTGAAAGGTTAGATTATTATTATATTAAAGACACAACTGGTATAAGGAACAGACTTAATAAACTATATGCGGACAGCTTTACCGGTTCTAAGTTTTACACCAACATTAAAGTAGATAAGATCTGGCAGGCTTATCTTGATTTTTTATATCCCAATGCATTGTCTCATGAATTTATGCTCAATGAAAAATTGTTGAAGAAACTACAGGAAGCCGGTGATCAGTCAGATAAGGAAAGACCCGTGGATCACTTTTTATATTTTGCCACAGAAATTGATCAGCAATGTTTTATTCCGTATATATTGAAGCAGCGTTTTAAAATAGTTGTTAAGGAAAAAACAGATGATAGTAAAAGGCCGTATAAATTACAAATTTCCAGAACTGATAAAGTAGATCTTTCCTCTATTTCAGCCATCACCATCGATTTGAAGAGAGTGGTAATGAAATGTAATGGTGAGTATGACGGTTGGGAAACAGCTGTGGTAAAATAAAGTTGTTATTCCTTCTTACATTTATTCCTTAAATCTTTAAAAGAATGGGGAAGTTTCATGAGTTGATAAAACCGGCGCATAAAGCATTCATCAATGAACAGCATATTTTTTTTGTGGCTACGGCGCCGTTGAGTGCTGCAGGGAGGGTTAATCTTTCTCCTAAAGGATTAGATTGCTTCAGGGTGGTGTCAGATCACCAGGTAGCCTATATGGATCTCATTAGCAGCGGCAATGAAACATCAGCTCATACGTTAGAAAATGGCCGTATCACATTTATGTTTTGTTCTTTTGATGCCACGCCAAATATTCTCCGCTTATACGGCAGAGGATTTACAGTGTTGCCCGGCACCTCCGAATGGGAAAACTATGCACCCTATTTTACCATTTTTCCAAGTACAAGGCAAATTATAGTTGCAGACATTGATCTTGTGCAAACCTCCTGTGGCTTTGGGGTACCAACATATGAATACACAGGCGAAAGAAATATACATTTTGAATGGGCAGAAAAGAAAGGAGCGGATGGTTTGTACGAATATGTACAGGAGAATAACTTAAAAAGTTTGGATGGATTACCAACGGATCTTGGATTAAAATAGTTTTGAGATCTGCTGTTGGATAGTGATTGTAACAATTGAAAGACTTAAACGTACATACAATAAAAGGAAATGCGCAGGCTTCTTATTTTTCTTATCTCCATTTCTGCCTATACATTTTCGCTTGCACAAAATAGCAATTTCATCACAGGTATATTAACTGATGATCAAACAGGTAACCCATTAAATGGTGCAAGCATCAGTATTTATAGAAATGGAAAGGTGGGTGGTACTATCAGTAATGCGGAAGGAAAATTTTCATTTAATAATGAATCAATCGACTCTTTAAAATTTTCTATAATTGGTTACAGCAGCATTGTTCTCAACAACGCTTCCTTAAGGCTACAAAATCAGTTAGTGATAAAAATGAAACCTGTTATGGTAAGTATGGATGAAGTGGTGATCAGGCAGATGACTCCACTAGAAATTGTTGAGACTGCTGTCAAAAAAACATTGACCATGCTACCTGCCAATGATTTTGAGAACAGAGTTTTTTACAGGGAAATTATCAAAGACAAAGAGCATTATTTTTCTGTGGCAGAAGCAATTTTTAAAACTCAACACTTTATCAATAGCCAGGCGTTTAAATTAAGGTTGGAAAAGGGGAGAAGTAAGGAAGAAGTAAGTTATACAAGGTTGTTTGAAGACTATCATCCGGGTGGTGGTCCTGAAGCATTGGCAGATAAATATCCTGCAACAAGCCTCCCTGATTTTTTTAATCTTAAAAAAACAAAATGGTTTAGTTATAAAAAAGAAACCATTACGGCGTATGATGGCAGACGAATATGGGTCATCAGTTTTGATCAGAAAGCTGGCATACATGAAGCCCTGGATAAAGGAAGGTTATATATAAATGCAGATGATTTTTCATTGCTGAAGTATGAAGCTACCAATAGTCCATTGGGTATGCCTTATGTAAAAAATTTAACTGGCACTGATAAAATATTTGCAAGCTTACTCAATATCGATTTTAAAAGGAAAGGCTGGAAAAAGCAGGCTGAATTTCTACAGGTTGATGGTAAATTATTTTTGAGCCATGCTTCTGCGGAATACCTGTTTGATTACAAGCAACCCAAAAAGCAATTGGATCTTGATCTTACCATTACGTCTGAACTACTGGCAACAGCTCCTTTTTTGCCCATTGAAAAAAGTATATCTAAATCTGAAGAATGGAAAAGAAAAAACATTGTTGCTAACCTGCCAACAGATTTTGACGCCAATTTTTGGGGAACAGAAAATGTGATCTCTCCAACAAAACAGGTGGATGAAATTATTGCAGGTATCAGTAGCAAGAATAATGATGATACGGTGCAAAAAATAAGTGATGACTGGTTGTATCACCAACCAAATATGTTTGTTGCTTATAGCCTGCATGATTCAGTATCACTGATACCCATTGTGAAATCCAGTTGGGAAGATGATGAAACTGCCGGTATGTTATTTAAAGAAATAAAAGGCGATTTTGTTATTGAAGCGAAGCTGGATATTACAAAAAGAAGCGATCCAGTCGCATCACCTGATAATGGTTTTCAGCAAAGCGGACTCATCATCAGAAGCAGTAAGGCAGGGCTGGAAAATAATGTGCTGCTTTGCATAGGAACAGCCGGTAACCCCAACCCAAAAATTGTACTGCGTAAAACAACGGATGGAAAATCAAAAGGACCAGTTGATAAAATTGATGCGATGAACGGCTGGTTGCGGTTGGAGAAAAAAGGTTTATCCATTACTGCTTTTTATAAAACATTGGATACAGCTGAATGGAAGAAGATCACCACCTACCAGGTAGAGTGGGGGGGTGATGTGTTGCAGGTAGGCCTGGTAGTGATGGCAAGATTTGCCGGAAGCGGACCTAAGATGAAGCCAGATATGAAAGCTACCTTTACACAGCTCAATATCAGCAAAGAATAAATGTAAAGATGAACTGGAGAAAGTGGATAACAACAATATTAGCAGTAGGAATATTTCCAACGGTGCTTGGTTGCTTCATTCTGTTTATAACTGATAGTACCAATGTTTTAGTGGCCAATCATGAGGACTGGTATGCAAGAGATGCAGAAGTAACTTTTGTTCCGGCGACAGGCAAAAAATTCGGAATGGTTTATTTTGATTTTGCCAGTGAGAAAACTGCACAGGGCGGCATGAATACAGCCGGTTTATTTTTTGATGGAACAAGAACACCCAATGCTCCCTACCCTGATAATGATAATAAGAAAGACTGCCATTGTTATATCTGGACAAAAATATTAGAAGAGTGCTCAACAGTAGAACAGGCAATTGAATATGTAAGGCAATATAAAATTCCGGAAATTGAAGATATTCATATCATGTTTGCAGATAAATTGGGACATTCTGCAGTGGTGGGTGTTTATGGTGGCAAATTACAAATTCATCAGCGTTCAGGTAACTACCAGGTGTTAACCAATTTCAATCTTGCCAATCCTTCTTACGGAGATGAGCCTGTATGCAAAAGACTTGCTGCAGCAGATTCTATGCTGCAGCTGGATTCAGCAGCTACCATTGAAAACCTGCAAAGGATACTGGCGAATACAAACCAGCAGGAGCTGACTGTATACTCCAATATTTACAACCTTACAAAAGCAGAAGTTTACATATACAGTGTGTACACAAGAAATAATTTTACCAACAAGGTAAAATTGAATTTGGCGGAGGAATTAAAAAAAGGAAAACACGCTGTGATGATTGAAAAGCTTTTTAAAAAGAAATAGTTTATTATTTTCTGCTAAACATTTTAATCTGCCGGTAATTTTACAAAAACTTAATTCAATTAAACAAGCGGAAAGCCGACAGTTGCATAGATTTATTTAATATAACTTCCATGCAATCAATTTTTATAAAACTGCTGTTTGTAAATTCAATGATTAAAACAAAGCATTGGTGAAACGTTTTCTTATGCGGTCATTTATGGTAATTTTTATTTTACTGTTGCTCTGGATCATTATTGCGCCATCCTGTATGAGCATGCGTACAGCAGACAGTAAGATGAAGGAGCAATTCCGGGAACAGGGAGTGGAGCTTACCACTGCTACTCAACAGGTGAATGGTCATGCTGTTCATTACGCTTCTACCGGAAGTGATACATTGCCAACCATTGTTTTTATTCATGGTACACCCGGAAGCTGGGATGCATTTGCAGGTTATTTAAAAGATACTGTATTGCTGCAGCACTATCGCTTAATTTCAGTTGACAGACCAGGTTTTGGCTATAGTGATTTTGGGAAAACCTGGCACCTGCAGCAGCAGTCTGAAATGATGAGCCCGGTGTTGCAAACATTCAAAAATGGTAAACCTCTTTTTTTAGTAGGACATTCTTTGGGTGGACCGGTGGTGGTTAAACTGGCTGCAGAAAATCCATCTTTGTTTTCAGCATTAATGATCATTTCAGGTTCCATTGATCCTGCAGAAGAGAAACCGGAAAAATGGCGTCCCTGGTTATTCAACACACCACTCAACTTATTAGTGCCCGGAGCTTTAAGGCAAAGCAACAAAGAGATATGGTATTTTAAAAAGGACCTTGTTGGGTTGAAAAACGATTTCGAAAAAATTCATTGCCCGGTAATATTTATTCATGGGCAAAAAGATACCTGGGTACCGCCGGGTAATGTAGCCTATGGAAAAAAGATGCTGGTGAATGCAGCAGGTATTTCGGAATTATTTTTCGCTGATGGAAATCATTTTATTCCGTGGACAAAATTTAATGAAATAAAGAAAGCACTGCTCAACCTGGTTGAAGTAGATAAAGCGTTGAACAAATAAATGAATATCATAATTTACTTATGCTTCCCCCACTCAAAGGGGCTGAATACACATAGTTTCTTACCTTGCACCCTTATTTAGTTTTCAAAGCAAATTAAACTATGGCGGGTGATCTCTTAAAAAACTGGGAAAAAAAATCTGGCGACAGGCATAAGTTGTATAAAATTTACCTGAACAGGGCAGATAAAAAACAAGTGCTGAAAGTGCTGCCCGATTTACACGAAGAAGCATTTAGTAAAATTGATTGCCTGCAATGTGGAAATTGTTGTAAAGGTTACTCACCAAGATTTAAGACACCTGATATCAAACGCATCGCCAAACATTTAAAAATGAAAGATGGCGATCTTATCAATGACTATTTAAGGGTAGATGAAGAAGGAGATTATGTAATGAGGCAAACTCCCTGCTCCTTTTTAGGTGCAGATAATTATTGCAGTATTTATGAAGTTCGTCCTTCTGATTGTCAGCGTTTTCCATACACAGATGAAGATATATTGCTGAAACGGCAACCACTTACATTAAAAAATTCCACCTTTTGCCCGGCAGTATATTATGTGCTGGAGCGGTTAATGGAAACTACTTCGAAGTAAGTTCTGTATATGCTGCACCCAATGGCCTGTCAAAGCCATCACCTTTCCATTCTGTTATACCGGGAATGCTGGTGGTTTTTAATATTTCTTCTTTGGTCTTGCCAGCTTTTATTTCAGCTTCAGTAAACTGTAATACTTTTCCAAGATAGTCTCCGAATAATTTCAGGTCGTCCCGGTTTACAATTACATCATAACCTGCTGCCGCATGACCGCATACGAATTTAGTTTTCTTATTAAACTTATCGTAGGCTTTGTCCAGCACTGTTATCCAGTTACTCATACTGGCACCTGCACTTTTATCTACAAATGGATGGCGGCGGTTAAACATCAAGTCGCCCATGTGTACGATGTTTGCTTTTTTAAATTGTATTAAACTGTCTCCATTGGTATGCCCAGCCCCAAAATAATGCAGGCATATTTCCTCGCCTCCAACCTTCTCACACCACACACTGCCAAATACATTGTCTGGATATAATTGCTGGTCTTCATTCTTTTTTTCTTTGGCCACTCGTTCCTGGTTGGCTTTTGAATTTTCATGCGCCAGTACACGTTGTACCAATCCTTTAAAAGCAATGTTTCCTGAAGAGTGGTCGCCATGATGGTGTGTATTGATCAGCAACTTGAAGGGTTGTTCGCTTTTCTTTTTCAATTCATCAATCAAATGTGAAGTTGTATCCGGAAATTGCGAATCTACCACTACCATTCCTTCCTTTGAAATATAGAAAAGTATGGTGCCGCCTTTCTCATTGAATATGCCAATATCATCCGTAAGCATGGTAATTTTCCATGCAGGATCAGCCAATAGTTGTGCAATTGTTTTATTACTAAAAACAGCTAATGCTCCAAGAGCAAGGCTTGAGTTTTTAAGGAAGATCCTTCTTTGCATACAATTGATATTTTTGAAACTATAAGATAAGAAAAAAGTCAATTACTAAATCCACTCATCAGTATATACGTTGAAATCGTACAAAGGGGGGCGTTATTAAAATAATCAATACTCCAGTTTTTTCAACGATGGAGCTTTAAACCAGGTAGCCACTACCACCATGATCGTCATACATCCGCCAAAAACCACTGAAGGAACAACACCCATCAGCTTTGCGGCCACCCCACTTTCAAACTGCCCAATCTCATTAGACGAATTAATGAACATGGAATTCACACTCATTACCCTGCCACGTAATTCGTCGGGGGTTTTTAACTGAACGATATTGCCACGTACCACCATACTAACGCCATCGAGTACACCACTCACCAGCAGTGCTGTAAAGGAAAGCCAGTACCATTTTGATAAACCGAAAATAATGATACAGGCACCAAAACCCGCCACAGCAAACAGTAGTTTTATCCCTTGTTTTCTTTTCATGGGAGAAAGTGTAAGCCATGCTACCATAATAATTGATCCAATATCGCATGCTGCATTTAACCAGCCAAAACCAATAGGCCCAACATTTAAAATATCTTTAGCATATACAGGAACCATAGCCACAGCGCCGCCAAACAATACTGCAAACAGATCCAGAGAAAGCGCTGCCAGTAATTCTTTTGTTTTGAAAACATATTTCAAACCCTCGGTGACCGCTTCTAATGTTTTCTTCTCACCGCTCATGCCGGGAGGCTTCGACTTTAACCTGTAGAGAAGTGACAAACCAAGAAAGATAAGGCTGGTAATAACAATAAAAGTTCCCGTAACATGGAGCCAGGCTATTAAGAATCCTGCAAGTGCATGCCCGGTAATGCTTGCGACGAGCCAGCTGGTGGAACTTAATTGTGCAGCAGTGATCAATTTATCTTTGGGTACCAATGAAGCGATGATAGCTCCAAAAGTTGGTCCTGAAAAAGCCCTGATCACACCCGTAAAAAAAATAGTAGAGTAAATGAAAATGATGATGAGCTTATTGCCAAACGATTGATGAAACCATTGGGTGGAAGTGCCTAATAATACAAATGCACATATGCCAAAAAGAGCAACAGACTTTACAAGCAGTTTTCTTTTATCACTTTTATCAACAATGTAACCTGCGTAGAGTGACAGTCCTACAGCAGGTATTGCCTCTGCCAGCCCGATCATACCTATGTAAAATGCATCACGGGTTAGTTCATACATCCACCACGCCACAAGAGTGCCCATCATTCGCAGGCCCATGATGAAAACAAAGCGACCCAATAGAAAATGTCTGAATTCAGTTATTTGGAAAATAGCCCTGAGTGATTGGTTCAATAGAAATTAGTTTGATAAGTGCTGTTGCAAAGATAGCAAAAACACCTTCCGCCCCCTAAAAGGGGAATTAAAGAACGGATATAAATTTAGGCTGTTCATTATTAACCGAACAGTTTTCTTAATAATGATTAATGAGAAATGATGATGCGGAAGAGTTTATGCTTGGCTTTGTACCGAAGTACCGCTCCCTCGCCTTTAGGAGAGGAGAAGGAGGGGGACGTTTTAAGGTAACATTATGTAATGCTGCCCATCACTATATTCTTTATCCAGTGCATTGATAATTGTTTTAAGGTGCAGTTCATTATCCAAAAAGTCTGCATTGGAAGCATCTACAAAGAGGGTTTTGATATTGTGCTGTTTGATGTATTGTGTATAGGTTTCCTGCAGGCTGAAAAGATAATCATTTGGAATACCCTGTTCATAGCTCCGGTTACGTTTTTTAATATTTGCCTGTAATTTATTTACCGGGGTATGCAGGTAAATTAAAATATCCGGCTGAATCACCTGTGGATTCATGATATCAAATAACTTTTGATACAACCTGAATTCTTCATTCGGCAAATTTACTTTTGCAAACAAGAGGCATTTGGTAAAAAGATAATCAGATATGGTTACGTTTTGAAAAAGATCTTTTGTCTGCAGCAGGTCCTTTAGTTGTTTATAGCGCTCCGCCATAAAAAACAATTCCAGCGGAAAAGCATATTGCTGTGGATTTTCATAAAACTTTGGCAGGAAGGGATTGTCTGCAAATTCTTCCAGTATCAGCCTGGCATTAAAATGTTTGCTCAGCAGGTGGGCCAGTGTGGTTTTACCTGCCCCAATATTCCCTTCTATTGTTATGTAGTTGTACTTCATTGCCTGGAATGCAAAATAATATGAAACAGCATCAGGGCAATTAAAACTTTTTCACATCCAGGGTATCAGGACAGGATTCAAGCAACTGGTGAATTGTTTTTTTCAGCACCGGATGTTTAAACCCGGGCACCAGTTCATTCAGTGGTACCAGCACAAAGCGGCGGTTTTGTATTTCAGGGTGGGGAATAATTAAATCCTTTTCCCGGATCATTTCTTTGTTGAAAAATAAAATATCGATGTCTATTATACGTGGAGCATTCTTCTTAGTTCTTATCCTTCCCATGGTGGCTTCAATGGATAAAATGGTTTTGATCAGTTCTGCTGCAGATAATTTAGTTTCCACCACTATCACCTGGTTAAGGAAATCGGGTTGGTTGGTATTGCCCCAGGCGGCTGTAGCGTATAGCTTTGACTGGCGTGTTATCTTACCAATATTTTTTTTGATCAGCTTAATTGCATGCAGTAATTGTTGCTGGCTGTTGCCCATATTACTGCCCAGCAGCAGGTAGGTTTTGTTCATTAAATATAAAATAGCCTTTTATCAAATTTAAATTGCCTGGAGCTGCTTATTTGTACTTTTTTATAATCCGTATGTAATGGATTTAAAAGATAGTTATGTTCTTCTGAAACAACAGCGGAAGGAACTTTTAAGCAAAGCATTTCTTTCGATTGTATAAATTCATCGCCAATGTAGGCAGTATAGCTGGTATCATCTGCCCACGAAGTTTTCAACTTTGCAGGTTTCAATTCAGCAATAGCTGCGTTGTCGGGAATGTTAATGGAAAGCAGATGAAACGAAACAGGGATTTCTGTAAAATTAATATGCACCAGCATTTCTAAAACAGCTAAAGAAATGTACTCGGCAGTATACAGCATCACAGTACCTTTTGAATTCCACCTGGATCCATTTAATTTAGCCCCATAGCCGGAAAGGTCATCCTTGTAATCTGATTTACAAATTCTGTATAGTATCATGCAAATAGCCCGTGTTCAATTCTTCCCAATTGTGTTAATACATTATTAATCCCTTCTGCGGTGGTGAGTGAAGCAAGGGATAAATTGCTTTCAAGCATATAGGGATTACGTTTTATCCAGTTATAAAATTTATCAACACCTCCAAACACATCCGTTCCTCTTTTAATTACATTGTTTATTTGCATTGCTCTTTCTGCATTGATGGGGGCAAAACTGCCATTGCTTTTTGCATACCGCTGCAGGGTACGTTCGCTTACATGCAGCATAGCAGCCCACTCTGCCTGTGTAAACGGTGTTTTATCTGAAATCTTTTTAAATTCGTTGTATGTAAAATCTTTCAGCGGGGGAATTACTTTTACCGTTCTGTTATAAACAGGCATTGGCTCTTCAGCTTTGGTAACTACTTCTTTTTGTTTGTACTCAGCAGTTTTTTTAATAATTGTTTTCTTTTTCATACACCGTCAATTGTCATACAAACATACGACAATTGTCAGGTATTTTAAATTTTTTTTCATCTTTTTTCCAATAGTTTTGCGTCATAAAAATTTATATGCAGCAATACAGCCAGGTAAGAGCCATGTTGGCTATCTCAAAAGCCAGCCTCCGGTCCATTTTCAGAAGCCCGTCGGCAGTAGTTTTTAGTTTTGCTTTTCCTTTTATATTCATTTTGGTTTTTGGGTTTATCGGAAACAATAATGGTGTTCCTGTTTATAAAATAGCTATTGATAAAAATTGTGATACCTCCAATGCGCTCTACGATTCTATTAAAGCAAGTAACAGGATCAGGATTATAAATTTTGCAGATGAAAAGGAATTGAGAAGCAATTTGGTTAAGGGCAGGATCACTGGTATTTTAAACATAAAAAAAACAGGGAAAGAAACTCCTGCTTATACATATAGTTTATCAAGCACTACAGCCAGTAATGATAAATGGCCACAGTTTTTGCCAATCATCAATAATATCATCAATAAGATCAGTAATGAAAAATATGCCGGGAGACCCAGTTATGCAATTGCTGATTTTGATTATAAAAGAGATATAGAAGTAGTGAGGGAGTACAAAACAATTGATTTTATTTTACCCGGGCAGCTGGGATTTTCTTTGTTAAGTTCAGGTGTGTTTGGCGTGGCTTTTATGTTCTTTAATTTAAGAAGTACGTTGGTGCTTAAACGTTTTTTTGCCACACCCATCAGCCGTACACATATCATTTTAGGAGAAGGACTGGCAAGAGTGATTTTTCAAATGATCACTGCAATTGTAATTATCCTGATGGGATATTTTTTGTTTGGCTTTACCCTGGTAAATGGTGTGTACACATTATTGAATATGTTGCTGCTTAGTTTTTTGGGATTGGTTGTTTTTATGGGATTTGGTTTTATCGTAAGCGGACTGGCAAAAAGCGACAGCACTATTCCTCCACTGGCCAATATTATTACCTTACCCCAGTTTTTAATCAGCGGAACTTTTTTCTCTATAGATAATTTTCCAAAATGGCTCCAGCCAATATCACGGGTACTGCCATTAACACATTTGAACACTGCCATGAGGGCTGTAGCTTTTGAAGGAGAAAGTCTGTGGGGGGTAAGAACAGAGATTGGTGTGATTTTATTATGGGGAATAGTGGTGTATGCAGCAGCAGTTAAAATTTTTAAATGGGAGTAAATACATGCGTTTGATTAAAGCATTTTTAACAGGAGCCATCGGCTTATTTTTAGTAATGACATTGTTGTCTCTTTTGATACCTTCCAGTGTTAAAGTATCAAGAACAACATTGATCAATAACACTACCACAGCTAAAGTACTTGATCAGGTGGCTATTTTATCCAACTGGAAAAACTGGCACCCGGTATTTAAAAGTAGTGATGCAAAAATCAATCTGATTCCCGGAGCTGGGGCGGCCAATACTGCGGCAGAAATAGTTTACGGCACCAAATCAGTAAAGTTGCTGGTTACAGCCGCAGACAGTAATGTTGTAAAATTTACCCTGCAATCTCCCGGTGAGAGTGATATAGAAAACGAAATATTTATTTTACCCATCCCAAACCAGGCGAATGTACAGGTAGAATGGCGGGCACTGAATAAATTAAAATTGTATCCCTGGGAAAAATTTTACGGGATATTCATTGATAAGCTTACCGGCCCCGGGTACGATGAAGCACTTAAAGGTTTGAAGGATTACCTTGAGACCAGTCATTAATAATATTCTGGCCCTAAAAAATCTGCTTACTCCTGCTGCTAACGATGCAACGCTTTCTAAATAAAGGTTGTCAACCTTTCATAATAGATGGACTATAATTTACTGGTAAAAGAATGCCTGAAGCAAAAGCCAATTGCCCAAAAGCAATTGTACGATCATTTTGCTCCCGTGATGATGGGGGTATGCTACCGTTATACCAAATCTATGGCTGATGCAGAAGATGTTTTGCAGGAAGGGTTTGTAAAGGTGTTTCAGTTTTTGGGAACTTTTAAAAATACAGGAGAGCTGGGAGCCTGGATAAGGCGTATTATGGTAACCACGGCGCTTAATTATTTAAAGCGGAATAAAAAATACCGCTCAGAAATGGTATTTGCAGAAATGCCCCTGCACCCGGTATCTGATGATAATCCAGTGATAAAATTGGATGCAAAACAATTAGCAGAAATTATAAGGCAATTGCCAACAGGTTATCAAACCATATTTAACCTGTATGCCGTAGAAGGTTTTACACATGCAGAAATTGGAGAGCTGCTGGGCATCAGCGACGGAACGTCCAAATCGCAGTATGCAAGGGCAAGGCATTTATTAATTGAGTGGCTGGATAAATATTCTTCCATTGTAAACAATGAACAATATGCAGGAAAATAATTTTGAAGAGGAGGTGCATCATCTTATGAAAGGATTTACAATTGATCCTTCTGAAAAAGTGTGGGGTAATATTCAGGCTGATTTTGCAGGCCGGAAAAAAAGCAGGTTTGGCATGCTGCCTGCTGCACTGCTGACAGGGTGCTTTTTATTGATGGTTTTTTTGTTGCATGATCTTGAAAAAAGACAACCTGCAGCCGTGCCACCAGTTTCTTCCGTCATCAATGCAACAGTACAATCTGCAACAACAACGATGGTTGATCTGAATAAAAGAACAACTGTTATTTCCTCACAAAAAAATGCAATACAACCACCAGTTAAGAAAGATTTGAATGAGGGGGATTTATATCAAACAAAGCAGTTAGTTACAAACAGGAGAAATAAAACTAATCATCTTACCAAAACAGCAACTGCGACTGACAGGGAGAAAGAAATAAATAAAATAAAAGATGAAATTGAGCAGGATAAAGATGCAGAGAAATTGGCAACTGTGGAAGTAGTTACAATCAATGAAAATAAAAAGGACATTACACTTCAAACAATTCCAGAACAAAAGCTGGTGAAAACAAATGATGCTGTAGTTAAAGAAAACAAAGAACAAGAAGGTACCAATAAAATAGCAGTAACTAAAAAAGAAAAAGCAAAAAGCAAATGGGATTTTTTTATTGCTGTGGCGGCAGGCAGGTTCTCTACGGGTAACAGTTACCTGGGCCAGGTAGCAAACAGTGAGTATTATTTTGATAGCCAGGCCTTTTCTAATGGTAACGGCATTCCTTCGAATGGATTCTTTCAGCCATCTAAAATAAAGCCAGGCTTTTCATACAGTTTAGCATTGAAAGCAAACAGGAAATTATCCCGTAAAACGGATATATCAATTGGCCTTGGGTACCAGTATGCAGGAACGTTTATCAAGACTGGTCAAATGTTGAGTGGAGCCGGTGGAGCCTTGAGAGAGAATTTTGGCACAGGGAGTGTAAATGAATTTCATAATAAATATCATTTCATCCAACTGCCTGTTGAAATTCAATCTATGATTGGTAAAGGGAAAGAGCTTCCACTTTACTGGAATGCTGGGTTCGTTTTTTCAAGATTAATTAGTGCCGATGCTTTGCAATTTAACAGAACGCAGGGGCGGTATTTTAAGGACAACAGCTACTTTAATAAAAATACCATTGGTGTTTCGGCAGGTTTATCGCTGGCAATTTTAAAAAAGCAACAAACACAATGGCTCATCGGTCCTCAATTTTATTACAGCCTTACACCAGTTGCCGGAAATGGGTTGTATGATAAAACGCATTATAGCTTTTTAGGATTGCAGCTTCAGAAAAAATTATAATATTTCTTTCAAACCTGCAACCCTTTCTTTTCTAATGTTGTCAAATCTATAAAAAACTTATTGATAGCTGAAAAATGATCAGCTAATGAGATCAGGATGGTGTGCTGCAATAAAAAATTGAACTAACTCCATTATAAAAAATTTATCAAACACTGCTAACAATTTTAAAATGATAATCATGAAAATTCAACAAAAATATTTACTGATTTTGGGAGCAATGGTTTTTGCTTTGCTCTTCCAGGGATGTGTAAAAGATACCTGCACCCGTACCTATTCCTACACATGGTTTGAGCCATTGTATAAAACAACCGCAGAGGTAAGACAAAGTATAAAAACAGATCCGGCGGCTGTAATTAAAACACCCGGAAAGTTATTTATAAAGGGAAATTATATTTTTTTAAATGAAATTAATAAAGGCGTTCATATTATCGACAACAGTATTCCGTCTGCTCCTGTAAACAAAGGTTTTATTAATATTCCCGGCAATATTGACATTGCCGTAAAAGGCAATATTTTATATGCAGACCTTTACACCGATCTTATAACAATCGACATTAGCGACCCGATGAATGCAATTACAAAAAATATTGTTGACAATGTTTTTCCTGCCAGGTATTATGATGGGTTTACCACCAATAGCTCAAAAATTGTTTATGACTGGATAAGACATGATACAACTGTTACTGTGAATTGTACCACCGATAACTCCATGTTTTTTTTAGATAGAGGGGTAGCCATACAAACTGCTGAATTAAGCAGTAATAAAGCTTTTGCCGGAGGGTCACCTGTAGGCATTGCAGGCTCTATGGCCAGGTTTGCTTTGGTTAATGAATACCTGTATACTGTGGGAGATTCAGAAATGAAGTCGATTGATATTTCTGCACCTGCCAATCCTGTTATTGTTAAAACAGTTAACCTGGGATGGGGCATTGAAACCATTTATCCTTTTAAGGATAAGCTTTTTATTGGTTCTAATTCCGGCATGTTTATTTATGATATTTCAAATGCAGCCAAACCTATTCAATCCGGTACTTTTTCGCATGCCCGTGTTTGTGACCCTGTAATTGCAGATGACGATTATGCGTATGTTACTTTAAGAAACGGCAGCACCTGTGCAGGTTTTTTAAATGAACTGGATATTGTTGATATAAAAAATTTAAATGCCCCCGTGTTGGTAAAAAAATACGACATGACAAATCCTCACGGCTTATCAAAAGATGGTAACCTTTTATTTATTTGTGATGGAAGCGATGGTTTACGTGTTTTAAATGCAGCCAATGTAAATGATATAAATTTAATAAAACACATTACAGGGTTTGAAACCTATGATGTGATTGCATATGGAAACCTTGCGATAATGGTGGCAAAAGATGGTTTATACCAGTTTGATTACAGTGATACAACCAACATTCTGCAACTAAGCAAGATTGCTATCAGTAACTAACAAACGAAAAATTACTATGAAACGGTATATAAAATTAATATTGGTTGGGATCCTGTTTTTTTCAACTGCTGATGGTCAGCAATTGAAAACTGAAAAAGTAAAATTCATCGCTACTTTACAGGGAGGTATTTTAGAAGGACAGGCAGATAAAACGGCGGCACAACTTCAGTTATTGGGTGGAATTAAAAAGAATGCCTGGCTGATCAGTTTGGGTGTGGGCCTGGATTATTACGGAACCAAAAGAAGTGTCCCTTTATTCATTGATGTTAAAAATGTAATCGGGAAACGTAAAAATGCCCCTTTCATTTATGTGGCTGCAGGGTATAACTTTAGCTGGCTGAGGAGTAATGAAAAAATAGTTAGCTGGTGGACTGAGCCGGGAAAAGAAAATGGTGGATTATTTTATGATGCAGGTATGGGTTATAAATTTTCGCTGAAGAATAAAATGGCATTTGGCTTGAGTGCAGGTTATTCTTACAAAGAACAAAGTGAAATCATACAGCCATTTTCAAATTGTGATTTTTGTGTTCCACCCCAGAATATACCTCCCAAGCCTGAAACTTACAAATATCAGTTGAGGAGGATCAGTGTTAAACTTCATTTTTGGTTTTAATAAATTGCAAATTTCTTTTTATTCCTGCATACTTACTTCTTTTGATGGGGGAGTGTTTAAATAACTGTTTAAAAGATTCTTCTGTTAATTCTTCCCAATCATTGCTGCTGAAATTTAAAACAGCAGGAATGGGGTTGAAATTAATTTCATCAGTTGGTTTACTGAAACGGTTCCAGGGGCACACATCCTGGCAGGTATCACAGCCAAACATCCAGTTGTCAAACTTTCCATTCATACTATCGGGTATCAGTGCATCTTTTAATTCAATGGTAAAATAACTGATGCATTTACTGCCATCAATTACTTTGTTTGGAAGAATTGCATCCGTGGGGCAATGGTCAATACATTTGGTACAACTGCCGCAATAATCTTTTGCAAAAGGGGCATCGCATTCCAGTTCAATATCCACGATTAGTGTAGCAATAAAAAAGAAACTGCCGCTTTGTTTATTGATCAGGTTTCCATTTTTCCCGATCCATCCCAATCCGCTTTTTTGAGCCCATGCTCTTTCCAAAACAGGAGCACTGTCTACAAATCCCCGTCCGTTAATATCTCCTGCTTCCTGTTTTATTTGTATAATAAGTGCTTTCAACTTTTCTCTTATCACTTCGTGATAATCGTTACCATAAGCATACTTAGCAATTTTTGGAACATTGCTTTGTTGATGTGCTGCAGGAAAATAATTCATCATCAGGGTGATCACAGATTTTGCGCCGGGTACTAATTTGGAAGGATCAATTCTTAGATCAAAATAATTTTCCATGTATTGCATCTTACCATGCATTCCTTTGTTCAGCCATTGTTCCAGCCGGCGGGCATCATCATTTAATACCTGTGCTTTGGCTATACCACAATAGCTAAAACCAAGGTTAAGCGCAGTATGCTTAATGATATATGTTATTTTGCCAGTATCCACTATTTAATATTTTTTTGGAATTGATTAATATCCCTACATTAGCATACTCTATAACCTAAACCCCTTTAACCGCTTATGAAGTATCCAGCTAAATACCTCCTGGTATCCACCTGTTTTTTATTTTGTCAATATTCAGTTTTAGCACAGGACAAATTACCAATAAAATTTGGTAAGGTAAACATCGAAGATTTCAATGTACAATCACCCATGATTGATTCTAACACCAATGCGGTGGTGGTGGCAGATGTTGGCAATTCAGAATTTATAGCCAACAGCACTGACCTTACTTTTTCTTTAATTTTTAAAGAAAAAAAGAGAATCAAGATCATTAATAAAAATGGCTTTGATGCTGCTACTATTACTATACCACTGTATGTAGGTAATGGAGGAAAAGCCGAAAAACTGGAAGACCTGGATGCTTATACTTACAATATTGAAAATGGTAAAGTAGTGTCAACAAAAGTGGAAAAATCCGTTGTATTTACAGAACAGCATAACAAGAACTGGGTGTATAAAAAATTTACATTTCCTGCTCTTAAAGAGGGAAGTATCATTGAATATTCATACCAGGTAAAATCTGATTTCTTTTTTAATCTTCAACCGTGGATATTCCAGGAAGAATACCCGGTACTGTGGAGCCAGTATGAAGCAGGCATCCCCGAATTTTATAACTATGTAATTCTTTCACAGGGTTATCAGCCTTTTTTAATAAACAAGATTGACAAATCAAGAACATCCTTTTCTTTTACCGAACGTGTGCAAAGAGATGGAGGCTCATTCACTGATGCCGGAGCAACTTCGGTTAATAATAATTTTAAACTTGATGGAATAATTGATTATCATACCTGGGTGATGAAAAATGTGCCTGCTTTAAAGGAAGAAGCATTTACCACCACAATCCGCAACTCAATCGCTAAAATTGAATTTCAACTAAACCGGGTGGTATTTCCAAATTCAATGCCTAAGAATTACATGAATAGCTGGGAAAAAGTAAGTGAAGAATTAATGACGGATGAAAATTTTGGCATACCTATTAACAAGGCTAATAACTGGCTGGATGATGAAGTGAAAAATATTGTAAAAAACGCCGCATCGCCAAAAGAAAAAATAAAAAAAATATATGAATATGTAAGGGATAATTATACCTGCAGCGATCATAATGGCATGTATGTACGTTCTGGTTTAAAGGATGTGGTTAAGAATAAAAATGGTACGGTAGGTGATATCAATTTACTGTTGATAGCGATGCTCCGTAACCAGAAAATTACTGTTGATCCTGTAATTCTTAGTACAAGAAACCATGGCCTCACCCATCAGTTTTATCCATTAATGGACAGGTATAATTATGTAATTGCACAGGTAAGTATTGATAATAGCCTGTTATATTTAGATGCAACAGAGCCCCGCCTGGCGTTTAATAAATTGCCTTTGCAGCTATACAATGGACATGGAAGGATCATTACCAATGATGCAGTACCTGTTTACTTTGTGGCAGATTCTTTATTGGAAACAGGCAATACCATGGTATTTATAGCGAACAATGAAAAAGGTGAACTGGAAGGAAGTTTCACCAGTAACCCCGGCTACTACCATTCACTGGATGTACGTAACAAACTGGCTAAGATAAATTTGGAGGAGTATAAAAAGACTTTGATTGAATCAAATCCGGAAGAAATAGAATTAAGTAATGTCAGTATTGACTCCCTCAAATTATTAGACGAACCTGTTTCTATAAAATACGATATGAAATTAAAAGCATTTGGTGAATCTGAAATTGTATATTTTAACCCGATGCTTGGTGAGGCAACAAAGAAAAATCCTTTTATTGCTGCAGAACGTTTTTACCCTGTTGAGATGTCTTATGCAATTGATGATGTGTATACTTTTAATATGGATATCCCTAAAGGATATATGGTGGATGAACTGCCCAAATCAGCCCGTGTGATGTTTAATGAAAATGAAGGCATGTTTGAATATTTAGTATCTGTCAGCGCAAACAGTATTCAGATGCGGCGCAGGTTGCAGTTAAAAAAAGCTAATTACACCAACGAAGACTATCAAACGCTCCGTGATTTTTTTGGTTTTATTGTAAGTAAGGAAGCGGAGCAGATTGTATTTAAAAAAGTAAAATGATCAGTCAGCAGGTAAGCTTAAATTTTTAAGTTACCACACGTGTGTAAATAGACAAACACAATATTTTTTTTAGCGTTCTTTTACAATTCCTGTATTACTATTAAACTTGAAATCACTTATGAAGTACACAGCCAGTAAATTGCTCTTTGCCCTATGCCTCTTGGTTGTTCATTATTCAATTTCAGCTCAGGACAAATTGTTAATAAAATTTGGACAGGTAGGCCTGGAAGATTTTAATGTAAAGTCTCCATTGATTGATAGCAGCACCAATGCTGTGGTGGTGGCGGATGTGGGCAGTTCTGAATTTATTGCTAATACCACACGGTTTACTTTTTCTTTAATTTTTGTAGAAAAAAAACGCATCAAAATCATTAATAAAAATGGATTTGATGCGGCATCAATTACAGTGCCGCTGTATGTTAGTAGTAGTGGAAAAGCTGAAATCCTGGTAGATCTTAACGCTTACACTTACAATGTTGAAAATGGCAATGTGGTGGAAACAAAATTAGACAAGTCATCTGTGTTTACTGAAAAGTATAATAAAAATTGGATTCACAAAAAGTTTACTTTCCCTTCCATTAAAGAAGGGAGTATTATTGAATATTCTTATCAAATTAAATCCGATTTCTTTTATAATCTCCAGCCATGGGTATTTCAGGAAAAGTATCCGGTGTTGTGGAGTCAATACAATGCCAGCATCCCCGAATTTTATAAATTTATTATTCTTTCGCAGGGCTATCAGCCTTTTTTAATAAACAAGGTTGATAAATCAGGCACATCATTTTCATTTGTTGAACATGAGCAAAATACTTTAGGAAGAGGTGCTTTTAATGATCAGGCAACAAGTTCGTCTATCAATACTTTTAGAGTAGATGGAAATATTGATAACCATACCTGGGTGATGAAAGATGTGCCAGCATTAAAAGAGGAAGCTTTTACTACTACCATCCGTAATTCAGTTGCTAAAATTGAATTTCAGCTAAACCAGGTAGCATTTCCCCGTTCAATTCCCCAAAATTATATGAATAGCTGGGAAAAAGTGAGTGAAGAATTAATGAAAGATGAATCTTTTGGAATGCCCATCAACAGGGCAAATAACTGGTTGGATGATGAACTGGCCATTATTGTAAAGGCAACAACTGATGTGGAAGAGAAAGCTAAAAAAATATTTGAACACGTAAGGGATCACTATACCTGTAATAATAATAAAGGTATTTACACATTGGGAGGATTAAAGGAAGTGGTAAAAAATAAAACTGGCTCTGTTGCTGATATAAATATGCTGCTGATTGCCATGCTGCGTAACCAAAAAATAAATGTAAACCCGGTAATACTCAGTACAAGAAATCATGGTCTAACGCATGAATTTTATCCTTTAATGGATCGGTATAATTATGTTATTGCCCGGGTAAGTATCGCAGAAAAACTAATTTATTTAGATGCCACTGAACCACGCCTTGCATTTGGTAAATTGCCATTGAAACTTTATAACGGGCAGGCAAGAATAATTACCACTACTGCTATGCCTGTATCTTTTATGGCAGATTCATTAAAAGAATTTAGTAATGCAACGGCCATTTTTATAAACAATGATAAAGGTGTTATGGAAGGCAGTTTTTCAATCCAGCCTGGCTATTATCATTCACTGGATATTCGTAATGAATTGGCTAAAGCAAATATGGATGAATACAAAAAATCACTGCTGGCGTCTGCTGCAGAAGAAATGGAAATAAGCAATATCAGCATTGACTCCCTGCAATTGCTGGATAAACCGGTTAATATAAAATACGACATTGCCTTAAAATCTTTTGGAGATGCAGATATTGTATATTTTAATCCCATGTTGGGGAAAGAAATGAAAAAAAATCCTTTTACCGCAGCCGAGCGTTTTTACCCGGTTGAAATGTCTTATACCGTTGATGATATATACACATTAAGCATGGATATACCTAAAGGGTATAAAGTGGATGAAATGCCAAAATCTGCCCGTGTGATGCTTAATGAAAATGAAGGTATGTTTGAATATATAATATCTGCCAGTGAAGATAATATACAAATGCGCCGCAGGCTGCTGATAAAAAAGGCCAATTATACCAATGAAGATTACCAGACACTCAGAGATTTTTATGGATTTATGGTGAGCAAGGAAGCGGAGCAAATTGTATTTAAAAAAATAAAGTAATTATGAAACTGAAACTGCTTGTTATTTATTTATGCATTTGTTATAATCTAAAAGCCCAGGAGTACAATGCACTGCTAATACCTGATTCTTTGCGAAAGGGAGCCAACGTAGTGAAGCGTAGTGAAGAATATATACTAACTGTAAAATCTCCATCCCGGTACAGCCTGTATGAAAAACATGCGTATACCATATTAAATGCTAAGGCTAACGGGTATGCAACATATGTTACGTACTACAGTAAGCTCAGCAGTATCAGTTACGTATCAGGAAAGCTTTTTAATATGATGGGTAAAGAAATAAAGCATTCAAAAAAAAGCGAATGGAGAGATAACAGTGCTTATGATGGCTTTAGTTTATTATCTGATTCCAGGTATAAAATAAACGAGTTTTATTCAGCAGAATATCCTTACACTGTAGAATACGAGGAAGAAGATGAACATGATGGTACATTGCAGTTCCCCAGGTGGGTGCCGCAAAGCACAGCTGGCATGTCTGTTCAATCAAGCAAATTTACCATTATAGCACCTGATGATTATACTGTAAGATTTAAACAGTTTAATTTTAAAACAGAACCGGTTGTTACGCAAAAAGGAAATACAAAAATTTATACCTGGGAGATAAAAAATACCCCGGCAAAAAAAATAGAGCCTGCTTCTCCACCTTTTATTGAAACGACACCGGCTGTTTTTTTTGCACCTTCTAAGTTTGAAGTAGAGGGTTACAAAGGTGATATGTCTTCGTGGGAGGGATACGGAAAATTTATGTACCAGTTAATAAAAGGAAGGGATGTTTTACCAGATGAAATAAAAAAGAAAGTACATGAACTTACAGATCATCTTAAAAGTGACAGAGAGAAAGTCTATGTGTTGTATGATTTCCTGCAAAAGAACACCAGGTACATCAGCATTCAGTTGGGTATTGGCGGGTGGCAGCCTTTTGAAGCATCTTATGTTGCAGAAAAAAAATACGGTGATTGTAAAGCGCTTTCCAATTATATGATTGCACTGCTGAAAGAAGCAGGAATTGCTGGTAAATATGTGGAGATTTATGGTGGTCAGTCACCTCCTCCGTTTATTGAAGATTTTCCTTGTTCACAATCTAATCATGTAATATCATGTGTGCCAATTGGTAAAGACACGGTATGGTTGGAATGTACAAGCCAAACAGTATCACCGGGGTATATGGGTAGTTTTACTGGTAACCGAAAAGCAATTTTAATTGATGAAGCAGGCGGGCATATTGTACATACACCGGTTTATATAGCTTCTGATAATATGCAGCTAAGGATAATGAAAGCTGTTGCTGATGAGGAGGGAAACCTTAGTGCAGATATTGTAAATACCTATTCAGGAATGCAGCAGGATTTTCCGCATTCATTAATGTATGACGCAACAAAAGAAGACAGGGAAAAATATTTGAATAAAATGTTCAACCTGCCAACTTATAAGATAGTAAAAAGCGAATATAAAGAACACAGGGGAACTATTCCTTCAGTGGATGAATACCTGCAAATTGAGTTAAACAAGTATGCAACCATTACAGGAAAGCGTTTATTTATCAACCCAAATATATTTGGTGCTGCTGCAGAAAAACCATCAGCAGATATAGCCAGGAAATATGATTATGTAATTGATGATTCCTACAGGGATATAGATTCTGTTGAGATAAAAATCCCAAAGGGGTATAAGCCGGAAAGTATCCCGAAAGATAATTCGCTGCAAACAAAATTTGGAAAATATACTTCTTCTGTAAAAGTACTGGACGATAAGATCATTTATTACCGAATGATGGAGCAAACCAGCGGTCGTATACCAGCTAATGAATATAATGAACTGGTTAAATTTTATGAACAGGTTAGTAAGGCAGACAGAAGTAAATTGGTTTTGGTTAAAGTTGAATGATCATTTGCACTCAGCAACTATTTGTGCATCTATTTTCTTTTTCAATTCCTGGTACAATTCTTTTTTCTGCTCACTTTGTTTTTTAATAAAGAAGATACAGGCGTAATTCCTGCATTGATCTATATAGGGCCAGGTGCCGGCTAATGAAGGGCTTGATATCACAACGCTGTTCCCGGCACCGTCCCGTTGTTCAATCCATTCGCCCAATCCATATTCGTAACCTTCGGCAATTTTTGGGGTATATTTCTTTTCAGCTTTTTTTATTTGTATGGTTTGCATTTCAGCGATGGCTTTTTCACTCAAAATTCTTTTCCCTTTGTACATGCCTTTGTTCAACAGCATCGAAAGAAAATTTATATAATCTGTTGCGGTTGACTCAGCACCCACAGATGGATTTACAGAACCATCTTCAGGAATAAAACTGCTGTTCTTCATTTCCAGCGGTGTAAAAATTCTTTGTTTCATCAATGACTCAAAACTTTTTTTAGTAATTACTTCCAATACACGCCCTGCAATATTGAGCCCCATATTACCATAAAAAAAAGAAGTGCCGGGGTTGGCTGCGATCTCTTTTTTTACAAAAGAATTCACTTCTTCTTCCAGCGATTCAAACTTTTTTTTGTCAAGCAGCTTTCCCATAGACTTTGAATTATCTGCAATGCCAGTTGTGTGAGATAAGCATTGCCTGATAGTGACATAAGTTTTGCCATAGGTTTCAAAAATTGGCAGGTAGTTGCTTACTTTTTCATCCAATGAAATTTTTCCTTCATCCACAAAAGTCATTACCAGGGCTGCAGTCAGCCACTTACTGGCGTCGGCAACAGGAGCTCTTGTCTTTATATTAAACTCTTCTCCCAGCGCTTTTTGATAAATGATCTTATCGCCTTTGTAGATGATGGCTGCAATATCATTCCCCAATGCCTTTTGGTTAGCCATTAAAAAACTATCTACCCCGCTGAAATTATACTGACTTCTTCCGCTAAGACAAATTAACATGAAACTCAATCCTGTTATGAATTTAAGGCAGAGCGGCCTGGTTTTGAATGACATAATTTCCTGCAATTTTATTTGGACGTTAATTTGATATTTATATATAAAGTTATTTGAAAATAAATATGCCCGGTAGCTTTTAACAAGAACTTGATTGATCCTGTTAAGAGAAGTACAATGATTTTTTACACTAAAGAAACTAAAATATGAATTTGAATAATTTCACTATTAAAGCGCAGGAAGCCATTGCTCAGTCGCAGCAACTGGCCTTCAACAGCCAGAATCCAAATATAGAAACGGATCATTTATTAAAAGCATTACTGAGTGATAAAGATTCTCCAATAGAATTTTTATTGAAAAAGAATAATGTGAATGTGAATTTTGTAGAAAGCAAAATTGACGAAAGCATTAATAAATTACCCAAAGTGGGAAGTGGGGAACCTGCTCAGATGCTCAGCCGGGAAATGAACAATGTTGTTTTAAAAGCAACTTCCTCTCTTAAAAGTTTTGGAGATGAGTTTGTAAGTGTGGAGCATTTACTGCTGGCTATGCTACAGGTAAATGATAATACAGCCAAGTTGCTGAAAGATGCAGGTCTTACAGAGAAGGGCTTGATTGCTGCAATAAAATATCTGCGGAAGGGGTCCACCATCACGTCTCAAACACAGGAAACACAATTCAATGCACTGAACAAGTATGCAAAGAACCTGAATGAAATGGCAAGAAGCGGTAAGCTAGATCCTGTTATTGGAAGGGATGAAGAGATCAGGAGAACATTGCATATTTTGTCAAGAAGAAGTAAGAACAATCCCATATTGGTGGGTGAGCCTGGTGTTGGTAAAACAGCCATTGCAGAAGGGTTGGCCATGCGTATTGTAAATGGTGATGTACCAGAGAATCTGAAATCAAAAATTATTTATGCGTTGGATATGGGCCAGTTAATTGCTGGTGCTAAATATAAAGGTGAGTTTGAGGAAAGATTAAAGTCAGTAGTAAAGGAAGTTGGTTCCAGTGATGGACAGATCATTTTATTCATTGATGAAATTCATACACTGGTGGGTGCCGGCGGAGGTGAGGGAGCGATGGATGCAGCAAACATATTGAAGCCAGCTTTGGCAAGAGGTGAGCTGAGAGCCGTAGGTGCCACTACATTAAATGAATACCAGAAATTTTTTGAAAAAGATAAAGCACTTGAAAGAAGGTTCCAGAAAGTGCTGATAGACGAACCATCTGTAGAAGATGCCGTTTCAATTTTGCGTGGATTGAAAGACCGGTATGAGAATTATCATCATGTGTTGATAAAAGATGAGGCGATCATAGCAGCTGTTGAGTTGTCTCACCGCTATATTACAGACAGGTTTTTGCCAGATAAGGCGATTGACCTGATAGATGAAAGTGCTGCCAAGTTAAGGTTGGAGATGAACTCAATGCCGGAAGAACTGGATAAATTAGAAAGACAGATTCGCCAATTAGAAATTGAAAGGGAAGCCATCAAAAGAGAAAGTGATGAAGTAAAGCTCAAAGAATTAAATACCGAGATTTCTAACCTGGCTGTTCAGAGAGATACATTCAAAGCCAAATGGCAGCAGGAAAAGGAAGTGGTGGAAAAAGTGCAGTCTGCCAAAAGCGAAATAGAAAATTTGAAAGCGTCGGCTGAAAAAGCGGAGAGAGAGGGAGACTATGGAAAGGTGGCAGAGATACGATACGGTAAAGTAAAAGAACAGGAGCAGGTAATAGCAGAACAAACAAAGCTGCTGGATGAAATAAGTGAAAAACGTTTGCTGAAAGAAGAAGTGGATGCAGAAGATATTGCAGAGAATATCGCTAAAGTCACCGGCATCCCGGTGATGAAAATGCTGCAGAGTGAAAGAGAAAAATTATTACACCTGGAAGAAGAATTGCATAAAAGGGTAGTGGGGCAAGAGGAAGCAATTGAGGCAGTGAGTGATGCCATCCGCAGAAGCAGGGCAGGGTTGCAGGATCCTAAAAAGCCAATCGGCTCTTTTATTTTCCTTGGAACTACGGGTGTGGGTAAAACAGAACTTGCCAAAGCTTTGGCCGGTTATTTGTTTGATGATGATAGTATGATGACGAGGATTGATATGAGTGAGTACCAGGAAAAACATTCAGTGAGCAGGTTAGTGGGGGCACCTCCCGGGTATGTGGGATATGATGAAGGAGGCCAGTTGACTGAAGCCGTAAGGCGTAAACCATACAGTGTGGTATTGCTGGACGAAATTGAAAAGGCTCATCCGGATGTTTACAATATATTGTTGCAGGTGTTGGATGATGGCCGTTTAACTGATAATAAGGGCAGGGTGGTAAATTTTAAGAATACCATCATCATCATGACCAGTAATATGGGCAGCCATATTATACAGGAGAATTTTGAAAAAATTAATGAAGATAATAAGGAAGAAGTGGTGGAAAGCACTAAAGCTGAGGTGATGAATTTGCTGAGGCAAACTATCCGTCCGGAGTTTTTAAACAGGATAGATGAGGTGATCATGTTTCAGCCGCTGATGCGGAAAGAGATAAGAGGTATCATCCGCATACAGTTAGATCAGTTGAAGAACCTGGTGGCACAATCGGGTATTCAGTTGGTTTTCAGCGATTACGCAGTTGGCTACCTGGCAGAAAATGGATATAACATACAATTTGGAGCAAGACCATTAAAGCGGCTTATCCAGAAAGAAATCATCAACCAGTTGAGCAAACGTATACTTGCAGGAGACATTGACAAGACAAAACCTGTAATGGTGGATGTATTTGATGGAGTGGTGGTATTTCGAAATGAAGCACCTATGGAAAAAATTAAAAATTAATAGGTAAAAGGTAGGTTAATTCAAAGTTAAATATCAGCCTTATATAAGTTTTTGTTCCTGATTATCAATGTTGTAGATAAGATGTGGAATTTAAATGTATAAACGACTGGCTAAAAGTTGTAAAAAATATTACCTTCAACCAATTTCAAAGCTCAGTTGTTATATAATTGAGGTGGTCTTGAAGTGAATATTAGAGTGATTATTATAACCAGGCTTTTCACCCCGGAATTTGGCAATGGGAAGTCTACAAATTAAATAAAGAATATGGCATTTAAGAAAGAAATGGCGCCAATCATTGAACCAAGAGATGTATTTGTGGGTGACATCAACGCTCCGGTAACATTAGAAGAATTTGGCGAATACGAGAGTGATGCATGTGCTAAGGCAAACGAAGTGGTAAAACAAATTTTAGAAGAGTATGAAGGCAGGGTACGTTTTAATTTCCGCCACTTTCCCCAGACAAAAATTCACCAGCGTGCTTTAAAAGCAGGTGAAGCTGCTGTGGCAACTGCACAGGATGGTAAGTTTTGGGAAATGCATAATATTTTGTTTGCTAACCGCCGTAACCTGGGCACCACCAGTTTGAAATTGCTGAGTAAAGAAGCAGGTGTTCAAAACAAAAAGTTTTTAGATGACCTGGTAAATTCAACTTATGGCTGGCAGGTACAGGGTGATCTGAAAGAAGGGATTAACCGTGGCGTAAAAGAGGTGCCTACCTTTTTTATCAATGGAGAACGCTTTAGCGGAAAGGTGAACTACCAGGAATTGAGTAAAGTCATTGACGCAGCATTAAAAAATGTAAAGAAAAAAGCTCCTGCAAAACAAAGAGCTTAAAATTATAACCCCGGTTTATCCGGGGTTTATTTTTTATAGTTGGTTACTTTTGTAGAAGAAGTAATGAATAATATAAAGGAAAAATAATAGTAAACCCTCACTTTTAGATGAGGGCTTCTTTATTCGTTTTAAGCTGAATTATTTTTTCTTCAGCGGTATAGATTTTCTTTAATTATTACCCTGGGCGCCATTTTGAATACTCTCCATTTCACTCCTGATATTTTTACGTTTAAAGAGAGAAGCATCAAGCTTACCAAAGCGCCAATTAAAATTCAGGCGAAAAACCTGTGGATCACGGCGACGGTAAACATCCTGTTCAAAGTATTCTGATTCGGAATGGGTACTGTTTACCCTTGTACGGAAAATATCGTTTACCTGCAGGGTAAGGGAAGCTGCATTATTCTTCATAAAATCTTTTCTGATGGCAATATCCACTCCATAAAATGGCCTGATATAACCTTGAGCAGATGGTGTATTTCCGCCTCCGCCAAACATAGGTCCGCCACCTCCACGGCCACCGCCTCCACCACCTCCACCAGGTTGTACCAAAGTTTTTGCCTGGTAATCACCGCTCAGCTGAATGGAAAAACTTTTAGGAAGTTTAAAACTGTTATTCATTTTTGCAAACCAGCTAAACTGACTGTTATCTATCCCTCCGGGTAAATTTCCGGCGTTTAATGTAGCATTAAAGAAATTTACATTGGTTGTTACATCCCACCAGCTGGCAATTTTATTCTTGCTGGTAACTTCCAGCCCCACACTGTAAGTTTGACTGGCATTGGCAAATGTGGTCATAATTACAGAATCAGGCTTGGCGCCGGGGTTAGGATTTTCAGTTTTGTATTGATAGCGTGCAATTACATCATTGGTATTCTTAAAATATACTGTTGTAAGCAAATTGTGTCCTGTGGCAACCTGGTTTTGATATGATAATTCAAGTAAGTTGGTAAATTCAGGCCGCAGGTCAGGATTTCCTTTTGATAAATTCAATGAATCAGTATAATCAACAAAAGGTATCAGCTGGAAGAAATTAGGCCTGTTTATTTTACGGGAGTAATTTAGCTGAATATCCTGTTTTTCAGTAAGGCTGTAGGTTACAAATACGCTGGGGAAAAGAGCAAATGGATATTCATTAGAAAATTTATTGTTTTTACTTATCAGATTACCATCATATTTAGAACTCTCTGCTCTTAATCCAAGCTGGTAATTAAATTTATTGATCTTTTGAGAAAACGTTACATAGGCAGCCAGTACCCTGTCTGTATATTCGTACCGGTTATTTAAGGCGGGTATGGTTACATAATCACCATTAGGGTTTTTAAAATAATTATCATTATAGCTGTAAAAATTCCTCAGGGCAATTCTTGCACCTGTTTCAATTTTCATTTTGTCCGTGATAGGGTTTTCATAGTCAATCTGTGAGGTAAAGAATTTTGTAGTACCACCTCCTTTTGAACGTTCAGCAATCAGGGGAGTTTTTGGATCATAAGTGGGCGTAAAATACTGTGTGGTAAAATCATTAGTATTTTCATTCTTGCTGTAATTGTAATTAATATCAGCAGAAATATTTTTATTAGCCTTGGCAAAATTGTGTTTAAAACTAAGGGTGGATCCCATGTTTTGAAAATTACTTTTGCTGTTACTGGTCCTGGTTCCCAGTTCAGATGAAATGTTGCCAGGATCATCATTAAAAATTGTATCTCTCTCAATAGAAATGAGATCTTTGTTTTTAAATTGGCCCTTGCTCAAATTTCCAGCGATGGTAAGAGTATTTCTGTTATCGATCAAATAATCAACTCCCATACGGCCAAATCCAAAAACGCCATTACCAACAGGTCCGTTATCCTGCCTCAGATTTACGATTGCATCTTGTAAATAGTCTGTGCGGTCAGTCTCTACAGTGCTGATAGACTTTCTGAAACCAAGCTGCCCGTTTGAGAAAAAGTTGATCTTGCCCGTTTTGATGTTGATATCACCACCAAAACCTCCCCGGGCCCTGCTGTCTAAACTTGCTCTTACACTTCCGTTGTATCCGGCTTTGCGATTTTTTTTCAATACTATATTTAATATTCCGGAACCGCCGCCAGAAGCATCAAACTTTGCTGACGGATTGGTAATGATCTCAACTGTGGAAATTGCATCGGCAGGTATCTGTTCAAGCGTCATGGTAGTAGGACGTCCATCTACAAACAATTGCGGAGCAGCGTTCCTTAAACTTACATTTCCATCAATGTCCACATTCAATCCGGGTATGCTTTTCATTACATCCACCGCAGTACCACCTACGCTGGTTAAGTTTTTTTCCGCATTAAAAATTTTCCTGTCTATACCCATTGTAAGCAGGGGTTTGCTGCTGCTGATGGTAACTTCCTGTAATTGCTGGGCATCAATCTCCAGTTTTATATTACCCAGATCTTTATCCACCGCACTCAGAATGCTGCTGAAGTCACCACTTTTTCCGCCGCCGGCATTCATCTCAAAAAATGCTTTTTGTTCATAAGGTTTATACCCAATAACTGTAATTTTTAATTTATAAGTAGCCAGCACAGAAAGGTTTTCTAAACTGAATTCTCCTTTTTTATCAGTTAGCATACCACTAACCACCATGTCTCTTCTTTTTTTGGTGGCTGAATCCAGTTTGTTTTGTATTAGCTGAACAGAAGCAGCATCAACAGGTTTTTTTGTAACAGCATCAATTATTTTACCATAAAAATGCCCCATGTTCATATTTTGAGCACCACGACCAGCCCCACCTCCTGGCATTTGAGCAAATGACATTGAAAAAAACAGGAGAAAAAGAACGGAGAATATGATTTTATACATTAAGATTGGTTTTGAATTAAATGTAGTAATGCTATAAGAACAAAATTCCGCTAATAAGTTTACTTGCCTTCTTCATTTATTGATAAGCGGTAATAATGAAATAGTGAAATTTTTTAAAACCTGATTACTGGCTGAAGGCTTCCACAAGTAATTGTATCATTCCAACTTAGCATACCAAAGAAAGCGCCAACTAATTCCAGGAATTTAAATCCTCTTTTGGTTACCTGCTTCAGCTAAGTATGCAAAGAAACTGAATAAATGCCTGTTTACTCTACACAACGCTTATTTGCTGTAAAATGAATTGTGGTAATGGTAATTATTTTCATTTCTTATTTTGGAGAAGTTGTGATTTTTGTTACTTTTGCCGTCCGGTTAAAAATGGTAGTCGTAGCTCAGTTGGTTAGAGCATCAGATTGTGATTCTGAGGGTCGGGGGTTCGAGCCCCCTCGATTACCCAAAAGCTCCCGAAATTTCGGGGGCTTTTTATTTTGCAGACAATTTAATTTGCTTATTCCTGCCCTTTAGAGTTTTTAGCCAAAAACTTCAGGTCTGTTTCAGTGATAAACAGGAAATTTATTATTGCACAACATCTCAATTAAAGTTCCTATTTTAGGTTTATATAAACGATTCTATTTCATAGAGACAGGAGCAAAACCAAGGATAAATAATCAACTAACTACCAACACAAAAATGAGGGCTACTAAATTATTCAGGGAGTTTTTTGAAAGTGAAAAAGCAGGTGGTATCATACTGGTTACCTGTACGGTAATATCTATGCTATTGGCCAATTCTGGTTTTCGGGATGATTACTTAAATTTTTGGAATACAGATATTGCCGGGCATGGCCTAAGTCACTGGGTTAATGATGGATTGATGGCTATCTTCTTTCTGTTAATTGGGCTGGAGTTGGAAAGGGAGATTTATGCAGGAGAACTTTCTAATATAAAAAATGCTTTGTTGCCCATATCTGCAGCAGCGGGTGGAATGCTTTTTCCGGCAGCCATTTTTTTAATTTTTAACTGGGGTACCAATACCCAGGCTGGTGCCGGTATACCTATGGCAACAGACATCGCTTTTGCACTGGGTATTTTATCATTGTTAGGAAATAAAGTACCTACTTCGTTAAAAATATTTTTAACGGCTTTAGCAGTAATTGACGACTTGGGAGCCATCATTGTAATTGCAGTTTTTTATACCAAGTCCATTGCATGGATCTATTTATTGATCTCATTAGCTATATGGCTGGCACTCCTGATGTTAAAAAAGCTGAAAGTTCATAATCTTATACCTTATATTATTGGAGGAGTGGGCATGTGGTATTGTATGCTGCACTCCGGTGTGCATGCTACTATTACCGGTGTATTACTTGCATTTGCAATTCCGTTTGGTAATGGTGGAGAAAAATCGCCTTCTTACATTTTGCAGCATTTTTTGCACAAGCCGGTTGCATTTATCATACTTCCTTTATTTGCGCTGGCCAATACGGCTGTTTTAATAGCTCCGGGATGGCAGCAAACATTGGCTGAGCCATTGGGTATTGGTATTTTAACTGGCTTGGTTATTGGCAAACCTGTTGGTATTGTAATTACCAGTTTTATTGCAGTAAAATCAGGTATCTGTCATTTGCCATTAGATATAAAGTGGAGGCATATTTTGGGTGCAGGATTGCTTGCAGGTATTGGTTTTACCATGTCCATCTTCATTACGCTGCTGGCATTTGAAAATGAGCTGATAATCAACAATGCAAAATTTCTTATTTTGATTGCATCCTTTGTCTCAGGATTGCTTGGATACATTTGGCTACAGCAGGCATTAAAAAATCAAAAAGCAGAATAAGTAGTTTTTCATACTGAATAAAACAACCTTTTATGAAAATTAATGTTTTCATACCAGTTAACTTTTAATTTTTCCATTTGTAAATTTTTAAGAAAACATTATTGGCAAAGGCTTTCCCATTGAAATAAATAGTGCTGTTTTTCCGTTAATTTTACTTTATGCTACAACTAAAGCAGATAATTATGAATAAAAAATTTTTTCCGATATTACTCGTATTGGTTATTGGCGGTTTTTTTCTTGCGTTTCAATCACAGGGTCGTAATGATGATAATCCAAAATCGAGGTACGAAAAGGTTTTAAGAAATGTAGGATTATTGCTGGAGCAGGGCCACTACAGCCCTAAAAAAATAGATGATGTATTTTCTAAAGAAGTGTTAGATCGTTTTATTAAAGACCTGGATGATGATAAAACCATTTTCCTGCAAAGCGATATTGATAGTTTTAAACTATACGCCGGCAAGATAGATGATGAAATTCATGGCAACAGGCTGGAGTCCTTTTACACAATTAGTGAATCATATTCCCGCCGTTTACAGCAGGCTTCACAATTTTATAACGACATCCTCAGTAAGCCATTCGATTTCTCAAAGAATGAAAATGTGATGCTGGATGGCGATAAGTTGCAGTACTCTAAAGATGATGCAGCTAGAAAAGAATTATGGCGTAAACGCCTGAAGTATTTGGTGATTACCAGGTATGCAGATATGCTGGAAGACAGGGAAAAGAATAAAAACAGGAAGGTAACAGCCACAACAGACAGCTTAACTGCTGATGCTATTAAGAAGTTTGTTTACAAAGCAGACAGTACACTGGAAAGAGAAGCAAGAGACCAGGTGAGAAAACAAATTGACCGTTACTTTACTACTTTAAAGAATCATAATACCACAGACGAGATTTTCAGTTCGTTTGTAAATGCTATTACTAATGAGATGGACCCACACACCAGTTATTTTGCACCAGTGGACAGCAGGGGGTTTAATGAAATGATGAGTGGGAAATTTTATGGAATTGGTGCCCAATTGAAAGAAGAAGAAAGTAAAATTAAAGTAGCAAGCCTGATAACAGGCGGTCCGGCCTGGAAGTCTGGTGAAATAGGGGTTAATGATGAAGTAGTAAAAATAGCCCAGGGTAAAGGCGAGCCTGTAGATGTAACCGGTTATGCAGTTACAGATGCAGTGAAATTAATACGTGGTGCTGAAGCAGGAACCGAGGTGAGGCTTACCTTACGCAAACCAGATGGTACTTTAAAAGTGGTGATCTTAAAAAGAGATGAAATAAAACTGGATGATACATTTGCTAAAAGTGCCATCATTAATGGAGAGCATAAAATTGGATATATCTACCTGCCAGAATTTTATATGGATTTTGAAAAAGCAGACGGTGCTAAATGTTCTGAAGATGTTGCGAAGGAGATAGAAAAATTGAAGGCGGAAAATGTGGAAGGAATTGTAATGGATCTGAGAGGCAATGGTGGTGGCTCATTACCCGAAGTAGTTAAAATGGCCGGATTGTTTATTGAAGATGGCCCAATATGCCAGGTAAAGGGAAGAGAGCAGACACAACCAGTACAGTTAAAAGACAGGGACAAGAATATTTTGTATTCTGGCCCGTTGACAGTAATGGTAGATGAGTTTAGTGCTTCTGCTTCAGAAATTTTTGCGGCAGCGATACAGGATTACAAAAGGGGAATTATCATCGGCAGTAGCTCTACTTATGGTAAAGGAACTGTACAACGTACCATTCCTTTAAACCCGGAAACCGAGTTCCAGCTCACTAATAAAAAATCAGAAGATTTAGGAACCGTAAAACTGACCTTACAGAAATTTTACCGTGTGAGTGGCGGTGCCACCCAGTTAAAAGGAGTAATTCCGGATGTAGTGATTCCTGACAGAAATGAACTTTTCAAATTCAGAGAAAAAGATAACCCATCGGCATTAAGCTGGGATGAGATACCTAAAGCAACTTATTCTCCATGGGTATCTACTTTCAGTACAGATGCAGTGATTGCCAGTGCTAACGACCAGGTAAAGACCAATACTTTATTTGGGGCATTGAAAGAAAAAATTGAATGGATAAACAAACAAAACGATAAAGATTTTGCTCTTAATATCAATCAGTATAAAGAGGAACAAAAGGAATTAAAAAAAGCATACAAAGATCTTGACAGCCTTTATAAATTAAAGAATGAAATGAAGGTTAATAATGTAGAGGCGGATGTTACAAAATTTACTGCTGATAAAGAAAAAACTGAAAAAAACAAACGCTTTTTAAATGGTTTAAAATCGGATATTTACCTGGAGGAAGCAGTAAAAGTTACCAATAATATGATCTACCAGAATAACCTGGCGCTTAACAATATTAAGAACGAAGCAGCTGGTAAAAAAAATTAATACTGTATAGCTTTACGATAAACAAAAAGAAATGGCCACATTTAAGGTGGCCATTTTTATATTGAATACTTCCTGGGTCAGATCAGTTTCAAAGCAATCACAAATATCTTTCCTGCAATATTTTTTTATGGTGATAATAATGTCCGACTATGATAAAGCCAAGGCTGGCAACGGTATTGGGGTTATTGTTGGAAAGGCCGGCATTATTAACCACAGCATCATTGAAGCTTTCAAAAAGCAACTCTGTTGATTTTCTAACTGTAAGAAATTCTTCTGTTAAGCTTTTCCAGCTTCGGCTGTTGGCATATGAGTTAGCTGCATAATAATCTTCCTCAAATCCGGGCAGGTTTGTTTTTTCTCCTCTTGCAAAACAAAGGGCCCTGTAATTAAAGATCCTTTCGGTATCAATTATATGCTGAAGTAATTCTTTGATGCTCCATTTCCCTTCGGAATAAGCATAAGCAGATTTTTCTTCCGTAATGCTGCTGAGAAAATTATCGATTCCGGCAGTTTGATTTTTGAATGCAGGGATCAGATCATTTTCCGGAACTTGGTCTATGTAACGCTGAAAGTAAACTGCGTAACTGTTTGGTGATGGTTTTGGCATATTTTATTATTTAGAAATGAATAAAAAGTGCCGGGCGTTTTGCCCGGCACTTAAATAAATTATATAAAGCCGGTAAAGCTTCTTATCCTTTTTTTGTTCTGTTCAGCTTTGTATTTGGCAATACTTCTTTTGTTTCAAAGCGTTCACCTTTTAAAGTGCTGGCTAATTTTACTGCTTCATAAGCATTTAATAAGCCGCCCGTTTTGCTGATATCACTCAGTTTGGTTTTATCAGTGGTACCGGGAATATTTACTTCAACGCCTGGTGCCACGGCTGATTTTTCAATTACATATTTCAATTGTTTGGCGCTTAATGAAGGAAAGTATTCCAGCAATAAGGCAGCAGTGCCTGCCACTACCGGGCAAGCCATGCTGGTGCCGGAGAGTTTTCCATAGGTATTACCGCCTGGCAGGGTAGCATAGATTTGTACACCTGGTGCAAAAACATCCACTTCCTTTTTGCCATAGTTACTAAAGTTGGCAGTAAGTCCTCCGTTTTTAATATCGCCACTGGCTCCTACAGTGATCCAGTTGCTGGCTCTTGTTTTGCCATCAAAATAGGCAGGGCTGGGAAAGTTATCTGTTGAGTCCACATTCTTTGCATCGTTACCTGCTGCATGTACCAGTAATACTCCTTTCTTTTCAGCATATTTTACTGCATCATCCACCCATTGTTTTTCAGGTGAAAAATCTTTACCGAAACTCATGCTTACTACTTCAGCTCCATTGTCTACTGCATACCGAATGGCATTAGCGATGTCTTTATCATGCTCGTCACCATCCGGCACGGCACGTATCATCATGATGCGTACATTATCTGCAATTCCATCTCCTCCTTTATCATTATTTCTTACACCAGCAATAATTCCTGAACAGTGGGTACCATGCATAGGGGTAGAAGCCATTACATCATTATTACCATAATAGCGGTCGTTAATATCCTCTTCATTATCCTGTACCACTTCCTTGCGGTATTCTTTTGGCGCCGTGTTAGCAGATTCAGCTTTTCTTAAACGCCCCTCCAGTTCTTCAATGATCTGGGTATTGGAGATATCATCGGTTTGGTTGCCTTTGCAAAGTTGCTGCAAAAATGATTTTGACCTTTTAGCATCCGCATCTTCTGTAATATAATTTTGGAGATCGTTGCAGGTATATTCTTCTTTACTGAGTTCTTTTCTAATAACAGAATCTCCCTTGATGAAGTTGGGCAGTATTCTTTTCATAAAAGTAACTTCTGCAGGGTTTACGTCTCCTACCACATGCTCCTCTGCCTTTTTGTACATTTCAATTTCAGCTTTTTCCTCAGGGGTTACAGATGATTCATCCGGGATGGAGGTTGCGTATTTACTTTTTAACTTGTGGTATACTCTTGCACCTTCATAGCTGTCTTGTTTTACGCTGCGGCCATCTTTACCACCCAAAAAATTCCAGCCATGTATATCATCTACATAGCCATTTTTATCATCATCAATTCCGTTGCCGGGTATTTCTTTGCTGTTGGTCCATAATACTGGTTTCAGGTCTTCATGCAGGGTATCAATACCACTGTCAATTACTGCCACCAATACCTGTTTGCTTTTTACTTTCTTAGTTTTTAAAAAATTGTATGCTTTGTTAAGGCTGATGCCATAATAACCTGTACTGTCTTTGTCTAACTGGTGCCAGTTTTTTGGTATTTCAGTATTGGATTTTTGACTAAAACCTGTAAAGCTTAACAACAGTGCAGTACTAACTAGTAAAGAAATTTTCATTATTTTTTCAAGTTTATTAATCGTGCAATTTATTACATTGGTTTCAAAAAAAATGGCTTGCTTTAAAATTCAGGTTACATTTAAGTAATTTGTAACAATTGCTACAACGGTAACAATTTTGCGTAATAATGAGGGGGTAAAGAGAGGGCGGCAGATTTACCTTTTTCAAACAATCCAAACAGGCTGCTGCCACTGCCACTCATTGCAGCATAAATGGCTCCCTGTTGATATAATTGTGCTTTGATTGCACTTAATTCCGGGTATTTTAGAAATACAGGTATTTCAAAATCGTTCAGTAATTCTTTGCGCCAGGATGAAGGATGTTGATGGATGATTTCCTGAAGTTTTTTTTGATTAATTATTGAATTATTTTCACTTACAAATGGTGAAATATTTAACTGTGAAAATGCCCAGCCCGTATTTACATGGATGCCGGGATTGATCAGCAACAATTCATAACCGGATAATGATAAATTAACCGGTTCCATTATCTCTCCCCGGCCGGTGGCATAGCATGGTTGGTTGACAATAAAAAAAGGACAATCGCTACCAAGCTGAAGGGAATAATGTATCAGTTGTTCCGTTGAAAGGCTGAGTTGGAATTTTTCATTGAGTAATTTCAGGGTAAATGCCGCATCAGCAGAACCGCCTCCTAATCCTGCACCCATGGGAATTACTTTGTGTAAATGCATGCTTACAGCTGGCAGTTGTGGAAAGTCTTTTTTCAGAAGATGATAAGCTTTTACACAAAGATTGTTTTCAGCATTACCATCAACAATATTACCTGATTGAGTAAAATGAATCGCTTCTTTGTTATCCTGATCGTTATTTCGGATGATCTCCAATGCCTCTCTTAAAGGCAGGGGATAGAAAACAGTTGCTAAGTTGTGAAACCCGTCTTCCCTTTTATTAAGGATACGCAATCCTAAATTTATTTTGCAATCAGGGAAGACAATCAAGGTGCTTAATTTTGAAGAGTGCTGTTACTGGAATTGATTTATTTTTTCCTGGTATTTAATTCATCCCTGATGGCAATGGCTTTAATATAATCTTCCTGTTCCAGCACTTCATTCAGGAGGGTGTTCAGTTCCTGTACCGACAAGGCTTTCAGGTCGTCATGACCACCGGTTTCTGTAGTAACAGGGGTGGATGATTTTTTCTTTTTCTCGTCATTTTCCATCAATATGCCAGCGCTTTCCAGGATATTATCGTACGTAAAAATGGAGCAGCCGAACCGCACTGCCAGAGCTAACGCATCTGAGGTCCTGGAATCTATCTCCACAGTGTCGTTTTCGCTGCTGCAAACCAGTTTACTATAAAAGATACCTTCTTGCAGGTCATTGATGATCACTTCATGGAGTTCCACATTAAAGGCTAGCATAAAATTTTTCATCAGGTCATGCGTCAATGGCCTACTTGGATTCATCCTTTCCAGCGCCACTGCAATAGCCTGAGCTTCAAACCCACCAATAACAATTGGCAGACGGCGTAACCCGTTTACTTCTCCCAATACCACTGCATAAGAATGGGTTTGTGTAATGCTGTGTGAAAGGGCTACTATTTCCAGTTCTATCTTTTTCATGTTGATATACGCCTGCTGATGATTTATTTATGCAGCAAATATAAAAAATAAAAGCCTTCCAAATTTAATTGAAAGACTTTAGAAATAATTTAAAAACCAGGTATTATTATTGATTTATCGTAATTGCTGGAATATTGTTTCCTATATTCCTTTCAGCTTCTTAATAGCCTCGGTTATCTTTGGTACCACTTCAAAAGCATCCCCAACAATACCGTAATCCGCAGCTTTAAAAAATGGCGCTTCCGGGTCTTTGTTGATCACCACAATAGTTTTACTTCTGTTAACACCTGCCAGGTGTTGAATAGCGCCGGAGATACCAATGGCAATATAGAGATTAGGTGCAATAGCAATACCTGTTTGTCCCACATGCTCATGATGCGGACGCCAGTGAATATCGGCCACCGGGCGGCTGCAGGCGGTAGCTGCACCCAGTACTTTGGCAAGGTCTGTAACCAATCCCCAGTTTTCCGGTCCCTTCAATCCACGTCCGCCACTTACTACTATTTCAGCTTCGGTTAATGGTACTTCGCCTTCTACCTTATTGGTTGCCGTTACTGTTACTTTTGGGGCATCAATTGTTAGGTTTAATTCAGCAATAACTGCTGTACCGTCTCCTGTAGTAATGGAAAAAGAATTGGGATTTAAGGAAATAATTTTTATTTCAGTATTAATAGCCACGTTAGCAAAAGCCTTACCACTAAATACATTTTTCTTCACCACAAATCCATTGCCGGTATCTGGTAATGCCACTGCACCTGTCACCAGGCCTGCTTTAAGCCTTACACTCAACCTTGGCGCTACAGCCTTACCCACTAAATTATTGGAGAAAATAATTACTGTTGCACCACTTGCTGTGGCAGCTTCAGCAATCACTTTAGTATATAGCTGTGCATCCATTTGATTAAGGGATGCACTGCTCACTGTATGAACTTTTGTTACACCATATTTGCCCAAAGAAGTCAGGTCTTCTGAAACTGTACCCAATACAACTGCTTCAGCAGCTGTACCCAATTGTTTAGCTACTGCCGCACCATACGATGCAGCTTCTAAAGAAGCTTTTCTAACATGTCCATCAGCCTGGTCTAAGAAAATTAATACACTCATATTAATTGATAATTTTTTAGTTGATAATTGATAATGTCTTCAGCACTTAAAATACTTTCGCTTCTTCGTGAAGTAATCTTACCAGCTCCTCCGGGTTATCTGCTGATACTAATTTTACCCCGGCTTTTGCAGGAGGCAGGTCAAAAGATGCAATGGATGTCAATGCATCAACTGCAGCAGGTTCCACTACTTTCAATGGTTTGCTTCTTGCACCCATAATACCTTTCATGTTTGGGATGCGTTGCTCTGCCATTCCTTTCTGGCAACTAACCACTATTGGTAATGATGCTTTATTGATTTCTTCACCACCATCTATTTCTCTTACTACGGTTGCATTGCTGCCATCAAGATCAAGTTTGGATGCTAATGATAAGTAGGGTAAATCTAATAATTCAGCCAGCATACCACCTACAGAAGATCCATTGTAATCAATGGTTTCTTTGCCGGTAAATATCAGGTCGTAGTTACCTTCTTTTGCAACAGCAGCAATTTGAGCAGCGATATAATAACTGTCATGGCTGTCTGCATTAATGCGGATAGCCTCATCTCCACCAAGTGCAAGTGCTTTTCTTATAATGGGATCACAATCTGCACCACCAACTGTTACCAAATGAATAACAGCAGCTGCATCAGCTTCTTTCAGTTCTATTGCTCTTACCAGGGCATACCATTCGTCGTAGGGATTAATGATCCACTGAACAGCATCGCCGGCAAATTTCGTGTTGTTATCTGCGAAGGCTATTTTTGCTGTAGTATCAGGAGTTTTACTGATACAAACTAAAATTTTCATGAAGAAAAAATTGAATCGTTAAAAAAAGGTTGTTTATGCAACTAATACAAAGATAACGGTTGTAAAGATATTGTGAATTAAAAACTGAAAAAATATTTGTGATATGAGCAGGATAGAAAAATTACTGGAATACATGAAAACATTTGATAAGGATAGTTTTCTGCAACATGCACTGGCGCTGGAATACATCAAGATCGGTGATGATGAAGAAGCAAGGAAGCTCTTTAACGAAATTTTATTGAGAGAGCCTACTTATATTGGTTCCTATTATCATCTTGGGAAATTATTAGAACGGGTGGCAGATTTCGACCGAGCCATCAGGGTGTATAAAAGAGGTATGGAGGAAGCAAAGAAAGCAGGGGATAATCATTCTTACAATGAATTACAGGGAGCGTTGGAAGATTTGGAAGAATAAAAGTTGAAGGTTGATAGTTGAAGGTTGATGGTTTTAAAAATTAGTACATTATCAAATTAACTTTTATGCAGTACGTAAGAATGCCAATTGAGATAGAAAGCCCGGAAGAAGTGGGGTATGATGCTATTCAATACAATCTTACAGAAAGTTCGGTGGCAGATCTATCCCTGGCAGATATTGGTCCATTAGACAGCGCTATTAAATTAGCCTATACTGATCATAAAGGAAAACCTGAACTGAGACAATTACTTGCCTCACAATACAGGGATATCAAAGCAGAGGAAATATTACTTACTTGTGGTGCAGCAGCGGCCTTGTTTATGGTGAATACATCATTGCTTACTGTTAATGATCATTTGATAGTGGTGCATCCAAATTACGCCACCAATATAGAAGTACCCAAAGCAATTGGCTGTAAAATTTCTTATATCAACCTGCAAATGGATGATGATTGGAAATTGAATGTTGATGACATTGCAAAGGCAGTTACACCTGCAACCAAACTCATCAGTATTACATCACCACATAATCCAACAGGGATGGTGCTGAGTGAAACAGAACTGCGAAAGATCATTCAGTTAGCAGAAGAGAAAAATATTTACCTGCTGGTGGATGAAACCTACCGGGATATTTGTTTTGATACGCCGTATCCACTGGCTGCATCTGTCTCCGGAAAAGTCATCAGTATATCTTCTGTATCCAAAGCTTATGGCTTGCCTGGCGTAAGAATTGGATGGGTAATTACAAAAGACAAATTGTTGTTTGAAAAATTGCTAGCTGCAAAAGAAATGATGTACATCACCAACAGCATACTGGATGAAGAAGCATGTTTTTCTTTCTTGCAAAAGAAAGATTTTTGGAAAGAGAAAATAAACAAACAGGCTGTTGAAAATCTGGACATACTAAAAGCATGGCTTGAAAAGGAAACTCGATTTGAGTTTGTATTGTCAAAAGGGGGGGTGGTTTGTTTTCCTGCCATAAGAAAAGAAGTTGTAATTGATCTTGACTTTTTTTATCAACTACTATTTTCAAAATATGGAACGATGGTTGGTCCCGGCCATTGGTTTAATATGCCTGACAGATTTATGCGTATTGGTTTTGCATGGATTAATAAAGAAACATTGACAAAAGGCCTGGAAAATATTAGCCTGTGTTTGGATGATTGTATAAAAAAATAGAATGAATTTAATTCTGCAATCCACCGCCACCTGTACTCACTCTTTTTCCTTCTTCATCAGAAGATGTTCTGCGTTGCCTTGCAGCTTTGAGTTGTGAATTACCAAAACGGTAACTGAAATTTACTTTAAATAACTGCGACTCCCATTTGAATTGTACATCCATGTGCTGGCCGGCAAATTCGCTTACACCCCGCCACTTGGTGGTACCCAACATATCACTTACGGATACCCTGATATTCGCTTTGTCCTTCAACAGTTTTTTCTGAAATCCAGATTCAATACCAAACATTTCATCACTGCGGAAGGTGCCGCTCCAGATGGCAGGTGAATTATAAAAGCCGCTCATTTCTAAACTCCATCCTTTGCCCAGGCTGGCAGATTGCTGAATATTAGCAGTAAAGGCATTCACACCCAGGTCAATTGTTTTTCCTTTTCCAAAATCAGTTTTGTATTGAGAGGAGAAAGCATTGAGGTTTACAAAAAGTGAATACCAGTTTTTTTGATAGTTGTAATTAATATTGAGACTTACAATTTTTTGTGTGGCCACATTTTTCTTACTGATAAAACTCTTTACCACATCAATGGTATCAGCCAGGCGTGCAAACACATCCTTTACCATACTGTAGCTGAGCCGGGTATTTAAATTACCACGAAATGAGTGAGTGATGGCAAGGCTGTTGCTGTATTGCGGCCGCAGCTCTGTATTGCCTTTGTAGTAGGAATACTCATCAATTTTAATTTCAAAAGGGTTCAGGTCCTGGTAGGCGGGGCGATCTATCCGCCGGCTGTAGGTTAAGCCAAACTGGTTATTAAGGTTCTTATTAAAAGTAATTGCAGCAGTTGGAAATACATCGGTATAATTTCTTTTAAAAGTGGAATCGTAAACCTGCCAGTTGTTAGCTGTCTTTTTATGGCCAGTGGAACGTCCGGATATATTTGAGTTTTCTATTCTTACTCCAAATTGTACCGAAAGGTTTTTGAACTGTCTGCTGTAATTGAGATAACCAGCATTGATATTTTCTTTGTAATTAAAGTGGTTGCTTTTGGCAGAGTCAATAAACTTATCACCTGACAATACATTGTACTGGATAAAATCATTGTTTGAATTTACATAAGACAACTTTCCGCCAAATCCCAGCCTTCCTTGTTTAAAATCTTGTTCATAGTCAGTTTTATAACTGTAAATATTAATGTCGCTGGGAGCCAGCATCTGGTATATCCGTTCTGTGATGATATTGGTAAAGTCAGCATCGAAATAATAATTTGGCTGCATCTGGTTTGCACGGATTTTGTAATCTCCGAAATCTGCATCCATATTCAAATCACTTCCATTTTTCCCGGTGTGTTTATAATTGAGATTTAAGTTATAATTATGGTTGCCGATCAGATTATTATTATCTGCCACCAGCCAGCGGTCAATGGTATTGGTTGGTATATGCATGATGGGGGTGGTGCTGTATAGAGAAATATTATTATTATCAATATTGCCATTTACAATGAACCCGATGGTATTATTTTTATTGATAAAATAATCTATTCCGGCTTTGAATAGGTGTCCCCTGTTCCTGCCGGTAGTTAGGCTGTATTGATTAAACGCCGTATCAGCCAGCGTCCGGTTCATCCATAATTTGCTTTCATTGGTGGCATGATTGTAATTGTAATTGCCAAATATATTGATGTGATTGCTGCGGTTGTTGAAAGAAAATCCGGTTAAATATTTTGGGTAGGTGCCAATGCTGTAACCTGCATTAATGTTTACATTGGTTCCAATGGCATTATTTTTTTTCAGTTTGATATTGATAATACCTGCATTGCCTGCTGCATCATACCTGGAGGAAGGATTGGTAATGATCTCGATGACATCAATAGCGGATGAGGGCATTGAACGCAGGTATGCACTGAGTGCCTGCCCGGATAATGGAGAGGGGCGTCCATCAAGGTAAATGGTTACGCCATTTTTCCCATTCATAATAAGATTATCATCACGGTCAACAACTACTCCGGGAGATTTCCTTAATAATTCCATCGCATCAGACCCTACTGCATTAATGCTTCCTTCTACGTTAAAAATTGTTTTGTCTGCAGTTACTTCTATCAGCGGCTTTTTTGAATTCACCACCACTTCATCCAGTCTTGCCGGATTTTTTTCAATTGCTATGGTAGGGATAATAATATCATTTTTACCGGATAAAAATATTTCTGACTTACCAGTGTTAAAACCAATATTGGAAATTGTTACAAAGTATTTACCCGGCGATACAAGTGAAAAAGTATAGCGGCCATTGATATCAGCTGCATTGATTTTTACTACAGAAGAATCCCCGGCAAGCTGCAACAGCACGGTAGCGCCTGCCACAGGTTGTTGCCTTGTATCTTTTATGTAGCCTGTTATTTTTTGAGCTTTGGCAAAACAGGTACAGATTATTAAAAATAATACACAAATGAAAAGTTTCATCAGGAAGTATAAGCTAGTCAGTTAAGGTATTTTATATAGGGTAACGATTCTAATTTTAAAGATGCACTTTTTTTTTGAATTTTGTTGCTTTTATCCCATAGCAATTAATTTTTACCGTTTAAAACCCGTGTGTTTTTTTGTATTTTCACCGTTTCTCCAAAAAATGGATTTATTATACCAGTTCAACCAGTTTATTAAAGCCGAAAATCTTTTTCAACTAAAAGATAAATTATTGCTTGCTGTAAGTGGCGGTGTGGATTCTGTGGTGTTGTGTGAACTCTGCCACCGTTCAGGATTTGATTTTGCAATAGCAAATTGTAATTTTCAGTTGAGGGGTGAGGAGAGTGAAAGGGATGAAGTGTTTGTAAGAAGTCTTGGGGAAAAGTACAGGGTGGAAGTGTTTGTTAAAAAGTTTGATACAGTATCCATTGCCGCAAGTACAAAAAAGTCTATCGAAACAACAGCAAGAGAGTTAAGGTATCAATGGTTTTATAAACTGTTGGACCAGCCTGGTAATTCGCCAGTCAAAAAGATTTTAACAGCACATCATGCAGATGATAATATAGAAACGGCTGTAATGAATTTCTTTCGTGGCACCGGCATTGCAGGGGTGAGGGGAATACAGCCAAAGCAAGGTAAAATTATCCGCCCTTTGTTATTTGCAAGGCGAAAAGAACTGGAAGATTTTGTAAAGCAAAATCAGCTTGCCTTTGTAACAGATTCTACCAATGCAGCAAATGATTATACCCGAAATTTTTTCCGGAATGAGATCATTCCACTAGTGAAAAAAAATTTTCCTGAAGCAGAAAACAATGTATTGAAAAATATTCAGCGGTTTGCTGAAATAGAAATAATTTATCAGCAATCAGTGGAACAGCAAAAGAAGAAATTACTGGAGCAAAGTGGGAATGAATTTCATATCCCTGTTTTAAAATTGCTAAAAACAATACCTCTCACAACCATTGTTTATGAGGTTATCAAAGATTTTAATTTTACAGCACATCAAACAGCAGAGGTAATCGGTTTATTAAAAAGTGAATCTGGAAAGTATATTCAATCGTCAACACACCGGATTCTTAAAAACCGTAACTGGTTAATCATTACCCCAGTAAAAAGTAGCCTGGCTGCTAACATTTTAATAGAAGCATCAGATAAAAAGATTGAATTTGATAAAGGGGTATTGAACATTCAAACCACCACCACTTCAAATTTTAACCTTCAAACTTCAAACCTGGCAGCTCAATTAGACGCCGCTCAAATTAAGTTCCCGCTATTACTCCGCAAATGGAAACAGGGCGATTATTTTTATCCACTGGGAATGACAAAGAAAAAAAAACTAAGCCGTTTTTTTATTGATCAGAAATTATCACTGATTGAAAAAGAAAATACCTGGGTAATAGAAATAGATAAAAAGATCATTTGGGTAGTGGGCATGCGTATAGACAACCGGTTTAAAATTACTCCGCAAACCACCAATATTTTAGTGATTAGCTACGAGCCGAAATGAGGATGGGTCAACTCTTCTATAATAGCAGGAAATAGTGCAGGCTGTAATATGGCAACTAAAATAATCGTAAATATCAACCCAAATAAACTGCCCCACAGGTGAGCATCATGATTTACATTGTCAGCATTTCTTTTTGCCATGTACACACAGTAGATCACATATAAAACTGCATAGATGATAAATGGCATTGGTATTCCATAGATGTAGATCATCCCCCAGGGATTAAATACGATACAGGCAAACACCATCGCAGATACAGCTCCGGATGCCCCCAGTGCCCGGTAATGATAATCATCTTTATGCTTCAAAAAACTCGGTATGCTGGCCACTATCATTCCTACAAAATATAACAGCAGGTAAGAAATATTTCCCCCTAAGCCATAGCTTGAAAAATATGATTCCACGGCCCTGCCAAAAAAATACAGGGTGAACATGTTAAAGAAAAGGTGCATGAAATCAGCATGTAAAAAGCCGGATGTCACAAAGCGATACATTTGATTCTCCCTCCCCATTCTATAGGGCCAGAAAATAGTTTTGTCCACCAGGTCTGCATTGGAAAAGCCGATCAAAGAGAAAATTACATTTAAAGCTATCAGGGAATACGTGATTGGAAATTCAGCAAAGTTCATGTATATAGGTTTTAATCAAAACTAAGTAATTCAGTTTAACTGTGGTGGTATTTTTCATTGCGGTTAATGCTGCAGGCTCTGTAAACTTGTTCTGCTAAAATCAACCGCACCAGTTGATGTGGAAATACCATTTGCGATAAGCTCCATTTATAATTGGCCCGGCTCATCACTTCATCACTTACACCATAAGCACCGCCGATCAGGAATACCAGGTTTTTTATACTTTCATTTGCCCTGGCCTGTATAAAATTAGCGAAGCCTTCACTGCTCAGCTGCTTGCCTCTTTCATCCAGCACCAGCAGGTAATCTTCTTTTTGCAGGGATTGTAAGATCAGCTCAGCTTCTTTTTTCTTTAATTCGGTTTCGCTTAATACCCCTGCATTTTTCGGCATCGGGATAATTTGCCATTCTACCGGAAAATAGTTAGTAATACGCTTGGTAAACAGCTCAACACCTTCTTTTACAAAAGGCTCATGTGCCTTGCCAATAGCTTTAAATTGAAGTTTCATCCAACAGTTTATTTGGCAAAAATGCATAAAGAGTTGGGATGAATAAAATAAATCTCTATTTTTGCCGTCCGGTAAAACGGAAATGGCTGCGTAGCTCAATTGAATAGAGCGTCTCACTACGGATGAGAAGGTTTCAGGTTTGAATCCTGACGCGGTCACCACACAGGACTTTTCAAGTTTATTCTTGGAAAGTCCTTTTTCGTTTGGGCTGAAACCCTTACCACCATTGCAAAGCAGGGTTAGTATTTCATTCGGCTGCATGGTTTGAAAAGTGTTATTAGAAAACACCAGTTTTTCAGGGAATATCAAACCAAGCATTCTTTGCTTGTTTTCGATGGTAGCTGTAGTATAATAATGCCCCATATTACTAAGCAGGGAAATACCATAGTGGCAGTATTCCTTGAAACCGCTATCCAGTTTCTTTAGTTCGGTAATCTTGTATTCAAAAGCCCTGTTTTCCTCATTCACTTTATCCCTTACGGTGTGATAAACAAATTTATCAATATCATCCTTTGCCAGCTTTAAAGCAGAGCTTCTAAGCAATTCTTTATTCGCTTCAATCTTTTCATGTAGCTTTTTTATTTCCGCATCCCGGTCACCTTCGTTTGTTTTAAACACATCTTCCATCACAGCCAGATACAAAGCTGCTAATTCAGGTTTTATGGAAATGTCTTTCAGCCAAATTTCAAAAGCATTGTGAGGCACATCGCTTTTATGCCTTTCCTTGCAACCGGCGGTACAATGATAATAATAGTATTTGCCACCATTGCCCAGGGCAGAACTGCCAGTTAAAGTTTTACCGCATCTTGGACAAATCAAATGCCCCCTCATTGGGTATTCGTTATTAACCAACGAGTATTTTGTTTTGGCTTTCTTTTTTCCATCCAATACATTTTGTACTTCGTAAAACAATGCTTCGCTGATAATAGGCTCATGGATGCCCTGTACAATTTCTTCCGGTTCATCCTTATAAGCCTTTACCCTAATTAAGCCGCAGTAGATAGGATTGCGGAGCAGGGTATAAAAATTGCTCCTGCTTATTTTCAATCCGTCTTTCAATAATCTTTTTCGCAGCACTTCTATTTGAAAATTGCCAGAGGCAATTTCCTCAAATGCTTTTTTAACAACCGGAGCCATGCCGGAAGGTGTAATGATTGGCCTGTTTTGTTCATCCCTTGTGTTTTTAAATCCATAGGGAGCAGTACTTACATAGCGGCCTTCCTTTAATGCTCTACGCATACCGTTAGTAGTATTCAAAGAACGCCTTGCGTTCTCTACTTGCGGAGCAGCTAAGTAAAAGGCTTTCATCAATAAATTTTCCGGCACACTTTCATCCAAAGGTTGCTCCATTGCTTCAACAGTAATACCCAGCTTCAATAAAAAGGTAATCATGTTCAACGAGGCTTCCATGTTTCTTGAAAACCTATCCCATTTAGCTACCACTATTTTTTTAACCCGTCCTTTATTTTTCTTTATAAAGTCCAGCAGGTTATGAAATTCAGGACGGTTAAAGGTTTTGGCACTGTGGTCATCCTGAAAGTGCTTTACAATTTCATAGCCTTTGGCTTCGCAATGCTTTTCAAGGCGCTGCTGCTGGTCCCTCAAACTGTAGCCTTTTTCAGCTTGCTCGTCTGTGGACACCCTGGTGTAAATGATTGCTGTGTGCATCTTTCAGTTTTTTAAAGTCAGTTAATAAATGGTATTCCAGATTAGCCATTTTGTAGAGTGCTTCTCTAATCTGTTTTACCTGCTCATCAGTGTAAGTCTTTCCGTCTTGTTGTAATAGTTTTTTACATTTTTCTATGTTTAACATTTTAAAATTGCATGGCTCTCATGCCGGTTGCTCCGGTCATTTAAGCAAAACGCAATTACTTAGGGTTGCTCCCTTTAGTGAACTTCTTTTTTATAGTTTGAAAGATGGCAGTTACCTCACCATCTTCTTCCTGTAGTTGTATATCCTGATAGCGGTGTTCCCTTATTAACTCTTCAATCCGTTTCTTAGCTTTCAGGCGTTGCACACCTTCAAACTTTTCCATTTGCCCGTTATTGAACTTTACAGTTATTCTTTCAAAATTTGCAATACGCAAATAAGCCAGCAGTTCCATTTCGTTTACACTCATGGGCAATTCATTCTTATACTTTGCTTTCAAATCCACATCAGGAAAAAAGCCCTGTAAAATGTCGTTCAGGCCTAACTGAATATGGTTTTCCATTCCCTGTACTTGCTGTGATTACAAGATATAATCGGTTATATTTGTTTATAGTTTTTATTAGATGAAAAGATTGTCGTATCGGCGAAACGACAATTGAGTTGAGTAAAAAGAGAACGGAGTAGAAACAAGATTGGTTCAGGGGAATTGTAAATATTTTGATACCAGCTTTTGAGCCTTGATTGAGCATCGTTGCGTCGCAATCCGTTCATCGGCATTGCTACTATTGAGCTTTAGCGTTCATAAACATTAATTACTTTGCAAATGAAAAATTATAATGGCTAAAACAAACTGGACAAGAGAAGAATTAATCCTTGCTTTTAATCTTTACTGGCAATTAGATTTTGGTAAAATGCATAGCCGTACTCCAGAAATAATTCACTTAGCAAACATCATTGGAAGAACTGCAAATGCTGTTGCAATAAGACTTACCAACTTTGCACACATTGACCCTTATCATCAGGAAAGAGGCGTTAAAGGAATGTCTGGTGGCAGAAAACAAGTAGAGCCAATCTGGAATGAATTTATAAATAACAAAGAAGAGTTGATTTTTGAAAGTGAGAAAATATTAGCAGAGAAACAACATGAAACCATCGAACAAAAATTTGCAGATATTCTTGTAGGAACAGAAAACTTAAAGGGAGAAACAAAAATCCGGGAAGTAAAAACGAGAGTCAATCAAAATTTTTTCAGGAAGATAGTAATGGTAAATTATTCAAGTAAATGTGCCATTACTGGAATTGATATTCCCGATTTGCTGTTTGCAAGCCATATTATCCCATGGTCGAAAAATGAAGAAGAAAGATTGAACCCTGAAAATGGTATTTGTCTTTCGGCTCTGTATGATAGAGCTTTTGACAAAGGTTACATAAGCATCAACGATAAGTTTGAAATTTTGATTTCACCAGTTTTAAAGAAAAAGCAGAAAGAAAATTATTACGAAAATTATTTTGCTCATCTAACAAACTCACCTCTTTATTTGCCAAAAAAATATTTGCCAAAAAAAGAATTTTTGGAATTTCACTTCGATACTATTTTCAAAAGATAAAAATCATTTTATGTACAGACCAACAGCTAAAGGATACTTTTCGGGATGTGGGGGAATGGAGATAGGAATAATGCAAGCCGGAGTGAATATGATTCAATCCCTTGACCTTGACATTGAAGCAACGGATTGTATGCAAATGAACAGCAACTACTTTTCCCACTCTGTTATTAATGGTGACATAAAAGATAAAACAGTATTGGAACAACCTAATTCCGAAATAATAATTGGAACATATCCTTGTACCAAATACTCAGCAATAGCGGATATTAATGGCACAAGAACTGGCGATGATTTATTTCTCCATTTCTTCCGGCATATTGCTATTGAACAGCCCGAAATGTATATTGTAGAAAATGTGCCAGGCATGAAGAAATTCAAAGTGGTGATGGAAGCGATGACGAAACTACCCGACTATTATGTAAATATTTTCTGCCCGGTTGATGCTGCTAATTGGTTACCACAAAGAAGAAAGCGACTTATTCTAATTGGTACAAGAAAACCTTTCAATATTAGTTCTCCCAAAAGTTTAATCAGCAAACCGAGATTGAAAGAAATAATTGAAAAGAATCCAGAAGTTGAAATGCCTGAATATGTAATTAGCAGAATTAATGGGAAGTATCGGGATAAACCAATTATAGTTGACCCTGAAGAAATTTCAGCGATTGCACCAACTTGTTTAGCCCATTACTCAAAAGATTTAGGTACAAGATTAGTGAAAGATAAATCTTCAAAATATGGAGTGAGACCATTTTCAATCAGGGAATATGCAAGGCTGCAAGGATTTCCAGAAGACTTTAACTTTGAAAATAAAAGAAGTGCCTATCGGTTAATCGGCAATGCCGTAGCAGTGCCAATGGGAAGATGGGTTGGTGAACAAGCAATCAGATATTTTAACTAAAGAAAAATTTGATGCTCTTCGCTTTGCTCAATAGAATTATAAATGTACAAGAGTGCGACGCCACTAAAGCTTATTAGTAGTACTGTATTCTGGCTCAAAATATCTCTTAGAAAATTTTAATTTTCAAAGTATTTATTTCGGTGAACCCCATTTGCTAACATCCTTGCTGACAGAAATGAAGCACCTGAAAATAATTGGATTGTAAAATATAAACTGAGAGGTTAACAGGAAGAAAAATCACTTCCACAAGTACCTAATCTTTTTCCTGATGATTTTATTGTGCTGTTAAATCCGCCAACTAATTATGTCGGGGCTAAACAAATCTTTGAAACAATTAAGCCAATTGAAAATAAATTACAATTAAAAATCCCTTTGGTTGAGCTTGTAAACGACAACATTGAAAATTTTCCTGCCAGAGTTTACGGACAAAGCAACGGAGAATTAATTGGGGTTCTCAAAATCAACAACCTTAATGAATGGCAAGAGAGGTTTGGTCAGTTTGGTTCTTATTTAGATTTTGCTGATTATCGGGAATACAGAAAACTGACGAGGGCATCAAGACCAGGAGATAATTTTCCCAGACACTTACCCGATTCAATTAAAGAAAGCATCCTCTGTTTTATTCTTTCGATTGCTATTCGGGAAAGCCGGAAACCGGCAATGATTAATTCTACGATGTATAATCCACATAATTCAATGTTGATTCACATTTCAAGATACACCTTATGGCAAAACCAGCTTAAAGCTTTAATTGATGTTTATGTTCGGGACTTGCAAAGTAGTTTGCTGCTTGATGACCCAGGTAATCCAAAGTCGGTCTTTTCAACTTTTGAAAAAATATGGTACAAGTTTTATTCAAATATTATTGAGCATGTGTCTGACTATTTGCCGAAAGGATATGATGATGAGTTCCTCAAGCCAATTAGCTTTGAAACAATCAAAAATAATTTCCTGACAGATGCTATAAAAGACATAGAAGTTAAAGCGATTAATAGCCTGACAGGAGATAAACTTATTTACCCAAGAAATACTCCGAAAAAATATATCGCAATTGGTGGAAACAGATTGTCCCGTGGGTTTACCCTTGAAGGTTTAAGTATTAATTATTTTGTTCGTTCTACAGATTATTCAGATGCTCTTCTGCAAATGGGAAGGTGGTTTGGCTACCGTCCAGGATATTTGGATTGCTGCAAACTCTTCATCACCCGTGATTCAATGGAGAAATATGATTTAGTAACCAGAACCATTGAAGAGCTTGAAATTGAATTTAAGAAAATGGAAGAGAGTATCCCTCCCAAGACACCGGCTAATTTTATTCTTCGGGTAAAAAAGCATCCTGGTGCTCTTAAAATTACAAGACCTTCTATTCTGAGAGATACTTTGGAAGTGAATTGGTCGTATCAGGATTCATTGGAACAATCTACAAACTTCGATTTACGAAAGAAAAAGATAGAGGACGTTTGGTCACAATTTAAAAACACCATTGTTGGCAAGTTCAAGTTTGAAAATAGGAAGAAAGAAGACGGAAGTGATGCAGGGTTTCTTATTGCACAAACAGATATTGCTGGTGTGATAGAAATTCTAAAACAGGAAAACAATTTTGGAAATGAAACATGCGACAGCATAATAAAATTCATTGAGAGATGTCGGGAAGTGAATAAGCTGACGAATTGGACAATAGCAATTAAGACCACAGGTAGAGCAAAAGAGAATGAAGGCAAAGGAATATTAAAAAAGGAAGAATCGAATTTGCCCATTGATATTACAATGACGGTTAGAAGAGGTCCTTCCACAGACGAGGGTGTGAAATATTTTAGAGAGAAATTTATTCACGGAAAAGTTTTTGGTGCATCTGGAAGGTCTGCGAACCTTATTTCGGCTGGTTTAGACTTGTCAATACTGTTAAGTAAGACACAGATTGAACAAGCGGAAAAAGAATTTATTGAGAACAGAAGAACTTATTATCATGGCAAATATCCTTCCTGGACGAAAGAACAAGTTAATAAAAAAGCAGAGGAAGTAAACATTCCAGAAAGAGTTTACCGTGAGAAAATGACTGACCAGGAAGGGCTTTTAGTAATTTACATTTTGGATTCTCATTATGTATTTCTTCAGGAAGAAGGAAAAGAAAAAGATTCGGAATTAAAAGAAATGATTGATAAGGAAGGCATTGATTTAAACATACCACTGATAGGTTATGCAATTGGATTTCCCCCTATTGAACCAGACCCAGGAGGAGTTTATGTGCATGGAAATTATGGATTTGAAGATGAAGAAGCAGAATTGGAATTTAACGAAGCAGATTCGGAATTACCTGCTGATGCAAATGAATTATAAATATGACAAGTACAGAGCTAAAACAAAAATGGTCAGGTCTTTCAGACAATACTGTTACAACTGGTTTCAGGTCGCTACGAATATCGCCTGATTGCATCTGTGAACTTTATATTGGAGTTAGTAAGGAAAATAAACGATGTTTAATTCTTGCACTACCAGCAAACAAACATTTAAACTTCAAGGGAATTCAAAAAGAAAATTTATCTATCGAATACTTCGTAGAAAAAAACTTGATTGTACTTCAGTTAATTGACAATGATTACCACGACCTTTTTGACGACCTTATACTTTCTCTATATCATGGAATAAAAGGGATAAGTCAGGTTGATGAATATTCAAATCACTTTATTGAGGCTTTTTATAGGTGGAGTGAATTCTTTGAAGACAAAAAATCAGATTTACTTTTAGAAGATGCAATAAAAGGTCTTATGGGAGAATTGTTGGTTCTAAAATCTTTAATCACTGACCCCAATAGAACAGAGATTAATTTCATCCTGAATTCCTGGAAAGGCCCTTATGATAAAGGGAACGATTTTGAATTGGAGACAAAAAATTTGGAGGTGAAAACAAAATCTCCTTCTGGCATTGATGTAAAAATATCAAGTGAATTTCAGTTGGAAGTATCCACCGGAAAAGGGCTTGAACTAATTGTTGTTTCCTTGTTAAGTGACTTTACTGTTGGCATCAGTATTGGGGAGCTAATCTTTGAAATAAAGAAACTGGTTCAGGAATCTTCGGGAGAAAATTCAATATTATGGAAAGCGTTGAGTCAGAAAAATATCACCGCAAAAAATGTCAGTCAGTACGATAAATATAAGTTTAAGCCTATAGACAGCATTTCATATAACTGTGCATCTGATGATTTTCCAAAACTAAACAGGTCAAATATTGCTGATGAAATAAGTAATCTCAAATACAACTTGAGAACAAATCTTTTGACCCCATTTATAATCGAACAAAGAGATTTTTAATATGCGAATTCAAGAGTTCCTGAATTACAGGAAAGATTTACTCGATACCTCAAAAGATGAAGAGGGATTTGTACAGCAAGCTCAATTGCTAAGCCAAATTCTTCCTCTAATGGTTGATGCTAAATTACTTGATTCGGAAGACTGGAATGACTCGTACTTTTTGAATACTATAGAGAATTTAAAATTGAATGGATATACAGTTAATGAATCCTCTGAACGACTTCAACTTTTTATTATAGATGAAGCAAGCATAGAGATTAATGCTTCTGAAAAAGACTTACAGGTTTCCACCAAAAGCCATTATGATAACCAGTTTAAAAGAGCAACTAAATTTTTAAACAAAGCAATCAAAGGATTTTTAAATGATGAAGTTCAGGATGCTGACCCAATAAGACCTTTGTTATCTCAGCTTTCATCAACAACAGGTGCAGAACAATTTGATGTAGTTGAATTTTTTTTAGTCAGTGCTACAGCTACAATAGAAACCCGTGGTACAATACCACAACCTAAGAGAATAGAATTTGAAGATGAATCAATAACAGTAGCTTTTACAAGAGATAGGGAAAGGGTAAAAAAGGATTTACTCATTATCAAGAAATTGATAGACCTCAATTTTTTGTATGATGTGATGATTTCTCAAGGTAACAGAGAAGCATTGGTTATTGATTTCCAAAATTTATTCAATTACAAAATAGAAGTTATAAAGGCAGCAGAAGAGGAAAACTTTGAATCCTACCTCTGTGTATTACCTGCTCACATATTATCTGACCTTTACAAAAGATACAGCTCAAGATTACTTGAAAAGAATGTCAGGTCATTTCTGCAATTCAAAGGCGCAAATAAGGGAATAAGAGAAACGATAAGAATAAGCCCTGAAAAGTTTATTGCATTCAATAATGGTATTACTATTACTTCTACTGCAAAAGAATTTGAAGTAGTAAATGGTAAAATGTTTATTAAGTCGTTAACTGATTTTCAAATTGTAAATGGAGGGCAGACAACCGCAAGCATTTATTTTACTCAGAAAGACGGGTTCCCAATTGACCGGGTAAAAATAATGGCAAAGATTAATGTTGCCTTAGATGTTACAGAGGAAGGATTAGACTCACTGATTTCAGATATAAGCAGATATTCAAATTCTCAAACCAAAGTTTCTAATGTTGATTTAAGTTCGAGAAGCCCTCAACTAAATAAGCTTAAAGCCCTTTCCGACAGCGTTGTTACACCTTCCGGCAGGAAATGGTTCTTTGAAAAATCAAGAGGAGAGTTCAATACCAAGTTAAGAATTGCTGGCTCAAATAAAGCCAGGATTGAGAAGGAGTATCCAAAGAATTATCGTTTTACAAAAGAGCAGTTAGGTAAATATTTTACTGCATGGGGAGAACAGCCATTCATTGTAAAAAAAGGTGGTGAAAAAGTTTTTAGATACTTTTTAGAAGAAATTACAGGTGAGACCAGGGGAAAGAAAGCTATTAATGTAAACAGAGGCTTTTATGAAGAGTTAATTTCCAAAATCATATTGTTTGTTGAATTGGAAAAAATTTATGGACAGGGAAAACATGCAATGGGGCAAATAAGGTCGGCAGTAATCCCATATTCAATTTCCATAATCTACATTTATACAGATGGTGCTAAAGAAGGAAAGCAATTTGACCTTTTAAAAATCTGGAAAAAGGAAAAGCTTGAGGATGATTTGGTGTCCTTCTTTACTAAGTTGATGGAGTTGATGAATGAATTGATTAAGCAGTATTCTGAGAGTGAAGACTATGGAGAATATGCAAAGAATAAAAAATTGTGGGAAGACATTTCAGACTCCACGGAGATTACAAAATTCATGACTTCTAAAATTGCTCTGGAAATTTTGAAAAAATATTCAATTCCAATTAAAGAGAAAAAAAATGAGGAAGAAAATGAAGTTGACTTTGAAAGAATACAACTGAATATTGAGGTGCTTTCTAAAGGAATGGAATTTTACAATGAACTAAGAAAGCAGTACAAGGGACTTTCAAAGCTTCAGGAGAAAAAGATAGATAGTATTATTTCTTCAATAATTAAGGTGGAAGATTTAGGCGAAGACATTTTAAGATTTGAAAGCAATCTTATGACAGAGATTAGAAAGAACAATCCTGAAATATTTGACCAAATAAACATAACGCAGAATTTCCTTCTTGAGAGTACTTTTAAGTTTATTGTTTTAAAATACAATCAGGCACTTGAGAAGGGAATTGGTTTAGAAGACTATTTTAAAGCAATAGAAAAGAAGGCTGCTGAGGAAAAAAATAAGTACGCATCTGCATTTAATAAGATTGCAATTAATCTCACAAAGGGAATAGCCCCTTCGGTTAAAGAGGTTCAATTAGCATCCTACTATTTCAAGCAGGAAGCACCTGAAAAAGCCAGTAGTGAAAAGACAAACCTTTCAGTTCCGGCAATTAATCTTAATGTTCTAAAACAAATGGTTGAATGGGATTCCCGGATGAAAATTTTAACACAAGGTCAAAGAACCTATTTAGCTGATTTCGCTTATGAACTCAAAACATTGAATTCATTTCATAAATCGAATGCTGAAGGATATTTAAAGACTTTAATGAAAGCTGGATTTAAGTGTCAAAAATGATGAAAAGTATTGCCTGATGAATTTTCATTTTATTTCAAAGCACGGCTTTAAAATTTAGTACCACCGCTTAACACTTTGAATATCAATTGCTGCATTAAAATTTGCAAATAAATGTTGGATATTTCCATCATTAAAGCCAATTTAGTATATTTGTGATGGAATATGCCAACAAAATAGACTGATTCAATTGTTGGCATTTGCCAACATTATTCACCAATAATACATTTAACGATGGAAAAAGCCATCAAATACTGGTACGCAATGAGTGACCCGGCAATTTTGGAGGTGTTGGGTAACTTTATTCAACAAACCCGGTTGCAGCAAAACAAGACACAGCAGCAGGTGGCAGCGGCGGCTGGCATCAACCGTTCTACAATGGTGCAGGTTGAAAATGGCGGCGGCGGTACATTGCTTTCTTTTATTCAAATATTAAGGGCTTTAGAGCAGCTACAACTGTTTCAAAGTTTTGAGATAAAACAACTGCTCAGTCCGCTGCAATTGGCTAAAATTGACCAGAAAAAGCGGCAAAGAGCAAGCAATAAAAAAGCCACCCCAATCGAAAAACCTAGAAGCGACTGGTAATGATAACAACAGCATTCATCAACATTTGGAACAAACGGGTTGGAGCCATTGCATGGGATGTGGATACAGAGTTGGCTTCCTTTGAATTTGAATCCTCATTTCTTACTAACAAGTGGGATTTATCGCCATTGAAAATGCCGATTGCCGATGCAGCAAAACGGGTGTTTTCTTTTCCTGAATTAAGAGGCACAACTACATTCAAAGGCTTACCGGGCTTGCTGGCCGATGTATTGCCCGATAAATACGGTAACAGCCTTATTAATGCCTGGCTTTCAAGAAATGGCCGCCCTACTGATAGCATGAACCCGGTAGAACTGCTTTGCTTTATCGGCAAAAGAGGTATGGGAGCATTGGAATTTGAACCCATAGTTCCCAAAACAAATAATGGAGCTACCAAAATTGAGTTAGACAGCTTAATAAATATTGCCCAGGAAATACTATCCGGCAGGCAGGATTTTAATACCAACCTTTCCGGCGATGAAGCAAAAGCATTGAGTGATATTTTAAAGATTGGTTCCTCTGCCGGTGGTGCAAGGGCTAAAGCAGTGATAGCATTTAATCCTGATACAAATGAAATTCGTTCCGGGCAGGCGGATGCACCAAAAGGGTTTACCCATTGGCTGCTAAAATTTGACGGCGTTACAGACCAGCAGTTAGGTACATCATCCGGTTATGGCCGGGTTGAAATGGCTTATCACCTGATGGCAAAAGAAGCCGAAATAGAAATGACAGAATGCAGGTTGCTGGAAGAAAACGGCAGGGCTCATTTTATGACTAAGCGGTTTGATAGGGAACATGGTAAAGGCAAACTGCATATACAAAGTTTTTGTGCCATTGCTCATTATGATTTCAGTGAGGTTACGTCGTTTAGCTACGAACAATTATTTGAAACCATGCGTAGCATGTTATTGCCCTACACAGATGCGGAACAGCTATACCGCAGAATGGTATTTAATGTAATGGCAAGAAACTGTGATGACCACACCAAGAACTTTTCATTTAGCATGGATAAAACCGGCCAATGGAAACTGGCTCCTGCTTTTGATATTTGTCATTCCTACCGGCCAGGCAGTACATGGGTGAGCCAGCACTCTTTAAGTGTAAATGGTAAGCGGCAAAATATTACCCGTGATGATTTACTGGAAGTTGCCAAAAATATGAACATCAAAAAAGCAGATACAATCATTAACCAGGTTAATGCTGTTGTAAGCAGATGGAATGATTTTGCAGCCCAAACAAATGTAAAAAGTGATTTGAAAGATGCTATTACTAAAACACTATTGCTTTTATAATTAAAATTTAAATCTGCCTTTTCGCCTGATATATTCATCGGCCTCTTTCTCAATTTCAGCTTTGGTTGTGATTTTTATGCCAGTGAGCCAATCGTCTAATTCACTACGTTTAAAATACAGTTTCTTACCCTGTTTGAAGTGAGGAATATTTCTTTCCGAAGTTTTTTTGTAGATAGCCGATTTGGAAAGGCTAACATATTCAGCAGCCTGATTCAGATTTAATACTTCAGTAATTGTAACTGTACCGTTATCATTTTTCATTACAGTTTTGAGTAAGTTCTCAATGTTATTGAGCTTGTCAATAATTAATTCAAAAGGATTTTCCATATTAAAAAAGTTTAGTGATTTATTGATAAATTACGAAAACATGAGATTTAAATATAGCTTCCTGAAAATCCCTGCCGGGATGCCGTTATCCTCCTTATGGTTCCTATTTTTAACTTATTTAAGTATTTGCTTAAATAGTGATTACCCTATCTTTGCCAAATGGAAAATAATACTTGTATCAGGTTATTTGCAGACCATGAACAAATAATGAATTGTAAAGGGAAATTAAAAACAGCTCAAAAATCCTTTGCAAGCCTTTCTAATATATTGGCATTAGCGGGTAACGAAGTAAGGTTAAAGATTATTTATTTACTGGAAGAAGAAAAAGAGTTATGTCCCTGCGACATTGCAGATATTTTAAACATGAGTATTCCGGCTGTATCACAGCATTTAAGAAAATTGAGAGATGGAAATATTGTAGAAACCAGGAAGGAAGGGCAAACAATTTATTATTCACTTACACAAGAAAATCTAAAGATTTTAAAGCCTTTTTTCAAACATATTAATGTACAAACTCAAAAACTGGAAACAGTATGATAAGTATAAAATCATCAGGCACATTTACCGGGGCAGGTGTTCTTACTGCTATTGCAGCTTCGCTTTGTTGTATCACACCTGTTATTGCCTTATTTGCAGGGAGTAGCAGCATTGCCGCTAATTTTTCATGGATAGAACCGGCAAGACCTTATTTAATAGGACTGTCAATTGCTGTATTAGCCTTTGCATGGTATATGAAATTAAGACCTATTAAAACAGAAGATAATGATTGCAATTGCGAAACAACTAAAAAGGCTTCATTCCTTCAGTCAAAAACTTTTTTGGGATTAGTAACTGTATTTGCTATTCTGATGATGACTTTTCCACTGTATGCAAAAGTGTTTTATCCAAAACCAAAAGTACAGACCGCAACAGTAGCAGCAGTTGATAACAAACAGCAGGTAAAATTCACTATACAAGGTATGACCTGCGAAGGTTGCGAGGAGCATGTAAACAACGAATTGTCTAAAGTACAAGGAGTATTAGCGTACAAAACATCTTATGCAACCCGGAGTAGCTTAGTCACTTTTGATAAATCAAAAGTTGATATAAAGACAATTGAGGCAGCAATTAATAAAACAGGATACAAAGTAAAAGAGTACAATCTAATTAGTGAGAATAAATAACAATGGAAAAAACAATAACACTACAGTCAACAATCACTTGTCCTAACTGCGGTTTTCAAAAAGAGGAAACGATGCCAACAGATGCTTGTACTTACTTTTATAAATGCACCAATTGTGAAACCGTCCTGAAACCAAAGCTGGGTGATTGTTGTGTATTTTGCAGCTACGGCACTGTAGCTTGCCCACCGATACAAATGAATAAATCTTGTTGTGCATAGTTTCATTTAGTGAAAAAAAAACTACAGCCGTTCCTTATTTTAAACCAGCACAGACCCCACGCTGCAAGGTAATAAGGTGTTCGTCATTTTGTCGTCAGCAAGTAGATACGCCAAACCATTGCAGCAGCAGCAATAAAAGCTGTTTATAACGCTTTTAAGGTATTGCTGCACCTGCAATGCCCTTCGGACTGCTATCGCAGGTTTGTCATACTCCTTGCAGTTCCTCCTCATTCCTCACGGCAGCTATTGTGTCCTTCACGCCACTTCGTTCATTTCTTCCTTCGTTACGCTTCATTACACCTCGTTCGCAGCTAAACCATTTGCTTCAAGGCCGGGCATCCCATTGCCAGACACAAAGCAAAACACATGGGAATGCACCAGCCTTTAGCAAGCCAACGCTACAATACTCACCGGGTTTCATTACGCTTTACTACGTCATCCATTCACTTCAGTAGCGTTCAGTCCACCCGCTGCCCATAATTTGGCGTGCCTTGCGGCCTGCCACAGCTGCGGGTTTGTCATGGTTTTTGTCCGCACACATCGCCTTGACGAAAACAAAAACACAAGCCAAACCCTTGCATTCTTAGTAGCTGTCTACCGCCGTTTCACGGCTCTGTAGCCACCACTGTGGCAGGCGCACGCAGCCAATTCCAGTCGTTCCTTCTTCCATTGGCTTTTGGCGGCACGCCCCTGGGCTACAGTGTGGACAAGTGTGCCACACGGCTATGCTTCTTTTTTTGCCGCAGGCGCTATTACCTTTTGCAAACACACAGGGAAATGTTTTATCCTTTGTAAATACTTCTTAATTCATCATCAATTTGCCATTCTGTTTTATTCATTGCATCCATAAAACCAATCCTGTTATAAAACATTGCTTTGTCATATAAAAACTCTCGGAATTTGTTAGTCATTCCGCCCCGTAGCCAAATACATACTTCGTAAGTATCAGCCTCAATACTATGTTCAACACGATGTACCCAGAAATAATCTGTTCCCATTTTTGCTTTTGCAAAATAAAATCTGAACATCTCGTATTCTCTTGGTAAAGCAGGTAATGAAATTTTGAATGAAGCGGAGTCATCAAAGTGATGCAGGTAAAGTGTGACTGGTATTCCATTCTTATTAAACAACTCAGGTTTATTTTCATTGAGGTCAAAAATATCCTGATACACAGCATTAAGCCAATTAGTAACTTTTGAAGTTTCTATTTTTAAATCAGCAGCTATTTTTTTGATAGTTAGTCTTTCATTTCTATCATTATAAAAATCTCTTTCTGCAAGTCCTTTGAGCATTTCAATATATGGCTTATCTGGTTCTGCATCAATAAGAAGTTTGACCCATTGGGGCATAGATGATATGCAAAGGAAAGTTTCAATTGTTGAGGGTTCATGATGAGTCTTTACCCTCTCTTTATGTCTGGCCATTTTTTGTTTTAAAAATTACAACAAAATCCAAATAGCTAAGACTTCCACTCTTAAAAGAAAATCAAAAAAGTGCAGCAAGTTAGTCGGCTGGCACAGCCCAATGCTTAAAAAAAAACAAGGAACTACGGCATAAACGCAGCCCCATCGCACAAAGCCATCATTTATTCCGTTCCTCCTTGTTTTTTTAGCTACGCCGCCTGATGTGATTGCTTTCTTTTTTTTCCTTTTTTCTTTTAAAATAAATTTTATTACAATGAAAAATGCAAATCACTTCTTCGGTTCTCACAACGGTTCAGAAAATTTCTATTGCCACAAACCTTCCCTGATTCTTTACACTGATGGTGTGAAAGAGTTAGCAGATGGCTGCGGTGCTTACTGGCTGATTGATTTAATTATTAGCCATCAATGCCACAGGGAAATAAACCTTGAACGTTTCCAGGTGTGGAATTTAAAAAGAGTAAAGGACGATGTTTTTACAATCCTTGCAACAGATGGTAACCACAACAAAGTAACTAATCAGGAAATTCCTTTCAGTGATTTTCCCTATGACCTTGCCACTATCTGGCTGGTTGATGGTTGCCTGATGCTACCAAGTGAATACTAAGTAAAGGCGGTCAGCAATGGCCGCTTTCTTAATACACTTGCCGACCTATTAAATTGATACAACTTTTGCCAATGTGTTTTTTATAAAGCAAAAATAGCTACGGCAGCCCACCTCACAGAGCTAACAAAAAAAACCAAACCAGTTCGGCATAAACACAGACCCGACACACAGCCCCATCTTTTATTCCGCATCCTGTTTGGTTTTTTTATCTGCCTTCGCTGAGAGATGCTTATAAAAATTCACAGTTATGCAAAAGCAGCTTCGTATCATCAGCAGTCGGCATCGTATCTCAGTATGCCCATTCAGCAGTTCCTTATTTGGGCCTGTTCCTTCTTTGCCTTCCTGGGTTTTCAGCAGGCATCTCGGCAGGCGTCCAGTTTATTATCGTTATCGTGGCACTCGGGTCTTTGCCATCGGTTCCACAGGCTGGTTCGTTCATTGTTTTCCTTCTGGCCGTCGTTGGCTTTGTTCACTGCCCTTTTAGGGTAGTGAATAAAAAAAAAAGCCCTGCTGGAAAGCAGGGCCGTATAGCTTAAAACTAAGAAATTACAATCCACTTACTTTAACCAATGCCAATGGGTTGAAAGCTCCATTTTTCAATGGATACATTTGACCATTTACTTCCTGATAAAATTCAATTCCTAATGCAAGGAACAAAGGATGTGTACTATTTGCAGTTACAGCGTTTGCAAGGCTGATTACGGCTGTTGCAGTAGCATCCCAGGGTAACACAGCAGTTGCCTGCGCATCCATTACAAAAGTTTCATTCTCAAAATCTATCTCTGCACCGGCGGAAACAATTTTAAAATGAGTTGCACCATTTGGAGCTGCAACCATGTTGATGGGAACAAAAGAAGGAATACTTGCAGTTAATGTACCGGCAACCCTGTCAATAGTTGATGTGTACGGAGCATAAAGAGTAGTCCCGAGTTTACCACTGATGTTAAACTCAAAACCTTCCAGCAATTCTGCTTCACCATCAATCACATTACGAAGTCCACGGGGATTGGTAGCATCTTCCTGAATTACTTCAACCATCTTCTGAGTAAGACGACTTACCATCCTGCTATCAGAACCATTCTGCAACATTGCACGGATTGAATTACGCAGAAGTTTACCAGCTTTCCCAGCCCTTCCAAATTCAGCACCGTTTTCACGGGTTCTTTGAAAGTTAGGGTCATTAGCAATACGGTCAGCAGGTACACCGCCTTTCTCTCTTGCTAAATAACCATCTTGTGATTTGTAAAAAGTGATGCCACCAATTGTGCCATCCAGTTTAATAATTCCTTTTTGCTTTGCCATATCGAATAAAATTTAATGGGTTATGAATGATAAAATATCAACTCATTACCAAAATTATTTCAGTCAAAAAACTTTTCCTAATAACCCGTTCCGCACATTACCATTTGTGCCGATTTTTCCATTCTGAAACAATTATTCACGCCAAAATATTTAGTAAATTTGTACTGGCAAGCCATATCATAGGTATGGATGAAGTATAGATAAAGTATTAAAATCAGAAAAGGAGATGGAACGTTTATGTATTTATCCAAAGGACATTCAGGTAGTGACCGGAAAGAGTGAGAGGTACGGTCGTAACCTGATTAAAAAAATCAAGCAACATTTCTCTAAAGAAGAACACCAGCTTGTAACTATTGAGGAGTTTTGCCTTTACATGGGATTATGTTCTAATTCTGTGAAGAGGTTGCTTCTTAATTAGTTTTTTGGTTTAACCTACTTTTTTTTAGAAAAAAAGTAGGGCAAAAAAACCGCCCCCTGACTTTGTTAGCTGTTATGGGGGTAAGGTTAGAAACCTGCGAGGGAGTATAAATACAATGACTACGCTACTCTTAGCTTCCTGGGCAATATAGCAGGTTGCAGCATCTGAACAGGTATAACAGCCTTTAACTCATATATTTTCCTGAATCTTTCTAATAAATGGTTTGAAAACTGTCCTGTGGGGGGTGTGTCACGAATGAAAAGAAGATTGATAGTTCTTTTCAATGTTGAATAAAAGATGGCAGCAGGTCTGCCGCATACATCATGCAGTTGATGTTTGCAAACCACCTGAAGGTGCTGTATTCAAAAGATACGGTGCTGAACGTTCAGGCAAAAGGTATCGTATAACGGTATCAGGTAAGTGTAAAGAAGCTGAACGCAAGTGAATCGTTGAAGACATGTCGAAAGGGATTACTTGTTGACAAAACTATCGGTATCCCCGTGCTGATAGGAGGATTGCAGCGGATAAACTGTTTACTGGCTGCAGGTCAACCGGCATTAAGACGACAGGAGCTTTACACAGGCTTTTATTCGGAACGTGAGAGGCTGTCTTGTTGATGTGCCAAAAGCTTTGCAGGAAGTTTTTTTTAGGAGCGACTGTTCAATAAATATTTTACAGTTCATACTGCAACTCAATCCCGACTCAGTCGGGAGATGCAATAAGGAGCGTCGGACGGAGTCATAGTAGTGATGATATTCCGTGAAAGCGGAGAGTAGCGAAGGGCTTCGGTTATCTGGTCAAAATTATTTTAACACAACCCCGCCAATAGCAGGGGAAGATGA
>JAYWII010000003.1:0-21517 GCA_043788995.1 Chitinophagaceae bacterium | reverse complement strand
AGGCACGAGGGATCTGTTGGGCTTTTGTACTAATGTTTGGCAGATCCCTCGTGCCTCGGGATGACAGCATTGTTCAGCATCAGCTATATTTCATCATTTAAAAAACGCCACTCAGGATTCATTGTGTTTATCAAATCTTCTTTCTTGCTCCTGCGCCACCCTTTTATTTCCTTTTCCCTGGCAATGGCATTTTGTACATAATCAAAGCATTCATAATAAATTAAAAAATAAGTATTGTACCTGCCTGCAAATGTTTTGCTGCGGAAGGGTATTGAGTTATACTCATGCTCCCAAAGCCTGCGCCGCAGGTCATTGGTAATGCCGGTGTACAGTACCGTTTTATTTTTATTGGTGATGATATAAACGTAATAACTATGGTTGCCTGGCATTTGCATGGTATGCTCAATAATGGTAATGGTTGAACCAAGCTGTCATCCCGATACTTCGTTCCTCAGTACTGGCTCCGGAGGGATCTGCCCGGTCATGATATGATGCTCAATATTTGTTCTTCCTCCAACAGATTCCTCGTACCTCGGAATGACAGCAATGCCCGGCAGACAGCACTCTTCAACATCATTCCGGTATTTCCGGCACCAGCATTTTACGCTGCTCACCGGCATAGCACCTGGCCACCGATACTGCCGTCCGCTGCATGGCCACCATCAGTGGGCTTTTGTCACCATCCAGCAGCACATCCAGTGATGGCACTTTCAGCAGTTCCACTTTCAGTTCCTGCGTAAGATTATCCACCGCAGATGTCTTATGGATAATGCCCCGTACAATCATATCCACAAAGGGTCGGTAAGGTTCCATCAGGTCGTCCGCCAGGCAGTAGGCATTGTAGCGGTTGCGGTGAAAGATGCCCAGAGTAGGCAGCAAACCTGCACCCACAATTGCTCTTGCCATGCCTGCCCTCACAATGGCATAGCCATAGTTCAGCAGGTTGTTGGGCGGCACACCATCCCTTTTTCTGTAAAAATTCCATGCTGGGGGAAACAGGTTTTGCCAGTAATGCACCGCTGCAATGGCTTCGCTGTTACCAGCATCCCCGCTTTTTACATTATCGGCCAGGTTGCTGAGAAAATAGGATTTGCCTTCCCATTTTTTTATTACTGCTGCCTGGTTATTTATTTTGGCTTTTACTGTTTGCTGCCACAGTTGTTTTTTCAATGGTTCGCTGGCTTCTATCTGCGCCCTGAAACGTTCGCTTTGCAGCGTATTACTTTCCAATGGCATCAGCAGGCCGGTAGGGTGGTGGGTATCGTTGCAGGTTACCACGGCTACATTGGCGCTTACTAATTTATCAAGCAAATAATGGGTAAGGCTTATCTGCTGGTGTTCTAATACCAGCATACCGAGATCTTCTATGGGCACCGATCTGTCTGGCTTGTCTTCCATGCCTTTAATATGGCTGTAGCTTACTATCATTTGTTCATTGCTGAACTTTAGGAAGCAGGCATTTTCTATGCAGATGGTGCGTTTAATCATTTTATTTCCATTTTATCGTTCCATCCATCTCAATAATAAAATCATACTCTTCAACTAAAAAATCGTACTGGGCATAACCAAATCTTAAGGTGGGTTTTGGATTATCAAAATCCACTTTAGATTCAATCCATTCCTCATCAAATTTAACTCTTGCTTCGAGGTGATATTTGAAATTTAATCTAGCTGAATTGCCATTTTTTTCAAATCCGGTGTATAGATATAGTCTTTTGAATAATTCTTTTTTTGATAAGTTTTGAATTGATTCTTCTTCCTCTTTTTTAAATATCACTTTCATGCCATTTTCCAAAACATACACCAAAGGCAATTGTGTTTCTTTCTTTCCTTTTGTAATTGTTATATGTGGTGCAAATAAATCTGAAGGTTTACTTATTTCATTGGTTGATAAAACCTGTGCCGTTTCTAAAAGATTACGGAAGTCGAAGTCCTTTTTACCTTCCTCTTTATAAATAGCAAAATAACTGTTAGTGGCATTTCCTGCATAATAATGCTGTTTGTACTCTGCTTTAGAAAGATTGGTTTGTTTTTTAATTTTTAAAGGTTCTGATACACTTGCCCATACTCTTATATGCCTGATTTTGTTACCATGTGGGTTTCCCTTTTTATCCAACAGATACATACCTTTTTCAAATGCCTCCTTTAACCCGCCTGCTTCTTTTACTTGTTTTTCTATTTGTTGTTTCAGACCTGCGTCAACTACCTGCTTCAAAATATCGTCAAGCGTTTTAAAGCCTGGTGTATTATTATCTTTTTTATATTGGAAAGGAACCCGTACAACATATCGTAATTTGTCTTCCAAAATCATCTTCCCTTCTTCATCTTTTATAATGTGACCTTTATCATTTCTTTTTGCAGGTTTAATAGCCCCATAAAAAGTATCTAAGTGTAATTGGCCACGGATACAATCTCCGGAAGCCCACATAGGTTTATTTGTTCCGGGAATATATTGTTCTTTGCCACGTTTTCTCACTTTACGCTTTGCAGGACTAAGACTTTGATTATTGGTTATGTTGTTTATTAAAACGCTGTCATCAATACCCCAAACAAACTCTCTTTTAAAACCTTTGTAAGGTTCAGTCGTCAAGTTTTCTTTACGCTCTTCCCTGTATTCATAATATGTTTTTAAAATTTCATCTCTCTTTGCTGCTACAGGAATTAAAGTAAGTACTGCCGCATCTTTTGCATGGTGTGAATGTTTGCTCCTGTCTTTTTTCTCATCTGGGATCTGCAGTTTATATATTTTTCTGAACTCTGCAGTAATACTTCCTTTTTGTACATCTACTTTTTCAAAATAAGTTTTAAGATAATGAAAAGCATATTTTGAAATTAGCTGAGTATCTACTTTTTGACTATTTTTAAATCCGGTAGTAACTTCCTTCATAGTAAACCTGTCAACTTTATTTTGCCAATACTCAAGTTCCATTTTCCATAAATGACGTTGGCGGATAGCGTCATCTTTCCATGTTTTATCAGCAGCTTTTTTTGCTTTTGTTTTCCAAAAATCAATTTGCTGATTTATTCTTTCAACTCTTTCCTGCCACTTGCTGATACGCTCTAATATTTCTTTGTGGTTGGATAATTGAAAAGGAATTTTATTCTTTTTTATGTTCCTGTTAAAATCTGCATAGCAAACTGTTTGGTTTGCAAGAGAATTATCAAAAGAAATACTTCTCGGAATGGTATGCTCAAAGTCAATTACATTGTCATTAAATAAGTCAGAAATACTGATGATTTTTCCTGTATAGATACATTGACAATTCTGTTCCAGCCAAAGCCTGTATTTATCTACTATTAACTTTTGAGCTGCTATTTGTTTGTAAGAATCTTTTTTAGTATCAGTCCATCTAACACCTTTTATTTCTTTTTTAGTATCAGTAATCGGAGGAATTGCTTCTTCGCTATTTTGTTCATACCATAACCGTATTTTATCAATATCACTTATGCTTTGACTGCTTGCAGCAACGCCTTTTTGTTTTACCAATTCATCTATTGCCAAAGCAAACTCAGCGTTCTCTGCCTCACGCTGCCTTTGCCATGCCTCAATTGCCCAACGCTTATTGGCATCATTTAATTCCCTTGCTACTTCTACTACAATCCTGGCGTCGCTATCTAGTTGGTTGGTTTCTATCATGTAATTCATCAATTTGCGTAACTCATGTAACGTACGCATTGCCATAGGGTTTTTAAAAGACCCGGTTTTAGGACTACCCAACCTTACATTTCCATATTCATCCGGTTTAGCTGGTGGATATATATTTATTTCCGATGGGTGATAGATTTTTTGCAGTTGCTTATCTGTAAGTTCAAAATGTAAGAGTAAGAACTCTTTAAGAGTATCTATCAGTTTAGGTAAACGATAATATCCTGAGTCTGATTTATAATAAATGTGATTACCTGAATTTACTACTGCATATCTTTCATCATTGATATCTTTTCTTACGAATCCTGTACTTTTAAAATATGCCTGGTAGCAATCAGTTACTGCAAGTTTAATTTCCATTTGCTCATCTAATTCTTTTTCGTTCCATTTTGTTATCCCAAAAGCATCTTCAATTGCTTTTTGAATATCTTTTTTGTCGTGTTCATCCAGTTGATAACTATTGTCTTTATATCCAAACTTTTGTTCAAGGTTTTTATGTTGTGATATTAAGTTGTTTACAATATTTAAAATTGTTTTCTGTCTTCTGTTTTCATCAATAATGCCGCCAATGTTTTCTAAGAAAAAGACTTCATTGCTATCCCATAATTGCTGTCCTATCACATCAGGTAAATTTGCCAGCATTACCGCTTCAGTGTATATCAAACCTTTCTGTAAAAATTTATTAATTTTGTTAATTGCATTAAGGCTAAGCATTCCATAGCCTACCGGTAATGCATTCCATGCAATAACAAATTGCTTTACATTTTCCGGTGTGAGTTTAAGCTTTTGTTCTGCAAATTCAGCTACAAATTCCTGGTCTTCATAAGAAAACAATACATGCCATATATCATCAAGGTCATAGTAGTCTTTACCTGTTTTTTCTGAAGGGGCTTTGGCAATTTTTATATTTTGGTAATCATCACCAAAAATATCTTTTAACCTTGCAGAAACCGGGCAGCCTGTTACGGTGGTTTTTAAAGTGTAATTTAATTTCCATCTATACCCTTTCTTTGTTATTAAATCTGCTATTTCAGAGAAAGGGAAGTATGCTTTAGACTTTCTGAAAAACTTATCATCCAGAATAGCTTGTTTTAACTCAATTGGCAAAGGCTTCCAATAGTCCGTTTCATTTGCCGCATCTTTATACTTAATGTTATTAATAAATGACCATGCCCTGAACAACTCAAAACTTGGATGGCTTATTGGTACTCTGTATTTGCTTGGTTCAAGAGTACATTTACCAATTAAACCTTTTTGCGAACGCAAAGGCCGTTTATAAAAAATGCTGCCGTCGTTTTTATTCTTTCCTGTTTCTACCAGTTTTATAAATAGGGAATGCTCTAATCCTAACCCCTGAAATTCAAAAATGTACTTTATTTCATCTTTATAGTTTTCCCTTATGGCATATTGTGCAATACTTTCACGAATTCGGATTTTATCTTTTTCAAGTAGAGCATACAACCACCCTATAGTTTTTGCATTGGGATATTTTTCGAAGTATTCAATAATAGCTTTATTCTTCTTTTTTTCTGAGTATTGCAAATCCACCACTTCATCATCGCCTGTTTCTTTTTCTTTTACATCCTCTGCACCTTTTCGGCTGCTTTTAAAACCACGGCGCTGTGCAATGTGATACAATGCCCGGCCAAGTTTCATTTTATTTTCTTCTTTACTAAAATCAAGTTTTGTATCAGCTAATTCTTTTCTTAGTTGATAGGGGCTTGAATAATCAGGCTTACCATCGCCATTAAAGTCTAATTTTATCCATTGGTCAAATGCAATATCATCTACAGGGTATATTCTGCCGCCGTTATTATTTTTAATAGCCTCTTCTTTATTATAATGTCGCCATTTATTTAAATTTTCAATTAAAAGAGGGCAGTAGCCATTAATGATTAGGATTTCTAAAGTTGCCCAAAACCTGTATTTACGGGATTGATACAGACGGCGGGTTGAACGTTTCTTTGTTCTTTCGGCGGCGTAAGATTTAGTATATCTGCCGTACTCATCTTTTCCAACGCCAGTTGAAAAAGTTATCACTCCAAATTTTTCAATTTGATTTTCCATTAAATCTGGATTGCGTATTGCCCATCCAATTGAATTTGTTCCAAGGTCAAGACCAAAAATTTTGTTCATTTATATTTATTTAAAATTATTTATTTACCTTCATTGTGCAAATCACAATAAGGCTATAAGCCGAAGAATTTCTTAGCCCTGCTTTGGTGGGGCTTTTTTATTCAAGCCGTTCTTCTATTTATAAATCATCTATTCTACGTTTTAATGTTTTAAACCACCCTTCCCCCAAACCACTCTCTAAATATACCCCTTCCAAAAATTCTCACCTACCGTTAAAACACCCATTTTTTTTCCAGAAAAACCCCTTACTTTTGCGCCGCCGAAAGCTTCAGCATAGATATACGGATGGACGCTGAACTATTTGGCATTATATGAGAGCAATATCAAATCATATTACCCCAGTTTTGCTAAACGGCGAAATATACCACGGGGAGTTTTGCAGCCTGTAACAGGGTTGTGAAAGTTCAATACAGATATACAGTACAAGAGTGCGACGCCACTGAAGCTTAATAAAGCAACAACGCCGGGCTCAAAATAATTAGCAACCAATAAAAATATAATAAACAAATACAATGGCAGATTTACGTTTTCAACGAAACTTTGGTATTGCGGCTCATATTGATGCCGGTAAAACCACTACTACAGAGCGTATCCTTCGTTATACGGGGATGATTCATAAAATAGGTGAGGTGCATGATGGCGCCGCCACTACCGACTGGATGGAACAGGAAAAAGAGCGTGGTATCACCATCACTTCTGCTGCGGTTAGCTGCCAGTGGAACTTTCCTACAGTGCTGGGTAAAGTAGATGCAAATACTAAAAAATATTATTTCAACATTATTGATACTCCGGGCCACGTGGATTTTACCGTAGAGGTAGAGCGTAGTATGAGGGTATTGGATGGTTTGATCGCATTGTTTAGTGCGGTGGATGGTGTGGAGCCACAGAGCGAAACTGTTTGGCGCCAGGCTAACCGTTACAATGTACCCCGTATTGGTTTTGTAAATAAAATGGACCGTGCCGGTGCCGATTTCTTAAACGTGGTAAAACAGGTGAAGGAAATGCTGGGTTCCAAAGCAGTTCCGTTACAGTTACCAATTGGTGCGGAAGATGATTTTATAGGTGTGGTGGATCTGATCAAAATGAAAGGGATCATCTGGCACATGGAAACAGAAGGGATGACCTTTGATGAAATTCCGGTACCGGAAGATATGCTGGAAGAAGCGAATGAGTGGAGAGCAAGCCTGGTGGAAGCTGTGGCTGAATATGATGATAAGCTGATGGAGAAATTCTTTGAAGATCCTGCTTCTATTTCAGAAGATGAAATGCATGAAGCGATCCGCAAGGCTACGATTGATCTGTCAATTGTGCCAATGATGTGTGGTTCTTCATTCAAGAATAAGGGTGTGCAGACAGCATTGGATGCAGTTTGCCGTTATCTGCCTTCTCCAATGGATATTGAAGATACCAAAGGAATTGATCCTGATACTGGTGAAGAAGTAAGCCGTAAGCCGGATGCAAAAGAACCCTTTGCTGCATTGGCTTTCAAGATCATGACTGATCCGTTCGTAGGCCGTTTGGCGTTCTTCCGTTGCTACTCTGGTCGTTTAGAGGCAGGTAGTTATGTACTGAATGTACGCAGTGGTAAGAAAGAGCGTATCAGCCGTATTATGAAGATGTTTGCTAACAAGCAAAACCCGGTTGATTTTATTGAGGCTGGTGATATTGCTGCTGCCGTTGGTTTTAAAGAAATAAAAACTGGTGATACCCTTTGTGATGAAGATCATCCAATAGCACTGGAGAATATGTTTATCCCGGAACCGGTAATCGCTGTAGCGGTAGAACCTAAAACACAGGCTGATGTTGACAGGATGGGTATGGCAATTTCCAAACTGGTAGAAGAAGATCCTACACTTCGTGTAAATACAGACGAAGATACCGGGCAGACCATCCTTCGTGGAATGGGTGAGTTGCATTTGGAAATCATCATCGACCGTATGCGCCGTGAGTTTAAGGTAGAAGTGAACCAGGGTGCACCGCAGGTGGCCTATAAAGAAGCATTCCATAACACTATCCAGCACAGGGAAACCCTGAAAAAGCAGACGGGTGGTCGTGGTAAGTTTGCGGACATCGTATTCTTCTTTGGCCCTGCTGATGAAGAATGGCTGAAAGAAAACGAAGGCAAACACTTCCAGTTTGTGAATGATATTTTCGGAGGATCTATTCCTAAAGAATTTATCCCTGCTATCCAGAAAGGTTTTGAAACTTCGATGGGTACGGGTGTACTGGCAAGCTATCCGGTAAACAATATGAAAGTAAGAATAGTGGATGGTAGCTACCATGATGTGGATAGTGATGCGATGAGTTTTGAATTGTGTGCCAAAGCCGGTTTCCGTGAAGCAGGGCGCAAAGCAAAACCAGTATTACTGGAACCAATTATGAAAGTGGAAGTACTTACACCAGATCAATACATGGGTGATGTAACAGGTGATTTGAACCGCCGCCGTGGTATGCTGGAAGGTATGGACAGCCGTGCCAACCTGCAGGTAATTAAAGCCAAAGTTCCACTGAGTGAAATGTTTGGTTATGTTACCCAGCTGCGTTCATTGAGTAGTGGCCGTGCCACTTCTACTATGGAGTTCAGTCATTACAGTCCTGCACCAACCAACATTGCAGAAACTGTGATCGCTAAGCAAAAAGGTAAACAAAAAGACGAAGAATAGGCCCCCTTTAACTCTCCCAAAAGGGGAGGATAAGAAGGACAAGCTTTTTTATAAAGAAACCCTGCATGCAAATGCAGGGTTTTGTTTTTGCAGTAGTTAAATTCCGGGTTGTTATCAGCACAACAGGAAGAACTACTTTCCAACCAGGATTTTATTGATGCTTTTTAATCATTTTATTTCAAGTTTATCAATTTATCTTAACCCTCCTTGCAGCGTAAAATCAAAATATAGTATCTTGTAAGCATTAAATGAGAACAGTAAGATCATCAGTAATTTTCAGGATAGCCACTTTATTTTTTGGTATCATTTTATCAATCACAGTACAGGCTCAGATATGCACCGGCAGCTTAGGCGATGCTGTGGTAAATGTTAGTTTTGGTGCTGGTGCTGGTACCGGAAATGCTTTACCCGGAGCAAGTACTTTCTATAGCTTTGTTTCCAACGATTGTCCCGGTGATGGTTATTATACAGTAATTAATTCCACTACAGCCTGTTTTGGCAATTCCTGGCATACCTTATCGCAGGATCATACACCCGGAGATGTTGATGGACGTATGATGCTGGTAAATGCGTCAATAGAGCCGAATGATTTTTATGTGGATACCGTAAGAGGATTATGCGCCAACACCACTTATGAATTTAGTGCATGGGTGGTGAATGTTCTATTACCTTCTGCCTGTAATAACATTGGGAACGACCCCAAGCTGGTGTTTAATATTGAAACCACTGCCGGTGTGGTATTGGGTACTTATTCTACCGGGGATATTCCTGAAACCGCCAGTCCTGAGTGGAAGCAGTATGGACTTTTTTTTACTACACCCATCAATAACAATGATGTGGTGATCCGGATCAGAAATGATGCACCGGGTGGTTGTGGCAATGATCTTGCGTTAGATGATATTACTTTTCGGCCCTGTGGACCTACAGTAAATGCCAGCATTGTAAATTCAACTGAAACAGCAATCAATCTTTGTGCCGCCAATATTACTACTGCAAACATATCAGCTACTATTGGTAGCGGATATGTTGGTCCTTCACAGCAATGGCAGGAGAGTTTGAATAACGGTGTTACCTGGACGGATATTCCTGGCGCCATTACGAAAGATTATTTATTTACTAAAACAGCAGTGGGTATATATCAATACAGGTTAACGGTGGCAGAAGGTACAAATATTGTGTTGAGCAATTGCAGGGTGGCTTCTAATGTGGTTACCATTACAATACACGACCGGCCAATAGTATCAGCCAGTAGTAACAGCCCGGTTTGCGAAAGCACCAGCCTGCAATTGAATACAAATACCGGTACCACTTTTAGCTGGACGGGGCCGGCAGGTTTTACTTCTTCCCTGCAATCGCCATCTTTTACCGCAGAAGCAAATGCTGCAGGTAAGTATGATGTGGTGATTGCTGATGAGTTTGGTTGTGTTAATACTGCTTCCACTATAGTTGCTGTTATTGCAAAGCCAACCGCTGTTGTTACTGCTGATCAATCTGTTTGTGAGGGTATCAGTGCATCTTTAACTGCCAGCGGCGGTGATGCTTTTTTATGGTCACCTGCTGAAGGTTTATCAGGTGTCAATATTGCCAATCCAACAGCCAGCCCAACCCAAACCACTGTGTATACAGTATCTGTAACCAACAGCAGTACCTGTGCAGATACTGCAAGCGTTAAAATTACGGTGTGGCAAAAACCATCAGCATCTGCAGGAGAAGATAAAGTAATTTTAAAAGGAGAATCGGTAGTACTGAATGGTACTGTAGAAGGATCTGAAATTAGTTATGCCTGGTCGCCGGTTAATTTTTTGAATGATGCTGCACTGGTACAACCCACTACCAATGTTACGCATGATACAACCTATACGTTACTGGTGGTATCAAATGTTGGATGTGGTATTGCCACCGATAACGTTTTTGTAAGAGTCTTTAATGACATTTATATACCAACTGCTTTTTCTCCCAATAATGATGGCAGGAATGACACCTGGCGCATTGAAGCATTGATTGCGTTCCCGGAAGCTATAGTATCTGTATACAACCGTTATGGTAATAAATTATTTGAAGGAAGTGGCAGCAGTTCTTTTTGGGATGGTATCTATAAAGGAGAGCTTCAACCTCCGGGAGCTTATATTTATATGGTCAATTTTAAGAACAAGCGGCCCATTAAAAAAGGGTGGGTAATGATTGTGCGTTGATACTTTTATATAGTGCTGTATTAAATTTCAAGTGAATAGTGAGTCGTCAGTTGTGAGTGATAGCAATACTTTCAGTGATATTACTCACCATTCACAACTGATAACTCACGTTTAACTTAACACTAGCTCATCTGTTTTATTTTTCCGCCGCTATTTTCTTCTTTCTCAAATCAGGTGTGTAATAAAAGAACCACCGGAAAGTATTGTTCACATCATACTGGTAACCGGATGATTTTTGTTGCCTCACCAGCATGTAGCCAAGATCAAAATTCAAATCTTTTGTTAGTTTTTGCTTAACGCCGATGAATAGCCTGTTTTGGTCAAACGTATTGTACACTATTTCTTTTCCAAACTGTACACTCAATTCATCTGATAAAACCAGCGAAGGATATTTTTCATTTCTAAAAACGGGAATGGTAAAACTTAATAAATAACGAACCCTGTCGGTAAATTTATTTTCACCAGTAGGTTTATCATTTGATATTTTTTGTTGCCAGCGTTGTTCATTACGTAAACGCTGCATCAGGCTCACCTTTCCAATTTTTGAAACCATCTGCACCTGCTGATAGACACGGTTCTCGTTAGTAAGTGTTTTCCAGCCCGGTTTAGTGGGAGCAGACCACAAATGAGCATATCCTGCAGCTATGGTAATATTATCTTTCAACCAGTAATTAACACCGGCACGAATAAAGTGAAATCCGGCATCTTTTAAAAAATTATTTCTTCTTTCATGTAGATCAATCATGAAACCCCATTTGTGAGAAAGCCTGGCCGTGGTATTTAAACTAACCCACGACTGATCTTGTTTGTTTATTTCCTTTTGATTTGTTTGTGCAAATGAGAATGGGGTATCCATAAAAAAAATAAATAACCACCATACAACCAACCACTTTTTCATAACAGGGAATTAAAAAATTATAAATAGCCGCTATACAAAAGATAAGATCAACAACTCAGCCGCCACTATTCTAAGAATCATTGTAAGAGGGTATACAGTAGCATATGTAGCGGAAGGAATATCATTGCCTGCCATCTTTAAAGCAAATGCCAGCGCCGGCGGATCGGTGGAAGCACCTGCCAGTAAACCACAAACTTCGAAAAAGGTTTTCTTGAAAAATTTATGTGCTATCACACCCACTATCAGCAAGGGCAGCATGGTAATAACTGCTCCCATTAATATCCACATCCATCCATCACCATTCACAAAAGCTGCAGCCAGGTTACCACCGCTATGCAGTCCCACACTGGCTAAAAACAGGGTGATGCCTAACTCTCTTATCATCAGGTTAGCACTGTTGGTAGTGTAAGTATTTAAATAAACAACACCACCAAAACGGCTTAATAATAACGCCACAATCAATGGCCCGCCTGCCATACCAATTTTTACTGCCACCGGCATATTGGGAAAATGTAATGGAATACTTCCTACAATTACACCCAAAACAATTCCCATAAATATCGGTGCCAGGTCAGGAGCTTCCAGGCGCTTTAATGAATTGCCCATAACATTGGCCACCAGTTCCACGCCTTCTTCTGTTCCCACCACTTTTAAGGTATCGCCTAACTGCAGGTACAGGTCGCCGTGGGGTACCATTTCTATGCCGGCCCTGTTTAAACGGGTAAGGGTAAAATCATGCTGGTGTATCTCAGGAATATCGCCCAGTCTTCTATGTGTAACTTCTTTGTTTGTAACAACAATATATTTTGAAATTAACCCACCCTCTTTTTCAGATTTAAGGTTCATGCTGCTCTCTGATCCGATTAATAGTTTTAACTGCGGTAGCTCATGTTTAGGAACCACCACCAATAACACATCGTTCTCAGCAAAAATTACATCGGGTGTGGGAGTAATAATTTCGCCATGGTGATACATTCTTGAAACTACGATCGGATCTTTCAATAATTCAAACACTTTACGAAGTGGTTGACCAATTAGTTGTTTGTTTTCAAGATTCAGGTGAACGGAAACGGGCCTTTTAGATCTGAAAATATTCAGCTTGCGATGCAACTCTTTTTCTGTATCAATATTTGTTCTGAATATCTTTTTTAATATCAGCAATGAAAAGATAATTCCAAAAACACCAAATGGATATGCAATGGCATAGGCCAGTGTCATCAGTGAAGTATCCACGCCGGTTACGTTGATTTCTTTTACAGCAGATTGTGCAGCTGCCAATCCGGGAGTATTGGTAACGGCGCCACTCATCAGGCCAGCCATTACAGTGATGTGATTGCCTGATACATATTTAAAAATAATGGTAATGATTACACCGATTAACACTACAGAGCCGGCCAGTAAATTATTGCCCAACGCATTTTTCTTTAGTGAGGCAAAAAAACCAGGCCCCACCTGCAGGCCAACGGAATAAACAAAAAGTATTAATCCAAAATCTCTTAAAAAATCTTCTGTTTCTTTATTTACAACGATGCCGAAATAAGAGCAGATAAGACCAATAAACAATACCCAGGTAACACCTAGTGATATGCCGAAGATCTTAACTCTTCCCAGCCAGATGCCAATAGCTATTACCAAACCATAAATCACCACAGCATGAGCAACAGTAGGTTCAGTAAACAGCTTAATTAACCAATCCATGATAATAATATAAGTGAAAAATAAAGGGTATTATAGTTTCCCGTAATACCCTTTTATAATCTAGTGATCTTCTGGCTGCAGGCCAAACTGTTCCGGAGAACGCCATAAGGCAGACAGCAGTAACTCTTTCATAAAAATGAACTCTTTTGGAAGTTTATCGTAGAAGCTGGAGAACAACTCTTCATGTGAAAGCAATTCTTTCTTCCATGGTTCCCTGTCAATGGTCATGATACTATCGAAATCTGCATGGTTAAAATCTTCGATACCTGTCCAGTCAATGTCTTCATATCTTGGTACCCATCCAATAGGGCTTTCAACAGATGATGCACCTCCATTAATTCTTCCAACGATCCATTTCAATACCCTCATGTTTTCACCAAATCCTGGCCATAAGAATTTTCCCTGTGCATCTTTTCTGAACCAGTTCACTCCAAAAATACGGGGAGCATTTGGCAGGGTTCGTCCAAACTGTAACCAGTGATTAACATAATCTCCTAAGTGGTAACCTATGAAAGGTAACATCGCAAATGGGTCATGACGAACTTTGCCTACTTCACCAAAAGCAGCAGCGGTGGTTTCACTACCCATAGTAGTGGCAAGGTACACACCAAAATTCCAGTTGAATGATTGATATACTAACGGAACAGTAGTGCTTCTGCGGCCGCCAAAAATAAAACCAGCGATATGTACACCTTTTGGATTTTCCCAATCTTCATCTATTGCAGGGTTTTGGTTAGCCGGTGCTGTAAACCTTGAGTTGGGGTGAGCTGCAGGTTTACCACTTGCAGGATCCCATGGTTTGCCATGCCAGTCAATTAATCCTTCTGGTATTTCTTTTGTCATGCCTTCCCACCAAACGTCTTTATCAGGAGTGATGGCCACGTTGGTAAAGATGGTATTTGCACGGATAGATTCCATTGCGTTAGGATTGGTATGGGAATTGGTACCTGGTGCTACACCAAAGTAACCAGCCTCAGGATTGATTGCATGTAAGGTTCCATCAGGAGAACGGTGTATCCAGGCAATATCATCACCAACGGTGGTTACTTTCCAGCCATCAAATTCTTTTGGTGGAATTAACATAGCAAAGTTGGTTTTACCACAGGCACTTGGAAAAGCAGAGGCGATATAAGTTTTTTGACCTTTAGGATCTTTCACACCCAATATCAGCATATGCTCTGCCAGCCAGCCCTCTTCCCTGCCCATTTCAGAAGCAATACGTAAGGCGAAACATTTTTTACCCATCAATGCATTACCACCGTACCCACTGCCATAAGAAATAATCAGTTTTTCATCAGGAAAGTGAGAAATATATTTTACATCCGGGTTACAGGGCCACACTACATCTTTTGCACCTTTTTGCAAAGGAGCACCAACGGTATGTAAACATTTTACATATTTCTTAGACTGGATATAAGGTAATATAGATTCTCCCATACGGGTCATTATCCGCATATTTACCACCACATATTCAGAGTCAGTTATTTGAATACCGTACCTGGATAGCGGTGATCCAACAGGACCCATACAGAATGGAATTACGTAAAGTGTACGTCCTTTCATGGAACTGGTCAGCAGGTCGTTTAATATTTTTTTCATTTCAACCGGGGCCATCCAGTTGTTAGTAGGGCCGGCATCTTCTTTCAAACGGCTGCAGATAAAGGTCTTGTCTTCCACACGGGCCACATCACTGGGATCGCTGAAACAGGCAAAACTGTTTGGACGCTTCTCGGGGTTTAGCTGTATAAAGGTTCCTTTTTTTACTAACAGTTTGCAGATGTTATCGTATTCTTCCTGTGATCCATCGCACCAATGAATGGAATTTGCTTCGCATTGTGATGCAATTTGCCTCACCCAGCCATCTATTTCACTTTTTATCGGGCTTGATTCTAAAGAAGAAAAATTACTTGGAATTGACATAATATAAGATTGGTTTAAGTGATCAAAAAAAACTCTTAATGCAGGTTAAGGTTGAATTATTTGTTACTGCTGCATTTTCAAAGTTTAAATTACTGAACAAAAATATTGTTACAAAAAACAATATTGACTGATAAAAATTGGTTTTTTAACTGATATAAATTACGCCTGATTTTTTCTTTATAAACAAACATCCACTTTTGAACAGGGAAATATAGTTCTTAAAAATTCATAATAAGACTAAAATGGCAGGCGGGATCAACAAATATTTTTTTTAAAGGGGCTGTATTTCTTGAAGTTGCACTTGGTAATACTCACTTTCCTTTAATGTTGACCAGGTAATGTTTTTGTTCCGGGTTATTGAAATGAATAAATTAATTTTAAGAAAGGATTGTATCAACGCAATCCTTTCTTTATTTTTAAACAAAACAAATCAGCGCCATGATAACAAGAATGCCTTTAGAAAACTTTTTGATCATTGATATTGAAACCGTTTCTGAACAAAAAGATTTTGGTACGTTGAATACGGACTGGAAGAAACTTTGGGAGGAAAAAGTACAATATTCGTTACCGGAAAATCTTACTGCAGATGAGTATTATCCACAGCGGGCAGGTGTAATGGCGGAATTTGCCAAAGTGATTTGTATCAGTATGGCTTACTTTAAAAAGGATGGAACCAATTATCAGCTAAGGGTAAAATCATTTTACGGGCATGATGAAAAAGAAGTGCTTCAAAATTTTGTAAAAACCGTCAACCAGCTGGAAGCTATTCACAACAAATGGAGCTTTACCGGGCACAACATTAAAGAGTTTGATATTCCTTTTCTCTGTCGCAGGTTGCTCATTAATGATTTGCACATTCCCGATTTTCTTAATTTCCAAAACATGAAACCCTGGGAAACCAATATGGTGGATACCTTCCAGTACTGGCGCTTTGGAGATTATAAAAATTTCACTTCTTTAAAACTACTGGCAGCAGCCATGAATGTACCATCACCCAAAGACGATATTGATGGAAGCATGGTGGGGACTGTATACTGGAAGCAAAATGACCTGGATCGTATTGCTGTTTATTGCCAGAAAGATGTGTCTACGGTAGCCAATATTATCCTGCGGTTTAAGAATCTGCCTTTATTAACTGAAGACCAGGTGGTATATGTGAAATAGGGTCGGGGTCGCTCAAAGCGACCTGAACCGTAACATTATGGACTGCGTAAAAAACCAATTAATCATACAACAAATACTTCTTCCTGATTGCTTTAAAATTTGTCAAAGCTGGCTCCCAACTGGCTTTGATCTCGGCTTCTGTTTTACCTTCTTTCACCTGTTTGCTCAGTTCATCATTGCCTGCCAGCTTACTGATGAAATTATTTTTTAAAAAGAAGCTGTCTTTTTCAGGGAATAATTTGTAGGCTTGCAGCAGGTATATTAACTGAATTTTATTATCTACTTTTTTCAATACTTCCTGTATGGTGCCGCTCAGGTCCCAGCCATAGCATTTTTGGTAATAGCATTTGCTGCTTTTGGCACCTTCATTTGGTTTTGGGGTAAATGAAAAAAGATTTTTTGGTAAAGCAGGATGACCGATATAAAGGAACGGTTTGTCGGTACCACGGCCTTCACTCAGCACAGTGCCTTCAATAAAACAGGTGGAAGGATACAGGTAAATGCTCTGCATGTCTTTCAGGTTAGGCGATGGCATTACCGGCAAAATGTATTTGCTGCTGTGGTTGTAGTTTTTGCATTTGATGATCTGCACATGAAAAGGGGTGTCTGCTGTTGGTTGAGTAGAAACGTTGTAAGTGTTGATCTCATTTGCTTTTGGAGACAGCCATTTTTCCCCGGTTAGCATCAGGGCATATTCACCAATGGTCATACCATACACAACAGGCACAGACTGCATACCGATGAAACTTTTATATTTTTTATCCAGCACCGGGCCGTCCACATAAAAGCCATTGGGGTTGGGCCGGTCTAATATTAATAATGGTTTATGATTTTCCAAAACAGCGTCTAATAAATACTCCAGTGAAGAGATGTAGGTATAAAAACGAACACCCACATCCTGTATATCAAAAACGATTACATCCACTCCTTCAAAATCGGCGGGGGTAGGTTTTTTATGATCACCATAAAGGCTGATTATTTTGATGCCTGTTTTTTTATCTACCGCATTACCAACTTCTTCACCGGCAGAGGCGGTTCCTCTGAAACCATGCTCAGGTCCAAAGATCTTTACCACTTTGATGCCCCTTTTTACGAGGGTATCTACCAGGTGAGTATTTTTTACCATACTGGTTTGGTTGGCGTACACTGCTACGGATTTACCTTTTAGCAGCGGCAGGTACACTTCCATTCTTTCGGCCCCCGGTATAATAGTTGTTTTATTGGTTTGGGCATGGACTAAACTATAGTGTTGTGCTATTATAAGACTGACTGTGAGCAGTATTTTCTTCATCTTGTAAAGTTGTGGAAAAACTTTTTAATTCGGCTGTACAGATTTTAATTTTTAACTTGCCGGAAATTTGTGAGTCCTGCTTTTTGCCTTCTCTTTTTATTGCAGAATAGAACTGAAAATGTAAAAGAGTGTCCCGAAACAAGTTCGGGATAAACTGGGTCACTGAAGCTGATAAAAGCATATTGGCTGGTAACAAAAATTTTTAATCAAAACCTTTTGATAGCCAACGGCTGATAAAGGAGCAAAAAATTAACACAATGGCACAAGTAAAGAGCGGTGATACAGTGAAGGTTCACTACACCGGTAAATTAACCAGTGGTGAACAATTTGATTCATCTGCAGGAAAAGAACCTTTAGAATTTACAGTAGGCGCTGGCCAAATGATCAAAGGATTTGATGCAGCGATGCCTGGTATGAACCTGGGTGAAAAGAAAACGATCAATATACCTGCAGCAGATGCTTATGGTGAAAAAGATCCGAATGCAATCATTGAATTTCCTTTAGCAAATGTTCCTGCAGATATGAAACTGGAAGCAGGTATGCAGCTAACGTTAAGTAACGAACAAGGGCAACCTTTTCCGGTAGTGGTAGCAGCGGTAAAAGAAGAAGTGGTGCTGCTGGATGCCAATCATTTTTTAGCAGGAGAAGAACTGGTGTTTGATATTGAACTGGTGGAAATTCTTGGCTAAGAGGTTAAAAGAGAGGAAGAGATTTATATTGCCGCACTGAATTTATTTATCTAATGCTAAGAGTTTGAAAGAGCAGAGAAATAAAAGGGATATTTGCATATTCTTTTTTCTCCTTTTCTCTTTTAACCTCTTAGCAAATTTTTTTTAACCATGATTTACATAAGCCCCGATAATGTTGCCGAACGCTTTATGCGGTATGTACAGATAGACACCCAAAGTGATCCTGAGAGTAAAACTTATCCAACAACAGAGAAACAAAAAGGCCTGAGTAAGTTATTGCTGAGAGAGCTGTATGGTATGGGCATTACAGATGCCAGTACAGATGAATACGGTTATGTATATGCGACGATTCCTTCCAACAGCGATAAGAAAGATATTCCGGCTATTTGCTTTTGCAGCCATGTGGATACAGCACCGGATTGCAGTGGTTATAATGTAAAACCAATCCTGCACCGGTATTATGATGGAAAGGATATTGTATTGCCGGATGATGCAACGCAGGTGTTAAAGATGAGTGCTTCCCCTTACCTGGAAGAGCACCTTAACAGTGGCGTGATTACCGCCAGCGGATTAACCCTGCTGGGTGCTGATGATAAAAGTGGTGTGACGGCTATTATGGAAGCGGCTTTGTTCTTTATACAAAATCCTGCAGTGAAGCATGGCGACATAAAAATTTTATTTACGCCTGATGAAGAAGTGGGAAAGGGAACAGCCAAAGTGGATATGCAAAAATTAGGTGCACAGTTTGGCTACACACTGGATGGTGGTGAGGCCGGCAGTTTGGAAGATGAAACATTTAGTGCTGATGGAGTCATCATCACTATTCATGGAGTGATTGTACATCCCGGGTATGCAAAAGATAAACTGGTGAACGCATTAAAAATTGCAGGTGCTGTATTGGAGGCTTTGCCCAAAAATGAATGGAGCCCGGAAACAACAACAGGCAAACAGGGCTTTGTACACCCGGTAGCATTAAATGGTATTGCTGAAAAAGCAACGGTACAATTTATTGTAAGGGATTTTGAGGATGAAATACTACAGCAGCACCACGACCGGTTAAGAAATATTGCAGAAGGAGTGCTGGCAAAATTTCCAGGTGCAACAATGGAGTATGCAGTGAAGGAACAATACCGCAATATGAAAAAGATATTGGACCAGCATCCACAGGTGGTGGCTTGTGCTAAGGAAGCGATACAACGGGCAGGGTTAGCCGTGAAGATGGAAAGCATTCGTGGTGGAACTGATGGCAGCAGGTTTAGTCATATGGGTATGCCTTGTCCGAATATTTTTACCGGCATGCAAAATATTCATAGTAAACTGGAATGGATCGGGACTAAAGATATGGCGAAGGCTGCAGAAACGATTGTGCATTTGGGAATGATTTGGGAGGAAAGGAGTTAATCTAATATTACTAAAGAAGCTTTTAATAATCGCAATAATTAATTTGCCATTATTAAATTACACTACCTTCATTTCAAATTTATAAAACAATGGAAATCTTAAAAGAATACTGGTGGCTCATCCCAATTTTTTTGGTGATAGCTGGTGGATTATTCACCATCAACCAGGGAACTATTGGTGTGGTAACCCGTTTGGGAAAATACCACAGTATCAAGCGTCCGGGGCTTAATTTTAAAGTGCCTTTTTTGGATCAGATCTACAAAAGAGTAAGTATTCAAAACCGTTCAGTGGAACTGGAATTCCAGGCCGTAACGGTTGACCAGGCGAATGTTTATTTTAAATCAATGCTGTTGTATTCGGTATTGAATGTAGATGAAGAGACAATAAAGAATGTGGCGTTCAAATTCATCAGTGATAAAGACCTGATGCAGGCTTTGATACGTACCGTTGAAGGCAGTATCCGTGCTTTTGTTGCCACTAAAAAGCAGGCAGAGGTGTTGAATGTAAGAAGAGATATTGTTGAGAATGTAAAAGAGCAGGTGGATATCCAGTTAGAAAGCTGGGGTTATCATTTGCAGGATCTGCAGATCAATGACATCACTTTTGACCAGGCTATTATTGAAAGCATGAGTAAGGTAGTTGCTTCAAACAACTTAAAAGCTGCTGCTGAAAATGAAGGTCAGGCTTTACTGATCACTAAAACAAAAGCAGCAGAAGCAGAAGGTAATTCTATCAAAATCGCAGCCGAAGCAGAAAGACAAGCGGCACAGTTGCGTGGACAGGGTGTTGCATTGTTCAGGGAAGAAGTGGCCAAGGGTATGAGCCAGGCTGCAGAACAAATGAAGCAGGCTAACTTAGATACGAATGTGATCTTATTCAGTATGTGGACAGAAGCTATCAAAAACTTTGCAGAGTATGGTAAAGGCAATGTGATCTTTTTAGACGGTAGTAGTGAAGGGATGGAAAAGACCATGCGCCAGATAATGGCGATGCAGCAAATGGGGGAGAAGAAATAAAAAAATGAAAAGATAAAAAGCCGGGTTTTGCCCGGCTTTTTTCATGCGTATGATTTTGTATATTTGTACGACTAAATTTATTTATCATGTCTAACAGGATAACACTGCTGATGAGTGAAGCAAACATCAAAAAAGCCAAGAAAATAGCAGCTAAAAGAGGAAGGAGTGTTTCAAAAATCGTGGAGGACTATATTGTATTGCTTGATAAAATAGAGCAACGCCTGAAAAAAGACGAACTGCATCCTTTTGTAAAGGAGTTTGGGGGTATTGTAAATACTGGGAAAGATGAAAATAAGAAAACCATACTTGCTAAGCGTTTTGCAAAATGAGGAAAATATTTTTAGACGCCAATATAATTATTGACCTTGTTAATTCTGGAAACAAATCTCATACAGATTCTTTATTTCTTTTCAATGAATTACTAAAGCAAAAGCTGAAACTGTATATATCACCCACTACTTTCGCAATTACTTACTATTTTTTAAATAAGAATATAAAAGATTCAGCAAAATTAAACCTGGCTGTTGTTAAGCTGTTTAATAATTTCTCTTTTACAAGAGAAGACGATGTTATCATGAGCAAGGTTTTAAAATCATCTTTTACTGATCTTGAAGATGGTTTGCAATATTATTCAGCTCTTGATTCAGGGGCAGATTTAATTATTTCCTATAACCAGCATGATTTTATTAATTCTTCTATACCTGTTTACCATCCGCTTCAGTACATTTCTGAATTTTTGTTATAATCTCCTGTCGCAACAATTAACATTTTTTTACGCCAGATATAAGCCACAGTCAGGTAAT
>JAYWII010000002.1:0-21548 GCA_043788995.1 Chitinophagaceae bacterium | reverse complement strand
GAACCATTGTTCACTGCTGCTGCTGTGGTGGAACCATTGCCTGTTGCATCAAGGGTTACTGTTACATTCTGTGCAATCGCAACCGGTGGCGTATTGTCATTTACCGTTACCGTAAATGTACATGTAGCATTAGGAGTACATACGTTGCTTGCATTAATAGTAACTGTAGTTACACCTTTATTAAAAGTTGAACCACTGCCCGTGCCACTTCCGCTTGCAGTGGTGGCACCGCTAAATGCATAGGATATTATTGGAGTTGGGCTACCTGTTGCGGTAGCTGTGTAGCTTACAGCCTTTGTACATACACCAGCGGCAGTTGTTGTTGTAATATTTGATGGGCAAACTGAAAATGCAGGGGGTTGATTAACAGTTATTGTTACACTGCCTGTTGCAGGTGTACTGCATAAAGGAGCGGTTCCATAGGCAACGCTAACCAGGCTATAAGTGGTTGTTACGGAAGGGCTGACTGTCACAGTTGCGTTTCCTCCACCATTGAGGCCGACTGTTATATCACCAGTTCCATCGTTGTAGGTAACAGTTCCATTACCAGGCCCAGTTACTCTAAAGGTTGTTGAAACACCATTACAGATTGGACTAGCACCGGTAAGCGAAATAGTAGCTGTTGGTGTTGGGCGAACAGTTACAACTGCACTACCTGTTCTGCCTGCAGCAATTGAAGTACAATTTGCGTCTGACAATGTTGAAATGGTATAAGTTGTATTAGCCGTTGGACTAACACTAACTGATATTGGACTACTATTTCCACTAAATGAAGCACCATTTGACAATATTCCACTCCATGGGCCTGTACCCGTAACTGCTATGCTTAATGAGGCCGAGCTAAGATTACAAATAGTTTGTGTACCACTTATTACCCCAGTTGGAAGTGGATTCACCACAAGTGCAATTGCATTGCTGGTTGCTGTAGCTGATGTAACACAACCGCTGGCTATCATTACCACGGTAATGCTACCTCCGGTTGTTCCAGCATCTGTATAGGTAGGACTGTTCGTTCCCACATTAGAACCACCCTTTTTCCATTGATAGGTTGGAGTCCCTCCATTGGTTGGTGTGGCGGTAAATGTTATACTGCTACCTGAACATGTTGGATTTACGCCCGTTGTAATCGCTATGCTTACTGTAGGTGTTAAAGCAGTAGTTATGCTTAATGCAATTGCATTGCTTGTTGCTGTAGCTGATGTAACACAAGTAAAGCTTGAAGTCATTACTACCGTAATGCTTCCCGCTGTTGTGCCAACATCTGTATAATTAGGACTGTTCATTCCCACATTAGAACCATCTTTTTTCCATTGATAAGTAGGTGTGCCCCCATTGGTTGGTGTGGCTGTAAATGTTACACTGCTACCTGAACAAGTTGGATTTACACCTGTTGTAATCGCTATACTTACTGAAGGTGTTACCGGTGCAGTACGTGTTATAACAACTTCATCGAAATTTGAACAAGTTCCACTAGAAATTGTCCACCGAAAAGTATTAGCTCCTACCCCAAGTCCTGTAACTCCAGACGTTGGACTATTCAAAGATGTAATACTACCCGAACCACTTATTAAAGTCCATGTACCAGTACCCACTGTTGCTATGTTTCCTGCAAGTGTCGCAGTTGCAGCACAAACAGTTTGATCTGTTCCTGCGTTTGCTGTGGTTAGTGGTGGAGTTACCGTTACTGCTGATGTTTGAGATGAAGTAACATTACTTACGATCTCAAGATTATAATTACCAGCTAAAGTAGTAGATGGAATCAAAAGAGTCGCAGAAGCAGATTGAGTAGTAACACTTTTGGGTCCAGTAACAGTTGTAGTAGAAATCACTGTTCCTCCTGTAGACTTAATATTAACCACAAATGAACTATTACTTCCACCTCCACTATTAGCAGAATACGTCCAGTTTACTGTAATGTTGCATCCTGCTGGTACACTTATAGGACTAGAAGTGATAGGAGATACAATAGTAATTATGGTAACACTATCCGTAAATGTCCACTCTGCCACAGACCCCATGTCTCCATGAGCTTCCAAATGTAATGTTGCCCCAGCGGCATCACCTTCTTCCTGGGTAGGCACATACCAGGATGTGGTGAAATCACCATTGGCATCAGCGGTAACATACCAGGGTTGGTGATATTGTGGATCTGTCCCTAAAGAATCTCCATCTGCATGATGCACATGTAATTCAACATACTCCCCAGGCTGAAAGCCAGTACCTGTGATAATAGCTGTTGAGCCGGGAGAGTAATCATCAAAATCAGTTCTAACTATCGCCTGCCCCTGCACCTTAAATGCAGCAAGCGACAAAAACAAAATAAAAGAAAGTGTAATCCGGGTAAAAATAGACTTGCTCATATGGCTGGGTTTAGTGATGATTAAGTTTCAAAACTGGCCTGCTTAACCAGGCTATTACATGGTATAAATTACTTTAGTTATTATCCATTGCACATAATAAAAGTGTAATGAAAATATCTTACAGTTACAGTTGTTTCAATTATAGAAACATGGTTGTTAAACTTGGAGGAGGTATCGTAAAGGTGTAGTTTTATTCAAAGGATACAACAATACTGAATGCTTGCCAGTAAGTAAGATTGGATAGCTGAATTTTGGAAGTCTTTATGTGGTATTGGGATTCGGTATCAATAAAAGCAATGAGTGAAAGTATATTATTTTTTTATAACTCCAAAAAAAATGTTAAAAATAGTAGTAGCCAAGGCATATTAAACCCCTTCTGTTTTAAATAAAGGACAATAAAAAACAGGCAATCACATTGTTATTTTGTAGTTGCCTGTTTAAAAAATTCAATTCAACATATCAATATGCTCTTGCAAACAAAACCCTTTGACTGCTGGGGTTACCAGTCAATATACATTTACCATCTTCCAGTTTATTATCAACAGGAATGCAACGGATAGTAGCCTTGGTTAGTTCTTTAATCTTTTCTTCTGTTTCTCCCGTACCATCCCAGTGAGCTGCGATAAAACCAGTTTTCTCATCCAGCAGTTTTACAAACTCATCCCAACTGTTGGCATTGGTGATATGTTCATCCCGGAAAGTTTTTGCTTTATTAAAAATGGAGGCCTGGATGTCGTCCAGTAGCGCAATGATGTTTTGCGACAACCCGTCGATAGGGTAGCTTTTCTTTTCTTTGGTATCCCTCCTTGCCACTTCCACCACGTTGTTGGCAATATCCCTGGCGCCAATGGCAATACGAACAGGCACCCCTTTCATTTCATACTCAGCAAATTTCCAGCCCGGCCGGTTGTTATCATTATCATCGTACTTAACAGCAATGCCTGCCGCTTTTAGTTCCTGCATCAGTGCAATTACTTTTTCATCTATCTGTTGCTTTTGTTCTTCTCCTTTAAAAATGGGAACAATCACTACCTGGATGGGTGCCAGTGCAGGAGGCAATATTAATCCATCATCATCACTATGAGCCATTACCAAACCTCCAATAAGCCGGGTACTAACGCCCCAGCTGGTAGCCCATACATAGTCTAATTTATTTTCTTTATCGGTAAATTTCACATCAAAGGCTTTCGCAAAATTTTGCCCCAGGAAATGAGAAGTACCTGCCTGCAATGCTTTTCCATCCTGCATCAGTGCTTCAATGCAATAAGTATCCACAGCTCCTGCAAAACGTTCGTTGGGTGTCTTTACTCCTTTTACCACCGGCACCGCCATAAATTTCTCTGCAAACTCAGCATATACATTCAACATTTGTACTGTTTCAGCTTCTGCCTCCTGCTGAGTGGCATGTGCAGTGTGGCCTTCCTGCCATAAAAATTCCGTGGTACGTAAAAACAAACGGGTACGCATTTCCCATCTCACTACATTGGCCCATTGGTTGATCAGGATTGGCAGGTCACGGTAAGACTGTATCCAACCTTTGTAAGTACTCCAGATGATTGCCTCACTCGTTGGCCTTACCACCAGTTCTTCTTCCAGTTTTGCTTCGGGGTCCACTATTAATTTTCCTTTATTATCCGGATCGCTTTTTAAACGGTAATGCGTAACAATAGCGCATTCTTTTGCAAACCCCTCCGCATTTTTTTCTTCTGCCTCAAATAAACTTTTGGGTACAAATAAAGGGAAGTAAGCATTCTGATGCCCGGTTTCTTTAAACATCTTATCTAACTGCTTTTGCATATTTTCCCATAAGGCATAGCCATAAGGTTTGATAACCATACAACCCCTTACAGCACTGTAATCAGCCAGCCCTGCTTTTATGATCAGATCGTTATACCATTGAGAATAGTCCTGTTCCCTGTTAGTGATTTCCTTACTCATTATATGTTTTTAATTGTTCTTTTTGGAGCTTTTTAAAAGCCGCCAAAATTATTTTAATTGTTTGATTTTTAAAATTTTATCCACGGATTATTTTAGCACTTATTTAACTTGAAATATACCAACTTTGTATAGCGATGGCAGATAATTTGACCATAAATAACAAAGCCCTAAAGGCGCAAAAGTAGTAACTTCATAATTAAATCACCATAAACTAAATTACAATGAACACTAAACTTTTACTTATCGCAGTTGCACTAGTAACATTAAGCAGTTGTTCTTCTGTATATAAATCCGGCCAAACACCTGATGATGTGTATTATTCCCCTGTAAGGATGTATGATGTGGAGGAGAAAAAAGAAGATAGCAGAAAAGAAGATTCAAGAACCTATGCAGAACAAAGCCAGATAAGGCTGGGTATTAATAACCCACGCTGGAGATACCTGGACGATTATAGTTATAACCCTTACCTGTATGGCTATAATTATGGTTATTACTATAATCCCTATTATTACCAATGGCCGGTTTATAATCATGGCACTGTGGTAACTGTGAATCCAAAAAATAACACACCCAGGATGACCAATTTGTCAGCATATAATAATGCATACAATAATACCAATGCGAATGGCAGTTCTAAATACTCTAATCCTGTAAACATGCCGGTGAGAGGGTATAATAACAACAGCAGCAGGCTTTCCAGTACATTGAATAAAATATTTAACAACGGCAGTAATTATAATAACTCTAATAATTCACAAAATAATTCTAACCAGGGCAGCCGCTCTTATTCACCTTCTTCCAACAGTACCAAGAGCAGCAGCAGTGGCAGCAGTTCCTCTGGTGGCAGTACCACCTCAAGGCCTGTACGAAATGGTAAAGGCTAAGCCGGAAAAATATTTATTATTTAATCATTGAAGTCGTTACCTGCACTTCAACTAACAACCTTATTGCCATGAATAAATTTATACTTACCATTTTATTGATCAGCAGTGCAAAATTATTTGCCCAGATTCCTGAAGACGTCATTAAATATTCTTTCTATCCCCAAAATGGTACTGCCCGCAGTTTGGCTATTGGTGGTGCAATGGGTTCCCTGGGTGGCGACATCACAGCTACTTATGTAAACCCTGCCGGGCTGGGTAATTATAAAACCGGCGAGTTTGTTTTTACGCCTGGATTTTATTTTAACAACAATAAGTCTGATTACAGGGATACAAAATCTAACAGTAAAAAAAGCAATTTTGGATTGGGGCCAATTGGCCTGGTATTTGGATCTGCTAACCGCTATGATCCCACATCCAGTTCTGCATTCAGTATTGCTGTAATGCAAACAGCTAATTTTAATAACAACGTACAATATAAAGGATACAATAATTACAGTTCTTATAGTGAACAATGGGCCGAAGAAATTTCAATAAGCGGTGAAACTTTTGAGGGGATAAGAAATAATCCACAATATGCTTATGGGTCGGCACTAGCGGCAGAAGTTTACCTGGTAGATTCATTCAGGATAAATAGTAACTTACAGGTAAGGGGTTTACCAGAATTTTTATTGGGAAATAGTAATTCACTGTACCAGGAAAAAAATATCATTACCAAAGGTGGCATCTATGAACTGGCTCTTGGATTTGCATCCAACAAAAAAGATAAATTATTATTTGGTGGAACAATCGGTATTCCGATCGTCAGTTATAAAAATACCACCACTTTCAGAGAAAGTGATACCTCCAATAAATTGAACAATTTTGATTATTTCAGTTATACGGATAATTACAGTACCAATGGTGCAGGAATAAATTTGAAACTGGGATTGATCTATAAACTTGCAGAACACATCAGGTTGGGGTTGGCTGTTCACACACCTACCTATATGTTCGCCATGAAAGACAAAAGGAATACCAGCCTGGAAGCCAATACAGAAAATTATAACGGATTTGCTTCTGTTACGTCCGGCACTTTTACTAATGGTGTGGATGGAGAAAGTAAGTATACTATGCTGACTCCCTGGAAGTTTTTAGTGAGTGGCAGTTATGTGTTCAGGGAGATTGAAGATGTAAGAAAACAAAAAGGATTTATTACTGCTGATATAGAATATGTTGGTTATAAAGGTGCTGGTTTTTATTCAGCTGTTGAAGTACCAACTGTAGAAGAAGAAGATTACTACAAGTCGCTAAACACGGTGATTAAAGGGCAATACAAAGGCAATTTTAATTTCAGGGTTGGTGGTGAACTAAAGTTTAATGTGATAATGGCAAGACTTGGTTTTTCCTATTATACCAATCCATATAAAGATGCTGAATTGAAAGCAAGAAAGATGCTGGTGAGTGGTGGTTTGGGTTATCGCCACCATGGTTTTTTTATTGATCTTACTTATGTTCATTCTTTCAATAAAGATGTGGACTTTGCCTACAGGTTATCTGACAAGAATAATACCTATGCAACTTTGAATAACGGAAGAGGTAACCTGGTGGCATCTGTAGGAATCAAATTTTAGTCTGCATGAAAATAACAGGTTTGCTTTTTTCTTTATTGCTGTTGAATGCAGGATTATTTGCACAAAATATAACTGAGGAAGATCAAGCTGCACTAACAAAAATATTCAGCCAATTTATAACAACTGGTTATACTGTTGCAGATACAGCAATGGCTGATTTTAATAACGACGGACTAACGGACGTTGTAATTGTAGCTGATAATAAAAACGATCCTGACCAAAACAGATCGTTAGTAATTTTAGCAAAAACAGTTTCTGGATTTGTCATCGCCGCAAAGTCAAACGCCGCTGTTTTATGCAGCATGTGTGGTGGCGTTTTTGGTGATCCGTATGCTGGCATAAGTTTTAATAAAAATGTAATTACTATCTATCACTATGGCGGCAGTGCCTGGCGGTGGACATCCAATTTTACTTTCCGTTTTCAAAACAATCAATGGGAGCTGATAGGTATTTCGCAGGACAGCTATTTTAATGCAGAAGATTGCAATGGCAAAGGAGTTGGTGCATCCGGCAGAAACCTAAAAGAAGTAAATTTCAGCACAAAAAAGTTACACATTATTGAAACATCAGGAACTAGCTGCAAACCAAAAAGAGATTTGTGGTTCAGGTTTCAATCTTACCAAAAAATAACTCTTGATACTTTTGATGTGGACAAAGATTATTTAAAAGACATTACACTTTTAAAACTTTAAAAGGCAGGCATTTTTATATTTGCGTTGTTGATTTTTTCTACTGCTATCCTTTCACTTTACTTTTTTTTAAACTGGAGTTACGTTGCGCTGGCTGGGCAAAACTATTTTCTATTTCTGCATAAACTCTTGGAATAGATTGCCTGAACCTGCTGTATGTGGCTTCTGAAATATTTTTATTATCAAACGGCACTACTTTAATATACTCTTTATTTGCTCCTGCAAGCCTGCCATATTTGTATTGATAAGTAAACCAGCCATCAGGCTGCAGTTTCACTTCTTGTAATGCAGTATTCGGTACACTGATATAAAACCTGGTGGGTAATTTTTTTGAATAATTCTGCAGCTTTTGTTTGCGTAAAACAAGGTAAGCCTCCTTTGCAGTTTCCACAGCTGGATCAATTAACTTCACATGCACTGCTAATATCTTACGGTAACGATAGTTACCATTTGTTTGATAATTATACAACTCACTCAGCACAGAACGGATGGTATCTTTCATAAATGGATAATGTGTACAGCCGAGGATAAGCGTATTCATTTGTTGATCCGTATTACTCCTTAAAATATTCTCCAGTAAACCCACCAGGTGATAACGTACATAGTTAGCCGGATCATTCAGTTGCATATCCAGGCAGCTACCTTTATCATCATATTCACATAATAATTTATTGCCCGCTTTATTAAAATTATATGCCCTCAGTAAACTGGTGTCAATGCTGTAATTTTTATTTTTAATGGAAGGGCCTTTGTAGTCATTCCTGGTTGCGTTGAGAGTATCAACAAAATAAGCCCAATCCCTGTCAATACTTTCTGCAAGGCCCACGCCACCCTGGCTCATGATCACTGGTTCTTTTATCCCCCACGCTTTTGCAAATGTTTTTATGGTACGTGGATAACCATCGGAAGCAACGGTGCCTGCGGTAGCGAATACGCCAATCAACCCTTCTCCATTTTTTTGTTGCCATTCCAATGCAGCTTTGGCTCCGGCATCTATCACACCAATGCAGGGCACATTACCAGGTTTTGTTTCCAGGTAAGCTTTCATTTCTGGCAAAGCATAAGCAGTGGCTGTGTTACAGGCCACCACTACCATTTTTACATTGGGTTTTGATTTACTTTCCCAATCAGCTGATGTATGCAACGAATAATTTTTATTAATCAAAAAATCTACATTCTTTAAAATATGTTCTTTCAACAGATCTGTTTTATGCTCTGCTGCATAATTACCATAGGGCATATTAGCCTGGTCGGCAAGAAACTGAAAATATTCTTTTTCAAAATCCGGCTTGCCATCTGGTTTCGGCTCTCCTGTAACGTTATTAAAATAATCTAAGGACAGTATTGCATTCAAAACAGTAAGGCCACCAGTTCCGGAATCAAATACTCCAATCGGTAAGGCATTGATATTTGTTTTTTTTGTTTGAGCAGATACGGCAAGGATTGTAATTGAAATCAGGAACAGTCCAATGATTTTTTTCATGAGTAAAATTTTATTTAAATTACTTTATTCTTTATATCCGGTCTCAACCTCGCCTTCGCCTTATTAAAGATATGCCTGCCTTTATCAATTCCCTTGCGTAATTCAATTTGTTCTTCTAAAGGCAAATGATACACCGTGGTACATTCCTCACTACAGCAGCCATCATACTTTTCTGCGCATGCTTCACATTGAATAAACAATAAATGACAGCCATCATTTTTGCAGTTGGTATGGGTATCTGCAGGCTTGCCACACTGATGGCATTTGGCAATCACATCTTCTGTGATCCGCTCACCCAGCCTGTCGTCAAACACAAAATTTTTTCCTGTGAATTTACTGGGCAGTCCAGCTTCCTTTGCCTGCTTAGCATAATTAATAATGCCGCCTTCTAAATGAAAAACATTTTCAAAGCCATTGTGCAGCATATAAGCGCTGGCTTTTTCACAACGGATACCGCCGGTGCAATACATGATAATGTTGCGGTCTTTTTTACCCTGCATCATATCCACCGCCATTGGCAATTGCTCCCGGAAAGTATCACTGGGTATTTCAATCGCTTTATCAAAATGCCCCACTTCATATTCATAATGATTCCGCATATCTATCACCACGGTGTTTGCATCATTCAACAGTTGATTCATCTGCGTTGCATTCACATACTTTCCCTTTCTTTCCATGCTAAAGGCTGGATCATTGATACCATCCGCCACTATCTTTTCCCTCACTTTTATTTTCAATACCCAGAAAGATTTACCCTGCCCGACTGCGTCATTCAGGCGGGCATCATCATCCACCGCAATATTCAAGCGGATACCATTCAATGGTTCGATGGAATACAAATGATCTTTCAATGCTTCAAAATTAGTTTCCGGCACACTGATCTGAGCATTGATGCCTTCCTGCGCCACGTAAATGCGGCCAAATACTTTCAGCTGGTTGAGTCCTGTGTACAGTTCATCCCTGAATTGCTGTGGATCACTAATGGGGAAATACTGGTAGAAGGAAATGGTGGTGCGTTTTTCTGTTTCTTCGTACAAACGCTGTTTGAGCTCCACCTGGGAAACCCGGTTGTGTAATACTGCCATAAAATTAATTTGTACCAGGATGATGTCTGATTGATCAGATGCTCCCGATATTCCTGTTAAAAAAAACTAAGAATGGATGCTTGCAGGGCAAACCAAATTAGATGGCAAAGATATGGTTTCTTGTTTTTTAATTTTTGATGTGGCAAAAAATACTGTGCGGCTTTAAACTTTTATAACAACCAGTTTAAAAATTAAATGACACACTATTGGATCTTCTGTTGATGCTCATATTACCTCCAATCAGTCCGCCAAAACCAAGACGAAGGCCAGTTCCTTGTTGTTTTCCATTATCAAAGCCAACAACAAAATCCAGTCGGAATATTTTCAGTATGTTTTCTAAACCGACAAACAATTCCACATGATTATTTTTATCGTTGATGAAAAACGTATTGGTACCGGCTACCAAATGCCAGTTTAATTTTTTGAACCCCGGAATTTTATTGGTGAGCAATCCATTGAAATGATGCTCCAGGTGAGCCGTTCCATAAAAGCTGGTAGTGGTGCTGAAAGCATAATAACTTACCAGCTGAAAACTGTTGACATATTCACTGGCTGCCACCGTAAGGTTACCATTAAAATGCTGGTAATCCTGTATGAATACTTTTTTATTATTAATGAATCCACCGAAGCTGATCTTGTATTTCAGTAAGCCGCCAATTCTCAGGTTCAGGTCATCATACACAGAAAATTTCCATTTATCAAAATTCACATCACTGCCAAAAATATTTTCTATACCCTTTGTATAATTAAATCCAAAGGTGGGGTATTTAGAACCCATCGGGATTTTACTGTCGGGAAACTGGATGTATTTCTGGCCGGGTTTAAAACTAACATCCACACTTACAATTAAAGCCTTGTGTGGTGTAAACTGTGTGCTGATCTTATCATACGGATAATTAGGTGTAATGTTGGCAGTGTCATTTTTGGAGAAGATAAAATTGGTGGTATTGTCCAGCGGCGTTCTGTCTTCATACAAAGCGTTTATCCCTAACCGGAAGCCGTTTTCATAACGCTTGGTAAAACCAATCTGACCATAGATATTTTCGTAGGTCTTCATGTAATTATCACCATAAAACAACGTACTGATCGTATTGATCAATGGAGTGATAGGGCTCTCCCTGTTAAACTGCGTTACCCTTCTGCCCCCGGCAAATGTCCAGGTTTCTCTTTTCAGTTTTCCCTGCGGTTCAAAATCCCTGGTTCGCAACACCACTTCCAGTCCGCCATTCAGGTGTTTATTACTAAAACCATAACGTAGGTTAGGTTGCAGGGATAAATTTGTTTTTGCCTTTTTGATATACTTTCGGTAGCTGCCTTCCAGGTTAACCACAACACCTTCAGCTAGGTTATATTCCAAATTTTTTATCAGCGGACTCACCGACCATTGGGAAGATCCCTCTTTTGTGTAATGCGTTCTGTTGATGCCGCCCCAGAAAATATCCAGCGGTGCTATCTTTCCCTGCTTTGCATTTAATATATCTGCAGTCACTTGGCTTTTAGCAGAGTCTTTATTCACTTCCAGCAAACTATCTTTTACAACATAATCCCTGGCTTCCTCTCTTTCCAGTGGCACCGGCCTGATGCTATCCCAGTAGACTTTTGGTTTTTTATTTACACCAGAATCGTACTTGATTACCACATTATCAAAGTATCCTTTTTTAAATACCGGCTGCAGGTTATAATCAGAATACACGGATACAAAATTTCCGGCCGCATCTATTCCAAACTGGCTAAAATTAAAATGGATCAACTGGTTCTTTACCCGCCAGGTATCACCGCTAACCGGTACATGAAATTGGGTGATCTGCAAGGTGTCTATGATCTCCAGTTGCGATTGCTTTGAAAGAACTAAATCAAGACTGTGAATGCGCCAATCATTTTCGGTAATATTAATGATGCCCGAAAACAATGGCTCATAGGTTCGGCGGGGCGTAACCCTGATAGAATTCACTTCTTTACCACCTTCCCAATAACTGCCCAGGTATTTATATTTATAAAAACTCAATGCTCCATCTGCAATGGGTGAAATAAATCCACGGGGATTGAGTTTTTGTGTAAACAAGATCACATTGTTTTGATACAAACTGATGAAGGTGGGGAACGTAAAACCAAAGCCATCACTGCCACTTACCCGGCTGCTTTTTACTTCCAGTTTAAATTTACCCGGTTGTTGCGATGCCACTTTAGCCGTAGACTCTGATAAATAAATAATACCTGCACCCGTAGTATCCAGCCCCATATCCGCTCTGTCTTCATCAGGAATTTTTTGCCCCATAATTCTTTTGGGCAGGCGCCTTAGTTTGATCATATCCTTGGTGTACAGGTCGCAGGTAAATGCATTCACTTCTTTGTTATACTCTGGTCGTTTTTTTATTGCCTGCCGGATAATTTCATACGCCGGGTCCTCTCCCCCGTTCTTTACAATTACTTCTTTCAGTTCTAATTTTTGTTCACTTAAAAAAAATGCCAGCTCTTCATCACTATCAGTAATGGTTACTTTTTTCTCCTGGGTGGCGTATCCAATGTGCTGACAAACTACTGTATAAGTTCCGGGCTTTACCGAAATCGCATACTTGGCCCTGTTATTGGCACTGGCACCAATGGTGGTACCTTTGATAGTAACAGATGAATAAGGCAACAGATCGCCTTTATCATTGAAAATGATACCATGAATTTTTTGAGCAGAACTATACAAAGAGGGAATAATAAAAAGAAGCAGTAAAAATTTTCTCATAATGCTGATGAATAGAAACGAAAGTAACGCCGATTATGTTACGGACTTGTGAAAAACAGTAACTATTATTCTCCCGAATGAAGATGATTAAGCCAGCTCCTGTTTATTAAATAACCAGTTTAGCTCTTTCTTACAAAACTTCCTGACAAAGCTGCCAACCCAGCTACCAGTGCCCCGATAAGTGCAGTAACTGTAACCAGTATACCCGGACTGTCTTTTTTCAAGATCAGTACAGATACTTTATGCGACAGCAAATGATCATTGTTGCTGCTGATAAACCACGCCAATGCACCCCACAATAAAAACAATGCAATAAAGCCTGCTAAAAAAGCTTTACCCGGTTTTTGTGGAATGGCCGCAGCTACAATAAATGCAACAATCGCAATGCTCCACCACGGCAGGTATAAACAGGCAGCAAGACTTAATAAAGCAATCAGAATTATGGAGACTAAGAATTTCATTGTTGTATTTTTTTATTGTTACCGCCATTCCCTAAAGGGGGAAGATATTTAATTTTTGAGTGCCTTTGCCTTACACCCCTTTAGGGAATGGGGGCAAAACTCATCTTCCATTTCACCTTCTTACTGTTCGCCTCCTCCTTCTTCATCATCCATAAAGAATAATATGCTCCCTTTGCCCACTGGTTAATGAAGTTATCATAAAATTTACTGCCGGGGTTACCACTTTGTCCACCGGGATATACACCATAGGCCTCTGTTTCAGCCGTAAGGCTTACTACCATGCGCCAGCTGGGGCCATGATCTGATTTGGCGGCGTTGATACAATTTGTACCACCACCAATACTCAATTCAGGACTGCTAAACGGGCTCAGTTTTGCAAGGTGACTGATATGCGTACCCTTGTATTTTGCCCATTCTAATTTACCATTGGCTTCTATCTTTTTTATATCCTCCACGGCATTTTTAAATGCAGCAGTTACTTCATCCGGCAAGGTTTCTTTTTGTGGTGTTTCGATGTTGTCAATAAATTGATAAGCCGAATCTTTCAGCACGCCTTCCAGTAAACTGCTCTCAAACGGATGCATGATCACCTTTGGTGCATTTTTAAACTCATCAGTAAAAATGGCAGCATCAAAATAATTCCACAGCACATTAAACACTGTGGCGCCTTTTGAATCCACATCATTGCTAAGGTTCCATGTTTTTAGTAATTCCAGGTATTTTTTTCCATCAGCATCCAGTTCTCCTTCTTTGATATTTTTTAAAAAGATTGGCCTTGCTTCTTCTGCAAATACATTGTAATTATTTGTCTGCAGTGTCATCATATCCTGTGGCGTAATATTTTCCATCGCTGCCAGTTTCTTATTAACAATCAGGCCCCTGTAGATGGGATAATTTCTTCCCAGGTAATAAGGATAGCTGCTGTCGTCTGCAGGCTTCTGGTTGGCACTGCTGATATAGCCTCTTTCAGGATTGTATTGATAGGGCGTTTCATCCATCGGTATCATACCCTGCCACATAAAACTGCTGTCTGTGCCCGGCATTACATAATCACCCTGTCCTTTCCATTTTGCCGGCCAGTCGCCTTGTGTGCGGATAGCGATGTCTCCGCCCTTGCTGGCAAAGGCTGCGTTTTGTCCCGGTGTATGCAGGTTCAGCACAGCTGCACTGTAGTCGGAATAATTTTTTGCCCTGTTCAGCTGGTAAAATATTTTCATTTCATTACTGGGATCGTGAGCAGTCCACCGCAGTGCATAATATTTACTGTTGCTCTCCACGCTGCCACTGAAACTCTTGTCGTACATCACCGGTCCAAACAGGGTATACGCTACCGTATCCACGTAGTCTGCACTATCTTTTACTTTTATTTTTTCTATTCTGAATTCCGTTTGTTTCCATTCGTTATTGAACCAGTATTCTTTCCTGGTATCATCTTTAAACCGGATCTTATAATAATCCTTTACATCCCTGCCGCCGTTGGTAAATCCAAATGCACAGGAATCATTGTAGCCGATGATCACACTGGGTGCCCCGGGGAAGCTTACACCATACGCATTGAATGCCGGTGTGCTGATCTGCATTTCATACCACAGCGATGGAAGGTTCAATCCGAGGTGAGGATCGTTACATAAAATTGGTGCCCCGCTTTTTGTTTTCTTTCCGCTTACTGCCCAGTTGTTGCTGCCGTTGTTCCTGTCGGGTTTTTGTTTATTCAAAGCCAGCAGGTCTTTGTTGTTAAAGTAAAGAGAGTCGGCAATTACGGGAGGTGTAAGTTTTACTTTTGGCTCTGCATAAATAGTTCCTTTCGGGATAATGGGGTCTACAGAGTCTTGTTTTGCAGGATACAACAGATCAAAATCTGCTTTGCTGAAATAATCCTTAGCATTTGTCATTTCAAAATCATCATCACTACCAGCCAGGTCGTAGCTCATGTATTTTAAAAACAATGCTATTTTTAAATTGGTCCATTGCTCCGGTTTATAGCCAATCAGTTTATATTCCAAAGGCAGTTTGCTTTCTGTTAAGTTGTTGATATATGCGTTCACTCCAGCAGTATAGGCATCACACATCGCTTTTGTTTCGGGGTCTTTCTCCATTTCTTTCAAAGACATTTCTGCCGCATACCCCATCCCCAGCCGCCTGAACTCACGGTCATGTGCCAGAGCTTTGCTGCCGATGATCTCACTGGCCCTTCCTGCTGCAGCATGTGTTTGCAGTTCCATCTGCCACAGCCTGAATTTGGCATGCAGGTAGCCCTGTGCAAAATAGGCATCGTTCTCCTGCTCCGCAAAAACATGCGGCACCAGGCGATCGTCTAAGTACACATCTACTTTTCCCTGTAGCTGCGGAAATTTCATATCGGCGCTAAAGTCGTTGTTCACATGCTCTGCATTTTGCCAGATGCCATGCTGCGGACTCAACAGCTTACCCAGCGGTGCAGGCAACAGGGCTTTTGTATCAAGGATATAAACTAAACCAGCAGTGACAACAGAGGTAATTATTAGTGGCAAGATTCTCATAAAAAAATTTGTGGACGTAATTTAGTAAAAAGCTGCCTCACTAACCTACCGGATTATTTATTTTTGCCGGATGACAACAGAAAACCAGGATGTAAAAAATATACTCGGCCTGCAACTGCCCACCGACCCACGCTGGGTAAACCTGGCAGAAATGCAGCTGGAAGAGATCCTCACCGATCATGCGTATTGTGAGCAAAAGGCTGCCACCACCTGCATCTCACTGATACAGCGCTACCCCGACCGTACAGAAATGGTGGAAGAACTGGCACCCATTGTAACAGAAGAATGGGGACATTTTCGCATGGTACTTACAGAGCTGAAAAAAAGAAACCTGCAACTGGGCAAACAACGCAAAGATGAATATGTGAACAAACTGCTCGACTTTCAAAAAAAAGATGGCAGCGTGGAAGACCGTTTTCTCGACCGCCTGCTTACCATGGCATTGATCGAAGCCAGAAGTTGCGAACGCTTTAAACGCCTGAGTGAAAATTTAGATGATGAATATATGCGGAATTTTTACCGCCGCTTTATGGAAAGTGAAGCCGGGCACTACACCTTGTTTATTACCCTTGCCGAACATTATTTACCAAAAGAAAAAGTACGCAAACGCTGGAAAGAATGGCTGGATTTTGAAAGAGCAATGATCACTGCATTAGAAATAAGAGGCGACCGGATACATTGACAGGTGATTGATTTTTTATACGCAATTTTATCAGTGTCTCCTGTTGAAACAGGTTGATTACAAAATGTATTAAAACAACAAATGAGAACAATCTTAATTACAGGAAGCACCAGCGGAATTGGACTGGGCATTGCCCGTGAATTTGCAAAAACCGGTCAATACAATATTGTATTCAATGGCCTTGAGCCTGATGGCCGGGAAATTTCCGAAGCTGTTGGAAAGGAGTTTGGCATTCGGATAATGTTTAGTAACGCTAATATGCTGAGACCTGAAGAGCTCAGAAAAATGGTGGATAATGCTATTGCTGAATTTGGTAAAATAGATGTGTTGGTTAATAATGCAGGCATACAATATGTATCACCGGTAGACGATTTTCCAGACGAAAAATGGGCGGCCATTATCGGCACTAATTTAACAGCCGCATTTTATTTAACCAAGGCAGTTTGGAAAAGCATGAAGGACCAAAAATTTGGCCGCATCATCAACATCGCATCTGCACACGGGCTGGTAGCTTCTGAATTTAAAAGTGCCTATGTTGCCAGCAAACATGGCCTTATTGGCTTTACCAAAACCATTGCTTTGGAGGGAGCTCCTTTTAACATTACCGCAAACGCCATTTGCCCCGGCTATGTAAAAACAACTTTGGTGGATGAGCAAATTGCCAGCCAGGCAAAAGCCCACCACATGAGCGAAGCTGATGTGGTAAATAAAGTGATGTTAATAAAACAGGCAGTAAAAGAATTTGTACCTGTAGATATCCTGGGACAGATGGCAGTGCTGATGGCATCTGAAAATGCATCGTCTTTTACAGGAGCAGCTATTCCAATAGATGGAGGCTGGAGTGCACAATAAAACGATTGTGGTTTTATATTGGCACAGGTAAAACGGTAGCAAAGTACAGCTGCCAATGATGTTTGCAGCTTCATAAAAATAATATCCCTCAAAACACTTTATCAAATTGATCAATCCATTTTTATAATAGTAAGCATTAGCAACCAGAAATTAAAAATTGTGTTGTTGTTTTTATAGTTAAATTAGGTAATAGTATTTTTTTCCTGCTTATCTTAAAATCACCTCTAACCTGTAAAAGCTAAACTTGTTGAGATCAAAAATACCAACAGATAAAATACTTATTGCAGTGATTGCGCTGTTACTGATTGCTGTATCAGTAGTTATTGCGGTTTCCTTTTTTCAGTCCCGCCAGGTAGATGATGCTTCCAAAATGGTAGCACATACCCAGGAAGTATTGATCCACGCTGAAAAAATATTATCTTATACCATCGATAATGAAACTGGTTCCAGGGGATACATTCTTACCGGGCAGCAATCATTTTTAGATCCCTTAAAAAAAGCTCAACAGGAAATTTATGGTGAAGTGGCCTTGCTAAAAACACTCTCCAGCGACAACCCCGTACAGCGGCCAAGAATTGATTCTCTCAGGTGGTACATTGATAAAAAAATTAACTACACTAACCGGCAGGTGGCTGTGTATAAATTAAAAGGTGCACCAGCTGCAGCAGCCATTGTAGAAACAGGAGAAGGAAAATTCTATTCTGATCAAATAAGGCAGATCATTAATAAAATACAGGCAACAGAAAATGTACTGCTTGCAAAGCGAAGGCAAACAGGAGAAGAAGAAGCGGCATCTCTCAATGTTATACTGCTGTCCGTTATTGCTACCATTCTTATCTTGCTGGGCCTTTTTATGCTCAAGGTCCGGGCCGATTTTTTAGAAAAAAAGGTTGCAGCTGCTAACCTGGAAAAATTGAATAATGAACTGGAGCAACGGGTAAAAGAAAGAACCCGTGAATTAGAGCATTCGAAAAATGCACAGGAACAAACTTTTTTTCGAATTACAGATGCTTTTATTGCATTGGATAAAAATTGGCGGTATACCTACCTGAATAAAAGTGCAGGCGAATTAATTCAGCGTGACCCTGCGTCCCTCATCGGCAAAAATGTATGGGAAGTGTTCCCGGATTTAGTTGGCACTCCCATTTATGAACTCTTTTATAAAGCAATGCAGGAGCAGCGGTATATGTGGAATGAAGATTATTATCCTCCACTTAATTCTTGGCAGGAAAATCATATTTATCCTTCCCCCGAAGGTATTTCAGTTTATATCCGCAACATCTCAGAAAAAAAGAAGGCTGAGGAAAAGATATACAAGGCTAACCGGTTGTATTTATTTATAAGCCAGGTTAACCAAATGATAGTAAGGACCACAGACGCAACAACAGTGTTTAAAGAAGCCTGCAACATTGCAGTAGACCTTGGTAAGTTCAGACTGGCCTGGATAGGAATGATAGATGAACAAACCCAGCAACTAACAGTGGTACAATACGCCGGGGAAAAACAAGATTTTCTTTTTAATGAGATCATCTCCGCAATTGATAAGGCTGCTGAAATAAAGGAAGGAACAGGAGCAACACTGCTGGCAGGCAACACCGTTATTTGTAACGATATTGACAAAGATACTGCTGGCAATAATTGGTCTGCTGCTGCATTGGCAGGCGGTTATCTTTCTTATATGATAATACCATTAAAAAAGTTTGGAAAAACAGTGGGGCTTTTTGCCTACTACGCAGCTGAAAAAAACTTTTTTGATAAGGCCGAAACCGCATTGCTGGAAGAAGCAACCGGTGATGTATCCTTTGCCCTTGAAAATTTTGAAAAAGATGGAAATAGAAAAAGAACAGAAGCCGAAATTATCCGGGAAAAAAAATTATCAGATTCACTGATCAACAGTTTACCCGGGGTATTTTATTTATTTAACAAAGAAGGAGAATTTTTAAGATGGAATAAAAATCTTGAAACAGTTACGCTTTACAGTGCTGATGAAATTAAAAAGATGCACCCTCTCGATCTTTTTGATGAAAATGATAAGGGCATTGTTGCTGAAAAAATAGGCAACGTCTTTACTGCCGGCAGGGATAATGTGCAGGCCAATTTTTTAATTAAAACAAAGGAAAAAATTCCATACTACTTCACTGGTACCGCTATTGAATATGAGGGTACCGCCTGCCTGATGGGAGTGGGAATTGATTTTTCCGAAAAGATAAAAGCGCAGGAAGAATTAAAACAGAGCACAGAAAAACTGCACCAGCTAACAGCGCACTTACAAAACATACGGGAAGAGGAACGTAAAAGAATCGGCCGTGAAATTCATGATGAACTGGGCCAGCAGCTTACTGCAATAAAAATGGATGTAGCCTGGATAGAAAAGAAAACTCCCGTGGAATCAATTGTAGTAAAAGAGAAATTAAAAAATATCATCACCCTGCTGGATGGAAGCAACCAATCCATACGAAGGATATTAAGTGAACTGAGGCCAAATATCCTGGATGATTATGCAATACCCGAAGCTATGGCCTGGCTCAGCAGGCAGTTTTCCGGAAATACTGGTATACCTGTTGATTTTGTATCAACTGAACCAGCATTAAAATTACCAGAACCTGTTGCTACCTGTATTTTCAGGGTGTACCAGGAGGCGCTAACCAACATTACCCGGTATGCCGGCGCCACTAAAGTATCAGTTAATTTAAGCATCATTAATGGCCATCTTAATTTTACAGTGGAAGATAATGGGCAGGGATTTGATACCGCATTACTGCAGTCAAAAAAGTCTTTTGGCATTTTGGGGATGAGAGAAAGAGTGATTTCTGTAAGAGGTAATTTCAGGCTGAACGCTGTACCCGGCAAGGGAACAAAAATAGCAGTGGAAATACCATTAACAATTTAATAATAAACCTGGTTATTTATGAAAATGGAAAAAATTATTTTGGCAGATGATCACGGTTTTATCAGGCTGGGACTTATCCAGATATTAAAAGATGAGTATCCCAATGCCGAAATTAAAGAAGTAAGTGATGGCGAAACCCTGGTTAAAGAAGTGATCCTGCACCAATGGGACCTGGTAATTTCTGACCTTGACATGCAGGGCAGAAATGGACTGGATGCACTGGAACAAATAAAAGCCATCAAGCCCGAACTGCCGGTGTTGATCCTGAGCATTTATCCGGAAGACTTATATGCAGTAAGGGTATTAAAAGCAGGGGCATCGGGGTATCTTAATAAGAACTCTGCACCAGAAGAACTGATTGTGGCCATACAGCGCATCAGTTTGGGTAAAAAGTATATCACCGCCGATTTAGCCGAAAAATTAGTAGCCGCTAAAAGCCACGGCAAGGCGCATGAACTACTTACTAACAGGGAGTTTGAAATTTTTAAATTAATGGCCCTTGGCAAAACCATTACCCAAATTGCAGAGATGCTTTCCCTGGCCTCATCCACCGTAAGCACCCACCGCAGCAGGGTTATGGAAAAGCTCAGCCTTTCCACCAATTCTGAGCTTACCCGCTACGCCATTGCTCAGCATATCATCAGCGACATTGATCAATAAGGGCCTGTTTACTTTCCACCATCCAGCTTTCAGCAGCATTTGTAGTACTACAACTACACTACACTGGCTGTTATTCTATCTAAATATCGCTGTATTGCTACTTTACAGGCAGTGTATTTGTATGTAATTTGTATTATAAAATCAAGCAGTTACAAATGGTCTTATTAATTGTAGATGGTTCTGATATTATTATACAGCGGCTGGCTTTTTTGATCACAGAATCAGGTAGCAATCATATCAGTGCTATACATAGTGCTGCAACTTATGCAGCTGCAAGAAACCTCCTTCGGAAAATAAAGCCGGATGTGGTATTGCTGGATATGTACCTGCCGGGCCAACAGTCTATTGATCTTTTAAAACTTATCAAAAAAAATAATGCGGATGTTTCGTTTATCATTCTTGTAAACTATGCAGCTGCTGTTGCCAAAGAAAAGTATAAATGGGCAGGTGCTGATTTCATTTTTGACAAATACAACGACTTTGAAAAAATACCTGTAGCAATTGATGCCATCGCAGGAAAAATATTAAAAACTCATTAAACCATATTAATATTAACCCGTTGGCGGAGTTATTTTTTAAAAAAGTGAGACAAAAGATGGTGGGCAGTTGTCTTAGTTAGTGACTAAACTTTCTAAAATAACATGCACAACATCCGGACAAATTTCACTAAAATTCTTGAGGTTATAAAAGATATTCTTAGT
>JAYWII010000001.1:0-21616 GCA_043788995.1 Chitinophagaceae bacterium | reverse complement strand
GCAGTGGCTGCAGTCTTTGTTTATTTCATTTGGCCCTGTATTAATTTTTTGGCTGTTGAATAAACTGGCTGGTTTTTGGTTTGCCATTATTTTTATCAGCAGCCTGGGCATTATCGGGCTGGCATTTAATGAATCCATCATCAACTGGCTGGTGAAACAATTTATGATCCGTAAATACAAAATATTAGAAGGCTTCCGGGAACGGTAACAAGAACCTGTAAACGAAAACATTTAAAAATCATTTTCAAGTAACATGATCAAAGTAAATAACCTCGTTAAATCATATAAAGGCATTCCTGCTGTGGCGATAGAACAGCTGGAACTCTATCCCGGTGAAGTGATCGGACTGGTGGGAAATAATGGCGCCGGCAAGACCACTTTCTTCCGCTTATTGCTAGACCTCATTAGGGCAGACAAAGGCGAAGTATTATCAAAAGAAAAACCAATTACTACCACCGAAGAATGGAAAACCTATACCGCTGCATACATTGATGAAGGCTTTTTGATAGACTACCTTACACCGGAAGAATATTTTTATTTTGTTGGCAAACTAAACCAGTTATCCAAAGCAGATGTGGATGATTTCCTGCAGCACTACAAAGAATTTTTTGATGACTCGATTTTAAACAAAGGGAAATACATCCGTGATTTTTCAAAAGGCAACCAGTTCAAGATCGGCATTGTAGCTGCCTTACTTACCAATCCTGAATTTTTAATTTTGGATGAACCCTTTGCAAACCTTGATCCCACCACACAATTAAGATTGGTGGATATGATCAAACAAATGGCTGCTGAAAAACAGTTGTGCATTTTAGTTTCCAGTCATGATATCAACCATGTATCCGAAGTATGTACAAGAATATTACTGATGGAGAAAGGAACCATCATTAAAGATATAGAAGGGGGAGAAACGGCTTATGCAGAGATGGTGGAGTATTTTAAAGTGAAGTGAATGGAAAATGGTTAAAGGGGAATGGCGAGTAAGGAGAAAAGATTTGTAATTGGGGATTAGGGATTGGATAATGAACAAAATAAACTTCTAAACTTTTATTTCCACGGACTGCCGCTTACATATTTATTTCCTTTCACATAAAAACGATAAGGCAGCAATGCATCCGCCCCGGCACTGTCAATACCAATGCGTTTACTTGCAGCAATTGCATCCGCATACTCCGGCTTCCAGTTATCATCAGCAAGAAAGATAGTGTTGCCTGTAAGAGTAATGCCGGAATGAATTTTATTAATGCCCAATGCCCTGCTTACATTACCGGGGCCTTTGGTAAGTGTATTGTCCAGTTTTTTCTTGCCGGTTCTTTCCAGCATAACATCAATTCCCTGCAATGGCTCTACGGCCCTTACCAGCACAGCATCAGGCACATCTTTTTTATTGGTAACCACATTGAATAAATGATGCATGCCATAGCAGATATATACATACGAAGTGGCCGCAGCTGCATACATGTGTTCATTGCGTTGTGTACGTCTGCCACCAAAAGAATGAGAAGCTTTATCTGTGATTGCCACGTATGCTTCTGTCTCCACAATTCTTCCGCTGGTTAGTCTGCCATCCAGTTTTGTAATGATGAGCTTGCCAATTAAATCCTTAGCAATTTGTACCACCTCATTGCGGTTATAAAAATCAAATGCTAATTTCCTCAACTTATTATGTATTTTTATTGGCGAAGATAATTATGAGTTATGAGTTATGAGTTATGAGTTATGAGTTATGAGTTATGAGTTATGAGTTATGAGTTATGAGTTATGAGTTATGAAATTGAAATTGAAATTGAAATTAAAATCCATATAACTAAAAACCTAACCCCGTTAACAAAGAATGCTGAAAGAAATTATTATCGCTATACAATCATATGCAGAAGCTCACCGGTTTGTTGTAAAGCACCGCTTGTGGAAATGGATATTGATCACCGGTATTGTATATGCCCTGTTATTTTTTGCCAGCCTGTATTTTTTCTGGATCACCTCCAAAGGTGTGATTGAATATGCACTGAGTGCTACCGGGCTTACCTCATGGTTGTTGCAAATCAAAGAAAGTTTCTGGGGTCTCCTTATTGTAATTATCCGTATCGGCGTACAACTCATCTTATTCTTTTTCTATTTCTCTTTGTTCAAATACATCTTCCTTATTGTAGGCTCACCGCTGTTTGCATACCTCAGTGAAAAAACAGCCGCCATTATGGAAGGACGGGAATATCCGTTCAGCTTTTCACAACTGATCAAGGATATTGTGAGGGGTGTAAAAATTGCCTTGCGTAATTGCCTGTGGCAAACTGTTTATTCATTAAGCATACTTATCCTTTCTTTTATCCCGGTAGTTGGATTGGCTACTATTGGCATTGCGTTTTTAATTGAATGTTATTACCTCGGTTTTTCCATGCTGGACTATAGTTGCGAACGCAATAAATTATCCACTTCCCAAAGCATTGAATTCATTGGCAAACATAAAGGCCTTGCTATTGGCAACGGCATGGTATTTTATTTTATGCATTTAATCATCATCGTGGGATGGATACTGGCCCCTACCTATGCAGTAATAGCAGCCACCTTAAGTTTATACAAAGCACAGCATCATCAACTACCATGAGTAAAGTATACCTGATACCAACCGTACTGGATGAAATGGCTACTCATACCATTCCATTATATATCATTGATGCAGTTAAAGACTGCCAGGTAATTTTTGCTGAGAACGAACGTACCGCAAGACGGTTTTTAAAAAGTATCTGCAAAGAAATTGTGATTGATGATTACGAATGGTTCACCATACACAAGGCAGAAGAAGAACAAAAAAAAGCTTTTAGAGAAAGAGTCGCTGCCAACAAAAATATCGCCATCATCAGTGAAGCAGGTTGCCCAGGTATTGCTGATCCGGGACAAATATTGATAGAGCTTGCCCAGCAAATGAACGCCACAGTAAAACCTTTAGTAGGGCCCAGCTCCATCTTACTGGCACTGATGGCAAGTGGCATGAACGGGCAGCAGTTTGAATTTGTGGGTTATCTGCCCATTGATAATGGAGAGAAAATAAAAGCCATTGCAGCACTGGAGGCAACCTCACAGAAAAAAAACAGCACACAAATTTTTATTGAAACACCTTACCGCAATGATCAGCTGATTGAAACGATCTTAAAAACATGCAAGCCCAACACAAGGCTTTGTATTGCTGCGGAACTCACCGGACCTAACGAATACGTCAAAACGAAAACGATAGCTGAGTGGAAGAAAGAAAAAACCGGCTTTCATAAAAAGCCCGCTATATTTTTATTAATGGCGGGTTGATCTTTTTACCGCTCTACATCTTTCATTAAAATGATCTTATCCACGATATATTCGCTATAGCCTCTCCATGGAATAGAACCCTTGTATTCTTTATAATGGAGATCAAAATATTTACCACTGTTGCCCATCAACACATTGGCAATACTATCATTCACTACTGAAAATTCAAATTCATAAGACTGGATGGTTCCTACTGTTTTAGATTTAAAACCTGTCTGTATCAACTTACCTTCATAGGTTTTAAAAATATTCCCTTTTTTAACTACGAAATTCAATTCGCCGGATTTAACACCTTCCCCAAATACATAATAATAATTCCACCAGAATAAAAAACTCAATACTACAAACGCTATAAATATTACCCATCTTACAAATTTCATAAAACTGCCTGCTTTTTTTGGTTGAAGGGGTGCTGTTTTAATGTCTTCCATATTGATTTATTTTTTGCAATATAATTATAATCCATATTTATCCACTAAATAAATCAGTGCGGTCATATTCACAGCGCCCAGGTGCAATTCCCTGCGGCTCACATTTTCGAATACATCCGTTACCGCATGATGAATATCAAAGTAACGCTGTGAATCGGGACTAAGACCAGATAACCCGGCACCAACTTTATTCAGTTCACCAATATCTGCTCCACTTCCACCTCTTCTGAAAAAATATACACCGTAGTCATAAAACAACTCTTTCCATAGCAACAGTTTTTGAAACTGTTCATCCTTTACATCAAAATTAAAACCCCTTGGTGTAAAACCACCAGCATCACTTTCCAATGCAAATACATGCTTTTCTTTATTAGCCTGCGCCAGTTCTAAATATTTATCACCTCCCCGACCGCCATTTTCTTCATTCATAAACATTACCGCCCTGATGGTACGCTTTGGTTTGATACCTGCTGCTTTGAATGCTCTCAATACTTCAATACTCTGCACACATCCGCTGCCATCATCATTGGCACCTTCTGCAAGGTCCCAGCTATCCAGGTGCCCACCCACTGTAATGTATTCACCAGGAAATTCAGTTCCCCTGGTCTCTCCCACCACATTAAATGATGGCGCATCGGGTAACATAGCGCTGGTATTTTGGATATAGGCTGTCAGCATCATTCGTAATTTTAGCTGTTTGCTGAGCCAGATGGCATCATTGGTACTGATGGCCACGGCTGGTATTTTTGGAAAGGAATCATTGTACTGCATCACTCCTGTATGCGGATAATCGTCCGGGTTGCTTGCCATAGAACGAACCATGGTGGCAACGGCTCCATATTTAGCTGCCTGTGAAGGACCGGCCCATCTTGCAATACCACTTTCTCCATAAGCCCTGAAGGTTTCAACATAAGTTGGGTTCATCGGAAAATTCAGGAATACAATTTTACCTTTTATCACTTTGGAACCGAGGGCATCTAACTCAGCAAAGCTTTTAACTTCAATTACGGAAGCGGTCACCCCTTTTTTACCCGTACCAATAGAATTACCCAGTGAGGTCAATTTTAAATCATGTTTGGTGCCGTTGGCTAATTGAATAAACCCTTTTTCCTTTTCACCCCTTACCCAATGCGGTACCATGCAGGGTTGCAGGTAAACTGTATCTGCACCTGCCTCTTTGAGCATACGGGCTGTGGCCTCTACTGCTTTTTGTGCATTGGGAGAACCACTGAGTCTTGGACCTACTTTTTTACAGAGAAAACGGAGGTTTTCATATGCTGTGCCGTTGGTCAATACTTCGTCTGCAATTTTTTTAATGGTGATGGAATCTTCTTTCTGTGCTAATAAATTAAAGGAGCATAAAAATGCAAATGAGCTAAATATAAATTTTGTTATCATACATAATTTTAAGTTCCCAAACTTAAAGAGAATATGTTTAAGTACCTTCAATAAAGCAATTTATTTGATTTAATGAATAAACACTGCCAAGTAAAATCAGTGGCAGGATAGATTAATGAAATATGCAATAATTAACATAAAACCAACTGACCAATGTTTGTGATTGATGATAATGATTTTAGTACATTGCACCACTTTTAACAAATACAGCCTGATGGATGCATCAAATAAAAAACCGACTAACTTAGAAGCTAAAAATTTCAATTCACCAATAGTTTAATAAAGCCGCATAAAGCTACCATGCACAAGAGTGCGACGCAACGATGTTTAATACATGTACAATAGTTTGTCACAAAAAATAATTTTATGTCAACAGAAAGAGACCAACAGGCACTGGAATATCATGCGAAAGGAAGGCCGGGAAAAATTGAAGTGATCCCCACCAAGGAAGCTAAAACCCAGAGAGACCTGTCCTTAGCTTACTCTCCCGGCGTAGCAGTGCCCTGCTTAGCAATAGCTGCCAACCCGGAAGATGTTTATAAATATACAGCCAAAGGAAATTTAGTGGGTGTAATCAGTAATGGTACTGCGGTATTGGGGCTCGGAAACATAGGACCAGAAGCAGGCAAACCAGTGATGGAAGGAAAGGGTGTGTTATTCAAAATATTTGCAGACATTGATGTATTTGATATCGAGATCAATGAAACGGACCCGGAAAAATTTGTACAGATCGTAAAAGCGCTGGAACCAACATTTGGTGGTATTAACCTGGAAGACATTAAAGCACCTGAATGCTTTTACATTGAACAGAAATTGAAGGAGCAATTGAAGATTCCGGTGATGCATGATGACCAGCACGGCACCGCAATTATTTCTGCCGCTGCATTACTCAATGCGCTGGAACTGCAAAAAAAGAAAATTGACAAGGTTCGTATTGTGGTGAATGGTGCAGGCGCTGCCGCCATGGCCTGTATGAAATTATATGAATCCCTTGGTGCAAAGCAAAGCAACTTTATGGTGTTTGACAGGAAAGGCATCATATATAAAGGAAGGGCTGATGTGGACGAACAGAAGAAATATTTTTGCACGGATGAAAAATATAAAGATTACAGCCTGGCCGATGCATTTAAAGACGCAGATGTATTTATTGGATTGAGTGCCGGCAATGTGGTAAGTGCTGAAATGGTGAAAAGCATGGCTAAAAATCCCATTGTATTTGCAATGGCCAATCCTGATCCTGAAATAAGTTATGAAGCAGCCATTGCAGTACGCAAAGATATTATCATGGCCACCGGCCGCAGTGATTATCCTAACCAGGTAAATAATGTACTGGGCTTCCCTTATATTTTTCGTGGGGCGTTAGACGTAAGGGCTACCACCATTAATGAGGCTATGAAATTAGCTGCAGTAAAAGCTTTAGCAGCACTTAGCCGGGAGCCGGTACCTGATATTGTAAATCTTGCTTACAATGAAAAAAATATTTCATTTGGGCCTCTTTATATTATTCCCAAACCAATGGATCCACGACTGCTGTCAACAGTAGCGCCTGCAGTAGCAAAAGCGGCTATGGAAAGTGGTGTGGCAAAGTATCCCATAAATGACTGGGAGGGTTACAAATTATCATTGAACAAAAGACTAGGACTAGATAATCAACTGAGCAGGGTAATTGGTAACAAAGCAAGAAAGGATCCGAAGAGAGTTGTGTTTGCCGATGCAGAAAATATCAAGATATTAAAAGTAGCTCAGCTTACACAGGAAGAAGGTGTGGGGTATCCCATACTGTTAGGTGATGAAAAAAGGATCAGGAAAATTGCGATGGTCAACAATATTGATATTGAAGACATGCCCATCATCAACCCTAAAGAAGAGGAACATGATGAACTGAGGAAAAAATTTGGCGAACTGTTTTATGCCAAACGCCAACGCAAAGGAGTTAATAAACATGAGTCGCAAAAATTGATGAAGGATCGAAATTATTTTGGCTGCATGCTGGTAGAAACTGGTGAAGCTGATTGTATGATCAGTGGCTTGTCAAGAAATTATCCTGATACCATCCGGCCGGCCATTCAAACCATCGGCACAGAAGATGGGGTGAAAAAAATTGCTGGCATGTACATCATGTTTACTAAACGTGGCCCATTGTTCCTGGCAGATACCACCATTAATTTTAATCCCACTGCCGAAGAACTGGCAGAGATCACTTTACTGGTAGCCAAAGAGGTAAAACAGTTTAACATTGTTCCCCGTATTGCCATGCTCAGCTATAGTAATTTTGGAAGCAGCGATGGAGAAGAAGCTAAGCTTGTACGCAAAGCAAGGGAGCTGGTAAAAGCAAAAGACCCGAACCTGGTTTGTGATGGTGAAGTACAGGGTATCGTTGCATTTAATAAAGAAATTCTAAAAGAGAATTATCCATTTTCAGAGCTGCTGGATGGAGAAGTAAATACACTGGTGTTCCCTAACCTGGCTGCAGGTAATATTGCTTACAACCTGCTGCAGGAAGTTAGCGGTGCAGACTCTATCGGGCCGGTTTTACTTGGCCTGAAGAAACCAGTGCATGTGTTACAGCTGGGCAGTTCGGTACGTTCTATTTTTAATATGGTAATGATTGCGGTGGTGGATGCCCAGATGAAAAGCTTGCCTGTAACAGAAGATACGATTGAGAAAAGTAAGTGGTGGAAAGGTTTTAGAAAAACATCTCATGAATTGTAATACATGATGCAAAGCCCTGACCATATCTCAAAGAAAAAACTGCCTTACCCGGTAAGTAAGACATTTAAAAAATACCTGAAACGGTATGGCAGGGAAATTTCCCTGCCAGTTTCTTATGATATGCTGCGGCACTTTGATTTTGGGATACCCGTAACCGGTAAGGATGGAAAAGATACTTACTGGGAAACTGTTTTTTACAATCCCTCCATGACGGATGAGATACATGCATCACTAAAAAGGGTTTATTCCATTTTAAAATCCAGTGGCAACACACAGGCAGAAGAACACCTGCACATTGAAAGAATTGATTATTGTCTTTTTGGTAATTCAAAACCATTCCGCATCAAGATAGTGAACAACTACAACGAAGTGTATGATTACTTTTACATTAAGGTAGCAGACTCGTCCCGTATTTTTGGAATGGAGCTGGAGCACCTGCTCTCTCCTAACTGGATCAATTTTTTGGTGGATGAAAATACATTGGCGGAAGAACATATTGCCGGAATACCAGGAGATATGTTTATTAAAGATTACATCCAGAAGCAGGAGTACAATCAGAAAAAAATTGCCAAGGAGTTTGTGAAATTTAATGAGCGCTGCTTTGTGCGGTTGCTGGGAGATATGAGGAGTTATAATTTTGTGTTTGACATCACCCAGGATTTTGATGATATCCAATTCCGTATCCGTGCCATCGACTTTGACCAGCAGAGTTATGAAGGCAATAAGAATATTTACCTCCCTCAATTTTTTAAAGAGAATATTGTATTCGTACAATTAGTTCAGCAACTGCTGCACCCGGATGTTATCAGGCAATATCAGCAGGAAGAAACATCGCAGATCATCCGGCGTATTCATTCCCAACGGCAACGGCTAAGGGATTTGAGAGTGGCTGCAGCTGATGAGCCGTTATCAACAGATGCTAAAATACAGCAACTGTCAGAAGAACTGGGTGTGCATCATCACAACCCAAAAGATTTTGCCAAATGCAAAACTATGCCGCAGATTATGTACCAGCATTTAAAAGAATTACTGATAAAAAATCAGAAAAAAGCCTAACTCATTTCTTCCTGCGAATTTCCATTTTTCAGATTGTCTAAATTAAAGTTTAGTTGATTAATCAGGATCAAATATTTTTAGCCGGGCAGGAGTGAATACGGAAAGAATTAATGTATTTTTTCTTCACGCCTTCCCGGCTAACTTACCCCTTATATTTTTTAAAGATCGTAGTGGCAATATGTCCGCCAAAGCCAAACGTATTGCTCATGGCATAGTTAATTTCTTTTGATTGAGCTTTGCCCAGGGTGAGATCAAATTTATTTTGATGGGCAATATCCACTTCAGTAGTATTGATGGTTGGTGGAACAATACTATCCTGGATGGCTTTGATTGAAATGATCGCTTCAATGGCGCCTGCAGCACCAAGCAAGTGGCCTGTCATAGATTTGGTGCCACTTACATTCAAAGTTTTTCTTTCTCCAAAAACCCGTTCAATGGCTTTCAGTTCACTCTCATCACCCAGTGGTGTAGAAGTTGCATGAGCATTTACATAATCAATTACTGACGCATCAATTTCCGCATCTTCCAGTGCATCCAGCATTCCTAAATAAGCACCTTCTCCATCTGGATGGGTGCCTGTTAAATGATACGCATCTGCAGCCATACCTGCACCAACAATTTCTGCAATGATATTGGCGCCTCTTTTTATGGCAGATTCCAGGCTTTCAACTATCAGCGCCGCACCGCCTTCCCCCATCACAAAGCCATCTCTTTTTACATCGAATGGCCTGGATGCTTGCTGCGGATTTTCATTGTGTGTTGATAAAGCTTTGGACGCATTAAAACCACCAATGCCGCTTTCATTAATGGCTGCTTCTGAACCACCTGAAATGATAATATCGGCCTTACCTAAACGAATATAATTGAACGCATCAATCAGGGCATTGTTGGAAGATGCACAAGCAGATATAACCGAGAAATTCAATCCTCTCAATCCATGGCGGATAGAAATAACTCCCGATGGAATATCAGCAATGATCTTTGGAATGAAGTATGGGTTGAATCTTGGCCTTCTTCCATTGGCTGCAAATTCTTCCACCTGTTCCTGGAAAGTTTGAATACCGCCATTGCCCGAGCCCCAGATAACACCGATCTTATTTTTATTCAATGTGGAGAAATCAAGGCTGGCATTTTTAATAGCCTGCTCTGCTGCAGCCACCGCATACTGTGTAAACAAGTCGTATTTACGGGCTTCATTTTTTTCAAAATGATCAGCTGCATGAAAACCTTTTACTTCTGCAGCAAACTTTGTTTTAAAATGAGTGGTATCAAATTTTGTGATCAATGCCACACCACTTTTACCTGCCATCATATTTCCCCAAAAATCTTCTATTGTATTTCCCAGCGGTGTAATGGCTCCCATACCGGTAACCACTACCCTTTTTAATTCTTTCATCATGTTACTTATTCCTTTAATTTTTGTTTGAGCGATTTTATTTCAGCCTCCAATTTACTGGTATAATTTTTCTGCGAAGTAACAACTTCTTCAATTTATTCTGCTGGGCACACTGAAGTGAAGTGCAGTGGGCAATTCGGGTAATCAACAATTTTTCGGCCGGCCATTTTTATTTTGATAAGTAGTAAAGCAACATTCATCACCCGTAAAGGCTTTTTTCAATACATTTGCTTTATGACATTTTTCACCGACTTTGGCCGTTACCTGCTGATGCTGAAAGGAATGTTTTCCAAACCGGAAAACCATAAGATGTACTGGAAGGAATTTATGCATCAATGCAGCGACATCGGCATAGGCTCCCTTGGTATCGTTACCATCATTTCTGTTTTTATTGGTGCTGTAAGTGCAGTGCAAACTGCCTACCAGCTGGTAAGCCCCATTATTCCAAAAGAAACCATTGCCCAAATTGTAAGGGACACGGTGATACTGGAGTTTGCCCCCACCCTTGTTTGTATTGTGCTGGCGGGTGTGGTAGGCAGTAAGATAGCGAGTGAACTGGGCAATATGAGGGTAAGCGAACAGATAGATGCACTGGAGATTATGGGTATTAATACCAAGGCTTATTTAGTATTTCCGAAAATTTTAGCTGCACTGGTAACCATTCCCCTGCTGGTGGTTATCTCCATGGTACTGGGTATTTGGGGCGGACGGCTTGCAGGAGTTGCATCGGGCATACTTTCGGCGGAACAGTTCAACAAAGGGCTGCTGAGTAATTTTGTTCCCTACAACGTAACCTTTGCTTTAATAAAATCTTACACCTTTGCCTTTATTATCAGCAGCATACCGGCCTATTATGGCTATTACGTAAAAGGCGGAGCGTTGGAAATTGGCAGAAGCAGTACTAAAAGCGTAGTGGTAAGTTGCATTATGCTGTTGTTTGCAGACTACGTGCTGTCTCAATTATTATTAAACCCTGCTACCTGATACTCATGATCGAATTCAAAAATATTCACAAACATTTTGGTGATAAAGTGGTACTGGATGACGTTAGTCACCGGATGGAAACCGGCATGTGTAACCTTATCATCGGTACCAGTGGCAGTGGTAAAACAGTATTGCAAAAATGCCTGGTAGGTTTATTTGAACCAGATGAAGGTGAAATTATTTATGATGGCATCAGCTTTACCGAAATGACGGAAGAGAACCGGAAAGAACTGCGCCAGCAGATCGGTATGCTTTTCCAGGGTTCTGCCCTGTTTGACAGTATGACGGTAGAACAGAATGTGATGTTTCCGCTGGACATGTTTTCTCACATGAACCTGGCTGATAAAAAGAAAAGAGTGAACGAGGTATTGGCAAGGGTAAACCTGGTGGATGCCAATAAAAAATTTCCTGCTGAAATAAGTGGCGGTATGAAAAAAAGGGTTGGTATCGCAAGAGCGATTGTATTGAATCCAAAATATTTATTTTGTGATGAGCCGAACTCCGGTCTTGATCCGCAAACCAGTATGCTGATTGATAAATTGATCTACGATATCACTAAAGAGTTCAACATGACAACGGTGATCAATACCCACGATATGAATAGTGTGATGGAAATAGGTGAAAATATCCTGTACATGTACCAGGGCAAAAAAGAATGGACCGGTAACAACAAAGAGATCATCTTCTCTAAAAATGAACTCCTTAACTCTTTCATCTTTGCTTCAGAATTTTTGCAGGACGCCAAAGACATGCGGATGCTGGAAGCCAAAGGAAAAATTTCCAATGACAGGGATATGGACCAAATGCTTAAATAGCAGGAAGTTTAATTTTTGGGACAACTCCAGCTTGGCAGGTGATTAATAAAAGATGTCAAATCTGAACAGGCTCCCATGTTTTTATTTACTAATCTTCAACTTCTGCAAATAAAGATTGCAACTTTATTTTATTTTTTTTATTTTTCTATTTATTAAACTCCTTTTCCTACAGGAACAATTTTAAAACTCAAAAATTTTATTATGAAAAAATTATTACTATGCTTGGCAGTTTTTGCTTTTGCATCTTTTATTCCTGCAACTATTGCCCTTACTGAGGCAGAAAGAAATACGGCTACGAAATTTTTAGACGAAACTGAAAACGGTGTGTTAGAAGCTGTTGCCGGACTGAGTGAGGCACAGCTCACCTACAAGCCTGCTGCAGACAAATGGAGCGTAGAAGATTGTATGAAACATATTGCAGCTACTGAAATTGGGCTTTGGCAAATGACGGAAGGAAATATCAAACAAGCAGCAAACCCGGAAAAAAGAGCTGAGATCAAATGGAGTGATGACGATGTGATGAAAAACATTGAAAACCGCACCAACAAGGTAAAAACTTTCCCTCCGTTTGAACCACAAAATACAGGCTTTAAAACCGTGGCTGATGCCATCAGTTCTTTTAAAGAAAACAGGAGCAAACTGATTGAATATGTTAAAATAACCGACCAGGATCTGCGTAGCCATGTAGCCACTTTACCAGTCGGCAGTTTCGATTGCTACCAGATGCTTTTATTTATTGGCGCACATAGTAACAGGCATATGCAGCAGATAAATGAGGTAAAAGCAGATCCAAATTTTCCAAAGAATTAGTTTGCAATTATAATTGAGGAGTTTATTCACCTGGCACCAAGCGGATGAATAAACTCCTTTCTGTTTTATTATTTATCGATCCCCATGAATTGCGGTATTTATTTTAATTGAACTACCAGGAAGAATTACACTTTTGATAATGATATCAATGAATAATTATTTGCATAATCAGAATTGAAGGTAACAGGCCTTTCTTTTGATGGCTGGGCCAGGCATAACTGCAGTGTACCATCTTCCTTCATTTCATAGATACCTCTTGTAATACTGTCTTTATTTTTTCCTTCCATCGCTACCAGCGACAATGAATTAGGCGCTACATTTGGCAGATAATACACCACTCCTTTTTCCACTACCACCTCATTTACAAAAAAAGTATAATGACTGGTTTTTAATTCTAAAAACATTTGAGGTTCCATTGCAATTTGGTTACCTGCTTCTAAAAAATTAACTGCTTTCCATTTGCCATCAATATCAGGATTGGTAATTAAACCTTCAGTGAGTAAGTCTTCCATCATTTTCTTTTCCCAGTCGCCGGCCTTATCATAATTTACAACCAGTTTGTTTATTACATTTTCCCTGATGGGTGACAGTTGTACCGGGAAGCTGGCATACAATTCTTCTATATATTTTTTTAGAAAAGGCACCGTTTCATCTAATATCAGGCGCTGGAGAAATTCTCCTTTTAGTAAAGAAGAATCAATACCCTGAATTAAATACAACAGGTCATCTATTTCTTTTGTTATTCCCTGTTTAAATAAATCATCTCTTGATTTCACCAGGTCAATCATTAATATTTCCACCTTTATGGCATAAGGAATACCATAGCCCGGTTCTCTTTTAATTGATTTATCACAATTGGAAATAGCTGTTTCCCTCAGCCCGGGCGTTCCATACATTTCATAATTATTAGTAAGTGCGATGGCAGCATTTACATATGTCTGGGGCAACAGTTCATATTTATCATCATAGGTCTGGATCAGGCTAACCATCTTATCATATTTCTTTTCCAGGTTAGCTGTACTGTAATAACAGCGCATAAGGGTATCGATAACCTGTATCTTCAGTTCCTTACTTATTTTTATATCGGTTTGTAATAATTTCTCAAAACCATTCACCAGGTCGGTGCCATTAAAGTTCCTGTCAGAAGCCCGGTCTATCATCGCAGCAATCACATCGCCCCATAAAAAATCCAGTGTCTCCGTAATTTTTGTATCCAGCATTTGTGTACTCATTTTTACAAATTCCTGCTGGGTTATTTCAAATTTTTCAATCTTCAATTTGGTATCAGCAGCAGCGGTAACATACTGTTCATTCAACTGGCCGATCTGGGTTTTTATATTGATCTCAAAATCACTTATTCGCTTATCCACTGTGCTGCTGTAATTCTGAAATTGATTGTTCAAACCATTCCGCAGGTTATCTATCCGGGTGTTGATATCCCCAAGGCGATCGTTGTATAATTTGTTGTTATCGCTTACAAAAGTTTTTTGAGCCTCCAGCTGTGTATTCAATATTTTCTGTGCATCCGCATTATCATTTTTCATGGTATCGCTGGCAGCTTTTACACTCTCTTCAATCTGCTTACGGGTGCTTTCAGAAAAAAAATATTTGGCCAGGTAGCCCAGCAAAAAAGACATGAGACCAACAATAGTGCTAATGAGTGCCAGCCTTCCGGAAATGTAATTGCTTACCTGCTTATCTACGCTGTCATTGAGTTGCTGATCAAAGTCTTTGTTGGGTACACGGGTATAAAACTTATCGTCCAGGCGAAATTCCAGGGAATCGATCCTTGCTTTAAGAATAGCATTTTCTTTTTGAAGTTGGTTTTCCTGGGCTGTTAAAAACAGAGGGAATAAAAATAACAGGCAAAGTGCTTTTTTCATTTCACTAGTATTTGGGGGTTAAGAAATGAATAACCAGTGAAATAAATGTACGCTGTTTTACAGCCAGATGCAATACCCTGTTTGTGTTATTTTAAAGAGTGCAGCAGTTGTAATGGAAGGATTTTATTTCTCAGCCCAGTAGTCAATTACTAAAACTTTATCCAGGATGGGGCGGAGAATATTGCCAAACGCAATATGGTCAGGATGAGGTAAATAAACAGCCCTGTCTTTTTCTGAAGCAAAGGTTACAAAGAAACAATGCGTAAATCCCTGGTTGAGGCTTTCGGGACTATTGTTGGTTCCCCATTCAAAGGATTTTATTTGTTTGATCTTTTTGGGCAATGCTGCAAAAGCGTCTGTTACGGCTTTTACCTGTTCTGGTGTGCTGCCCTCTTTGAAACTAAACAGTACTACATGACGCAATAATTTTGCCGGTGCTTTTTTATTTTGTGCTGATACCTGCATTAATCCTAAGGTTATAAAAGACAGTAATAAGGCGACTCTTTTCATATCAGGGAATTTTAAAAATAGTTTTAATAAACCACCGGCAATTATTGATGCTGTATTATTCATGCACCGCCAGTACCGGCACTTTGCTTTGATAAATTAATTTTTTAGTGTGCTGTGTTTTGAAAAGTCTTTCAAAAAAGGTATGGTATTGCGGAGCTATTACAATAATATCGATATCCTTATCCTTTGAAAATACATCCACTGATTCATGGAAATCATACAGGCGCATGAAATAGAATTCAGGTTTAAATTCTGCAAGCAGTTCTGCCATCTTATCTCTCTCTGCTTTCAGCTCTTCTGTAAGTGAAATATATACTTCACTATTAACATGCAGTACATGCAGGGCTGGCCTGAATTCCTGCAGTATTCTTTTTACAGCTAGCAATGACGGTGTTTCTTCCACACATTTTAATTCTGAAGTGATCAGAATATTAGAGATATTTTTAAACACTGCTTCTTCGGGAATAATCAGTACAGGGCAAACATTTTTCTCCGTCATCTTCAGCGTATTACTTCCAGAAAAACGATGCTCCCCCGGAGTTTTACCAGTTAACCCCATTACAATCAGGTAAGCACCTTTTATGTGGGCAAAAGCTGCAAGACTTTCAATAAAATTATCACCAGATTCCAGTTCTGTTTCTATATTAAATACCAGGGAAGATAATTCATCTTTCAGGCTGCTGAGATAATGCTGCGCCATTTCAGTTGATTCGCCATGGTTGTAAAAGTGATATAATATCAGCCTTATGGAATTCCTGCCCTTGTACATGTTGGCCGCATAATGCGCCGCATTAAAAGAAGTTTGGGAAAAATCAATTGGAACAATTACGGTTTGCATGTTTCTTTTAATTTGCTACAAATTAGAGATTAATTTGATTATCAGAAGTAATTGTTATTGGTAATTTATTAATGTTGATCACGGTTGCTTCATCATTGACAACGGTTAATCAAATCTTATTGTAATTACCTTAACCAAAAGCTTCTTTCCAGTTTAATCGGATTAAAAATAACCATTTGCTTCTATCCAACCAAAATGAGATGTAAATTTCAATAATAAACCCCGAATTTAGAGAAAAAAGTTGCCAAAGGGGATGCCTTTGAACTGAGCGTAGCAACGATGATGCCATATAAAACAGCAGTTGGTTAACAAAAATCAAACTGCCTTGAAAAAAAGGCTAGAATTACCCTGAAAAAACCTTGCTATTTTCTGGCTAAACCCACTGAAATGCCCTACCTTCGCTGCCCCGTTTAAAAACCCGGGGTAATTTTATGTCATTCAATATTTTTAAACAATTAAACGCAGATGCACAGGAAGGTGCTGCTTCACCAGAAGCAGAATCTGCTGCGGTAACAAACGTGCCTGTGGAAGCTATTGAAGCTGCTGCTGAACCAGTGGTTGCTGAAGTAGTAACTGAACCAGTGGTTGCCAAGGCACCAGTGGAAGAAAGAATCGTGACAGCCCACGACGATTTTGACTGGAGTGTTGACAAACGTAATGTTAGCAGCTACAGCAAAGAAGAAAAATTGAAGTATGATGCCGTGTACGAAAACACCTTCAGGCAGATCAATGATGGTGAAATGATCCAGGCTACTATTGAAGCGATCACTAAAACTGACGCAGTAGTAAACATCGGCTTTAAAAGTGACGGTTTGGTTTCTCTGAACGAATTCAGGGATGTACCAGGCGGCATTAAAGTGGGTGACATCATCGAAGTGATGGTGGTGGAAAAAGAAGACAAAAATGGCAACCTCCATTTGAGCCGTAAGCAAGCCCGTACCAGCCGTGCCTGGGAAAAGATTGTAGACCTGCACAAAACCGGCGAAATTGTTACTGGTACTGTTACCAGCAAAACAAAAGGCGGTCTTATTGTGGATGTATTTGGTATGGAAACATTCTTACCGGGTAGCCAGATAGATGTGAAGCCTGTAACTGATTACGATCAGTTTGTAGGTAAAACAATGGAATTTAAAGTGGTTAAGATCAACGAAACCATTAAGAATGCAGTTGTTTCTCATAAAGCACTTATTGAAAGCGATATCGAAGCTCAAAGAGCTGAGATCATGGGTAAACTTGAAAAAGGACAAGTACTGGAAGGAACGATCAAGAACATCACTGACTTTGGTGCATTCCTTGACCTTGGTGGCTTAGATGGTTTACTGTACATCACTGATATTTCATGGGGACGTATCAACCATCCAACTGAAGTATTGAAGATGGATCAGAAACTGAACGTGGTGGTACTTGATTTTGATGATGATAAAAAACGTATCAGCCTTGGTTTAAAACAATTAACTCCTCATCCTTGGGATACTTTGCCGGAAACAATTAAAGAAGGCGAAATAGTAAAAGGTAAAGTGGTGAACATTGAAGACTATGGTGCATTCTTAGAAATTATGCCAGGTGTGGAAGGTTTGGTACACGTAAGTGAAATTACCTGGGCCAACACTCCGGTAAATGCAAAAGAGTTCTTTAAACTGAACGATGAGCATGAAGCTAAAGTGGTAACACTGGATAAGGATACCCGTAAGATGAGTTTGTCTATCAAACAAATGTCTAACGATCCATGGAGCAATATCGATGCTAACTTCCCAGAAGGAAGCAAGCATACCGGTGTTGTTAAAAACATCACGCCTTACGGTGTGTTTGTTGAATTATCTACTGGTATTGGTGGTATGGTACACATCAGCGACCTGAGCTGGTTAAAGCGTTTCAACAATCCAAATGAATACACTAAAGTTGGTAACAACATTGATGTAGTGATTTTGAACATCGATAAAGATGGCCGTAAATTACAATTAGGACACAAGCAAATTGAAGAAGATCCATGGAACAGCCTGCAGGAAACTTTCCACACAGGCACTATACATGAAGGTACTGTTATCAAAAAAGATGATAAAGGTGCTGTAGTTCAATTGCCTTATGGCCTGGAAGGATTTGCTCCAAGCCGTCACCTTGCAAAAGAAGATGGCAAAACAATTGGTGCTGATGAAATTGCTCAGTTCATGGTTATTGAATTTGATCGCAACGACAAACGCATCGTTTTAAGCCATACCCGTTTGTGGGAGCAGGCTCAAGAACAAGAGAAGCAAGTGGTGATGAAAGAAAAGAAAGCTGAATTTGAAGTAACTAAGAAAGCAGTAAAAACCCTGCAAAGCAAAGTAGAGAAATCTACCTTGGGTGATCTTAGCGCTTTAGCTGATATCAGGGCTAAATTAGATGGTAGCGCTGCTGCTGCAGAAGCGAAAGCTGCTGCAACTCCAGCTCCGGAAGCTCCTGTTGAAGCAAAGGCTGCTGAAGAAGTTCCGGCTGCTGAAGCAGCACCTGTTGAAGCTAAGGTTACGGAAGTTCCGGCTACTGAAGCAAAGGCTGATGCTGCTGCTGAGGCAGAAGAACCAAAAGCTGAGTAATTTTTCTTTTCAGTAAAATTTATACAATCCCATTGCAGCAATGCAGTGGGATTTTTTTATTCATCAAAGCTGCAAACATTGTGATAGGTATGTTGTTACTTTGCCGTTGAACGGGAGGAGAAAATAAATGAACAACTTTAATAAATATTTCGGGCTGATGGCCTTGCTTTTTGGAGCAGTTACAGGTTTTCTGTTGCTGGTGATAATTATATTTTATATACTCAAGCTTTTTTCTATTACCCTGTTTTATATCCCCGGCTTTGAAAACGTCTTCCAGTTTATCATCGTTATTATTCCTTATGTGATCTTCTTTTGTGGTTACTACTACATGCATACAAAAATTGGCAGCGCAAAAACGAAAACCGCCCAGTTATCCGGAAGAATATTAATGATACTTGGCAGCCTGGTTTGCTTTGCCAGTATGATCATGGCAATACTTGTTTTTCTGAAAGTTAAAAGTGAATGGGTAGCTACCTTCAACAGCAACTCTCATTATTCATTCATTGCACAAATATTGTTTCTATTTGCTACGGCTGCAATGATTGCCTCTGGTGATCCTAAGGAAAAGAATTGGTTAGAGAGAGGTTAAATTTTAGAATGCCGAACTTTTATATCAACTTAACGTTGGAAAATAATATATAAATTTAAAAATGAAAATCCGTGATGTAATTAAAATTATTGAAACCGACGGATGGTTTCTTGTTCGGCAGAAGGGAAGCCACAAGCAGTACAAGCATCCTGCTAAAAAGGGACTTGTTACAATTGCTGGCCATAAGTTAAGTGATGAAATTGCACCCGGCACCTTAAATAGTATTTTTAAACAGGCTCAAATTGAAAAAAAATGAGAAAGTATTTAGTAGTATACGAAAAAACAAAAACCGGATATTCCGCCTATGCCCCTGATTTGCCGGGAGTGATTGCTACAGGAAAAACAAAATCAATTGTAGAGAAAAATATTTTTGATGCTATTCAGTTTCATCTGGAGGGTTTAAAAGAAGATAACTATCGTATCCCTAAAGCAACTGCTGAAAGTGAAATGTTTGTATTTGCATTATAACAATTAAAAGTTTGAGTTTAATATTGATGTTGTGTGCCATTTTATTTGACAACCTATTAAATCGACAATGAAACAAATAATATTTATTTACTTTAATTCAACAAAAGAAATATTCAGACGCTGAAATCATACTTGACAAAATTTTACAACCAGACTCAAACAATGTTGCAGCAATTTGGTATAGTGGAATTGGGAATTTTAAAAATGGACAGGACAAAAAAGCAATTATTCGTTTTGAGAAAGCCTTAACGTTGCTTGACAAAAATAGCGGACAATATTATTCAGCAAATTGGTTCATTGGGAAAAGCTACTCTATTTTACTTAAAACAGACGGACTTTCATATCAAGAGACAGACCGTATGTTTGAATGTTATGAAGAGTATTTAAGACTTCAACCAAACGAAGACGATGCAGCACAAATCAGAGAATATGTTGACCGTAAAAAGAAAAGAAGGCCGGCAAGGAACGTACTAAAATGAGTGGACTTGTGAAGAAAAATGACACACAACCTGCAACTATTATACTCTTCCAGTTATTGCCCCCGCTGCTATCCATCCGGTAGTCCAGGCGTTTTGAAAATTAAAGCCTCCTGTAATTCCGTCTACATTCAATACTTCTCCGGCAAAATAAAGATTGGGTACAATTTTACTCTCCATTGTATTGTGATCCACTTCATTCAGTACTATGCCACCTGCTGTTACAAACTCCTCTTTAAAAGTGGTTTTTCCTTTTACTTCAAACTCCTGTACACATACGTTTTTTATCAGCTTGTTTTGTTCTTTGGCAGGTAGATCTGCCCAGCGCATGTTCTCGTGTATGCCTGACTGTTGAAGCAGGTATTCCCACAAACGTTGAGGTAGCTCAAAAGGGTTTCTGTTGATTATTTTTTGCGATGCAATTTCAAAACGAAGTTGTTGAATTTTCTCCCGGAGTGTATTTTCATTTAATTCAGGAAACCAGTTTACAATGATGGTAAAATGCCAGTTCTTTTTTTGCAATTCCCTTGCGCCCCAAGCAGATAATTTTAAAATGGCGGGGCCGCTCATGCCCCAATGCGTTATCAGCAAAGGTCCTTGTGATGCCAGTTTGCTGCCTGCTATTTTTACCGAAGCATTTTTTGCCACAACTCCCATCAATGCTGTAATACTGTTACCGGGCATGTTAAATGTAAAGAGCGACGGTACAGGTTCTTCAATAGTATGACCAACCTTTTTAAGCCATTCAAACTGTGTTGCTTTTGGATAACCTCCCGAGGCGATGCAAACAAAATCAGCCTGTAATTTTTCTCCGTTACTAATCACTACTGCCCATTGCTCACCTGACTGTATCATTTCTTTTACTTCTGCATTCACTCTTATCTGCACACCATATTTATTTACTTCCTTCATCAGGCAGTCAATAATGGTTTGGGATGAATCCGTATCCGGGAACATGCGGCCATCTGTTTCTGTTTTAAGTGTTACTCCTCTTTCCTTAAACCATTCAATGGTATCTGTTGTAAAAAAATGATGGAAAGCTTTCTTTAAAAAACTTTCACCCCTTGGATATTTTTTTATCATCTCTGCTATGCTGAAACAGCTGTGTGTAACATTGCACCTGCCTCCCCCGCTCACCTTTACTTTACTTAATAACTTAGATGTTTTTTCAATGATCGTTACTTCCAGTTGCCGGTTCATCCTTGCAGCATTTACAGCACAAAAGAACCCTGCAGCACCACCCCCAATTATTACCAGTCTCTTTTTAGTCATTAAAATATTATCTTAACCCGTTGGCGGAGTTATTTTTTAAAAAAGTGAGACAAAAGATGGTGTGCAGTTGTCTTAGTTAGTGACTAAACTTTCTAAAATAACATGCACAAC